>NZ_JBHULI010000025.1:45672-579124 GCF_042684365.1 Gracilimonas halophila | reverse complement strand
GATAAATTTCTTTGCGAGCTTGCGTAGCTGTTAGTGTTTTCATGGGTTGGTAACTTAAGTTCATTTATAAAACTAACGTACGTCATTCCGTACATATTGTCAAGTTATAAGAAAAGGTAGCATAACATATTAATATACGACAAGGGGTATCTTATAAGACGTCAGATAAGATCCGGGAATCGTACTCTACATGCCTTTCTCGTTGTTTTCCGGATTTTATCCGTCTCGTCAGTCGTATAAAGTCGCAGAATAAAACCCCGAAATAAGTCCTACCAATATAGTGAGTTAGCGTACAAAGTCAACTTCTCCGGTATTCCATAGTTAAACTTAACTTAAGAGAAGAAGGCTGAATAAAAACTTTTTCAATTTCCGTGTTACAGGTTTACTTTAACGGCACATTTTTAACCTCACTTATCTATGGATCCCGTCACCCACGGACTTATCGGTGCCACCGCCTCGCAGTCGTTTGCAAATAAAAGAACCCTTCGGGCATCGGCTTTTACGGGACTGGCCTCAGCCATGCTCGCCGACCTCGATGTAGTTATTTCCAGCGCCTCCGATCCCCTGCTCAACCTGGAGATGCACCGGCAGTTTACGCACTCGCTGATCTTTATCCCGGTGGGGGCATTGATCGCCACCGTCCTGCTTTGGTGGTTTGTGCGAAAGTATCTCACCCTGAAACAAACGTATATGTTCAGTCTGGCCGGCTATGCCACGGCGGGACTCATGGATTTGATCACCAGCTACGGCGTCCTGCTTTTTTGGCCGTTCAGCTCCGGGCGTTTTTCCCTGGATATCATCTCGGTCTTTGATCCGCTGTTTACACTGGGAGTCCTCATTTTCACGGGATTAGCATTCTATAAAAAGGAAAAGATGTATGCCCGGCTTAGTTTCGGCTGGGTTGTTGTGTATTTGCTCTTCGCTTTCACCCAGCAACAAAAAGGCATTCGCACCGCTCAGGAAATTGCCCGTTCAAATAACCATGAGATCCAACAACTGATCGTCAAGCCCACCATTGCCAATCAGCTGCTTTGGAGTATTCACTATACCACCGGCGATTCCCTGTACAGCTATGGTGTCCGGTCTCTCCCCTTTGCCGATCCCGTGATCTATGAAGGTGATGCAGCAGCGCTGTTACAATGGAAGGAGAACTATGCTGAATTCGAGGGAAGTATCCTGTATCAGGATATTCAGCGTTTTTCGGATCTCTCGGAGGGCGTCCTCATTCAGCACCCCGATCATGAAAACGTCATTGGCGATGGGCGATATTCCATGCTTCCAACTACGACCTCTCCGCTATGGGGCATTGAGATCGACACGACACGCCCTAACCGTCATGTTGAGTTTGGCACCTATAGAGATGCAAACCCGGAGGTAAGGCAGGCTTTTATGGATATGCTGTTTGGGAGAGAGATTAAAATCAGGTAGATAGTTTTTGGAGAACCATCTGTCCCGACAGCTGTCGGGGCTGATGGATGGCCGAATTATACCTGAAAGGCATAGTCAAAACGGTCAGACGGGTTATCCGTCAGACCGTAAGTAAACTTCAAAAATGCTCACCGAAAAATTACTTATTCATCGAGATCAACCGGAAGCCGGAGCTTCCCGGACTGTGTGACGAAGATGGACCTTCGTCACGAGGAGAAAATAACCTGTCATCGCAGAGTCTGTCAGGGAATTCGTTTACAGAATATGAATGGAGAAATTCTCCCCTTGAGGGGAGATAAATCAGTCAGTTGTTCCTGACTGAATTCGAGGGGTGTTGGCACTAAGGGCAATACAGCTTGACGTAAATTCGAATCAAAACAGTTGAAAAATTTAGGCCGTAAAAAACAACGGACCCTTTGGCACCAACACCCTCCGCCAGACTTCGCATCCGCTCAGTCCGGCACCTCCCTCAAGGGAGGACTTGATAAAATGCAACAGGATGGCCGATCTTATCTCAAATTCAGAACGCTTTGGGAAACATTTTTAATTAGTTCTCAAGGAATAGCTGTAAATGTTCTGCCATCCATTTCCTGAACTCATCGGTAGTTGGTGGCGAGTGGCGTGTGTCAGTCAAAAGTTCGGTTTCTACTAAAGGAAGATGAGCCTGTGCCCTTTCTACCAATGGTTTGCCTGGAAATGAAATATCCTGATCAGCCCCTATAACAAGACACGGCATCGTTAATTTTTTAAGCGTTTCATCGGATGAGACCGGAGGAATGCTTTTTGGAGTGATAAAATCACGCATGGAATCTCCAAGAAAATAGCCCCAGTCCTCATCCCAATTCGATAATAAGAAATCAGTCAACTCTTTTAAGTTCTCTTCTGTTGGCTTGATCCTGTATTTGATCATCGGGATGGCCATTTTGGCTAATCCTTTGAAAACCGATCCCTGTACAATACCTGCAGGTACGACCAGGGCTAATTTATTTACTTTCTCAGGGTATGCAGCTGCAAACCGGTGTGCAATAAACCCTCCCAAACTTATCCCAAACAGATCAATTTCACTTGAAGGCAGTTCAGCTACTATTTCAGAAAGCCAATTGATGTATGAGCTGTCTTTATAGGACAGCCGTTCCGGAATACCGTGAACGGAATGTCCGGGAATATCAGGAAGTATAAGGTGATAGGACTCGGTGAGATACTTTAGTTCGGAAAGCAGATGTGCGGACCCGGTCAGCATAGCATGAAGACAGACCAAAGGAGGTTTAGAAGTATCTCCGGCTAATAATACCTGGGACTCCCCATAGGAAGTAGCAATAGATTCAAATTGGACCCTGCAGTCTGCTTTAACTAAAAAGCGTTGATACCAGTCTTCTTGCCGGCTTCGGGCTTCTTCATTCTTAAAAATATATTTCCCCATACGTGAAAATAGTTGTCTCTACATTTTATAGATCAGAGAATGTACTATGAGGTAAAATATATTCCAACTAAAGCAGAATTAAAGCCAAGACTTAAGGATCTACTTTTTGGATTTGGTTTAAAAAATCCATTTTTCGGAGCAGATGGATGGCCATTGGTAAATATAAAAGCCATAATCAAAACGGTCAGATGGGTTATCCATCAGACCGTTTACAATGACGTTACTTATTCATCGAGATCAGGAACTCTTCATTGTTCTTTGTGCCTTTGATCTTATCAAGCAGGAAGTCCATGGCTTCGTACGGACTCATATTTGTAAGATAACGGCGAAGCAGTACCACTTTTTCACGCTCGGCCTCAGAAACCAGCAATTCTTCGCGCCGGGTTCCGCTTCGGAAAATGTCGATGGCAGGATATACACGACGTTCAGAAATTCTGCGATCCAGATAGATCTCCATATTACCGGTTCCCTTGAATTCCTCAAAGATCACGTCATCCATACGCGAACCGGTGTCGATCAAGGCAGTAGCTAAAATAGTAAGGGAACCGCCATTCTCGATATTCCGAGCAGAACTGAATAGTTGTCGCGGTGCTTTAAGGGCTTCAGAATCTACCCCGCCCGACATTGTTCTTCCTTTGTTGGAAGCCACAACATTATACGCTCGTGCAAGTCGTGTGATAGAATCCATCAGCATCAACACATCATGGCCGCTTTCAACCAGACGTTTGGCTTTTTCAAAAACGATCTCGGCTAATCCGATGTGGTTTTCCGGTTTTTCATCAAAGGTAGAAGCAACCACTTCCGCATTTTTCACGGTGCGCTCCATCTCGGTAACTTCTTCCGGACGCTCATCCACAAGTACGATCAGGATCTTTGTTTTTGGGTGGTTGGCAGAAACAGCGTTCGCAATATTTCTCAGGATGGTAGTTTTACCTGTTTTGGGCTGAGCCACGATCAACCCACGCTGACCTTTCCCTAAAGGTGCAAAAAGGTCTATCAGTCTTGTTGAATGTTCTTTTGGGTCAAACTCAAGGCGGTAACGCTCATCCGGGTGAATAGGCAACAGATCATCAAATCCCTGACGATTATCCATATCGTGAGGAATGCGGCCGTTTACTCCTTCAATTCTGAGTAATGCGAAATAACGCTCCCCTACTTTTGGAGGGCGGATCACACCGATCACACAATCGCCCTGCTTCAACCTGAATCTTTTGATCTGCGAAGGCGATACATAGATATCATCCGGGCTGGCCTTATAGTTATAATTCACAGACCGTAAAAAACCGTATCCATCCGGCAGGATCTCAAGGGTACCTTCATTGAAGAGATATGGACCAAGATCCGGCTCCAGCTCCTTGATACGTTCTTCTAAAGTGTTGGCATCCGACTCAGGAAGCTTATTGTGTTCGTGTCCCTTGCGCCGGTTGTTATTATGCTTATGTTTATGCTGTTGCTTTTTCCCGGAGTCATCTTTTTTCTCATCCTTCTTTTTATAGGATACGATATGATCCTGGCCACCATAGCTTTTAAGTTCAGAATCTTTCTGGGTAGAATCATTTTTCTGGCGATCCTCATTACTGTTATCAGAAGAAGAAGATACCTGGCCTTTCTTGGCGGTCTCACGTATCTGTTCGATCAACTGAACTTTACGTACTCCTGTAACTCGCTTGATTCCAATAGATTTGGCGATAGTCTGTAATTCGTGAAGCTTTTTCCCCTCTAAGGATTCCAACTCCCCGGCCGGGATTCCGGCGGTTTCATTATCTGACATAAAATGTGGCTGTTATGAATATATGATTCTTACTGAATTTTGGGGTGAACATCATGTTACCCTGTTTTGGTAACGATACTGGATATTCAATCAGGTAAGGATGAAATGAGCGGTGCTTGTTATGATACGTTTTCTGTCCACCGCTTAACTATAGGATAAAAGTAAAAACTTCCCATAAAAATTACTAACTCTGTCTTCAATTCATTTAAAATATTTTCTTTTTGTGATTCACCTATCAATTCAACTTCCAAATTACCTTTCAGATCACTTAACTTTGCAGCCCTATCCCCTTCCTGTTCTATGAAATAAGCCTTTTTAAAGCCCCTCAAATACTTGAACATTTCCGGGTTCAGCTTATCTTTCATTGCTGAAAAGACCAATACGGTTTCGGAAATGGATTTTATAGCCCTTATCCCTTCTAAGGATGATTCCAGCGCCTGGCTATTATGAGAGCCGCTGAAATACCACTCGTATTTCGGGTGTATTTTTTCAAACCTTCCGGGGGCTCCTTCAAAGTTTTTGATCGCATCCAATAACCTGTCTTCCGGCATCGGAAATTGATCTTGAAGAACTTCTGTCACTAAAAAAGAAATGGCGACATTCCACCTGTTTACCGATTCCTTAAAAGACGTTTTGATCTCTATGTCCGCTTTTTTGAGCGTAACAGTTCCTTTATTCCACTTCGGATCCAGTTCTTCAGCATAGGTCAATGATGCATGCTTTGATCTTGCTTCGTGCTCAATTACCGTCTTGGCAGAGCCTGTAATATTACCTATCACCACAGGAATACTTTCTTTTATGATCCCGGCTTTTTCAGCAGCGATCTCTTCTATGGTATCGCCCAATACACTTTGATGATCAAGACCAATAGATGTGATCACTGAAACTTCAGGTGTGATGATGTTGGTTGAATCCAGACGTCCTCCCAATCCAGTCTCAATGATTGCAACATCAACTTCCTGCTCTGCAAAAAACCAAAAAGCCAAAGCGGTACTGATCTCAAAATAACTGAGTTTAATTTCCTTAAACAGATCATCTGCCGTCCTAAAAAACTCCAACATCTGTTGGTCTGTAATTTCCAGCTGACCAACCCGCACTCTTTCATTATATCTAAGCAAATGAGGTGAAGTAAAAAGCCCGGCCTTATATCCGGCATCACTGTAGATCTTTTCCAGCAGGTACGATGTGGTTCCTTTGCCATTGGTACCGGCTACATGAATGGAAGGATACTGCTTTTGAGGATCACCCAAAGCCTCACAAAAAGTACGAATGGCATCCAGGGAAAAGTTAGCGGCTGAAGTACCTGCCTTTTGGAACATGGGAATAGAATCCAGAAAAGAATGCACATCGCTGATAGAGTTAAAGCGACTCATGTTGACCATTCCTGTTCTTTATATTGTTCAAATCCAGTTTTTAATTTCATTACCATGGGATGATCTGTCTCAAAAATATGGTTATCAAGAGTACCCACTTCTTTGATCTCTATCAAAGAATTTGTGCAAAATACAGCCTCTGCTTTGTTGATCTCATCAAGCCCGAATTCTCCTTCTTCAAGTTTGATTCCGAGATCTTCGATCACTTCGATCATCACTTCTCTGGTTACTCCGGGTAAAAGATCACATTTCACTGAGGGTGTATAAATAACCTCATCCTTCACCCAAAAAATATTAGCGCTTGTGGTCTCGCTGATCATGTCTTCAATCGTAAGCATCAGGGAATCGTCGCATTGGCGCTGTGATGTCTCCTGAGCAGCTTTGATGTAGTTCAGGCCATTACTGAGCTTGTATTTACGCCGGAGTGCTGCAGAGGGAATACAGCGTGTTTTTGCTACGGTAAGTTTGAGTGGTGATGCGTTTGAAACCGGCTTCCCTGCCTGGATCATCCAGCCCATTCTCCTTGAGTCAGTGATATACCCCCTGCCACCTTCCCGCCAGCATTGAATGCGTATCATTGCCTCAGTTTCAGCAAGCCGATTCGCTTCAAGCAAGCTAAGTACCTGCTCCAATAATTCCTCAGCCGTAAATGCAGGATCGATGCCTATATATCCCAGTCCGTCTTGCAGTCTTTGGAAATGCCTGTTCCACCTTAAAAACGATCCGGCATAGTATCTAATGGTCTCAAAACAGCCATCACCATACATCATCCCACGATTGAGTGGAGAAACCCTGGCTTCCTGCTCCTCCACAAGTTCTCCATTCAGGATGATATGAACCGGATCAGTCATTCAAATATACTTTTAAGGAATCGTACCCAATTCCTTTCTCGTAGCCTATATTTGACTTGAGTACATTGGATTGCTCATCGAATAGAATGTAGGTCGGAAAGCCCGGTACTTTGAGATAATTAAAAAAATGAGCGCCATCGGAATAGATGAAATTTGGGTATTCTCTTTCTTCTTCCAAAGACTCCTCTGCATCCTTCACTAATGCAGCAATAACCTGAAGTGAATCTGCTTCTCTTTGCAAAAGCCGGATCTCGTCAAGCATAGCGGTAGATTTTTCTGACCAGCTGGCCCAAAATACCAATATCGATTTCTGCCCTTTGAGATCAACAATACTGACTGAATCCTGAGCTCCTATGACCCGCATTTTTAAGGTGGTCAAAGAATCAGACTCAACTACATTTTCTACAAAACGCGCATGTTGTTTGTTGGTGAAATTAAAGGAAGATAACACGATCACCACCATAGTGATGGCAGCAACGGCTATCATAAAAGGAACAAACTGCTTTTGCTCGAGACGCATATTTTTTATTTAAAGATAGAAAATTCGTCTGATTAATACGGAAAGGGCTTATATGTACTACTTCCCTGACTTCCCGTTTCTGCTGTAATTCTCTTTGATATAGTTATCAAGGATGGCGCGAAATTCTTCCCCGATATGATCTCCCCTGAGCGTGGTTGAGTGTTCACCGTCGATATAAACCGGGGCTTTTGGTTCTTCGAATGTTCCGGGTAATGAAATACCGATATTGGCGGCTCTGGATTCACCGGGTCCGTTTACCACACAGCCCATTACAGCAACATCCATTTCCTCCACTCCGGGATATGCTTTTCTCCACACCGGCATGGATTCCACAATATAATCCTGTATCTCTTCAGCCAGCTCCTGGAAGTACGTACTCTTTGTTCTTCCACAACCGGGACAGGAAGTGACCTGAGGAATAAAACTTCTGATCTTTAATGATTGAAGGATCTGTTGGGCAACTTGTACCTCAAGAGCGCGATCGGCACCTGGCTGAGGGGTAAGGGAAACCCGGATGGTATCGCCGATTCCCTGCTGTAAAATAACCGAAAGAGCCGATGCACTGGCCACCATTCCTTTCATACCCATTCCGGCCTCGGTCAAGCCAACATGTAGTGGGTATTCAACGGCTTCGGCGATTCTCTCGTACACTGTAACTACATCTTGTACGCCCGACATTTTACAGCTAATAATGATCTTATCTGAGGCTAACCCAACATCTTCAGCTAACTTTGAAGAACGTTTGGCACTTTCCACCATGGTATCCAGCATGACTTCCTTCGCAGATTTTGGTTTCGGAAGTTCGTTATTGGCATCCATTTTATCTGCAAGCAACTGCTGATCTAAAGATCCCCAGTTTACACCAATACGAACGGGCTTATCGTATTTAATGGCTTGCTCTACAATAGTGGTAAAATTCTCATCCCGGGTTTTGGTACCGGTGTTTCCCGGATTGATCCTGAATTTGGCCAGCGACCTCGCCATGTCCGGATATTGAGTCAACAGTTTATGGCCGTTGTAGTGGAAATCACCGATTATGGGAACGGTAACTCCACGATTCATGAGTTTTTCTTTGATATGAGGAACAGCCTTAGCAGCTGCATCATTATTTACAGTGATGCGAACCAGCTCCGAACCGCCACGGTACAAGTGTTCGATCTGATCGGCTGTCTCATCAATATCGGCGGTATCCGTGTTCGTCATGGATTGAACCACGATGGGGGCTCCTCCTCCAACGGGTACATCACCTACCATTACCTGAATTGATTTTCGTCGTTCTATTTTTGCCATGGGTATTCTAAAATGTTGTTGAAATTCCTAAAGATCAGTTCTTCTTACTCAGTTCAAATAGCTTTCTTTTTTCTTCGTTCGAAAGGGAATCATATCCGCTTTTGGAGATCTTTTCTAAAATTGCATCTAATTCAGTTTGATCAACTTCTTCCACGATCTCTGCATCCTGAACAATATGCATATTCTTGTTTTTGGATCTCTTGCCTTTACTACCGGATTTGGGTTTCACCCTTCCAAATAAGTACTCTACATATCGGATAACCAAACTTAAGTCTTTTCCGTTTTTATAGGCTTTGATCATTAAATACCCGCCTAGTGCACCACCAAGGTGTACCAATCGTGCTACACCGTCACCGGCTCCTACAAATAGGATATCAATGGCGATCCAGCCGGCTACAAAATAACGAGCCTCAATGGGCGGGAACAAAAATAACATAATCGGCGCCCGTGGATAAAGCATAGCAAAAGCTACCAGCATACCGGTCACAGCACCGGATGCTCCTATCACCAACGCATCACTAAATACCAGCGCGAGACCTGCATCTAACAAGGCCCCTAAAATTCCGGCTCCAAAATAAAGAACGGTAAAAGTGCGCGGGCCAACGGTTTCTTCTACTGCTCTCCCCATCCACCATAACCAGAGCATGTTGAACAAGAAATGCAGAAAACCGCCATGCAAGAACATATAGGTGACCATCCGCCACGGCTGTGTCAGAAAAGTTGGGAATGTAGGGTCAAAGCCTAAGTTCCCAATAGCCCATTCATTCAGCTTTTGCCCACCGATCATCTGAATAAAAAAAACGATCAGCGTGGCCAGAATAATGCTACGGATTGCAACCGGCATTCTCATGAAGGCATATTTTATGCCTCCCCAAAATGAATCATAGGGCATCTGGTTTCCGAAACCTCCACCACCGCCACCACCTGGAAAATTGTAGGATCCTCTAGCCATAGTATTCAGGTTTTTTGAGTCCCCAGTATTTGATGAGAATAAATCCGACCAACAGTCCGCCAAGGTGAGCAAAGTGAGCTACTCCGCTGTTTGGCATCGAGAGTCCGTTGAAGAGTTCGAACAATCCATAGAATAATACAAAGTATTTTGCCTTAACGGGTATAGGCGGAATCAAAAGCATGATGTAGCGATCCGGAAACATCATCCCAAAAGCTAAAAGAATACCGAATACAGCACCGGAAGCTCCCAATGTGTACGTAAAGTATCCGCCAATGAACATATGGATAATAGCTGCTCCGATCCCGGTAAGCATATAATAGATCAGAAATCGTTTTGAGCCCCAGAGGTTTTCAATAGCCTGACCGAAGATCCAAAGTGCAAATAGGTTGAAGAAGATATGCCCGAGATCTGCATGGAGGAACATATACGTAACAAGCTGCCAGGGCATGAACCCTTCGCCCAGTGGACTTAAAACCAAATAAGGAGCAATAGCCGAGCCGATCGGTGTCCACCCTGCTCCAAATAGCTGTTTGGTTAATAAAAACGCCAACCCATTAATGATCAACAGGTTTTTTATAACAGGGGGAAATAAAGTAAAACTGGTGTTAGGTGAAAAATTGTTCAAAAATCTCTGCTTTAATGATGATTCTTTTTGATACGGGAATATACGTTGATTCCGCTCAAAGTTACGCCCGGAATTCCTTGTCCGGGATAAGTGGTATCTCCGCAAAGATACAAACCTTTAAACGGAGTTTCGTGAGGAGTCCACTTGAGCAAGCTTCGTGCCATACTTTGGGGTATTCCGCCCACTCTGCCTTTTTTTCGGTACACCCAATTTTCCCAGGTGACCGGCGTTGCGGTATGGATCACTTCGATCTGAGCGTCTGCAAATCCGGGGAGTTTTTCACGAAGCACCTTAACGATAAAATCCTCCGCCTGTTGTTTCGCTGTTTCATAGCTCCCATTCATTGAATACCAAAGCTCCGGAGAAGCATGGGTTGAAATATTGAGCGTTCGCATTCCTTCTTTTGCCCGGACTGAATCTCCCGGTTTGGACATTGATACAAAAATAGAATCTGAATCCGTGAATGGAATGGTATCTCCGTCTTCAAGATGGATCTGGTTATGAAGGGGAAGTTCTTTTGGGTAGACATCATCTGTAGCAATACCAAGTGTGATGGCACCCCACGCTTCATCAAAATCTTTGGCTTCTTCTTGAAAATACTCACTCATTTCACCGGCTGTTATATCCTTCATATTCCAAACCGGTATGTTTGAGATCACGATCGGAGCCCGGTAGGTAAATTTCTCCTTCCGTGTGCTCTTGGTATGAACCATAAACTGCTCGCCTTCTCTTGAGATCATCTCTACCCCCTCTTTGGTATGAAGGGCTCCCCCTTTATTCTGGATAAAAGACCTGATAGCATTGATCATTTCCAAAAGTCCACCAGGTACATAGAAATTAGAATAGTTGGTATAGGTGAGTCCTGCAGCTCCAAAAAGAAAAGGGGTTTCTTCGGATTTCGCCTGGGCCGTTATCATCAGCTGTTCATCCACAAAGCGCCGGAATTTGTGAGTGTCGACACCATACTTTTTCATTGTGTCAGCTACTGACTGAAAGGCATATTTCAGAACCCATACATCCAGCGGATTGTTATTAGTCATCAGTTCTCCCCATTCGGATAATTTTTGCGGCGGAAAGTGCGGATTCTTCAAAGACACTTTCCAAACCAGATCCGATACCTTAAAGGCTTCCTCCCAAAAAGCTCGCTGAGCCTTCTCATTACCAAAAACCCGTACACATTCCATTATCCATTGCTCACGGTTTTTGTAGCGAGTTAGTTGCTCCCCGTCGATCCAAACCGACATACTCGGGGTGATCTCTTCCCTCGGAATTTGAATTCCGGTTTCATGCTCTAATTTCCAAAGCGGTTGATCTTCATCGAACCCAATGAGCGTAGTTGCCCCCGATTCAAATACATATCCCTTCCTGAAATAAGAGGACGAACACCCGCCGGGAGCATGAGCTTTTTCCAGAATGAGTACTTTATGGCCGTCTTTGGCAAGCATGGCTCCAGCACTCATACCTCCCATGCCTGAGCCAACAATAATAGCGTCGTAGTCTTGATTTATTTTCATGTGGGTGTAACATGAAATGGAGGCTTAAATGTTCCAATGGAATGGAACGCAGATTAGGCGGATTTTGCGGGTGGGCACAGATCTTATTATGGCTACCATATTCATTAACCTCATTCCCAACCTCCGGCTTATCGTTTTGAACCATGATTTACAGGACTTTATTAATGATCTGGATTTTCTCTTTCCCTAAATAACATCCTTATATTCCTTCCCATTTAAACCACTTTACACCATGAGCAAAGCTTATTTTTTTGAAAAAACCTACACCGGAATAGACTTCAACGTGGAAGAATTTGAAACCGGTGATTATGAAAACTCCCGGTTCATTAATTGTCAGTTTCCAAAATTGGATCTATCAGAATGCAGCTTTATTGAGTGTGAATTTGAAGGGTGTGATTTCTCCATGACTAAACTTTACGGCACTTCTTTGCGAGACACTGACTTCAATGAATGCAAGATGGTAGGACTCCAATTCGATACATGCAGTGATTTTGCTTTCTCACCCACATTCGAATCCTGTAATCTCGATCTGTCATCTTTTTTTGGGGTGAAATTGAACGGCGGCGTCTTCAAAGATTGCAGCCTGCAGGAAGTGGATTTCACCCAGGCCGAATTAAAAGAAACCCTTTTCGAAAATTGCGATCTCGCAAAAGCCACCTTATCTGCTACCCACCTTCAAAAAGCAGACCTCTCTACCTCCTACAACTTCTCCATTGATCCTGAACTGAATAACATTGAGAAGGCTAAGTTTTCACTGCAAGGCTTGCCGGGCTTACTCGATAAGTATGGGATTGTGGTTGATTAGAATGGAATTCATCTGTCGGGCTTTGCACGGCTGATGGATGGGTTAAGTATGAGGGTGTGATTTTTAGTTAGGATGGGGTGGTTCATCATGGCATTCCCAAAATGTTTTTGGGAATGAGTCCAACTTCCATCACCCCGTTTCTCACCTATAATACTTACGGCATCAAATCACCGGAAACGGAAGGATGGATGAGCAGAAAAGATCATTAGGCGAAACGAGTGGGAAGTGTTGCCCTTTTTTTACATGCGGACCGGGTGGTCCTGACCGGCATTCCCAACGGGGTCGTTGGGAATGAGACTAAGCGAAGAACCTGAGTCAGAACACACTTACCAAACTTATAAAGCGAGATCTTTCGAAGGTATCCTCAGGGTGACTTTAGATGGACCTCATGCTCACCCAACCACTTTTTACTTTTGCCTTAGTGAGCTTCCAGCCAGTTTTCTGCGATCCCTGACTCCACCTTCAGTGGTACATCCAGCTCCACAGCTGACTCCATTAGCTCAATAATTTTTTTAGGCACTTCATCCATTTCACTTTCATGGATCTCAAAGATGAGTTCATCATGAACCTGAAGCAGCATTTTACTTTTCTTCTTGTTGTCCTTCAGCCAGTGATGAATCTCGATCATGGCGAGTTTGATGATATCGGCTGCGGTTCCCTGTATCGGCATGTTGATGGCTACGCGCTCGGCAAAGCCCCGCACGTTCCAGTTTCCGGATTTGATATCCGGTACATATCTGCGACGACCCAGCATCGTTTTCACATAGCCGTGCTCCCGTGCAAACTCCTTCGTCTCGTTGATGTAGTTCAGGATATTTGGGAATCGCTCAAAATACTGATCGATCATCTCCTTCCCTTCGTTATTCTCAATACCAAGATTCTGAGCCAGTCCGTAGGCGCTGAGTCCGTAGGGAATTCCGAAGTTTACTTCTTTGGCTTTACGCCGGTGGTCAGCAGTAACATCTTCCAGTGAATCCAGGTCAAAGATCTCTTTTGCGGTACGGGCGTGAATATCTTCCCCATTCTTAAAGGCCTCTATCATCGCCTTATCCTCGGCAATATGAGCGATCACTCGTAATTCTACCTGAGAATAATCGGCAGACATCAACTTGAAACCTTCTTCTGCCACAAAGGCTTTCCGCATTTCCCGTCCCCGTTCAGTGCGAATGGGAATATTCTGCAAGTTTGGATTTGAGGATGCCAATCTACCGGTAGCTGCCACACTTTGATTGAATTCGGTATGAACCCGGCCGGTTTCTTCATTGACCAATTCAGGGATAGCATCCACATAGGTTGATTTAAGTTTCGCCAGCTGTCGGTATTCCAGGATCAGGCTCGGCATTTCATATTTCACAGCCAGTTTGGTCAATACCGACTCAGCTGTGGAATACTGCCCCGTTTTGGTTTTCTTACCGGCAGGGAGTTCCATTTTCTCAAACAAAATGGTTCCGAGTTGTTGAGGAGAATTGATATTGAATTCCTCTCCCGCCTTTTCATAGATCTCTTCTTCCAGTTTCTTAAGATCGGTTTCAAGCTCCTTGGAAAAAGCCGTCAGCATCTCCGTATCAAGGCTGATACCGTTCAATTCCATCTCCGCCAGTACTTCCATAAGCGGATAATCTACCTTGTAGGCAATTTCGAGGAGTTCGTCTTTCTTAAGCCGCTCATTCAGGATCTCATACAAGCGCAAGGTGATATCAGCATCCTCGCAGGCATATAGATATACATCCTCCACCGCCAGGTCTGCCATCGATTTCTGCTTCTTCCCTTTTCCGATCAGCTCTTCGATACTCACCGGCTTGTAGTTCAACAGGCTTTTGGAAAGCTCGTCCATTTTCAGCCGCTGATTGGCATCGATAAGATACGCTGCTATCATCGTATCAAAGGCATTCCCTTTGATCTCGATTCCTGCACGCTTCAGCATCAGGTAATCGAACTTATAGTTATGGGCGATCTTCAGAATATGGGAATCTTCGAACAGCGGACGAATAACTTCAATAACTTCTTTTTCGTCCAAACCGTCCTCTACATTTACAGGAATGTAATAAGCCGTTCCCGGAGTAGCCGTAAGTGAGATCCCAACCAGGGAAGCCGTAACCGGATCGGGGCTGTCGGTTTCAGTATCAAAGCAAAAATGTTCTTCATCCTTGTACTCATCCACCAATCCCTTCACTTTTTCAATAGTATCCAGCAGTGTATAACTTACTTTTTCTTCGTCCAATTCCTGCTTGGGAGCTTCCTCTTTGAAGGAACCGAACAGATCAACCTGATCGCCTTCTTTGTTGGCAACCGGACCTTCTTCCCCTAAATATCTTTTGGTCAACGTGCGGAATTCCATCCGTTTGAAGAACAGTCCGAGCTTTTTCTTATCAACCTCTTCCCATTCCAGTTCTTCCCAATCTTTGGTATTGGGAACATCCGTTTTGATGGTGACCATATCCTTGGCGTGAAGGGCTTGTTCGCCAAAATCTGTCAATCCTTCCCTGGCACGTTTTCCTTTGATATTAGGAGCGTCTTCAATTGCTGCTTCCAGAGAGCCGTATTTTTTGATAAGCTTCGGAGCTCCCTTTTTTCCGATCCCGGGTACTCCGGGGATGTTGTCTGAGGTATCCCCAATAATTGCCAGCACATCAATTACATCTTCGGGGTATACTCCGAAATAATCCTTCACTCCTTCCCGATCTATGATATTGAAGCCACCATTGTTGTTATCAGGTTTCATCATCCGAATATGGTCATGCACCAACTGCATGAAATCTTTATCCGGAGTCACCATCATCACATCTACATCATCCGCATTTGCTCCGCTGGCTATAGTTCCGATGATATCATCCGCTTCATAGCCATCTTGTTCCAAATTCTGAATACCCCAGGCTTCCACCATTTCTTTTATAAGCGGGATTCCGATCTTCAGTTCTTCCGGCTGTGGGGGGCGATTGGCTTTATACTCCTCATCCTTTTCATGACGGAAGGTAGGTGCATGCGTATCCCAGGCTACGGCAATATGGGTAGGCTTTTTCTCATCCAGCATTTTTTCGAGAGTATTCGCAAAACCAAGTACAGGTCCGGTGGGAATGCCTTCTGAATTCTTTAATCTGCTGTTGATAAATGCAAAATGGGCACGATAAGCCAATGCCATTCCATCGAGTAAATAAAGAAGTTTTTTAGACATGAATTTGGTTAAGTTTAAAGCCTTAATTTCCTGATGGAAACTAATTTTTTTTCAAAGTAATTACGAATGTAGATTTTAGCCTTTGGCAGAGTTAGTTCCCTGACTCTCATCCCCGGAAGAAACAGCAAGCTGTTCTTCCTGTCCCTCCAAAGGGACACAGGGTTTGAATGTCTAACATTCAACATAGGAATATTGAACATTGAAGTTTAGTGTTCTTAGGTTTTTGGGAACTTATCTCTCTTTGGAGAGAAACCGGATTTCACTCTGTCCCGATAGCTTTCGGGAAGAGAGAAGTCCTCCCTTGAGGGAGGTGCCGACCGAATGGGAGGCGGAGGATGTAGCTAAGGACTAGGAAGTTGTTATTAAGCTTGGTACTCCTTGGCTACAACAACCCTCGCAATTCAAAGGGAGACTTTAATATTAGATATGGACGCTCAATTTTCATGAACATAAATACTTTTCCAAAAATAGAATTGCACCTTCACCTGGATTGCTCGCTGAGTTATGAGGTGGTACAAAAACTGCGTCCGGGGATCACAAGAAAAGAATACGACCGGGACTTCATTGCACCTGCTAATTGTGCGAGCCTGGAAGAATATCTGAAATGTGCACAGGCTCCTATTGCCATCATGCAAACCAAAGAGCAGCTGGAAGCTGTTACACTCGACCTCTTCCAACAGCTTAAGGCCGATAATGTGATCTATGCTGAGATACGGTTTGCACCACTTCAACATTTGGAAAAGGGATTATCCGCAAAAGAAGTAGTTCAAATTGTGGATGAAGTAACTAATGTCGGAATCAAAGAAACAGGTATTGAAGTAAGAATTATTCTATGCACGCTCCGCCATTTTTCTGAGGAACACAGCATGGAAACGGTCAGGCTGGTGGAACAATTCAAAGGAACCAATGTAGTAGGCTTTGATATTGCTGCCGATGAAACTTTACCAATCGACAATCACATAAAAGCATTTGAATATGCCCGCGAACATGATATTCCCTGTACAGCCCACGCCGGAGAAGCATGCGGACCGGAAAGTGTACGGGAGGTTTTGGGAAACTTTCATCCTTCGAGAATTGGTCACGGAGTCAGAAGTATTGAAGACTGGGAATTACTGGATCATTTAAAGGAAAAGAATATTCACCTTGAAGTGTGCCCCACCAGTAATATTCAGACCGGAATCTATGATTCGGTAGCAGATCATCAGATCAATGACATTTATAAGAACGGTAATTCCCTTAGCGTGAATACGGATGGTCGGGCGATCTCGAACGTCTCTCTTAACGAAGAGTATCAGAAATTAAACCAGGATTTCGATTGGCAAATTGAACACTTTATACGAGTGAATGAATATGCGCTCGAGGCGGCATTTTGTGATGAAACCACAAAAGAAAAATTACGCAAAAGATTAATAGAAGGATTTAAAAATACGTAGGGGCGTATTGCAATACGCCCCTACAGGTATTTTAAACATTGAAACGGAACAACAACACATCTCCGTCCTTCACCACATATTCCTTCCCTTCCTGGCGCATTTTACCGGCATCACGCGCGGCTTTTTCGGAACCTAATTCCTCATAGTCTTTATAGGCAATGGTTTCGGCTCGGATGAATCCCTTCTCAAAATCTGTGTGAATAACTCCTGCAGCTTGTGGAGCTTTTGTTCCCCTCTTAATAGTCCAGGCACGGGCTTCTTTAGGTCCTGCCGTGAAGTAGGTGATCAATCCAAGTTCTTCATAGGCCGCTTTGATCAAACGATCCAGTCCCGCACTTGCTACGCCGAGTTCTTCAAGAAACATCTCTTTTTCCTCTTCATCCAGTTCGGCAATTTCAGCTTCGATCTTGGCGCAGAACATTACGGTATTATCGTCATGCTCAGAAGCAATTTCCTTCACCTTTTCCACATATTCATTCCCGGTTTCCAGATCGGATTCCCCTACATTACAGGCATAAAGAACCTGCTTTGCCGAAAGCAGGAAAAGGTCTTTATACGCTTCCTGTTCATCTTTGGAAACTTCGAAGGTACGGGCTGAATTACCATTACCTAAATGGTCTGCCAGTCGCTCTACGATCTCAAGTTGAGCTTTCTTGGCTTTATCACCGCCCTTGGCTTCCTTCTTTAATTTCTCGACACGTTTTTCAACACTCTCCAGGTCTTTCAGAATGAGTTCTTCTTCTATGATCCTGACATCTCGCTCGGGATCTACATTTCCTTCCACATGAATGATGTCATTGTCATCAAAGCACCGAACAACGTGAAGTATAAGATCCACTTCACGGATATGAGATAAGAACGCATTCCCCTTCCCTTTTCCTTCTGATGCACCTTTTACCAATCCGGCGATATCTACAAACTCAATAGTTGTAGGGAGTACATTTTTTGATTCAGCCAGTTCGGCCAGTTTCTTCAATCGTTCATCGGGAACGGGTACCATCCCCACATTGGGGTCGATGGTACAAAAAGGAAAGTTTGCTGATTCAGCTCCTGCATTACTAAGGGCATTAAATAAAGTTGATTTACCTACGTTGGGCAACCCAACAATTCCACATCTTAAGCTCATTTACGATCTGTTTATTTATTAAAAGTCTTTACTTTCTTGTTGAATAAATTTCATTTCCGGTAAAACTACGGCCGTCAAAATACCAAAGCCTTCCTCCTGATAGACACAACCGGTATCAATACCGATCATGTTTTCCTCTACTATTGGTTCCCTGACCGGAGTGTGACCAAACACAACCGTTTTTTCCCAGTGATTTCTCCTAGAATATACATGATCTCGCTGCCATAAAAACTGACTTCGCTCATAGTCACTCTCAAGGTTTTCCTTAATAGTAAGGTCCGGCAAAATGCCTCCATGCACAAAGAAAAAGTCCTCCGTTTCCCAGTATAAAATCGTGTCCTTGAAAAAATCATAATGAGATTCAGGAAGATCAAATTTACCGGGACCGGAGTTGTAATTGGCCAGCGTGGTATTACCTCCGTTGCTCAACCAAAGGTCCCATTCATTTTTTTCATACGCATCCAGCAGCATCTGATCGTGATTACCTCGTAAAAAGATACAGCGATGATCTTCGTCAAAGTGAATCAGATCTTCCACAGCTTTTTTTGAATCCGGCCCACGATCTATGTAGTCGCCCACGAATACGTAAACAGGATCATTACCATATTGATCATTCAATTTAGTAAGCAGGGTTTTACTGGATTCGGCACATCCGTGGATGTCGCCTATTGCAATTATTTGTTTTATGTCGGGCATCAGTTACCAAGAGATTGTTGAATCAGTCCTCTTCCTTTTTTATTAATACGTCCTGATTCATTCAAATCGGTCAATGCGGCGTCAAGTATTCCATTGATGAACCTGCCTGATTTTGCTGTTGAATATCGCTTCGCTATTTCAATGGCCTCGTTGATACTCACTTTAGTTGGAATTTCTTCAAAATAGATGAATTCACAGATCGCCATTTTCAACACTAACCGGTCTATAAGTGCCAGACGATGAATGTCCCAATTCTTGATGTGCTTGGAAATTACTTCATCAAGTTCCTCTTCATGTTCAACCGTTTTAAAAAACAACTTCTCAGCAAAGCGACGAAGTTCTTTTTTTTTAGCGAATTCTGCCTTTTTAATAATGGTATCAGCTACATGCTGAGTTGAATCGTTGCCGAGTTGGAGTGCGTAAATTGCTTTGAGAACAGTTTCTCTTACTTGTCTGCGATTGATCATGCCAAATAACTAAATCTTAATGAGCGCCAAAGATACGGCATTGTTCAAACAATTGTGTAGTAGCAAAAGGAAATTTAAATCGTAGTTCAGTCTATCGATCCATCGGTTAATCTCAGTTCTGTTTCAATTGATTTTCGATAGACCGAAAGACCGATTTACGATGGACGAAGAAATCTTTTGTAAGGAATTACATTTGAATCTCTCTTACATACAAAGATTAAATCAACATATTTGAAATGAACAAGGCAGATCTAGAGGAACAACTAATAAAATTCTCAGTACTCATTATTAAAATTCTTGAAGATATTCCCTCCAATAAGGCCGGAAATCACTTATCCGGACAACTAGTAAGAAGTGGAACCTCTCCCGCTTTAAATTATGGGGAGGCAAGAAGTGCTGAATCTTTAAAGGATTTCATCCATAAACTTCAGGTTATTCTAAAAGAACTAAGAGAATCATATGTTTGCCTAAAGATTATTCAGTATTCAAATTTATATACATCTGAAAAACACCTCTTAAATGGTTTATCAGAGTGTAATGAGCTTATTTCTATTTTTGTGAAAAGCGTTCAAACTTCCCGAAAAAAATTGCAGAACTAAAACCCACTTCGCAGTTCGGTCTATCGGTCCATCGGTTAATCGTAATTCTGTTTCAATTGATTTTCGACCGACCGAAAGACCGATTTACGATGGGCGAATTTAAACAGTCCGAAAAACCTAAAACTTCCGTTGTAATCCTGCCCGAAAGGTGCCTATATTTGAAGCCTTGATTTAAAAAAATAATGCGTCCTTAGCTCAGTTGGTTAGAGCGTTGCATTGACATTGCAGAGGTCACTGGTTCGAATCCAGTAGGACGCACTTTCTATTCTTGGCTATTCTTCAGTTAACTGCTGTTGCGGTTATTTTCTACTTCTCTCTTCTCAAACTCAAATTCAAAGGAAGCTCCGCATTCATTCCTAAAATTGAACTTCGCGTCAAGCTGTTTTGCAAGTGTTTTGATAAGAGTCATTCCCATCGACTTATTAATGTCGATATCAGAATCATCGGGAAGCCCTATTCCATCATCCTGGATCTTTAATACTAATTTATCCGTCAGCTTAGATAAACATATTTTTATTGTCCCTTCTTTCCTGCCTTCAAAAGCATGTTTAAAACTGTTACTGAGAATTTCATTCAGTAAGAGTCCGCATGGGATAGCTTGTGTGATCGGCAACTGAACCGAGTCAATATTCAGCTCGATATCTACTTTAGTTTTGCCCTTACTCATCGTCTTTTGAATGATCTCAGACAATTCGTTGAAATACTGATTGATATCAACTTTGGAAAAGTCTTCGCTCTTATACAACTTCTCATGTACCATAGCAATGGAATTCACTCTCATCTGACTGTCTTTCAGGATGCGTTTCGCACTCTCACTTTCAGCAGAAAAGGATTGCAGTTCAAGAATTCCTGTGATCACCGCTAAATTATTTTTCACCCGGTGATGAATTTCGGCAAGCATCATCTCTTTTTCCCGCAGAGATCTCCGCACCTGTTCTTCCGCCTTTCTCCTGTCGGTGATATCCACATAGATCCCGTAGATACCAACCACGCTCTTCTCAACTACAACCGGAACGGCATATATGATCACATCCACAACCGTTCCGTCTTTTCGGATACGACGTTCAGTAACTTGCTTTACACGTTCACTTTCACTTAAACGCAGGGCATCCTCATGGCCTTGTTCCGGAACTATCAGCTTATCGAGTTCCAGTCCGCGAAGTTCATTCTCACGATAGCCAAAAAGCTGCTCAAATCCGTCGTTCACCATTTCCACTTCACGGTGTTCATTTAATAAAGCGATACCAATAGGAGAAGAATTGAACAGCTTGCTAAATAATCCCTCCCGGTGTTTGAGGGCTTCTTCCGATTCTATTCAATCGGTTACGTCCCTCTCAATTACGATGAGCACGTCCTCTCCAAAATAATTTCCGGTATTCACCAGGAATTCCGTTGGAAAGATCTCTCCATTCTTTTTCCTTCCGCAGCCTTCATATTTACCCGGCTTACCGTCATGTGCCAAATTGATGATCTCCTGAATACGCTGTTCATCGTATTTCCCGGGTGCAGCCAGGATCTTATTATGCTTACCGACTACCTCTCTACGCTTATATCCAAAAGTTTGCTCAAGCCCTTCATTAACCTCAACTATCATTCCATCCTTATCCAGCATGTAAATAGCGTCACTTATGGAGTTGAACAGATCCTGATAACTCTTCATCCCCCGCTTTGCATTATTCAATGCCGTTTCCCGGGCTGTAACATCATGGGTAAGGGAATAAATTGATACTACTTCACCCTCATCATTATACAGTAAGGAATTATACCACTCACAATAGATCACCTCACCATCTTTGGTGATATTCCTGTTAATATGAGAAACTTCCTGCATTCCTCTTTCATAACTTTCCCGGATCTTATCACGCACATAATCCAGATCATCTTCATGAATGAATTTCTGAAGCAATCCGTCCCCTTTTATTGCTTCTTCCTCGGTATATCCAAATATCTCTTCCGCTTTTTCTGACCATCTTATGATACGAAGTGAAGGGTCCCACTCAATTTCCGCAAGAGGGAAGTTATTCAGATTCAATTGGCTGGAAAGCAGCTTTTTTTTGGAAGATCTCCCTTCAAAAAAATCAGAAATATTATGTGCGATAACCAATTTTGCAGGGTGACCTTTGTAATTGATCAGGTGACCTGAAAGCTGGAAATAGATGTCTTTTCCTTTATCGGTCTTGAACAACCATACGTCATCAATATTTCTCTGTTCACTATTAGCCGGATACCCATCAAGTTCACTCAATGTTTTCTTGGAACCGAAATCAAGGATCCTTTTCTTTAGGAATTTTTTCTTGGGAAAACCCAAAATATTAGACGCAGCAGCGTTTACGTCAAGGATCTTCAGCGATGCCTGTTCACAAACAAACATTGGCTGCGCATCAAAGAAGCTTGCTTCAGAGGTAAATTTCATTTTTTACCAAAGATGATTTAATTCATTGCCGAACGAATATGCCATTTCTGATCCAGCAATTCCAACAAGAATTAAGTTAAAAATATAGCAGGAATAAGCCTGTGTGTACATACTATTTTTTTTATCTTACGGTACTAACAAATTCTGAGAATAATAAACTGAATGGCAGACCAAAACATTACGCTTACACTACCCGACGGAACTCAACGTACATATTCATCAGGAGTAAACGGGCTCGAAGTCGCCCAATCCATTGCAGCAGGCTTAGCCCGTGCCGCCCTTAGCATAACAGTAAACGGTGATATCCTCGACCTTGACAGACCAATCACCGAAGATGCTGATATCACTATAAATACATGGGATAGCGAAGACGGTAAATACACCTTTTGGCACTCTTCTGCTCACTTGTTAGCTGAAGCCATTCAGGAACTTTACCCGAAAGCAAAATTCGGTATCGGACCGCCCATTGAAAGTGGTTTTTATTATGACATTGATTTTGGGGATCAGCAAATTTCCCAGGATGATCTCGAAAAGATTGAGAAAAAGTTCATTGAGATGGCTCGCAAGAAGTCAGAATTTGAACGCAGAGAGGTTTCCAAGAAAGAAGCTCTGGATTTCTATAAAGATAAAGGCAATGAGTATAAAGTTGACCTGATCGAAGATCTTGAAGACGGTACTATTACATTTTACCAACAAGGCGATTTCACTGACCTCTGCCGTGGGCCACATATTCCTAATACCGGTGATGTAAAAGCTGTAAAACTGACCAGCCTTGCCGGAGCTTATTGGCGCGGGGATTCTGACAGTAAGCAGCTGACTCGTATTTATGGGATCAGTTTTCCGAAGCAAAAAATGCTGGATGAGCATTTGCACCGAATTGAAGAAGCCAAAAAAAGAGATCACCGTAAACTCGGAAAAGAGCTGGGTATCTATATGATCGATAATATGGTGGGCAGTGGCCTGCCGATGTGGCTGCCAAACGGAACCGTTTTAAGAAGAACCCTGGAAGCCTTCCTTCGAGACGAACAAAAGAAGCGTGGGTATAAAGAGGTGATCACTCCGCACATCGCCAATATTGAATTGTACAAAACTTCCGGTCATTATCCTTACTACCAGGATTCGCAGTACAATCCCATGCAGGTTGACGATGAAGAATATATGCTTAAACCGATGAACTGCCCGCATCATCACCGAATTTATTCGAATGAAATGCGCAGCTATCGGGATCTTCCGCTGAGACTTGCTGAATTTGGCTCTGTCTATCGCTATGAGCAATCAGGAGAGTTGAGCGGGTTGTCACGAGTACGTGGATTCACTCAGGATGACGCCCACATTTATTGCACTCACGACCAGCTGAAGCAAGAGATCAAGAATACCATTGAGCTTACACAGCTAGTATTCAGTACGTTTGGGATGCCGGTTGATATCCGCCTTTCTTACAGAGACGACAATGAGAAAAAGTATGGTGGAAATACCGAATATTGGGATCGTGCTCAAAAAGAGATCAAAGAAGTAGCCGATGAAATGGAATTGGATTATACCATCGCTCCCGGTGAAGCAAGTTTTTATGGACCAAAGATCGACTTTATCATACGCGATGCAATCGGCCGCAAATGGCAGCTTGGAACCGTTCAGGTTGATTATGTAATGCCTGAGCGTTTTGATCTGACCTATATTGGGTCTGACAATGAGAAACATCGTCCGGTGATCATTCACCGTGCACCATTTGGATCTATGGAGAGGTTCACCAGTATTTTGATCGAACACTTTGCCGGTGACTTCCCGCTTTGGTTATCTCCGGAGCAAGTTCGCATTCTCCCTATTTCCGATGACCAAAATGCGTATGCTGATTATTGCTATGAGAAATTGACCGAACTTGGAGTTCGTGTTGAAATTGACAAACGAAGCGAGCAGATCGGAGGAAAGATCCGGGATGCTGAAACGAGTAAGACTCCTTATATGTTAATAGTGGGAGCAAAGGAAGTAGAAAATGAAACAGTTTCCGTCCGTCGCCATAAAAAAGGCGATATTGGAACTTTCAATTTTTCTGATTTTCTTTCAGATATTAATGAAGAAATTAAAACAAAAGCTTTACCTAAAGACTAACTAAACAACGAGGTTACTATCGCAAGAAGAAGTTACTCGCGACGCCCTCCTCAAAATGAGGATCGTCCAAGAATTAATGAAGAAATCAATGCAGCCAAAGTTCGGGTTATCAAACCTGATGAGGAGCACGAGATCGCAACATCCGAGCGTGCGCTTGAAATAGCCGCATCGTTCAATTTGGATCTCGTAGAAGTTGCCCCAAAAGCCAAGCCCCCTGTTTGCAAGGTGATTGATTTTGGAAAATACATGTACGAGAAAAAGAAAAAAGAAAAAGAAGCCAAGAAAAAACAGCACACTATGTCTGTTAAAGAATTGCGCTTCCGTCCTAATACGGACGATCATGATCTTGAATTTAAAACACGCCATGCCAGGGAATTTTTGGAAGGCGGAGACAAAGTTAAAGCAACGGTGCAGTTCAGAGGCCGTGACATGCTTTATACTGAAAAAGGCGAATTGTTGCTTTTACAACTCGCTAAAGACCTTTCTGATGTTGGCAAAATGGAATCCAAGCCCAATATGGAAGGCCGAAGAATGATCATGATGCTGACCCCTTCAAAAAGTTAATTCCTTCATTGCGTAGGGGTTTAAATCTCCCTATTTTATAAGTCTTTAAATTTTCACAAAAGTTGGTGGATTTCCATGCCAAAAATGAAAAGTAACAGTGGTGCTAAAAAGCGTTTTAAGGTTACCGGTTCCGGTAAAATTAAAAGAAAGAAAGCTTTTAAGCGTCACATTTTGACTAAGAAAAGTAGTAAAACTAAGAGACAGCTTGGTAAAGACACATTGGTTGATAAAGCCGATGAAAAGTCTATCAAGAAACAACTGCCTTATAATTTTTAATTCTAAAATAACGACAAAATGCCACGTTCACTAAATCTTGTGGCTTCCCGTCGCCGTCGCAAAAAGATTATAAATCAAGCGAAAGGTTACTGGGGCAAGCGTAAGAACGTTTACACCATTGCGAAAAATGCCGTAGAGAAAGGACTTCTCTATCAGTATAGAGATCGCAAGAATCGTAAGCGTAATTTCCGTCGATTATGGATCACCCGCATCAATGCGGCATCAAGACTAAACGGTACTACCTATTCCAAGCTCATCCACGCGATGAAGCAGAAGGATATGCAGATCAACCGTAAGGTACTTGCAGATCTTGCCGTCCACGATGCAGATACGTTTGCTGCTATTGTAAAGGAAGCCACTGCTTAATTGCATATATTTATGATATAAACCGGTAGATCTTTTCAAAAGGTTTACCGGTTTTTTTATTATTGGGAATTGTGATTGCTGTATGCGCTCACATGACATTGTAATAATTTCATTTGAAAACAACTATATAAGCACTCCATGCTTGATGACATTAAAGCTTTAGAAAAAGAAATTCAGAACTTCGAAATTAAGAATGAGGATCAGCTTGAAGCGTTCCGCTTAGAGTTCTTATCACGTAATGGCAAGGTTCAGTCCATGTTTAAGAACATGGGTAAAGTACCTAAAGAAGACCGTGCTGAAGTTGGAAAGGCCATGAATCAGATCAAGGTGATGGCTGAGTCAAAGTTTGAAGATGCCAAAGCATCACTTGCTCAGGATGTAAGTAAAGACCTGAGTGCCAAAGACGACATCACCCTAACCTCTCCTTCCTATCCGCTGGGTTCGTTACATCCATTGACTCAGACTTTGGAGGAAATGAAATCTATTTTTTACCGGCTTGGCTTTACCATTTCTGACGGACCGGAGATCGAGGATGATTTCCATAACTTTACCGCGCTGAATTTTCCTCCCAATCACCCTGCTCGCGATGAGCAAGACACCTTTTTCATCCGTAAAAGTGATGACCCAAAAGTACAGGACCTGGTTCTCAGAACACATACCTCCCCCGTTCAGATTCGGTTGATGGAGAATACCGAGCCGCCGATCCGGACCATTATGCCGGGACGTGTGTACCGAAATGAGGCTGTTTCACCCAAGTCCTATTTTCTATTTCACCAGGTGGAAGCTTTATATATTGATGAGAATGTAAGCGTCGCTGACCTTAAGGAAACACTCATTACCTTTGCCAAATTAATGTTTGGTACTGATGTAAAATACCGCCTTCGACCGGGATTCTTCCCCTTCACAGAACCAAGCCTTGAAATGGATATATGGTGGGGTTCTGAAAAAGATGGAAAGTGGCTTGAGATCTTAGGTTCCGGAATGGTTGATCCCAATGTATTCAAATCAGCCGGTGTTGATCCTGAGAAATATACTGGTTTTGCCTGGGGAATGGGCGTTGAACGAATTGCCATTCTCCGCCACGGAATTGATGACATCCGTACGTTTTATGAAAATGACGTTCGGTTTTTAGAACAGTTTAACTAAATACCTACCTTACTTTAATGAAAGTATCTTATAACTGGCTTAAAGAATTTATTGACCTCCCTCTTTCACCGGAAGAAACCGCAGACAAGTTAACGCTCATCGGACTCGAAGTTGAAGAAATTGAAGATTTCGGAAGCTTATTAGAAGGTGTGATCGTAGGCGAAGTGCTGGAAGTTCGTGAGCACCCAAATGCTGACCGACTTCAGGTTTGTGATGTCAATCTCGGCAACTCCAAAACACAGATCGTTTGCGGAGCTAAAAATGTAGCGGCAGGACAAAAAGTGCCCGTTGCTACAGTCGGCTCTACCCTTCCCATTAAACTGGATGACGGTTCAAACCTCAAGATCAAGAAGGCTAAACTTCGCGGAGAAGTTTCAGAAGGAATGATCTGTGCCGAGGATGAGCTCGGGCTTGGAACCGATCATGACGGAATTATGGTCTTGGATGAGAACCTGAAAGTTGGAACTCCAATATCTGAGATCTTTGAACTGTATGAAGATACCATCATCGACATTGCCATCACTCCAAACCGACCGGATGCTACCTGTCATTTGGGAGTTGCACGGGATCTTTCAGCTGCTTTAAATCTGGAGCTAAAGAAGCCGGAAATAAGATCCGGAAAAGCAGTTAAGGATTCAGATGACATCAGCATAAAAATTGAAAATGCCGAAAAATGTCATCGTTATGTAGGCAAAATAGTCAAGGGTGTTGAAATAAAAGAATCCCCAAGCTGGCTGCGAAATAAACTTAAGGCTATAGGGGTACGCCCCGTCAATAATGTAGTTGATGTGACCAACTACGTGATGTATGAATTAGGCCAGCCTTTGCACGCTTTTGATTACAAGACCGTGCGCGGCAAGGAAATTGTAGTTAAAGACTTTGAAAAAGAAATTGAATTTGAGACACTGGATCATGTAAAGCGTAAATGCTCAGCCGGCACTTTGTTTATTTGTGACGGTGAAGGTCCTGTTGCGATAGCCGGAGTAATGGGAGGAGTCGATTCAGAAGTAAGTGATGATACCACTGACATTCTCATCGAAAGTGCGTATTTCGATCCCGGCTCTATCCGTAAAACTGCCAAAGAGCAAACCCTGCAAACCGATGCTTCCTATCGATTTGAACGTGGCATTGACCCAAATATTCAAGCTCTTGCAGCAGAGCGTACCGCTCAGTTAATTGCTGAAGTTGCGGGTGGAGAGATCGCCGATGAAACTATCGACATACATCCAACTGAAACAGAGACACATCAGCTCACACTACGAAAAAATTATGTAAATCTTTTGCTCGGAACTGATTTTGAGGTCGATGTTATCAGCAACATTTTGGATGGGCTGGAGCTTACAGAAGTTTCTAAGGATAAGGACACGATCACTTTTGAGATCCCGACTTTCCGTCCTGACCTGGAGCGTGAAGTAGATCTGATCGAGGAAGTAGGCCGCCTTTTCGACTATAATAAGATCCCATCTCCGGGACATGGAATTTTTGTTTCTTCCGAACCCATAAATGATTGGGAGAAACTAAATCAAAAAATCAGGAATACGGCATTACAATTAGGGCTTCGCGAGATCTATTCCAATTCTCTAATTTCTGAGAAAGATGCTGCATTGTATGGCGAACTGGATAACATGATCCCGGCTTTGAATCCCTTGAATAAGGATAACAGCACCCTTCGTCCCTCTCTGCTTCATGGATTCATGAAATCAGCTTCTTATAACTTCAACCGAAAAGCTTCGGGAGTCCGGTTCTTTGAACTTGGACACGTATTCAATAAGGATGAAGAAGGCACCTACTATAAAGGGATCAAGGAGGAAGTACATGTACTATTTGGTCTTGCCGGAATGAAGTATACTGATATCTGGTCGAATGAGGCTGAATCATATTCAGTATTTGATCTGAAAGCATTGGTAAATGCATTTTTCAAAAAGCTCAATTTGACCGATCATATATCTTCAAAAGCCGCCGATGCTGAAACACTGAACTATTTCTGGGGTGACGTAAAGATCGGCTCGCTGTTCGTACCTGCGAATGATCTTAAAAAATCATATGATTTTGAACAGGAAACTTTTGTTGCTGAACTTTCGGTATCAGCCATAGCTGAAGCTTTAAGCGTGATCCCCGAAATGAAGTTTAAAGCCGTTCCCAAATTCCCCGCCTTTGAATTTGATTTTGCAGTCATAGTTCCGCAGTCCGTAACAGCCGGTGAGCTCATGGATGCGATAAAGGTAAAAGCCGGAGACCAGCTGGAAAGCATTGATATCTTTGATGTTTTTGAGGGAGAATCCATCGGTGAGGGGAACAAAAGCCTCGCCTTCAGGCTACAATTCCTTGATCCTAACAAGACCTTGAATATCAAAGAAGTAGAACCTATTATTCAGCGTATAGTAAAATCATTGGAAAAAGATTTTTCAGCTAAATTGAGAGGTTAGGGTAACCTGCATACGTATGAACAAACTTGCACAACAAACCGATAAGTTCAGGCAGCTTCTGGATGAAGTGGGTACGGAAGTTGATAGCCTGAAAAAGGAAATTCGTGAGTTAAAGCGCGATAATGCTAAGCTTAAAGCCAAGCTTGAAGAAGAGCACGAAAAGCAAACAGATATCTTTTCAGCCATCAGCGAAAGCGAACGGCTTGCGCTCAGGCAACATGTGCAGGGCCTTATTTCAAAAATTGATCATCACCTGGGAGCTGATACATGAAATCCATAAAAGTTACTATTCTTGGAAAACAGTACCCGCTTAAAGTGGAAGACCACGAAGAAGAATCTATGATCAGGATCTGCAAGTTTGTGGATGATCGTTTCAAGACCTATCGCCAGCAATTGGTAAAACAACCGGAATCTACCGTAATGGTTCTTGCTGCACTCAGTATCGCTGAGGAACTATTTGAAGTGCGTAATGCAAACAGTGAACTCGAAAACAGTGAGGAAGTCCTTATGGAACGAGTGAACCACAGTTTAGAGCGACTACTTACCGAGATCAAAGAATAACCAATCCCATAATTTTAGGAGCTCATTTTGGCTGATACTATCAGCATTTTTTTTGTTGGAGACATTGTAGGTGACCCGGGTATTGAAATGACCAACACCTTCTTACCCAGCCTCATTAAGAAATACAACGCAGATTTTGTGATCGCCAATGCAGAAAATTCCCATGAAGGCTTTGGCACCAACCGCAGTATCGTCAAGAATCTTTTAAACCTTGGAGTAAATGTTGTCACCGGCGGTGACCATTCTTTTGATAAGTGGAAAATCTTCGACTACATGCGTGAGAATGATCACATCCTCCGCCCTCTCAACTATCCCAAAGGAAATGCAGGCCTGGGATTTAGCATCTTTCCGGTTCCCAACAAAGAAGATATCAAAGTTGGGGTTTTGAATTTACAAGGGCGCACTTTTATGAAAGCCATTGATGATCCCTTTACGGCCGCCGAATGGGCTTTAGAGAAAATGAGAGAAGAGACGAATATCATTTTTGTAGATTTCCATGCAGAGGCAACTGCCGAAAAGATCTCCTTAGGCTGGCACATTGACGGGAAGGCTTCTGTAATGGTTGGTACACATACACATGTTCAAACCAACGATGCACGTATTTTACCCGATGGACTTGGTTTCATCACCGATGCCGGAATGACCGGTTCTTTTGATTCTGTGATCGGGATGGATAAAAAAGTTTCCATTAAACGATTTATGACCGGTGTTCACCAGAAATACAGAGCCGCTAAGGGTGACAATCAACTGTGTGGGGTGTTTGCCAAAGTAGATATTGAAACCGGTAAATGTGTTCATATAGAGCCGGTAACCTATCCCGGTCTTACCAATACGGAAGGTTCATAATGGATAATTCAAAGATTGTTCTCGAAGCTAAAAATTTGCACAAAAGTTTCCCCGGAGGTCCTGACAAGGATGAGCTTCATGTTTTACAGGGCATGAATTTAGAAGTCACGGAAGGAAGTATTACCTCCATCATCGGTTCAAGCGGAAGCGGCAAAAGTACACTATTACATATTCTTGGCGGACTCGATCGTCCCGATAAAGGCGATGTCTTCTGGGATGGCAAGAACATCACTACTTATAAAACCGATGATCTGGCAGAGTTCCGAAACAGATATATAGGGTTTGTGTTTCAGTTTCATCATCTCCTGCCCGAGTTTACTGCAATTGAAAACGTAGCCATGCCCGGGCTGATCGCAGGCACTGAATCTAAAGAGGCCTTTGAGCGCGCTGAAGAATTGTTGGGCCTTTTTGGTATTGAAGGCAGAAAAGGTCACCGTCCCACACAGTTATCCGGAGGTGAGCAGCAACGGGTTTCTATGGCACGAGCCCTTATGAATAACCCCAGGATCATCTTAGCCGATGAACCTACAGGAAATCTGGATCAGGAAAATACCGATATCATTCTCGACCTTTTATTCAAGCTTAGAGAAGCCATGGGGGTATCTGTTTTGCTCATCACACATGAGAAAGAAATTGCACAACGCTCAGATCGAATATTAGAACTAAAAAAAGGGGTTTTAGAAACACTTTAGGGTTTTGGTAAGTCCCAAAAACAGTCCTATTTTCTGAATCTAAAAATCACAGTTATTTTAATTATACAAATATGTCTAAAAGGCTTTCAAAAGAAGAATTAGAATCCGATCCGCTGCTGGAGAATTATAAACGTGCTGCGGATTATTATGTCGCAAACAAAACCCAAATCATAACCATTGCCTTGGCTCTGATAATCGTTATCGGAGGCTTTTTTGGCTATAAGTATTATTCCTCTGCTCAGGAAAACCAGGCACAGGAACTCCTGTCCATAGCAGAAACTGCCTATATCCAGGGAAATTATGAAGAAGCCCTTTATGGCAACGATTTTGAATTGACCTATGGTTTTGATCAGATCGCTGAAGAATTTCCATGGACAAATGCAGGCAACCTTGCCAATTATTATGCAGCTGTTTCAAGTTTCGAACTTGGCGATATTGATAACGCTCTTATGTATATAGAAGCGTTCGACGTACCTGAAGGAATCCTTGGCGTTGGTCCCCTGACCTTCCATGCTAAAGTCTATCTGGCTCAGGAGAACTACACTGCAGCAGCCGATAAATTTGTTCAGGCAGCAGAATGGAATGAAAATGAGGTTACCACTCCCTCCAATCTCTACGAAGCCGCACAAGCTTATTATGAAGCTGAGAACTATGAACGAGCCACTGAGTTGGTTAACCGGGTTATCAATGATTACCCCGAAAGCACCAAATTGGCTGAGTCTCAGCGCCTGAAAGGGATGCTTGCTACAAAGTAATCAGTACTGATTTTATTGATCTGGAAAAAAGGCCTCAAACGAGGCCTTTTTTATTTGAATTCCATCTCATCAGTTAAAGAATCAAGGGGATAGACACAAAGATGAGTTTATCGGTTTATTTTCCTGGCTATTCTTCGGGCTGCTTCTTCAGCATCGGGCTGTTCTTCTTCTTCATCATTAAGGTGGAGGCCAATGGTATTCTCATCCTCTCCGGCCTGGATGGCATCCCAGGCTTCACTGGTTACGATCGTCTCTAAGTTTTGGAGCCTTTTTAAGATTCTCTCTTGTTGTTTTTCATTGCCTTCGAGGGACCTTCGAATTTCTTTAAAATCTCCCTTTAAAACCGTAGTTGATTCATCCAGATTTTCTCCAAGGCTTTCCATGTATTTACGATTCTTTATACCGTAAAATATCATCCCAAAAAGAACTAAAGCGGTTAAAGATCCCAATGAAAGAATTAACAAGGTTAAGTAGGTCATAACGGAATTGTGATTTTGAAAGAACCTTAGTTTCTAACTAATGTATACCAAGATTCCGGGAAAAAGTTATTTAATTAAAAAAGGATATTAAAAGAGTCTTCTCATTAGAAGTAGCATATTTACTGCGTTAGCTCATCGATGATAGCATTAAATCTCTGATCAAAATCTTTGTAATATTCTCCGGTTGCCGGACCGGTAAAGTAGCTATGTACATAACGGGCATATCCTCCCTTATCGATAAAAACCAAGGTAGGAAAAGCCAGTATCTCGTCCATAAAGGGAAAAGCTTCAGCAGCTTTGGTTTTAGAAAGTGGGCCGCCCAGGATCATAGGATATGGAATATCAAGACGATTTTTATACGTCTCAATTCTGCTTAAACCATACTCAGGAGAATAATTTGCCTCATAATTTACAGCCAACAGCTTAACATCCCGGTCAGAATTATTATCCACCCAATCTGTCAGATATCGGGTTTGGTCCTGACTGTTAGAGCACCAGGTTCCCATAAGTTGTACCACAAGCACGTTACCCTCATAGTCTTGTGGATCAATTTGCTGATCTGTAAGAGCTGCTAATTTTTTTAAATCCGGCCTGATGTTCTTTCCGGTTAGATCTACGATCTCAAATGGGTCAGGAAGCTCCGCTCCATTATCCTGTTCAGCCACCCAGGGGCGAGAATAACCTTCATCAAGAATTAGTTCTCCTTTCCACCTGTCTTCTTGCTCATTATAGCTTCCCTTCAATAAAAAAGAGTGGACTCCATCAAAAACAGACATCTCTAATTCGTTGCCTTCAACCTTCCCTTCAAAAAAACGATAATCGCTCACTTCAGTCATAATAGTTCCGGTAACACGATCCCCTTCCTGTTCAAAAAGTCCTACTGCAGGATATTCATCCGGCCGGCCAACATTTACTTTCATATTCCATCTGGAACCTACCTGTATTACATCTTCTTCTTGCTCTATAACATATCTAGGTGCTCCATAAACAGCCTTAAAATCATATTTACGATCATTATAATGCTTTATCAGGTATCCATTCATTATATCACTGTCAAACTTACTTACAGCCATTTTAAGTGTGATATCAAACCCAAACATGGGCACCGTTATAGTATCATTTTGAACGGTTGCGTTTATGGATGCACTGTCTTGACCATTGATAAAATTCAAAACCGGTGCGTTGGAGTTTTCCGGATAGCTGACTGTGAATGTGAAAGGGATAACGGTCAACTTCTCGCCTGTAGGTTGATAATGAATTTCCCCCCTCCAGCTCCCCTCTTTTGCATCCTGTGCATACAGACTGGTTTTTAACAAAAGAAGGAGAAAAAGCTTAAAGATAGTTTTTTTCATAGAATTCCAATTGGATAGCATAGATCAAGAAAGTACATTTTCACAGAGAGCCCAGATAACCATGTAGATCTTCATCTGACTCAATATTGAGTTTTTTCCTCAGCCGCGAACGACTAATGTAAACACTCGATGGTTTAATATTAAGAAGATTGGATATTTCTTTGGAATCAAAACCGAGTTTGATGTAGGCACAAAGACGAAGGTCATATCTTGTCAGTTCAGAAAATTCGTTTCTCAGTGTTGAGTAAAAATCTTTATGAAGTTCATCAATTTGAATTTCAAAGGTATTGTCATCTGAATTTATATGGGAGTCAACTATTTGTTGAAGCTCGGTTACTCTTCGTTCTATATTCTCTGGGCTTTCCTCAATTCGTTTTAGCTTTTCATTTAAAGACTCCAATATCCTATTTTTTTCGTCATTTTCCCGAGCTTTAGTAGCCAACTCTATGGTCTTGCTTTTAAGCTGTTCCTTAACATTCTCGAATTCGGCTTTTAACTTTGCCTCCTCAGCTTCTTTAATTTTTTGCCTGTACCGTTTTTCTTGTTTGTGCAGCGATTTTCTTTGATCCTTAAGCAGGGCTTTCTTCTGTTTTTTAAGTTTTGCTCCCTGTATGAAATAAACAACCCATATTAAAATATATGCCATGAATATGTAGGCAGTATAGGCATACCAGGTTCGATACCAAGGTGGGTTCACACTAAAATATATATTTTCAGCCGCTGTGATAGTTCCATCCACATTTGCTCTGACTGATAATTGGGAATCTCCATACTTCATTCCGATAAGTTCAATGATCCCTGAGCCAGACCAATCACTCCATTCTTCATTAGCATCAGTTTTGAACTGATACTCCACATCCTCTTGATTCGGTACTATACTTTCAACTCTAAGATTATTGAAAGTATAAGAGAGTTCTGCTCCTCCAAAGGTTTTTCTTACTTCATCATTATTGTAAGCTTTGACATTTCTGAATACTAATTGATATGCAGTATCCGGCTTACTTTTTTGCATGCTAAGATTCTTTAAGGCGAATCCATTATAAATGGGATAAAATTCAAATTCATAATTCAGTAAAACAGGCTTAGTTGTTCCCTGAAGTACATCTTCAACTTTCGAATTTAATTGATCTTGAATTTGACCTGAAAAGGATCCCTCTGAGGCAGAGTACTCAAATTTATGAGTATCTGTCAATACCTGAACTCCATCTTCTTCAATTCTCAAATACTGGTTGTTTCCGTCAAACTCTTCGGAAAGATAGATCTCTCTTTCCGTTGGATAAAGATCATCATCTAGAGAAGCTCTTATAACACCGTAATTAGGAATATTAACCCAAATAGTTTGTTCATCTTCGATCAGGATCTGATTACAAGAACCAACAATGAGTTCCATTTGCTTCCAATAAGACCACTCACTATTCTCTTTTCTGAAGATTGAGATGCCATTATAAGTCCCAACAAGTAAATGATCTTTATAAGGCTGAATAGTCCAAACCCCTCGCAGGTCACCAAGCCTGTTTAATTTGTTATCCTGCAATGTAAATAAGCCACGGTCGTGTCCTATCCAAATTTGATCTTCAATAGTTGTAAGCGACCATACCTGGCCCTCCGATCCTTCTATTATCTCAAAATTATCAAATTCACTTCTGTAGTTGTTCAGTTCATTCCAATCCGTTTTATATAACCCCTGATTAGTACCTAAATAAAAAGTATCCTCTCTGAGAATGGCGCTGTATCCGGTACCAAAATTCCCTCTGTAATCGTAGAAAAAGGTATGCTCGTTACTAAGATCTAAAAATGAAACCCCGTAATCCATTCCCAGCCAAAGATGGCCAAATGAACTTTGGTGCATGCTTAGAACCGTATTATTTTGCAGCCCCTTATTTTTATTTATGTGATGTAAAATATTGCCGTTCTTATCACTTATATACAACCCGTCTAAAATTGTCCCGAATGCAAGATGAGTATCATCAATTTGTTCAAAACTAAAAACATTACCTTCATTCAGAACTTGTGATAATTCTGTGTTGATTTGGCTAAAAACTTCATTTTTGTATTGATATAAACCTGAATTCTGACTTATCATGATCAGACTTCCCTCATATTCATATGCCCCTATCATCTCAGGAATATTGTTCTTTGGGAACCCGGGAACTTGTTTTGGAGAAAGATCTTCAATTCTAAATAATCCCCCTTCATCGAGAAAATAGAGTGTTTCGCTTACCGTAAAGCTATTCTGAATCTCAGTTGGAGCAGCAATCTTAGTTAGGTTACCCTCACTATATACATATATATTATTAGCTGACACAAAGAATACATTATCGTCGATGTAATGAATGTCCCAAAACTCCTCACTTATCCCTGTAAGATCTTCCCGAAATGGATAGAGTGAGGTGTATTCAAATTCCAGGTATTCGTTTCGTTTCCAAACCCCAAAATCCAAATCTGATCCGGTATATATCAATGAATCATTGACCACAACCAATGAACGTGTTATACCATCACTCCCTGAATAATTTTTCCATTCCCGGCCGTCATATTCCAGAATCCCACTATTGGAGGCCATGTAGGCTATTCCGTTAGGCGCAGTATCAATACTCCATATCTTGCCTTTGTGATCGTAATCAGCAGGTGTAAAATTTTTAAGATAGGGAACTCCTTTTTCAGGTAGCTGTTGAGACTGAAAAGCAAATATACTCCCAAAAAAGAAAATCAAATATGTAGCTAATAGGCTCAAATAGAAAAGGGTTAGCTAAAAATTAGTGTCTTATCGTTGCCGAATCATACTTTAAATCAAATGTGACTAATTATAATTCCTCTCAGTTTAACTAAAATTTTGTCCAAAATGCATCAATAGTATGAAGTCGGTATGAAGAGTATAAAAAAACCGATCCCATTTTGTAAGGAGATCGGTTTCATTATTATGTGAATTGATGTCAATTCTACTGTTATTTAATAAGTACCATGCTTTTCACTTGAACGGAGTTCTCTGTGGACAAACGGTATGTATAAATTCCGGAAGCCAGATTTGCTGCATTGAATGTGACCGAATATTCTCCGGCAGATCGGAATCCATCTACCAATGTAGCTACGAGTTGGCCCTGAATGTTAAATACTTCCAGTTTAACCTCTCCATTGCTCGGAATATTAAATGATATATTGGTTGTTGGGTTAAATGGGTTTGGATAATTCTGGTTCAGTGAGAACCCTTCAGGTATTTCTGCCCCATCTTCTATGCTTGTAGAAGTTTCTTTGTAGAAATAAAAGTTATCGATGTATGCCACATCTATAGTTCCATCAACTGTAAGAAGTATCTGATATATCTTGTCTCTTGCACTGCTTCCGCCACCAGCTATTGAGAAATTATCAAGTTCCACATCTAGTGAAACCCATTCATTAGATCTTGTAACCGGATTAGCAAGTATTATTGCACTTGTCTCACCTGCTGTACCTGGAAGGTTTCCATGGTTTGACAATTTAGGATTCAGTACTTCTCCTCCTGTCACATCATCTGCGATCCAGTAGTCAATGTGCATATGTGTGAAACTTGAAAGATCGATGGAATTTGCAAGTTGTATTCCACTGAAGTTATTTAAATTAAATTGCTTCACATCGTCACCTTCAACCTGTATATCAGTACTGGTAGAACCTTGACTCCATTCCGTTGCCCAGGAAGTAACTTCAATGTTGGTATAGGCATTGCTAAACAATGATATAACATCTGCTGCATCTCTGTCAGGGGGCGTAGGAGCGGCGGTCTGTGGCTCAGGTGCTTCTACTACTGGAGTCCCTTCTCCACCTTGTACTAAAGACACATTATCTATTACTACTATACCTACATCCGCACCCATATCGAACAGAACGCGACTGTTTGCAGAACCAAATCCTGTAGCTGTTAAAGGCAGGGTAAAAGTTTGGTTTTGATCGGTTAGCTCAATCTCTTGTGTTACTGAAACAAAGTCTCCTTCATTAAGTCCTATTCCTGCTATCATTGTCCGTGTATTTCCGGAACCGGTTGAAGCATCAAATTCGAGAATATAGTTTTCACCTTGAGTGATCTCCAGAACCTGGCTTAAATTCACATTAAAGGCTTGTCCTGCTGTTGCAACATCAGCAAAGAAATAACTATTTCCTCCTTCTTCCCTGATCTCACCGGCAGTATCTGTCCATGGAGCTCTTCCTGCTTCAAAATCTCCGTTGGTAAGAAGTTCTTCTCCGGTTCCGCCAGATCCGTCGTTCGCAGTAACAGAGATATCATCAACTAATATAGAGCCACCAGCATCCTGTACAGCTCCTGCTGCAATATTAAACAAGAACTTTACAAAATTTGCTGTGGCTGATATTGATGAGTGTGTAAATGTTAATGTAGTAAATCCAGTTTCATTAATATCGCCCGTAGCTGAAGGGTTTTCCTGAACAGATCCACTGATCTCTGTAAGAATAGACAAGTTCGTATTTGTCAATCCTTCAGATTTAATTGAAACAGAAACAGTAACATCAGTTTCTCCTCCAAAATCTATACCCGAAAATAATTTTTCAAGGATATAAGCTCGTCCTGCTGCAGGATCTGAGTTAACTCCGCTAAATCTCAATGCGCCGGTAGAACCTACACCTGCTGTTTCAGCCCATTCAAGTGTTATATCACCTGGTCTTGAAGCTGCATCTCCAGCAGTAGTCCAATCGTCAATAGATGTAGCTGCATCGAAGTCTTCTGTAAATATTACTGTCCCGGTCTGTGAAAATGCCAAACTAGACATCATAACCAGAGCAAATGTCAATATCGTTGTTAATATTGTTGTTTTCATGATCTTAGGGTTTGGTTGTTAATAGATTGTAGCTTTTTGTTCGATACTTTTTTTAAGTGTTCAATTATTTCTGTTATTGGTAAAATTATTTGCATGTATTTGCCTCCATTTTCTAACTCTCGATGATATGCTGAATAGCCAATTTTGGCTTTCTGTCAATATTAAAAAGGCCCCAGTGCTTCTCAGGTTCATAAGGCTCGGGTGCACCTTTCCAGTATTCATCAAAGGCCTCAAAGAAGAAGGTTGGAATGTCTTCTTCGGTTGCCCATTCTGTTACATTTTCGAAATAGTTCTTCTGGAATTCCTCATTTACTAATCTCGGTTCAATTCCTTTTCCATTAGACCTTGTGGTCCATCCTGCTTCAGTTATGACCACCGGTTTGTGAGGATATTTTTTTTGAACGGAGTAGAAATTTTCTTTGGTGTAAGAAAGAGCTTCTTCAATGGGTTTATATTCCCAAACCGGATAAGTGTGTATTGATATAAAGTCTACGGTTTCGGCAAGCTCTTCCAGCTTGGATAGCCATGGAACATAATTCTCACAAAATGTAACCGGTTGCTTTGCTCCTTCCTGAACCTGCTGTACATAGCTCAATACTTTTTCTTCAGGCACATAATGATCAGTCCATCCTACGCATGCTTCATTTCCAACTGATAATGAAAAGATGATGTCCGGATATTGGTTGCCGAATTCAATAAGTCGTTCAATCTTTTTCTGATTGAAGAGCTCATTCTGTTCCAGCTGTACTTTGGGATAAACACCTCCCCCCCAGGGACAATTGAAATTATTTTGCTCTGCCACGATATAAGACCCAAGCATGATCTTGAACTCAAAGCCTTCCCTTTGGATCACATCAATGACTGTTTGAGCATGAGCATCACAATCAAACAGCCGCAGATATTTCCAATGCTTATGAAGTAGACCCAAGTCTTCTTTGACCTCCTCGTAAGCAGGCAATTTTTTACCGGGTTGTTGACCATTTCTATAACCTGAGTAGCAAATTGCAGGTCCCGGTTCGATCCCAATTTTTTTAAAGCTATTCATAATCAATATTTTAAATTTCCCTGGGCGTCCCAGATTCCCCAGTAAGCTCCAACTTCCCCTTCACTGCTGACCTTCCATGACTCATCAAACGAGGAGAAATAAAACACTTCTATGTCTTCGTCCTGTGACCATAAATTGGTGTTAACGAAATATCGAATAGCATTTTCTTTTGATGGAACAGCACCACCAAGAGCCTCACCTTTGCTTGGCCATCCGGTTTCAGTGATGATCACTTTTTTACCTTTTCCGGCCTCTTTTGCCTGATAATACATTTGGCGCATATGCTGAAATGAATCTTCAAAGGATGTTCCCTCCCAATATGGATAGCAGTTGCAGAGGATCAGATTGCATACATCGACCAATGCAGGACGTTGTACAAATTCATAGTAGGCATCCACGTAGCCGACAGGGATATCCGTTAATTCGGCCTTAACATTTCCGATATATTCTAATAGCTCTTCTTCAGTCAGGTCATCTCTGTAAAGCACTTCATTCCCTACAGCAGCGATGTCTACATATCCATCTTTCGCTAAACGGATCAAACTTTCGATCTCTTCATCGTTCTTATCTTTATCACTCCCAAGCCAGGCTCCAACAAGGGTCTTGAGGCCATATTCTTTCGCAATAACCGGTATAAGCTCGTTTCCTTCCGTGCATGAGAACGTTCTGATCCATTCAGAATGCTGTTTTATCTTCTCAATTCTTCGCCGGATCTGGCCTTCAGATACCGTATCACCTGGAGACTGACCTTCCTCATACAGGCTAAAGCAAAAGCCGTGAATGCCATCGTTCAGGACTTCCCTGAACAGACAGTTAATATCCAGATCTGGTTCTCCGTCTATGTAATTCAGGTCGGATACTGATCCTGAACGCTTGTAAGTCAAATATTTTTCTTCTCTGAATGACATCTTAGTTTACTTTTAACTGTTCATTTTTATTCCAAAGTCCCCATCTCGCTCCTACATCACCTTCGTGTCGGGCTTTCCAGGATTCGTCAAATGAGGAGAAGTAAAACACTTCAACCTCCTCCTTTTCACTCCATTTCTTTAAGCGAATGAAGTATTTCATCATATTTTCGATGGACGGTTCTGCCTGATCCACGTTTTTCCCATATGTTGGCCATCCTGTTTCTGCAATGATGACTTTTTTATTACCGGCAACCTCTTTTATCACATCATACATTTTTGTCAAATACATTGATGAGTGATCGGAATCGTAGCCTTCCCAGAATGGATAGCAATTAGCCAGTATCACATCACATGCTTCAATCACTTTCGGGCTTTTATGGAGTTGATAGTACGTATCCACATAACTCACCTTCACCCCGGGCAGCGCCTCTTTTACTTTTTTGATGTATCCCACGATCTCATCTTCACTTAGTTCTTCTCTCAGCAGACATTCATTACCTACAGTGACTATATCTGCATGACCGGCTTTGGCAATCTTAATTAGATTCTGAATCTCTGTTTCATTTGCTTCCAGATTATTATCAATCCAAGCACCAACTATGGTCTTTAATCCCATTTTTTTGGCAACTTCGGGGATGTATTCGTTACCATCAGTACATGAGAATGAACGAACCCAGCTGGTATGTGGAGCCACTACTTTCATTCTCTTCTCAATTTGTTCTCTTGATAGCTGATCACCCAGACTCTGGCCTTCCAGGTAAGGACTAAAACAAATCCCATGTATGCCGCTGTTCAAAGACTCCTTGAAGCTACTCTTTAGCTTCCTCATACTTAGTTTGTTGATCTCGGCTGAGATCGCCTCTACTTCGGGATCGACAGATGTCATAGAAAGCAGCATATCTTTCTGATAAAAATAGGGAGCCGGAGCTGCTTCCTTTTCTGCTTTGCGAGCATCCAGGATTTCCCGAACCTCATTAGCTTTTTCTTCGGTTACGTCATAATCACGCATTACCCAAAGTGCCACCATTGTTCCAAACATTGGTAAGCCGGAAAAGAATAACCTTAATCCTGTGATTGCTCCCTCAGGCTGTACATCCAGGTTTCCGTCAAAACCTACTACGGTCAAAATTACACCGCTTAATCCACCAGCAATCGCAAAACCAAATTTCACCATATACCAGTAGATCGCACCAAATATTCCTTCTCTACGTTTTCCATATTTGAGTTCATCAAGATCGATCACATCCGCAGTCATAGACATCATCAATACAAACAAACTCCCGATCCCAAAAGAGTGGAAAGGCAATGCCAGCAAGAACAACCATGGTTTTCCGGGAACAAATAGAAACCACAAACTGGCGTATCCAAACAATGATATTGTTTGGGATATCATAAATGCATTTTTCTTGCCCAGCTTTTTTGACATGCGAGCCACAATAGGAATCACCAGAAAAGTGGTAACTAATGCTCCCGCGCTTCCAAACAGTGGAGTCCAAATACCCGCTTCTCCGGCGTTTCCTCCAAACAAATACCAGACTATAATGAAGAATGAAAAACCGGCAACGGTATTAAAGGCATTAAAAATGAAGAAGGTAGAAATACAGAGCTTTCGAAACGGAACTGAAGAAAATGCTTCTTTGAAACCACGTAAAATTTCCTTCAGGCTTCGCCCAACGTTCTTCAGTGTGAGTGGTTCATAATCCTCATTGACAGTAGATCTTCCAGGAATAAAAAGACCGGGAATCATAGCACACAGAGCAAAAACTACTCCTACCCAGATAGCAAGTTCACGAGTAGCTACTTCAGCGGTTGGGAACCACTCCGGATCATACATGATCACCCAAAACCAGGGAGCAATGACCCAGGCCCATTGACCGATCCATTGTGCGATCGCCATAATTTCAGTTCGCTCATGGAAATCGTCACTCATTTCATAACCAATAGCTACATAAGGAACACTGAATATGGTTAAGCCAATGTAGAAAGCGAATGACCAGAACAAGAAGTAGCCGAAGTTATAGTTTACTGTGTTTTCAGCGTATAGCTGCCACATGATCGTAAAAGCTACTCCCATTATTACCGCACCTGTGATCACATATTGCTTTCTGCGTCCCCATCTTGAACGGGTATTATCAGATATAAAGCCCATAATAGGATCGGTAACGGCGTCAAGAACCCGGGGTAAGAAGTAAACAATCCCCCACATCCAGCCCGGAAAACCAAGATTCTGCACCAACACTACCATAAATATTCCCAATGTGGCGGGAAACATCTGATTAGCCAGCATACCCATCCCGAATGCTATCTTATGACGATAGGGCACCTTCTTTTTTAATGCTTTAGGCTGTGACATCTTTTATTGATTTATGGTTTAAGACCGATCATTTATGGGAGGGATTAGCACGGTTTGAATAGCTTTTCCCTTTATTTCAAAGGAGACTGTTTTTCCATTCAGATCTAATTGTATCCCTTTAGAATTCTCTTCCTGATTTAGAAGAACCACCGCAATGGTTCCATCAGGATTTTGAACCGCTGTAAGCATTAATTCATCTCCTGTTTGGCTGTGACCAATCCTTACTGCACCCGGACGAATCCACCGGCTGAAATGTGACATGGTGTAATACAGAGGTGTGAAATAAACTTCGTCTGCATCAGGGTCTACAATAACAGGAGCTACACACCAGTTTTCTGCCCAATTTGGCCCGCCTTGACGATTCAGAACCATGTTCCAATCCACCCAGCCATCTACCCAATTGTTGAGTGTTCCGATCATATCCCGGGCATAACGGAAAACCGGCACATATTTGGGGTGAAGGTGTTTCCGATCTTCAGGTGCCCAATCCCAGCCCCAATCTGTTGCTTCTTTCGACCAATACCAGTCATCGTCTTTCCAGGCAGGTATTTCAGCATCCACCGTTGCTTCTGTTTGGATCAGATGTTTATCAGGGGCTTTTTGGTGAGCATACTGAAGTTCTTCAGCAAAGATCTTGTAGGTACTCGCATACCAGTGCACCGCCGTTCCATCATAGTATTGAGCAGCTTCTTCATCATCGTACATAGCATCAACCCACTCAATAAGCTCTTCGTGGCGATTTTGATCGTAGCCCAGAATTTTTACATCCGGCCATTCTTCTCTTAAGATCGGACCAAGATGACCTTTCACGAATTCGTTTTGTTCTTCCGGAGTGTAGTGCATACTCTCCCAGTTACTGTCGTTACCTAAAGGTTCGTTCTCAACTGTGATACCCCATATATCGATACCTTCATCTTCATAAGCTTGCAGGTATTTTGAAAAGAACAGCGCCCATGTGTCATAGTATTCCGGTAAAAGCTTTCCGCCCTCCCATTCCTTATTATCTTTCATCCAGGGCGGGGCCGTCCATGGCGAGGATATGATCTTGAAACCATCTTCTGAGATAGCCATGGCATCTTTAATCATAGGAATGATATCATCACGGTCTTCTTCAATAGAGAAGTTTTCGAGTTCAGTATCACCTTCAATAGGTGCATAGGAGTAATTACCCAATGAGAAATCGCTGGAATTCATATGAGTTCTGGTAAGCGAATATTTCGCCCCTGACTCTCCGAAGTATGCCACTAGTATCTTATCCCTGTTTTTATCACTCAATTGATTTAACAAGTAAGCGGATGCCTCTGTGAAGGAACCTCCAATTCCTGTGATCTCCTGAAATGTCTCCTCAGGATCCAATACCACTTTTACTTGAGATGTTACTTCCCGGAATTCCTCTAGTTTTGTAAGCTTATTTCCACTTTCCGATGTTTCAAAAATTTCAACTTCAAGTTGCCGTTCTTTAGTACAACCAACCATTAGGACGATCATTAAAAGTGGAGCAATAAATTGAATGAAGTTCAGCATTTAGTTCTCCCCACTTACTCTTGTTTGAATTTCTTCGTTGGTTGGGGGCACACTCACGGTTTTCATAAGGGAATCGATATCGCCCCCGAAGGTTTTCGTGATCGGCATTCCATCTCTGGTCAATCCTTCGAATGCCCCGGCATCAACTTTATCCCAAAGTGCATATTTGGCCTGTGACTGAAGATTGATCAACCCAAAATGGTTTTCCGATCCCTGCTGATTTTCAGCGTCTTTCCACTTCTCATCAAAAGCTTCGAAATAGAAAACTGAGACATCATTCTCTTCAGACCACTCACGGATCATTTCATGAAACCGGGCTGATTTAAACTCATCAGTAGCCTTCGACCCATCATCCCCGTAGTATCCATTTGATACCGTTGCCCATCCGGTCTCACCGATATGAACCTGTTTACTTACACCCAGGCTCTCCATGTAATCGACCACACTTTGATATTGAGATATAGCATAATCGAGTGATCGCTGCATGGCTGCTTCGATCTTTTCCATGTCAGAACGATCCTCTTCACCATCTCTTAGACCCCAAAAAACCGGATTGTAATGGGTGTCATGCATTGGGTAAGTATGCATGGAAATGTAATCCACGGCTTCAATAAGTTTATTCAGGTCTTCTTTATGATAGGCAGGATCTCCTCCACCCCAGGAAGCAAAATTGTCGGAACTTGTGATCCATAGAGTTTCGGGCAGTTCCCCTGATTCTTTTAATCCCTGAAGATGATCTACCCATCTCAGAATAATTCCCGGCTCCACGTAATATTCGGTTTGCCAGTGTACCATAGCTTCATTTCCGACGGCGATGATCTTTACAATATCAGGATATTCCCTGGCTAAAGCGGCAGCGCGATCGATCTCTTCAGCATTGCGGGGACTGTCTTCATCCCTGATTCGTTCCGGTTCATCTGTCCACGCATTTTTTGCATCTATCCATGCCCCCATCATCACGTACATCTCAAAATCAGGACCATCTGCTTTCATTTCCCTGATCGCCTTTAATAATCGGGGGACTGCATCGAGATATACGTTATAAGTTCGGACCATTTTAATGCCCATAGCAGAAAGTATCTTCATGTCTTCCTTCAATTCACCGATAGAGGGAACACTATCACGGGTGATCTCCCTATAACCACTATAAGAGATGGCCGGATATGCTACTGGGTCTTGTAGGATTTCTTCTGCTGTCACGTTCGTAGTATCTGAGTTTTCACGGGGTTGGTTATTGCAGCCAATTATTAGAACGGAACCCAATAGGATCAGGAAACTGAATGAATGATGAGTGAGTGAGTATTTCATGATTCCTGACCCTGGGTTACCGAAGTTTTTCTTTATTGAGTGAGACATTGATTCTTGTTACCACACCCGTTCTCTGAAAAATGTGGTCGGTTGTTTCTTCGTCAAGTTTTGGCTGATTAAAGGTTCTTGATGTGCCATCTTTATGGATCACTTCAACAGTTTCAGATTCAGCGGTCCTATAAATAACCGGTACCTGACAGCAAGTAAATGCCAATGCATTATCAGGAATATTCAACTCATACTTCTCTTTATTAAGAGATACCAACTTCAGGGTTTGCTCATTTTTTGTGAATTCCTCTGCTTTCAGCAGTGTTGGATTGAAATTCAACACTCCGTTTTCAATCTCTAGCCCCAGCTCTCCAATTCTAACAAGAATATCCTCTTTGACCTGTCCTGTCATTCCAGGTTGTTGGGCACCTCTATGACTTGGAGTGTGTGAGTACGGGTCAGTTGGAAAAGCCCCATAAACCTCAGGAGATTTATGAATACCAATTCCCTCTCCTATTTCATCGAAATGTTTGGCGAGTTTTTGTTGAATATTCGTATCAGCCTTGGCCGTTGCAGCACGTTTACAAACTTCCTCAACAGCTAAGTACAATTTTGAAACCATATGCCAGTAGATAGACCCCAGGCCTTCATAGCCAAAGAAAGTCCCGGAACGACCCGTGAATGCTTTGTGATCAAATACCTCTTCAAATATATTCAGGAGAAGCTGCTCCTCCTTTTTTGCGAGGTCTTCGTAAGCCCCGGACTGCAACTCATTTAAGGCCTTCTTAAGATCTCTTGCGTTCTTAAAGTTTCCATTGAAATGATAGCCTCCCTCAACATCCTGATTTATAATTGTTTGATCTCCATTTTCTATCATCTTCCTTAGTAACTCTGACTTCTTTACAAGCTTCTCAGGGATGTTATTTTTCTTAAGGAAACCGGGGAGATCTTTGTTTGGATACAATATGTAGCTTTGCTGATCCTCTCTATACAGCGCACTGTTTCTCAAAGCATTAAGTACCTTTAGGGATTCCTCTGATGACAAGTAATTTGCGCTTAAGACGGCAACCTGTCCTTCCAGCATTTCATCCAGGTTTGAAATGCTTATACCATTTTTCGAGAAGCTCATAAGATTATAAGCGTGGTATAGGTCATCTTCCCTCTTGTTGGCCCTAATAGAGTGTTCCAGATAACTCAGGGTCATTGAAATGAAACCGGAGACCTCATCCAATGAGACAGCTGATCGCTTACCACTGAAGCCGTTTTTGTAGATCTTCGCTCTGTAATCACTACCGGCTTTCCCCAATCTTTCTGTTATGACTTTTCTTTGGTTGTCATTGATATCTCCTGACAGAAGGTTTTCATATTCTTTAAGCACCTTTATGATTCCCTCAAACATGATCTTGAGTTCTTCAGATACTTTGATATCATTTTGAGGGAGGCCATTTACTACCGGTTTCAGAAACTTCAGAAACCGATGTAAATAGTAGAGTGTTACCATCGATACGCCATTGCCCACTAAAGCGTTATTCGCATCATTCCACTCCGGTCGTTGTGTGTTCATCCATATTCCTGCTTCGGGAACAAAATTGGAAACTTTTGCAAGCACCGTAGCAAGGATCTTCTCCACAAAATTAACGTGGTGTATCTCATTATGGGCACTGCCAAGCAATGCGCCATCAGCACCTTTCTCGTCCACTTTTTGGCGAATATCAGCGTCTGATTCCTCATCAAACTCAATGGTATCCTTGGGATCATGGGCTATGTCCTCATACGATTTAATGCGGTATGGAACATTGGCATATACAAACTGATCCTTTTCAAACAGTTCAGTTAATCCAGCCTTTCCATGACTTTCATAAAATTCCAGAAACTTGAGCAGGTAAATGATCTGATGATCGCCCCAATACCCGATGTAAGACCATGGATCGTCAGGTTCAATGGTTTCCCAGTCAAATCCACCTTTTGTTACCCTATATGGATTATATCCATCGAAGGTTGAGGCATTTAAAAATTTATATATCATGCCCTCAATAAACCCAGGATAGGAATGAACAAGCGCTTCCCAGTTCTGGAAGATATCTCTCCAGTTGCCTTCATAATCCAGGATCTTTGACCCGTCCACTTCACTGTTGGTGTTAATGGAGAACTTATTCCATGGGCGACTGGGATCTCCGTGGCGACGACTGAATTTTAGAGGAAGGTATTCTTTACCAAGACGGATCAGATCTGTATCATCAGATCCTTCTAACAGCTTATCCAATTCTCTTTTTTCAAAATGGTCGTCAAGTTTATTTATAAACTCTTGGTTGTTTTGATAAACTTTCTTGCTGGCATTTTGAAGATATTTGGAAAAATCACCCTTTTCGATCTTATAATTATGATCGAAGGTGCCTCCTCTCATAATGTTGAAAAGCGTGTTAGAATAATGACGTGCATCTTGTAATTTATCGTTGCTAAGCTGGATACCATCTGCACCTGCAACCAATTCCAGTAATTTATTTGTGCCCCTGAAAATATCCTTCTCAACTTTTTCCCAAAGGTTATTGTCAGAATGTATAGCACTGCTCAATTCAATAACCTGAGCTTGATTCTGATTAACATTCGCAATAATAGCCCAACTAGTCCTTGAACCGCCCTCCAGGTTGAGATCTTTGGTTACGAAATAGGCGCCTTTCTCTCCTTTTATATCCGTTTCTTCTTTAAGAGGTTCTTTATTTCTAAACTGATCAAGTTGTAATGAGGAAAGAAGATACGTTGGGTTATCAAGTCCCAGTGACCATGCTACGTTGGCCTTTAGCGCTTCACTGGGTTCGGCTTTATCAACTATGATTGCGCTCAGGGCAAAAATACCTAGACCCGACCCTTTTTCAAGCTCGTTTCTCTTATAAGCATCCACCAGGTTACTGGATCTCATTTGAAGATCACTGCTTACACCATATGGCATTATGTTCTGAATGCCATCGAGCAGGGTTACATCCTTAGGCTGATCCGTTAAGCTGGTCAATTCGGACTTCTTGACGAAGCCATACAAATTACTCGAATTCCACTGATAGCTAAATTTCAAGCCAAGATCATGATTGATCTCCTCAAACATGATCTTATTTCCGAAACGGTTCTTATATAAGTTTCGGGTGATCTCAAAGCGACCGGTATGTCTTTCAGTAAACGGTTCCCAGATAAGAGTATCATTACCCTTTGAAACCTGGAAGATCGTTCTACTTCCGGTGGTATGCGCCAATTCTGTGATCTTGTCCTCCGTGTAATAAGGAAAGAGTGCATATTCTGCATTCTTTCGTCCGGCTGTTAGGCCACCATTACTTGAAATAAACATCCAGTGATTGGAATCACTTACAATGCTCATGAAAAAAGGTCTCAGTTCGTCAAAATCTGAGATCTTGAACCAGTCTTCATTTTGTATTTCCTTGAGGGTAATTGACACGATAAATTGAAGTACTTCTTGTTTAGTATTTAAATTTTGTTACGCTAGTTGTTTCCAGCTTACTCTTCATAAACTCTGACGTAGTCCACAAGCATGGTTTGTGGAAAAGGGGTTGCATCAGTAGGTGAACCAACAAATGATCCCCCTACGGCTACATTCAAAATGATATAAAAGGAGTTGTCGTTGAAAACCCATTCCCCTCCTACATCCTCAGGAGTGATTTCGTTGTAAAGCGTATCATCCAGATAGTATTTGATGAAATCAGGCCCCCACTCGATAGCAAATACATGAAATTCAGTATCGAACCTGCCATTGGTTAACTGATACCTGTCTGTGACCGCATTGCCGGCTGAATAACCGGGACCGTGAACAGATCCATGGACAATTGTTGGTTCTTGTCCGCGGTATTCCATGATGTCGATCTCACCAATTTGCGGCCAGCTAACCGTTCCACCCGAGTCATCACCAAGTAACCAGAATGCCGGCCAGATCCCTCGTCCAAACGGCAGCATAATGCGAGCTTCATATCGTCCGTAGGTACTCTCAAATTTACCTCGTGTCAGTATTTTGGCTGAGGTATAGTTTGACCCATTGAAGGGTTCTTTTCTAGCCGTGATCTCGAGCATGCCGTCTTCGACCTTGATATTTTCAGGGCGGTCAGTGTAATACTGTAGTTCGTTATTACCCCAACCAGGCTGCCCGAAAATCTCTACTCCGGTGCCGATATCATTGGACCATAGTTCCGAATCAGGACTTCCATCCTGTTCGAACTCATCTTGCCACACAATAGTTGTATAGCTTTCTTCCGGTTCATTATTACTGTCGCATGCCACAGTAAAGGAGATCAGAAGAGTCAGTATCAACATTGATTGAGTGTATCTTTTCATAAAACCTGTTGTGTTAATTTTACACGTTGAGCTGGATAGCTCTGGAATACTTTATTCGTTATATAAGTATATGTTATCTACATAGATCGTAGCTCCGTCTAATGCCTTCCCTTGATCATCATCAAAAACGATCTGACCTAAATTTGAACGGTTGGTCATACCGGAAATATCAAGATCTATGTTGATCCACTGTCCAGAAACCAAAGCAGGGTTCGTTCCGGGTGTAATATTTATTCGTGCTGTGGAATCATCGCCACCACCAAATGAATCATCAGCACCATAATCCCTTAAATTAACTGCAAAGGCAGATCCTGGTGGTACAGCGTTTGGCAGATAAATGTCCACGCTGAGATTCGTCATATTACTTCCATCAATGGTAGGTACATTTTGATTGAACTCGATCCCCACAAAGTTGAAGTTCTCGTAATTAAGCACGCTATTTCCGTTGACAGTAAAGTCATTAGAGGTTGTTGTCTGGAATGGTGCATAGAATCCATTGTAGAAATCGACCGGTACATTATCGTATGCATCACTGAAAATAGAGATCACATCATCCGGAGATTCTGATGGTGTTGGAGCCGGCGTGAAGTTACCAATGGATTCGATGGTCAAAGATCCATTCGCCTCTACACCATTGAGGGTAGCTGTAATTTCTGTAGTGCCCTCTCCCACTACTGACACTAAACCATTTTCATTGACAGTTGCTACACCCGGTTCTGAAGAACTGAATGTAAAATAAGCCGGGGCTGCACCTACTGTTACGTCTACACCATTAGCCTGATTTATTGTAAATGTAAGGCCCGGCAGCTGAATGCTTGACCCGATAAAACTAGTCTGAGTCTCATCATTTCCATTGTTGATTGCCGGTCTGGGCTGTGCTAAACCGGAGAGGTTCTCGTATTTCAATTCATCAACCCAAAATGAGTAACCATCACCGTCTTCAGGTCCTTCAGCATACCAAAATAAACCTTGAGAGGATGTCAAAACGGAAGCATTAGGAATCGGGATCACATATTTCTCCCAATTAGTCGTAAGCTTCAGGTTGTTCAATGTTACAGCATATTCATTGCCTAAGAAATCCTGACCAAATCCTATTTCATTTATCGTTCCTGCTATTGTCCCTTTAGCATAGAAAGTAAGAGCGTTATAGGAAGTCAGATCACGCCCCCCATTTTCATCTCTAAAAATGGCACCGGCGTACGTCCCAAGAGGATCTCCCACATTGGGCACATCAAAGCGCATGGCAAGGTTTGAATTATCATATGTGTTGTCATTATCCACACTGAAGGCATCCAGTCGGGATCCTTCAAATGGATAGTATTCTAAACCGGAACTAAATCCATCTATGAAAACATCTGGATTCTCTGTAAAACCCGGTTCTTCAAGGCCGTCTACAGAACGTTCACAACCTTGTACTATGAACATGAGTAGCAAACCTGCCAGTATCGTACGTGTGGTATTTATTAAAGCCATTCTTTTCATGTTTCTAGCCTCTTCTTAGTTCGTAATATCAATTTGAATGTATGTTCTGAATTCCCATTCAGTCCCATTGTCAAAACCGGGAGCTGTAGGATCAGGAACCATTTCACCGCTAGGATCCATAACATAAGTTGGTGCATACCTTGGTGAATATTGATTCAGTGATCTCCAGGTACCTCTGACTCCAATTCGTGTAGAAGGCAGATCAAACCAATCCGGCTTTCCAAGATCCGTTGAAATATCTGCCATTAGCTGCAATGGGAAAGTCAGGTTGAAATCTCGATGGTAATCGTATGGACCCCAATCGTTCACTTTAACAAAACTACTGAGCTTCATTTTCTTGTAGATCATGCGTACATCCCCCCCGTAACGACTGATCAGTCTTGGATCACTTCCGTTTGCCTGTGCATCTCCCCCATATAGGTTTGCGATAAGACCCAGATCCCTGTTTAACTTGGAAACGATCCTTGTGTGTACTTCCCAAAGATCTTCAGCCGGTGGTGCTCCCGGAAACGGGAAGAATGTTCGTCCGTCAGGCAGAATTCCGATCGCAGCATCCCGGGTAGTTTTCAAATGTCTGAACACAAATCCTAAACTCATTGCAAAGCGGGCGTCTTCAGCCATGTCGTTGTTCCACTCATACATATATGTACCGGGAGTTGGGTCGTAGGTTAGTAGTATCTCACCGGATATCTGTTCACGATTTCCACCCACAACAAAAGGATCTTCGAGAATATTACGTGGTCTGCCCGGAGCTTCTACATCAGCAGGAATTGGACCTTCGATCGGTTTCTGCCATAGGAAATTTGGAGCGACCTGAAGGTTCCCAAATTGATAGGTAAATCCTGATAAGATATTGTATTGGTTTCCGCTGCCGCTGTCTTTGAGCCTCCACCCGGTGAAGGTCATGGTTTGATCGGCTCCACCATTGGCTACAAGTCCCATTATAGCAGACTGCGCATACCAGTTGAACGTTCCGCTTTCATAGGTCAGCTTAACCTTTCCACCCCAGTTATCTTGCGAGCTGATCTGATCTTCATATAAATTGTAGCTGCCATCCGACTGCTCTCGCACCAACTGAAAGTTTCGTCCATTCAAAGGCTCTCCTGCCCAGATCCCGCCCAGTTGAACTCCGAAATTACCAAAGTCACGGCCTGCTGCCAGTGTTACTCTCCTGGTCTTTGGCTGAGGAATAGCAAATGAACTTCCCGTTAAACCTTGCCTTTCGATGTCTTCATGATAGATACCGGTTAATTCAGTTTGTCCAACGTTCGTAGAATACTTCAATAATACAGCCGGGTTGGCTCCCCACCATAACTGTGGACCAAAGGCGAGCTTAAATCCATCGAACATCTTCTTACCCTCTGCTTCAAATCCAAAAGGGGCCGTTCCGTTATAGATGTCGATCTGCTCACCGTAATTAGCTTCCGGGTACAATCCAAAGAAATCACCTTCGTATCCCCAGTGATAATGCCCGGTACGATAGAACCCTTCCAGATTAAAATATTCCTGATTCCATGAGTAACTGGCACTGTAAATATCTACCCTGTTCAGTGACTCAACGGTAATGTTTTCATTCTGCCCCATGAGCTCTACCGCTCTGCCACGGTTCTCATAGAAGATCTCATCGATCGGGTTTTCTGCAACGTTACCAAGGATATTGGTAACTACCTCAGCTCTCATATTAGGAGCAGGTTTAGCCTCTACCCCTATAAAGAAAGACTGAAGATGATCAAATCCCTGAGCATTGGGATACATAGTTTCATTACGGTCAGCTTCTTCCGGAGTGGTGATCAAACTTCCTCCGGTATTGAAAGTCTCAAAACTGGCTGAAAACCTGCTTAAGCTAATTAAGTCAGAGCTGCCCTCTGATTGCCCGCCACCTGAACTTGCCCGTAATTCAGCATCAATAATAGAAATATTTGAAAAATGGCTCTCAAGATCCTCAGAACCTATGTTTTCTTCGTAGGGATCAAACTGGTGTACCTCTTTCAACATATAGTAAGCAGCTCTGGGATACAGGTCATAAAATCCGGCAAGATCGGTTGGACCTTTTCTCATGATCCCAAACCACTCTTCATTCATATTATTTTCACCGGCAACATGGTCAAATTCATATCCGCCGTTTTCCCATGATGCATTGGTATCATGGGTATTCAGGCCCTCAGTCTGCCCAAACTTCCACCATCCGTCACTGAACTGAAACGTGAACCCGCCAATGGAGTTGTCGGTACCACCCATACCTGCAGCATTCCTGTAAATTTCCTTCCAGTTGCTGAATAAATATCTGGCTTGTGCTCCCTGGGCTTCTTGCAAAGTTTGAGCATTGAAAGCATCAGAGCCAAATTCAGTGAGTAAAACAGGTTTTCCATATTCATTTTCAACCCTCTCATATAGATCTGTGAAAGTCATGCCTCTATAGGTATTGGTCCCAAAAATATCCATATCAGGTACCAGTTCAGCTACTAAGTCCATAAATAGCAGATCACCATTTGCCATGGCAATAGGCCTGCTGTCATCGATCTCCTTCATTTCAACAGCAGCTTCATTGAACAGCTCATACATCGCACGAGCTCGAATGGTTGATTGTCGATCTTCAATGGGGATATCTTCTGTTTCGGCTCCGCCCCAGAATAATCCGTAGTTATTTTCATTTCCTAATAAATAGAGAAGCAGTCCCGGGGTGTCCTTGTACTCTTCAGCAAGTTCTGTAACTTCACTGATTAATAGCTCTTTAACACGTGGATCTGAATATTCTGTATTGGCCATCCAGCCTCCTTCAATGGTCAATCCATAGCGACCAAAAGAATGGTTAAGCATCGTATAGATACCGTAATTCTCGTATATATAGGTGATCCACCTTTTGGGTATTCCGGTATAAACACGGATCGCATTCACTCCCATATTCTTCAGTAGTGCCATTTCATCATCCAGAGCCTGCTGAATGAATTCAGGAGATTGATCCCACAAACTGTATGCGTAATTTGTTCCCCGGGGAAAATAATCCCAGTTCATACCATTAATAACTTTGGGTTCGCCATCGACAAGTAAGACCCAGCCCGACTGGGTTTTCTCAACGGTTACTTGTTCTGATTGGCCCTGTACTGCTGTGGAAATACACAGTAATATGAGGAGTAAAAAGATGGGCTTTTTCATATCTATGCTATTTTTGGCTTATACTTTCGTGTGCTTAATCAAATTAGTCCAACAAGTGATCCAATTACATTAACTGAAGCGACATTAATAGGGATGCGTTCGAATATCAATATTTACAATGTATATACACTGCAAATAAAAGCGCTTTTACGGGCTAAAAAAGCCCTTTCAGGTGATCTATGATGGGAATGCGAAGGAAATGTTATACACGATTATATTTTGAAAAAAATCAGCGTGTATATACTTTTTAAAGGTAGAAATGAAGGATGGGCCTTTTTTTTAGAGCTGTTACCAAAGAATCAGAAAGTTTTGTGCAAAAGATCTCTTAAGTCTCAATACCAACAAAAAATGCTATCCAACCATAAATACTGAACGAGCAATTATTTAAGAGGCCTGGCTGGTCTCCGACTTGCAGCATGGGTACCAGGTTTTGATTTGAATAGAATGAGTTGCCCGCATTGGAAATCAGAGACTCCCTAAGTCTAAAACTTTTCAGTCTCCGATTCACTCAACACTGGAAAAATGATAGTGGCAATCTGCTTAATGCCGAAATCCGGTTAATAAGTGATCACATATTACGACGATACTGCCCGCCTACTTCATAAAGTGCATGGGAGATCTGCCCCAGGGAAGCAACTTTAACGGTTTCCATAAGTTCTTCAAACAGATTGCCGTTGTTCCGGGCTACTTCTTTAAGTCGCTCAATAGCTTTATCGGCATCTTTCTCGTTGCGTTTCCAGAACTGCTCAAGGTTCTCGATCTGCTGACGTTTTTCTTCCTCGGTTGAACGAATGAGGTCGATCTCTTTATCTCCCTCTTCTCCTTCCCCTTCTTTCTGAAAGGTATTCACTCCAATAATAGGCAGCTCGCCGGAATGCTTTTTAGATTCATAGTATAACGACTCATCCTGGATCTTACCCCGCTGATACATGCTTTCCATCGCGCCCAGCACACCACCACGCTCGGTGATACGGTCGAACTCAGTTAGGATGGCTTCCTCTACCAGGTCGGTTAGCTCATCGATGAAATAAGAACCCTGATTGATATTCTCATTTTTCGCCGTCCCCATCTCTTTGTTGATGATCATCTGAATGGCAAGAGCCCGGCGTACCGATTCCTCGGTCGGAGTCGTGATAGCCTCATCATAAGCATTGGTATGCAGTGAGTTACAGTTGTCATAAATGGCTAACAAGGCCTGCAGCGTGGTACGAATATCGTTGAACTGAATTTCCTGAGCATGCAATGAACGTCCACTCGTTTGAATATGGTATTTCAGCTTCTGGGATCGCTTGCTGCCTTCATACTTGTTCTTCATCGCTACAGCCCAAATACGTCGGGCTACGCGACCGATAACTGCATATTCAGGATCAAGACCATTACTGAAGAAGAACGACAGGTTATGGGCAAAATCATCCACATCCAGTCCGCGCGCCAGGTAATATTCAACAAAAGTAAATCCATTGGCCAGGGTAAAAGCAGCCTGTGTGATCGGGTTCGCTCCTGCCTCTGCAATATGATAACCTGAAATAGAAACAGAGTAATAATTTCGAACCTTGTGTTCAGTGAAATATGTCTGAATATCCCCCATCATCTTGAGGGCAAATTCTGTTGAAAAAATACAGGTATTTTGAGCCTGATCTTCTTTGAGGATATCCGCCTGAACTGTTCCCCGAACTACCGAAAGGGTTTCTTCCTTGATCTTCTCATAGGTTTCTTCCGGCAAAAGATTGTCACCGGTAATTCCCAAGGTAGACAATCCAAATGCATCACTACCTTCAGGGATCTCACCTGTATACTCAGGTTGTTTAACTCCACGATCTTTAAAATAGGCTTTGATCTTTTTCTTTGCCTCTTCCCACTTTCCTTCTTTCTTGAGATAGCGCTCCACTTCCTGATCGATGGCGGTGTTCATGAACATTGCCAGGATCATCGGCGCCGGGCCGTTGATGGTCATGGATACTGATGTTTTCGGGGATGTCAGTTCGAATCCTGAGTACAGTTTTTTCATGTCATCCAGCGTACAGATGCTTACCCCGGAATTTCCGATCTTACCGTAGATATCAGGGCGGTAACCGGGATCTTCCCCGTATAATGTTACCGAATCAAAGGCTGTTGAAAGTCGGGCTGCAGGCATGCCTTCACTAACATAATGGAATCGCTTGTTGGTTCGCTCTGGAGTTCCCTCTCCGGCAAACATACGGGTGGGATCTTCCCCTTCCCGTTTAAATGGAAATACACCGGCTGTATATGGAAAATATCCCGGAAGATTTTCTTTCAGAGCAAATTTAAGCTGATCTCCCTTACTCTTTGTTTTGGGAAGAGCAACTCTGGGGATCTTCAATCCACTTAGTGATTCCCGGAACAGTTTATTCTTGAATACCTTATCGCGGATCTTAACTTCAAATTCATCCTGCTGATATTCTTCATACAATTCATCCCATCCTTCTAAAATTCGTTTCGGAAGTACATCCAGCTTTGAAAGCCAGTGCTCCCTCATCTTGGCAAGGTTATCCTGCATCACTTCTTTCTCATCGGGATTCCAGCTCTCGAGCTGATCGATGGTTCCGGATACATGATCTAATTTTGAGGCTACTTCCACTTGCTCCTCTACCCACTCGTGGTACCCCCTAACGGTTTCAGATATCTCAGAAAGGTAACGCACTCTTTTTCCGGGGATGATGGCCTGAGCCTGAATATCTTCGGCGGGCTTTGGATCATTATATAACTTCGTTTCCCAGCCAATTTCATAGCGGTCATTGATCTTATCGACTAATGCCTTGAACAAACGGTTCACCCCTTCATCATTGAACTGAGCAGCAATGGTTGGATAAACCGGCATGTCTTCCTGCTTGGCATGCCATGAACCGGTATTTCGGATCATCTGCTTGCGGATATCGCGGAGCGCATCCAGCGAGCCTTTTTTCTCAAATTTATTCAGAACTACCAACTCGGCCAGATCCAGCATGTTGATCTTCTCCAGCTGAGTGGCAGCACCATATTCGCTGGTCATTACATACATCGGAATATCCGTGTATTCTACGATCTCCGTCCCACTCTGACCAATACCGGATGTTTCTACAACGATCAGATCAAATCCTGCGGCTTTATACAATTCAATAGCACCTAATAATCCCTTACTTGTAGCACGGTTGGAAGCTCTTGTTGCCATACTGCGCATAAATACCCGTTCAGTATCAATGCTGTTCATGCGAATGCGATCGCCAAGTAATGCTCCACCTGTTTTGATCTTGGATGGATCTACGGAAATGATACCAATGGTCAGGTCTTCAAATTCGGTTAAAAAGCGCCGTACAAGTTCATCTGTCAATGAGCTCTTTCCGGCTCCACCAGTCCCGGTAATTCCAACCAGCGGGATGGTCTTTGAGCCGATCTCAATTTCTTTACCTTTGCCGTCCAGTAATTTCCCCTCTTTGTAGGAAAGTATATCCTCTTTTTCATTTTCGATGGCCGTGAGGGAACGAGCTAATGCAATGGTATCTTTCTTTAATACTTTTTTATGATCGGGCTTTGCTACCGAGAGCGGGTCATAGTCACATTCTTTCAGCATGAAGTTGATCATGCCCTGAAGGCCCATTTTGCTTCCATCTTCCACAGAAAAAATACGGGTCACCCCGGCATTATGGAGGTCTTCAATTTCATCCCCAACTATTACACCACCGCCGCCGCCAAATACTTTGATATGTCCGGCTCCATGTTCTTCCAACAGCTCGATCATGTATTTGAAATACTCCACATGCCCGCCCTGATAAGAACTGATAGCAATACCCTGGGCATCTTCCTGAATGGCGCAATTAACGATCTCATGTACCGAGCGGTTGTGTCCCAAATGGATCACTTCTGCCCCGCTGCTCTGCAAAATACGGCGCATAATGTTGATACTGGCATCATGACCGTCAAACAGACTGGCTGCCGTTACAAAGCGAACCTTATGCTTTGACTGATACGGTTCCTGAACAGCATTCCTGTTATTAGAAGAAGCAGATTCTTTTTTAGAAGATGTTTTTTTCGTTTCTACCGACATAATTAAATTTCTTGATGTTTTGGAAGCGGTTCCACAAGATAAGGATTTGAACAGGGATTATCGATGTTCGTTTACGATGTTTTTAAACCTTGAAAATTCTTGCTACTCAGAATTACGGCATTTCTTCAGAAGAATCAGGTTTGGGATTTTTATATACCAACGTTCTGTGTGGGAAAGGGATTTCAATTCCTTCTTTATCGAAGCGCTTTTTAATGCTTTCAAGCAGGTCACAGCCCATTACAAATGCATCAGGGGGATTTTCAGCCCAGCTCCAGGCACGTAAATTAACGGAAGATTCACCCATCATAATAACCCGAACGGGTACTATGTCTTCTCCCTCTTCAATTTGTTCTTCCGTTCGGTTATCCACAAAAAGCGGGTGTTTCAGGATCTCATCTTTCATAATAGACTTAGCAAGATCAATATCAGAATCGTAACTAATGCCCATATCGATCCACTTACAGATCTTGTTGTCTTCGTAATTTGAATTGACAACCACTTCATTGCTGATCACGGAATTAGGGATGATAATGCGTTTGTTCTCAAAATTTCTAATTACGGTGTGCCGAAGGTTAATATCTTCCACAACCCCGCTCAGATCTGTTCTAACCTGTATGCGATCACCTATTTTATAGGGTTTGAACATGACAATGAACAATCCGCCGATCACATTTGCTAAAGCAGCCTGAGACGCAAAACCTATGGCAATGGCAAACAATCCGGCACCGGCCAGCAATGAGGCTGCAATTACCCGCAGCTGTGGGATCATGTAGATCGCAAAGCTAATACCTGTCAGATAAATAAGAACAATAACAGAACGCTTGAAGAAAACAAGATTCGTGACATCTGCATTATCTTCTATTTCACGATTTTTCCTGATCATCACATTGATGATCCTCGTGGTTACTGAGGCCACTACAATGGTCATTAAAATGATACCGCCTATTAAAATGGGCAGGTGCCAAACTTCGCTTATATATGGGCTTAGTAATTCACTCATGATTATTCGAATGTAACATTAACTTCAGAAATAAATCCTTCCTGAACATTGATACTTCTTTGTACATAATATTTTTCGGGACTTTGGTATGGAGAAACAGAACCTGTATCCCACTTCTGATTATCGTTCTCATCCCTAAAAAGGATCAGCGTATAGGAAACAGGCGAAAGTTCGGGTATGATCGTAGATACTGTAAAGCCGGTAAATTCGACTTCCATTCCATTTGGCCCCAGGATCCTCGCATAATATGTATCAGAAGAATCCGCATTTTCAATGTTTATCTCCATCTCACCGTATTCCGTTGAGTCCCAGACTTCCGGTTCATACATACTTCTTCTTTGTGTAACCGGATTCCAGATCAAAAACTGATAGTTAATACCTTCTATCCATTCCTGCTGTGGACCTATCTTAAGTTTATTTTCTTCTACCGAGATCTCAGGCCAATCCCCAAAATCCACATCTCCCTCTATAACCACCACTGAATCTGTTATTTCAGGCTCAGTAATGGGAGCTGCATAGGTCACTATAAACTCGTCGGTTTGTGATAGTCCGTTCTGACCATTTACTGAAATGATACGCTGCATGGTAGTATCTTCCTGTGATGTTCCGGTAAAGCTGAAACTAGCAGAACTCGGTTCATTCCCTCCCATATCAGTAATACCTTTTATTTCTGTGCTATATGCTACTTCTTCCAACAGCGGTTCGCTACTTTGGGCAAACAGCACGAACCGCTCCCGCGGAGAAACATAAAGCGGAAAAGCGGAAGAATATGCATTTCCTGAAGAGTCAGAAACTTGTATTGATGTACTGTCGGTTAACCGGATAGATTCACTGAACCTGAACCTCATTCTATTCTGGGAAAACAACCCTACTCCTTGCAGTTCGGGTTTTGTGGTATCTTTCCTCACGGCATATATCACATCCAGAGTCTTACTCCCATCTTTCTCTAAATTGATAAATTCCTCATAAAATGGATATGCTGCTTCAATTTCCCTGTCCCAGATCTTATTCCGGTTTCTGTCATCTACCAGCAATGCCTTATAAGTTCCTTCAGCTAAATATGAAAAACTAAAGCTGCCTGAAGTATCTGTTTGTGCCTGATAGTTTGCTCGTTTGCTAAGGTCAACCGGTTGACGATAAAGTAGAATTCTTTGCTCATCCGCAGCCCGGCCGTTTTCAGCAAGAAGTATCTTACCGGATATCTCACCGCTGTCGATCTCATCTCCCGTTGAGATGGCTAATGTAATTGGGCTGGGGATTTTATTATTTCGGGTATCTGTGATCTCTGTTCCCAGTTTAATAATGATCGTAGTCGAATCCGGAAAAGGTTCTTCAAATTCAATGAACATCTTCTTCCTTTTCCAGGAAATATCGTATTCAATACCAAGATCAGGCTCAACTGTAATTGCTCCTCTCACCGTTGATCTGTTTATATACTCATCAAACTGAAACTCAAATACTTTTCCTTCAAAATTCGTTGTGCCTGTTTCCGGTTCTGTGAATTCCAAAACAGGTCCTTTATTATCTGAAGGGCCTCCGGTTGGTGCAATTGGAGTAGCACAGGAAACCATAAATCCGGAAATAGCTAACACTAAAATGCGATATAACAAAGGTCTGATTTCCACGTAAATTGGTTATAATTCAAAATTCATAAAACCTTAGAAATAAGGGGCAAAATTTCTTAATGGGTGCCAAGATAATCATAAATAAAGCCGGATTTCATCTCTTTTATATTGGTGCAATAATTTTACTTACCGGTTGCCATGCCTATGTGCTTGATGATGCCCAGCACGACCTGCGTTCTTCATTTGTCTCAGGAAATTATCAAGAATCTTCAAAATTATTGCAAGAGTTTGAGGATAAGGAAATATACAAATCCAAAGACCTCGTACTTAAAAACCTCGAAGCCGGATTGATCCATCACTTTGCCGGCAATTTTGACAGTAGCAGTGTTTTCTTTGATAATGCAGAATTATTGATAGATGATGCTTACACAAAAAGTATAAGCCGGGGCTTTAAAGCCATGTTAGTGAATGACAATACCCTGGTCTATGATGGTGAACCATATGAGGATATTTACCTGAACGCATTTAAAAGTTTGAATTATGTTCATCAAAATGACTGGGAAGGCGCACTGGTTGAAACCCGCAGAATGGCTTTTAAGATGGAACAGCTGGATATAAGGTTGAAAGGTTTGGCCGAAGCCTTTGCCAGAGAAGATACTACGGGAAAGGTTGACTGGAATTCCGGTGAAGTGAATATTCAGAATAGCGCGTTCAGCCATTATCTGGCAACTATCTTATATGCAAAGACAGGAAAACCTGATGATTCGCGAATCGAATTTGAGAAGCTCGGCAAAGCACTCAGGGAGCAACAAGAAATCAGTAAAAAAACCCCTGTAAATATTGATGATCTTGAAAAAATAAGAGAACCCCATTCTTATAATGTCTTAGTTACAGCATTTACAGGACAGGCTCCAATAAAGAAACAAGAAGACTTCAGGCTCTGGCTAGATGGAGATAATGATAATAGCTTCTATGTAAAATTCTCACTTCCCAAGATCGATCTTTATAGATCCAGGATAAGCAGCATTCGTATCATAACTGATTCTTTACAAACATACGATATGGAGCTTATAGAAGAAATGGACGCTGTATCTGCTGAAGTTTATAAAGCTAAGATCCCGATTATATATACTCGTTCGTTGCTAAGGGCTACGCTCAAGGCTGCGGGATCATCTTACGCAGCTTCTTCGGTCCGGAAAAAGAACAAAGGCTTAGGATTCCTGGTTGATGTATTAGGGATAATCGGCCAGGAAAGTACAGAAAAAGCGGATCTCAGAGGATGGCAAACCATGCCCGGCAAGGCCTGGATGAATGTGATCAACTTGCCAATTGGAGTTAACGAGATAGAGATACAGTATCTATCAGCTTCAGGGGCTATACTTTATTCAGAAAAAAGAACCATCGAGATTACAGACCAAACCAGACTGGGACTCATTGAATCAATTTATTCTTATTAAAAATCATAAAACTTCAAATATCACCACTATGAAATACGCAATTCTATCCACTCTCCTATTCGGACTCCTGATATCAGGATGCCGACCCACAAGTAAAGTAAACCGGATCAATCCTTCTGAAACTACTGACCTTTCAGGCAGATGGAATGATACTGACGCACGTATGGTGTCAGAGGAAATGATCGCTGATGCACTTACCAAACCTTGGCTCAATCAGCATAACCGGCAACACCAAAAATCTCCGGTTGTGATCGTTGGGAATGTTCGAAATGAAAGCATGGAACACATCGATACTGAAGTTATCACAAAAGAAATGGAGCGGGCCTTTGTCAATTCCGGCTCTGTAAATGTTGTAGCCAGCAGTGATGAAAGACAGGACATTCGTCAGGAAAGACTTGAACAACAGGAATTTGCTTCTCTTGAAACGATGAAAGAAATGGCTCAGGAACTGGGCGCCGACTTTATGCTCATTGGAAACATAAGCTCTATTGTTGACGAAACCCCTGACCGGCGTACCTTGGCTGTTTTTTATACCGTTAATCTGGAGCTGGTTAATGTTGAAACCAATCAAAAGGTCTGGATCGGGAATAAAAAGATCAAAAAACTGATCGAAAGAAGGAATTACAGAGGTTAGATCTTTTTTTCTTTAGGCTTTCTGATTCTCAGAAAGCCTTTTTATTTTACATTCATGATCTTAAAAAAACCCGCGCTTTACACCGACCTTTACGAATTGACCATGGCCCAGGGATATTTCCTTTCCGGGCGCCACCAACAAACAGCAAGTTTTGATTATTTCTTTCGCAGCCTTCCCTTCGATGGCGGTTATGTAGTTTTTGCAGGTCTCGGAGACTTACTCGAGATCATCCGGTATTTCCGCTTTCACCCCGAAGAACTGGAGTATTTACGTTCGCAGGGATTCAAAGAAGAATTTCTCAGTTTCCTAAAGGATTTCGAATTCAAGGGGTCTGTCTATTCTGTAAAAGAAGGCGAGATCGTATTTCCGAATGAACCTATTTTAAGAGTTGAAGGAACTATTGTTGAAGCTCAGATCCTGGAAACGGTACTTCTTAACACCTTGAACTTTGCCTCTCTGATCGCCACTAAAGCCTCCCGCATAAAACAAGCTGCAGGAGATCATGCCGTCGTAGACTTCGGGCTTCGAAGAGCTCAGGGTCTTGGCGGGCTTCAGGCTTCTAAAGCCTCAGTAATTGGTGGTTTTCAGGGGACATCAAATGTGTTGGCTGGAAAAATGGATGACATCCCCATAAACGGAACCATGGCTCATTCCTGGATACAATCTTTTGAAGATGAGCTTACCGCTTTCCGAACCTATGCCGAACATTATCCCGATTCCTCCATCCTCCTTGTTGATACATACAGCACGCTCAAAAAAGGAGTCCCAAATGCGATCAAAGTAGCAAAAGAGCTGGAAGAAAAAGGGCATAAACTGGTCGGGATCCGGTTAGACAGTGGCGACCTTGCATATTTTGCTCGTAAAAGCCGGCAGATGATGGACGATGCCGGCCTTGAATACGTAAAAATTGCCGCTTCCAATCAACTGGATGAGCATTTGATCAAGAGTTTACTTGATCAAGGTGCTCCTATCGACCTTTTTGGAGTAGGCACGAAGTTAGTAACGGCATACGATGATCCCGCTCTTGACGGAGTCTATAAGCTTAGCTCTATCAACGGAAAGCCTACGCTTAAGATCTCAGAAAATGAAGAGAAAGTTACCCTTCCGGATTCAAAGAAAATCATTAGATATTTTAATGAAGATGGCTCTTTTTACAGTGACGGCATTGCTCTAAATGATGAAGAGAATCCCTCTGTTATCTATCATCCCTATATAGCACATCGCTCTACAATAGTATCAGAGCTGGAAAGTGAAGAGCTGTTGCATAACGTGGTAAATAAAGGTGAAATAATGATCGACCCTCCAACGGTTCAGGAAAGTGCAGAATATGCCAGGATGAGGCTCTCGAAACTAAATGACGAGCATAAACGCTTTGATAATCCCCATGTGTATAAAGTGGGTTTAAGTAAGAAACTACGAGAACTGAAGATCGAACTAATACAAAACGCATAATTTTATGAAAGCTTTGCTGATCGTTGACGTTCAAAATGATTTTTGTCCCGGAGGAGCCCTGGCTGTTCCCGGTGGTGATGAAGTGATCAAACCGATCAACAACCTGATGGATGATTTTGACTGTATTGTACAGACGCAGGACTGGCATCCCGAAGATCACCGGTCCTTTGCTTCCAATCACTCCGATAAAGAACCATTTAGCACAATTGAGATGGAATACGGGGAACAGGTTCTGTGGCCGGATCACTGTATACAGGGTACCCAAGGTGCTGAATTTCATCCCGACCTCAGAGCCAAGCCCTCACAACTCATCATCAGGAAAGGGTTCAGAAAAGAGATCGATTCCTATTCTGCCTTTTTTGAGAACGACCATGATACCGTAACCGGCTTGCACGGATATTTTCAGGCAAGGGGTGTGGAAGAACTTATTGTCACCGGTCTGGCCACTGACTTCTGCGTGAAATGGACCGTACTTGATGCTCTCAAGCTTGGGTATAAAGTTACTTTGGCAGAAGATGCTGTGCGCGGAATTGACATGGATGGCTCCGTCGATTCTGCCTTAAAAGAGATGAAAGATGCCGGTGTAGATCTAAAGAATGCCAATCAAATCTCAGGATAATAGTGTCCTCTCCTTCTCATTTTGACTTTTGTGTGTTAGGTGCAGGTATAGCCGGGCTTTCTATTGCAGGTGAGTTACTTGATCGGGGAGTATCGGTATGTTTAATCGACACCGGAGATATTGCATCCGGCGCATCAGGTACCCCTCTTGGAATGGTTAACCCTGCAACGGGACGATATGGCACTATCGTTTGGAATGCGGAATCCTGCCTGACTTCCACTGCTGCTGACCTTGATCATGTTCAGAAACAGACACCAGTTCAATTCTACAAGAAAACCGGGATCTTACGACCTGCCCAGGATAAAAAAATGGCTTCCCGGATGAAGGAAAATGCTCACCCCGATAACTGGCCTGAAGGTTGGTGTGAGTGGCTTGAAAAAGATGAAATTCATTCTATCAATCCCGATCTAAATTGTGTGGATGGCGGTATGTGGCTTCCCAAAGGACTTACCGTGAACGTAGAATTATATCTACGAAGTAAGGCCGATCTTCTTGAGAAGGAAGGATTGAAGTTATTTACAAATGCGGATTATTCAATAGACTATGATGAATCTCCTTTCAGCATATCTATAGCAGGTAAAAAATTGTATGCGGAACATCTGATCTGTGCTACCGGATCTGAGACCAAGACCTTGAAACCCTGTAATTCTTTACCGCTTAATCAGATCAAAGGGCAGTTAGCAGTTTTTGAGTCTCCCAAAGCCGGGGATTTTGAGTACTCCATTTCAGCCCTTGGGTACATTGCCTCCATTTCTAAGACCCGATTCATAGCAGGCAGTACCTATGAACATCATTTTGAGCATACTGAACCTGATAAAGATGGCTTTGAGTATTTAATACAGAGATTGGGGAAAGTCTATCCGGTTCTATTTAAAGATGCGGTACTTGTAGACCAATGGGCCGGAGTAAGAGCCTCAACGCCGAATCGAAAACCCATTATTGGCACCCACCCAAAATTAAAACAGGTTCACGTGTTCACCGGATTAGGCTCGAAAGGTTTGATGTATGGGAATTATTTGAGTTCACTACTCGCCGATCATATTCTCAATGGTGGTTTATTACCCGAGCAAATGTCAATTGCTCGTTTTTAATTTCTCTGCTTCTTTAACATCTCCTTTCTCGTTTAACATGAGTTCAAGATAATACCCTCATTAAAACCTTTGAAGCACGGTCTGATGGCTCCAAGCCCATCTGACCGTTTGCTTGATTCAAGCACCAACTTGTTTGTATCCTAAACCAGCATCCTGCGCCTGGTCCATCGATCAGATGGGTGATCCATCAGATCGAGTTCGGGGATGAGTATTTTATTGCTACATGGGCCATGGCATAGCTTAACGGCAAAGAAATGATCAAGCCAAGGATCTCATAAATAGCAAAGCTCATTGTTCAGGGGATTTTAATATTTCCTGAGCAACAAGCTCTGCAATTAAAAATTCAGTATGTCTAAACCTGATCAGAACCGAAGAACGAGTCCGCTCCAGGCTACACCGGCAGATGATCCATTATTCGCTGAATTAGCTACAGTAGAAGCACCTACAGTAAGCTCCAGGAAGTTAAAATCAAGCCCAATTCCTGCTGAATAAGCTGCTGAAGCATATCCTCCTATCTTGGTGCCCACTCTTATAGGAAGAAAGCCGAAAAACCTGTATTGAGCACCTAATGTAAGAACGCTGCGCTTTGAGTTGATCCCATTATTATTGAATCCTATCCCATAATCGAGTGCAAGCAAAAGCTTGTTCATCTCGAGTGATGCTCCAAAATTATACATGGATGGTAAATTATATTTTACGTCATCTATCTCTTCGGTGTCAAAATTCCCATATACATCATTTTGAAGGCTGTCAGCAAGATTATCAAAGAAATCACTAAATGAATCCTCATCTTTAGCACCCTCATAGGAGAATTCTCCATCTGCATAAGTATTTGATGCAGACTGATCATAACTTAGCGATCCAAGATCAGTGATCGACATAGAGAGGCGAAGGGTTTTATTCGCATTCATAAATAATGGTATAGGCAATGAAGAAACATCCATTTCGAGTGTTGCTCCCATATCCACACCAAAACCGGTAGCTTGTGTTTCACCGATATCATCCCCTTCATATTTTACATAATCGCCAATATCAGCATCCTCATCAGCTTCATAAGCAGCATCATATTCCTGAAGTTGTTGTGAAAGCAGGCCGATCGTTTTCAAACCGTAGCTAAATTGATGATTGATGGTAAATGGAGACGACTGATCACCTCTGGTCATTTGCAAGGTAGAATTGAAGTTCATGTCGGCAGTATAAATTCCGTACAAATACTTCGGTGCAATTCCGGCATAGAGTTTAACGTCCTTTGCAAATAAGAGATCGGGAAGGCTCAATATTTGACGTGCATACCCAACAGAGACCTCAGCAAACGCTACCGTGTTTGAGCTGAAGTTGATGGGCGTAGGATCAGAAAATTTATCTGCATCTAATCCATAGGTCAATAATTCTGCCATTCCTTTATTAATGGAGAACTCTTCCGTAACCCGTACCCTGGAAGCTAAACTGAAGGCCTGTTTTGAACGTCTGTGAGAAACTCCCAAAGGAGTTACACTGACGGTGGCCGCCATTCGTCGGTTGTTGAATGAACTTCCGCCAAACCAATCATTAAGCATGTTGGTTCTGGTGTCGCCGGCTATCAGCTGACCTGTAGTCAGGTATTCATTATAAACCGCAATATTTGCCAAGCTACCGCCTGCTCTTACTCCCAAATTAGCAAAACCAATGGTAGTTCGTGGGCGATGTATATCCAGCATCAGGTTAGCCGGGTTAATAAAGTTGGCATTGTATCCATCCATATAAGCGGTTCCTCCGCCTCCCATTCCCAGAGATTGAGCACTGAAATGACGTGATTGTGCCAACGCTGTTGTTGCTGTAACCCCAAAAATAAGAATGAGGAATAGTATGTTCTTTTTCATGAAATTTATATTAGCCAGATTCTTCATTTTAGTTTACCTCCGATTCAATAGTGAAATCGGCGTTCACTGAGATAGTTATAAAATCAGTGGTGCGAATTTTTACTTCATTTCCGCTTCCGTCTCCACTGGTATCGGTACTAAGCAATCCTGCTGATATCTCCAGATACCTGGTTCTATAGAGTTGTCTTAGTTGTTCAGCATTTAGCGCAATCATGGTTGTACGTCCGTTAGCAGGACTGTCCACAAATCCGTTAGCATCAACACCTGCTGCCTCAAGACGATCGATGGTAAGTGTCTCAAAGGCATTGTACTCAGAGTCAAGAAACTTGATCTCGAGATCCACATTCATAGGTAAGCCATTGTCATAGTTGATGACCAGCTTCCCATCAGTTATCGTATTGCTATCTCCGTTGTCAGGTGATGGTAAGTTGCTTAGGTCCTGATCTGTTGTATCCTTAAAGGTAGCTGCTTGCGTGGTTCTGAAAGCGAGCGGTAAGTTCACGCTGATCACAGGTTCGAATTCAATAGGATTGGTAACTGACCCTTCTTCGCTGTTCTCATTAACCGCTGCTTTACCAATAAACCGGATCTCACTTGGCAGGTTATTTAGGAAGTCATCCACATTTGTAGTGGCTTCATCAAAATTAATGGTCCCGGAAGTTGATGAAGGATCGATCTCAAACTTGATCAGATTTCCTATTGGGATATCCGTTCCATTTTCCTGCAGGCCGTTTATAGGGGAAGTAATTTCATATTCGCTGCCCGTATTTCCTGTCAGATACACGGGAGTACCATTTCCGCTCACCCCTAAAATGGCCCCATAAATAGTCGTTGGTACTCCAACGGTAGTAGTATAATTAATACTTAGGGAAGGCTCAGTAAATTCAAGTCCTTCAAGTTTCTTTGAAAGGTCACTGAGTCCATCAACTTCCGAGATCTCAGCTTCACTGTCATTGAACACATCGAGCTGGTCGACCCCATTATTAGGATCGTCATCACTTAGTAATACCGTTTGGGGAACGATCAAACCAAAGGCTTCACCAACTATAAGATTGCTTATGGCAACTGAAGATGAGACCTGGTCATTCTCCGTGATCACACGTGCTTGTGCTCCTGAACCTGTTTGAGTATTCTCAGTCTGAGCTACAATATTGTATTCCACCTGATTATTGTTGGCATAAATTCGATACCCGGAAAGATCAACCTGACGAGCCGGAGCGCTTCCATTTCGGGATATCTCAGTAGCTCCGCTATAGACGATCACTAACGAATCTCCTGCTCCAAACGGAGCTGAGCGAATGCCCGGAAAAGAAATTTCCATTTGTTCAACAGTGATATCAATGCTATTTATGATCTCAGCGATCTCAAGATCACCGGATTCAAGTTCCACGTAATGGCTCGGATCATCAAAAATGAATTCCGAGTTATCAAAATTTGACACATTACTGGTAGTAAAATCCTGTGATCCTACAACAGCTTGAACCTGAGAGGCAAAGAGATCTACCCCTTCTGCACTTTCTACTATCAACTCGTTTGGATCTGCTTGAGTATTTTGAGCTGACCATTCCAAAGATACATCTAAATTTATATCCTCAAGTACATCTCCATCAGTGAAATTGAATGTTCCTGATGCTGTTGAACTATGTACTACATTGTTGATAGTGGTTGTACTTATCGTAGTGTTGTTTGAATTCAGGTCCAAATAAATTGCATCAATATCAAAACCAAGATCATTCGTAATCGTGATCTCAAGTGCCCCATTCTTCAGTGTTGCACTTACAAAATAATCCGCATTACTACCGATATCGATATTATAGGGAGCAGTCGGTCCTCCAGATGGTGGTAAAGGAGTACCTGCTGAAAAAGCAGCTGGATTGTTTCCTGTAAGATCTTGAAAGCTCGCAGTACCCAAATTACCCCCACCGGATGAAAAACTGCCTAACTCGATCTCACCCACGGCAGAACTAAAAGAAGTCGGATCAATATCTACTTCAGGAATGGCATCGTTCAGATCTCCAAGATCAAAATCCTGTTCGTTCACAAGGGAAATGAAATTATCACCATCCACAGAAAATAAAGAATCGAAATCGGCACTGGTGCTGTCGATCAATACATTATCATCTTCTCCCATGAATTGAAAGGTCTTATTATACAATATAGGAGCTTCTACTCTGTGAGAGGTTTGGAAATCAGGTTTGTCAGGTATTTCACATGCCGTGAACATGACTCCAATTATGAGCCATATATAAAAGTGTCTATAGTTATGCATTGCCTAATATATGTTGATGATGAAAGTTTATAAGAATATGCCGGTAGGAATGTTCATTATTTTCGAACAAGCTATAAAGCTGAGCTTTAAATTTAAATTAAGAATGTTTCATCCTAATAAAAACCCCTTAATATGCAGTTTTTCCGGTCATGATTAATTAATACTAATAATGGCAGTATTTCTTTTTTCGGCAAAAATTCACTTTTCTTAAATAAAAGTAATCTTGTCTTGGGCTCACAATTCTCTGCATAATTCGGTATTTTCAAAGCTTCTATTTGAACGCCAAAATTAAATTTACTTATATACATGTCTGAACAGGAATTATCCCTCTCGGAGCAGGAAGAAATTCGCCGGGAAAAACTCCAGCAACTTCAAGAACTCGGAGTTAACCCCTACCCTTATTCTTTTGATGCAACTCATACTTCAAAACAAATTTTAGAGCAGGAAGATAAACTGATTCGTGATGAGGATAACCCCGACACTGATACCGTTGTTATAGCGGGCCGGGTTATGACCAAGCGAGTTATGGGGAAAGCGGCTTTCTTCAATCTACAGGATTCTGAGGGAACCATTCAGGTGTACATCAGACGTGATGATGTAGCTACCGAAGAGCTTGGGAATGACAATTACAATAAGGTCTTCAAGAAGCTGGTTGATATTGGCGACTTTGTTGGGATCAAAGGATTTGTATTCAAGACAAGAACCGAAGAGACGACCGTGCATGCCGAGGAATTTCACTTCCTTTCCAAAACCATCCGGCCTATCCCAACTCCCAAAGAAGAAACTACGGAAGATGGTGAAACCATTGTCCATGATGCCTTCACGGATAAGGAACAACGATACCGGATGCGGTATGTGGACCTGATCGTAAATCCTGAAGTACGCAAAACCTTTCAGCAGCGTACAAAAATGGTGCAGATGATGCGCAATATCATGAATGAAAAGGGGTACCTGGAAGTCGAGACCCCCATCCTTCAGCCAATTTACGGCGGAGCGGCAGCCAAGCCTTTTGTAACACATCACAATGCACTTGATATGGACCTTTATCTTCGTATTGCAAATGAGCTGTACCTGAAGAGATTGATCGTTGGCGGATATGATGGTGTATATGAATTCTCCAAAGACTTCCGCAACGAGGGGCTTTCCCGTTTCCACAATCCTGAATTTACCCAGGTCGAGTTGTACGTAGCTTATAAAGACTATAACTGGATGATGGAATTCACGGAGAATATGCTTGAAAAAGTAGCACTTGAACTTCATGGATCAACGAAAGTACAGGTCGGAGAAAATGAGATCGATTTCAAAACTCCATGGCCGCGTATTCCTTTGTTTGAAGCTATTGAGAAGGAAACCGGAAAAGACCTATACGGCAAAGAGGTAGATGAACTTCGTGCCATTGCCAAAGAATTGCATGTGGAAATTGATGAATCGTTTGGCGCCGGTAAGATCATTGACGAGATCTTCGGAGAATATGTGGAAGGGAAACTCATACAACCTACCTTTATAACGGATTATCCTATAGAAATGAGTCCGCTTACCAAAAAACACCGCTCCAAAGAAGGGCTGGTTGAACGCTTTGAAGCAATTTGTAATGGTAAGGAGATCGCAAATGCTTACACCGAGCTGAATGATCCTATTGACCAGCGGGAGCGACTCGAGGAACAGTCCAAACTTCGCGCCGGCGGTGATGATGAAGCTATGACCATCGATGAAGACTTTATCCGTGCCCTTGAATATGGGATGCCTCCTACGGCAGGAATCGGTATCGGTATCGACCGGCTGGCTATGATCATGACCAACTCCGATTCTATCCGGGACGTACTTTTCTTCCCACAAATGAAACCGGAATAACAATGTTCGTTATTGGTATATTCGTTATTGGAAAAGCTGTAGGTACTTAAAATAAACTTGTAGCACAGACGTACAATCGTAGTTATATATCAAAGAACCATTAACGCATAACCAGTAACGAACCCGATGAAATTTGAATGGTATCTTGCTCTTAGATATTTCAAAGGCTCCCGAAAAAGCTCCGGGTTTCTTTCGTTCATCAAGTACATGTCAATAGCCGGAATTGCCGTTGGTTCTGCCGGGTTACTGATCGCCCTTTCGATCGTTCATGGGTTTAAGTCGACCATCAATGGCAAGATCATGGATTTTGCCCCTCATATAAGTATCAGCACCTATACCCAAAAACCCCTGGAACGGGCCGATACTCTTTTCACTTACCTGGATCGCTATCCTGAGATCGAAAGTAAGCAGGTTGTGATAGAGGGACAGGTAATGATACAAACCAAAGACCAGGTAACCGGAACATCCCTCAAAGGTGTGGATATTGAAAAACCGGAGTTTGGTGTTGGAAATTATATCACTGAAGGTGAATATGACCTGAAGCGAGATTCAACCGGTATGCCGGGTATTGTACTTGGGAAGCAATTGGCCCAACAGCTTCAGGCAGAGATAGGCTCTGTTATCACCGTTTATACGATTGAAGGCATCCCTTCTTTGGTCAACTCGCCCGAAATCAAACAATTTCGACTTACCGGGATCTACGAGACCGGGATCGATCTTTTTGATGATGTTTTTGCGATGGTAGATCGAAATTATGCACGACAACTTTTTAAGTACCGGGACAATCAGGCTGACGCCATCGAGATCAGGCTCAAAGATGATACCGAAATACTTGCCTTCCATGATAAACTCAATGAGTCCATCATTTTCCCTTACTACAATCAAAGCATTTACACCGTATTCGGTAATATCTTTGCATGGGTTGAATTGCAGGAAAATATGATTCCCCTTGTTATCAGTGGTATGATCATTGTAGCTGCATTTAACCTGATCGGAGCCATTTTAATGATGGTACTGGAGCGTACAAGAGATATCGGAGTGTTGAAAACCATCGGGAGTAAATCAAAGATGATCCGGCGTATCTTTTTAGTGGAGGGACTCATGGTCGCGGGTGTGGGCCTGATCATAGGGATCTCTATATCTTTACTTTTCTACTTCCTTCAGGTCAACTACCAGATCATCCCCCTTTCCCAGGAAAATTACTATATGGCTTATGCTCCTGTTGAACCACACGCAATAGACTTCGTTATAGTTACCCTGGTAACCATTGTGCTTTCAGCCCTTGCCTCCTGGTTTCCTGCGCGGGTTGCTGCCAATACCGATCCCGTTAAAGTAATCTCTTTCGGAAGGTAATCTCCATCTTTCGGCTTGCCGGGTGATGGAGATGGGCCAAGGGCAACAGCGCCTGATACAACCACAACTGGAGCTAACCCCAAGCACCATCCATCACCCCGCTCTCGTTAACCCAGCCAACTTCTGCCTATCCAAACTGAGCGGAAGGATGGATTAAGAAGCAGTAATCTCCATCTTTCGGCTTGCCCGGGTGATGGAGATGGGCCAAAGGCAACAGCCCCCGATACAACCACAACTGGAGCCATTCAAACCTATTTATAAAAGTGGAAGAATGGATTCTGCTTACTTCAAAACTCAGAACAGCTTTTGAATATTATTATCAGGTATCGTTTTCTGAGAGAATTTGTAGAATTTACCCACATCCTCTGGAAGTTTAAATAGATCTCTAGTCAACTCCTTGGCGCATAATGTTCCATTTCTGAATCCTGCATAATCCCTGAACGAACTAAATTGCCATTCCTCCATACTGGCTACTAAACCTGCTCTTAAAGGATTTTGATGGATATAAATAAAACAATTAATACCGTAGTTATTATTTGCCTCATCCTCTATTAATGATTTGGCTTTTGTTCGTTTTCTAAACAAAGAACCCGATCGGTTTATTTTCCTGTTTATAGTCTGGCTATATGAACTTAATAATGAACCGATATCCTTATTCAGTGGGTTTAATATTCTCGCACGCTGATCTTCTTCATATAAAACTTCGTAATTGGAATTTATTTGAATGAGCCAATGAAAATGATTAGGCATAAGGCACCAGGCTAAAATGGAACTATGAGGTAGTAAAGCCTTTCTCATCTTTTTAATAAACAACAGATAATCCTCCCGTTCATAGAAAATGGGAACCCTGTTGTTGCCCTGATTATACACATGATATGTATGCCCCGGTAGAAATTGCATTTATGTAAAGAACTTGATTTGTAAGATATCTGCAAGTAAACAAAGAGAATAAATCACCCCTCTTTCGGCTAATGCTTAGTCCCAAATATGAACGAAATACAAAAGTGCCAGACTCAACACCAACTGGAGCCATCCCAAGCACCATCCATCACCCCGCTCTGGTAAACACAGCCAACTTATACCTACCCAAACTGAGCGGAAGGATGGATTAAGAGGCAGTAATCTCCATCTTTCGGCTTGCCGGGTGATGGAGATGGGCCAAAGGCAACAGCGCCGGGTTCAACCACAACTGGAGCCATTCCAAGAGCATAAAAAAAGCCCCGGCATAACTAAATATACAGGGGGCTTTGATCTTGGGTCGTGAAAGTCTATCAGTTGAGAACGGAACTAACTTCTTCCCATTCCATCTCAAATGCTTCGGCAACATCTCTATAAACGATCGTGCCATTTGCAATATTCAATCCTTTGAGTAGCTCGGCATCATCTTTCAGAGCCTGCTTCCATCCTTTATTTGCAAGTGCTACGGCATAAGGAAGTGTTACATTCGTAAGTCCCATGGTAGAAGTGTATGGAACAGCTCCGGGCATATTAGCCACACAATAGTGTACTACATCATCCACCATATATACAGGATCTTTGTGTGTGGTAGGTTTGGATGTCTCGAAACAACCACCCTGATCAATGGCAACATCAACAAGAACGGTTCCTGCTCTCATTTCCTTGAGCATATCACGGGTGATCAAATGAGGTGCTTTGGCACCGGGCTTCAATACCGCACCGATGATCATATCCACCTGAGGAAGCATTCTTCGGATATTCGCTTCTGATGAGAACATGGTACTCACATTTTTTTCCATTACATCATCAAGGTACCTCAGACGAGGCATATTGATATCCATGATCGTAGTTTTAGCTCCCATTCCCGCTGCGATCTTGGCTGCATTCACACCCACTACACCACCGCCAAGAACCAATACATTAGCCGGAGGCACTCCGGGTATACCACCCATCAATACACCTCGGCCGCCTTTAGGTTTCTCGAGATAAACGGCTCCTTCCTGTGCCGCCATACGTCCTGCCACTTCACTCATAGGAATCAGGAGCGGTAATGAACGATCTGATTTTTCCACAGTCTCATAAGCAATGGCAATACATTTGGAATCCACAACGGCTTTAGTCAGTGCTTCTTCAGCCGCAAAGTGAAAATAGGTGAAGATAACCTGACCTTCTCTCATGCGAGGATACTCCTCAGCGATAGGCTCTTTCACCTTCATGATCATTTCAGCTTTCTTCCATACTTCTTCTACATCATCAATAATAGTAGCACCTGCGTCAACGTATTCCTGATTACTGAAGCCACTGCCAACCCCTGCATTATTCTGGATTAACACTTCATGTCCGTTACGCTTAAGCTGAACCACGCCTCCGGGCTGAATAGCAACCCTGTTTTCGTGGGTTTTGATCTCTTTAGGAATTCCAATAATCATGATAAAAACGTTTAGTTTGGCTGTTATTTTGGGGACGCAAAGGTAGGTAATTTTCAGCAAAACTGGATAATGAATATTTGATAATCCTGTCCTTTTTTAATTATGGTATCAGGTATCAATAAAATTATTATTTTAACAATTTGAATTAAATTTAGTATCCAGCTCTCGGGAATTAATCATATTGAACTTATGAATACATATTTACATCGCATTCTTTGTGCACTGATCTTTTCTTTTTTAATTGTTTCAGGATGTACTTCCAGTAAAAACACTACCTCTGATAAAAGAACTCCTCCTCCCTCATCTTCCTCTGACGGTATGAAAGCCTACTCATCCGTAATCACGAAAGAAGCTAAAACTGATGAAGGTTTATTCGACGTTCACTGGGTAAAAGATAAATTATATTACGAAATACCGGATTCCTTATTGAACCGTGAAATGCTGCTGGTAAGCCGCCTGGCACAAGTGCCCACCGATTATTTTGGATTCTTTTCAGCCGGATCCAAAACAGCAGAACAGGTGATCACCTTCGAGCGGCAGAATGATAAGATCCTTATTCGGAAGCAGTCCTATAATGCCGTTGCAGCCGATACTTTACCGGTTTACAAATCTGTGAAGGCCAATAATTTTGCCCCTGTCATTGCCGCATTTCCAATTGAGACCATGGGGGAAGATTCCACCACGATGGTCATTGAAATGACCGATTTCTTTACTTCCGATACTGAAGCCATCAGCGGGGCAATCGGCTTCTTAAGACAACAGTACCAGGTTCGTCGACTTGATGGAAACAGAAGCTACATTGAATCAGCAAAAAGTTTCCCGCAGAATATTGAGGTCCGCCATGTGCTAACCTATAATGCCGGCAACCCTCCTTCTGATGAACAGACGGCGACCCTTTCCATGATGATGAGTCAATCCATGGTACTTCTTCCCAAAGAACCTATGCGTCCCCGGTATGAGGATTACCGTGTGGGTTGGTTCACTGTAAACCAAATTGACTATGGCTCTGATGCTCAGAAAGCAGAGGAGAAAAGCTATATCCGCCGCTGGAGACTTGAGCCAAAAGATCCTGAAGCTTATGCCCGCGGAGAACTGGTAGAGCCGGTTAAACCTATTGTGTATTATCTGGATCCGGCCACGCCAACCAAATACGTTCCTTATATCAAGCAAGGGGTTGAAGACTGGAATGAAGCTTTTGAAGAGGCCGGTTTCAAAAATGCTGTGATCGCTAAAGAAGCTCCGTCACCGGAAGAAGATCCGGACTGGAGTCCTGAAGACATTCGCTATTCCACCGTACGCTGGGTAGCAAGCACCATCCGTAACGCCGTTGGACCAAGTGTGAGTGACCCGCGAACCGGTGAGATCATCGAAAGTGATATTGTATGGTATCACAACCACATGCGTTCTTACCGAAACCGACTTATGATCGAAACCGGAGCCGCAAATCCCGCTGCCAGGAAACTAAAGCTGGATGATGATCTGATCGGCGAAACCATGCGCCGTGTTATATCGCATGAGATCGGTCATGCCATCGGATTGCCACACAACATGCAGTCAAGTTCTGCCTACCCTGTCGACTCTCTTCGCTCAGGAAACTTCACACAGGAATACGGTATTGCTACCACCATCATGGAATATGCCCGGCAGAATTACATTGCCCAGCCCGGCGACGAGAACATTCGCTTCATCCGAAAGATCGGACCTTATGATAAATACTCTGTCAACTGGGGTTACCGCGTGATCCCGGATGCCGAAACTCCGGAAGATGAAAAACCGGTTTTGGATCAGTGGATCCTTGATAAAGCTGATGACCCGATCTACCGATTTGCTTCCTCTACCGGATATGATCCTTCTTCTCAAACAGAAGACCTTTCCAATGATCCCGTTCAGGCAAGCACCTATGGGCTGATGAACCTGAAACGTGTGGTCCCTAACCTCATCGAGTGGACATCCACACCGGGTGAAGGATATGACGATCTTGAAGAGATCTACGGTGAATTGATAGGACAATGGGCGCGTTATGCAGGACATGTTTCCACTAACATCGGAGGAGTGTACCAGAGCCGTAAAAGCTCAGATCAGGAAGGTGTGCTTTATACCCCGGTTCCCAAAGACTATCAACGTGAAGCCATTGGTTTCCTGAACGAGCATGTATTCTCTACTCCTGACTGGCTGCTTGATAAAGAGATCCTACGTCGTATAGAACATGCCGGTGCCCTCGAAAGGGTTAAGAATTTACAGTCAAGAATGCTCAATGACGTTATGGGAGCCGATGTAATGATACGTCTTAACGAAGCTCACACCTTTGACGGTGATGATGCGTATGCCCCACTTGAAATGCTAGAAGACCTTCGTCGCGGTGTTTGGAGTGAGATCTACGAAATGACGAGCATCGATCCCTATCGAAGAAACTTACAGCGCGTGTATCTTGATAATATTGAAAACCTCTTTAATACGGATGAAATAAGAAGCTTCAGAGGCAATGTTGATGTCAAGAACTCAGATATCAGAGCTTTTCTGAGAGTTGAACTCGGGTTGCTTCAAAATGATCTTGAGCGGGCACAGACCAGGATATCAGACGGACTCACAAGGGCTCATATTGAAGACGCCCTGATCAGGATCGATGATATTTTGGATGCTGAAAGTTAAAGTAAAAATGATATTACGTATTAAAGCCTCTGTTAAACCGGAGGCTTTTTTTATTTCAACTTCCCGGCTTTGAGGATCCCTTTTTGAGTAATTTTTATGTGCCCGTAGAGAAAAGGGCCTCCAATGGATGCTATTTGAACCAACTCTCTTCCTTCAAGATACTCCAGAAGATTTTTGAGTTCGGTTCGGTCCAGTTCCAGTTCCTCAACCAGATCCTCAACCGCTACTTTCGTGTCAGGTGTATGGTCACTTTTTTCTGAAAGCAGGGATAAAAGCTGCTTTGCCCTATTATTGAAATCTCCGCCTATCAGCATAATTGTTCTTGGTGAAATGATGCCTTAGAATCAGCATTTCACCTAAACAAAACGTTACGGCAGTGTTAAGCTATCATTAACATACATTCTTTTACTGAAGTAGTTATTAATGGTTTTCTTAAAAAAGCCTGATATCATTGTAAGGAAAGATATATAACTGATAATTAATGCTTTAAGAAAAACATCTTTTCTTTTATTTTAACTGAAAACACCGTACTATTTGTTGTTTTTAAATTAAATGAGGCTTCATTTGAAGATCGTAATTATAGGTGCCGGCGAAATTGGATATGATCTCGCCAATGTATTATCTACAGAAAAGCATGATGTAACTGTTTTAGATAGAGAGAAAGAGTCACTGAACAAGGTTTCTGAGTCTTTAGATGTACTCCCCATTGAGGGTAACGCCACCTCTGTTAAAGATCTTGTAAAAGCGAATGTAGGTGATGCCGATATCCTTATTTCTGTTACCAGTATTGATGAGGTGAATATGATCTCAGGGATGCTCGGAAAGCGGCTTGGTGCCAAAATGGTGATCGCTCGTATTCGAAGTGATGAATTTTCTGATAAAAATTCTCCCATTACCCCCTCCGATCTTGGTATTGATGTGATGATACACCCGGAGCTAAGTGCAGCCCATGAGATCGCTCAGCTTCTTAAAAGATCATCAGCCAGTGATGTGATCAACCTGGCCAACGACCGAATGCAGTTGATCGGAATACGGCTTGAAAAAGACTCTCCGCTTATTGGAAAGAACTTAAATGAATACGCAGGCAAACATTCTGAACTAACCTTTCGTGTGGTGGCAATTGGCAGGCGCGGAAGAACCATTATTCCCGATGGTTCCATAAAGCTCCAAAATTATGACCAGATCTTTATTCTTGCACAAACCAACGACATCAACGCCATTATTAAAACGACCGGGAAGAAAGAAACAGAACTGAATACGGTCATGATAGCCGGCGGATCTGATATGGGTGCTATGCTGGCTCGTATTCTTTGTGCCGACAAGACCAAGAACTGGTCTATAAAACTTATCGAGCCTAATTATGATAAAGCTGAAGAACTGGCTATTGAGATGAAGGAGGTCATGGTCTTGCATGGCAATCCAACAGATCCGGATCTCCTGGTTACAGAGGGAATCAGCGACATGGATGCCTTTATTGCTGTTACGGATGATGAGGAATCCAATATCATCTCCTGTTTGATGGCCAAGCACCTTGAAGTCAAAAAAACAGTGGCCCTGATTTCAAAGCCCGATTTTATTCCCCTTGCTCAAACAATTGGATTAGATGCCGTGATCAACAAGAAAGTGGCTGCTTCCAATGAAATTCATCGATATGTACGGCGGGGTAATGTTGTTTCGGTGACAGAACTCAGAGGTATAAAGGCAGAGGTGATAGAGCTGAAGGCAAGTCCGGGTTCCAAGATCACCCAAAAGCCCATCAAAAAACAAAAACTGCCGGCCGGTTGTGTGATAGGCGGATTGATGTGTAATGGTGATGTAGAAATTGCGGTGGGTGAAACACAGGTAAAAGACAACGACCGAGTGATCATCTTTTGCCTTCCAAATGCCATCGATAAAGTAACCAAACTTTTTCAATAATGGCTTTGATCCCAAACAGTTCCGCCCCTCGCGCTAACATTGATTTTTTAGTTGTTTTAGGGATCCTCGGATCCTTTATTTTCTTCATGGGCTTTGCTTTGTTGATCCCAGCCGCGGTAGACCTGATCTATGGTGAGGACACTTGGCATTCCTTTTTGATCTCCGCCGGGATCGCTTTTTCTGTGGGAGCCGGACTGTGGTATTCCTTCAAACCGAAAAATGAACTGCGGGTCAGGGAAGGTTTTCTGATCGTAAGCCTGACCTGGCTTTCCTTATCCCTTGTAGGAGCACTCCCCTTTGTGATATCAGGTGTACTCCCTTCTTTTACCGATGCCGTTTTTGAAACCATGAGTGCCTTGTCCACTACCGGTTCCACCATTTTAGGTGGTGAAACAAGCAGCGGCTTTCAAAATCCACAGATCGAGGATATCCCCAAAAGCTTTCTGATGTGGCGATCGCTTGCCCATTGGCTGGGTGGAATGGGGATCATCGTGCTTTCGCTGGCCATTCTGCCCTTACTGGGGATCGGAGGAATGCAGTTATTTCAGGCAGAGTCGCCCGGCCCGACCACCGATAAACTTACCCCGCGCGTTCAAGAAACAGCTAAACTTCTTTGGGGAGTGTATGTAGCCTTCACTTTTGTGGAGTTTCTTTTACTCTGGGTGCACCCTTCCATGGATTGGTTCGAAGCCATCAATCACGCTTTTTCCACTATGGCAACCGGTGGCTTCTCCACTAAAAATGCCAGTATCGAGGCCTTCGATTCCGTTTATATCGACTGGGTAATCATCATCTTTATGTTCATCGCGGGTATTAACTTTGCCATGCACTTCAGGTTGTTGCGGGGTGACCATAAGTCTTTCTTTGCGAACCGTGAAATTCGATTCTATACGCTCGTGATCTTCATTGGCATCATCATCATTTCGGGTTCCCTGTGGCTCATGGATAAATATCCGATCTTGGATGCCTTGCGCTATGGAGCCTTTCAGGTTCTTGCTATCGTTACCACCACCGGATTCGGTACCGATAATTATGAGGTATGGAATACCATTGCTGCTTTCTTCCTCTTCCTTCTCTTTTTCACAGGAGGCTGTGCGGGTTCAACCGGGGGTGGAATTAAAATGATCCGCTGGATGATCCTGATCCGGAACACCGGACGTGAGATCAAGCAGATCATTCATCCAAAAGCCATTCTTCCGGTACGAATTGGTGATCAAACCATCAATCAGAACATACAACGTACCGTACTGAGCTTCTTTATCCTGTATATCTTCATCTTTGCACTCGGTGCATTCATCATCAGCCTTTTTGGGTATGATATCATGTCCTCCATAGGCGCAAGTATAGCTGCGATTGGAAATATTGGACCCGGTTGGGGTGATTTCGGTCCTACCGATAATTTTGCCCACTTACCCTATCTCGGAAAATGGGTACTTATCATGCTGATGATGGTTGGCCGCCTTGAGATCTTTACGGTTCTTATCATTTTCTCTCCTGCTTTTTGGAGGCAGTAGCATCTCAGTTTTTAAATATTAACTGAACCAATGCTACAAAAACAGTTACTGATCTTAACATTGCATATTTTAAAATTAAATAATAACATTGTTATAACTTAATACTGAGCAGTTATTATTATGGAGACAAAGATAAGAAAGATTGGAAATAGTCTTGGAGTAACACTTCCTAAACAACTCATTGACGAGCTTCATCTCAAACAGGGTGATAAGATCACGATCAAGAAAAGTGGTTCAAATATTGAACTGGAGCCCATAGACCCAGACTTTGAAGAATGGGCTGAAGCTTATCGTCAATCCAATATGGATTACAAAGAGGTATTAAAAGAACTTGCAAAATGATCAAGTTTCTGGATAAGAAAACCATCTTATTATTCCATGAAGACCAAATAAAAACCTATGGGGGTAAGTCGGGTGTCAGAGATCATGATCTACTGGAGTCAGCTTTAGCTCAACCTCAATCAAGTTTTGGAGGTGAATATGTCCATGATACCATTTATAAAATGGCTGCCGCTTATGGTTTTCATATTTGCAGTAATCATCCTTTTTTTGACGGAAACAAAAGAACCGCTTTAGTTGCAATTTATACCTTTCTTTTTGTAAATGGATACAAGCTACATGCCGAAAAGAAAAGTTTGTATGCAGTAATAATGGATCTTGCAAATGGAAATCTTGGCAAAGAAGAACTGTCTGAATTCCTCAAAAAGAACACAAGTAAAATTTAAACAATTAGCTGTTTTCTTTCTTGATCTGATTCGCACATCTCATCCCATCCATAGCTGCAGATACAATTCCCCCGGCATAACCGGCTCCTTCTCCGCAGGGATAGAGTCCCGCGATCTGAACATGCTCCAAGGTCTCACGATCCCTTGGAATTTTGACCGGACTGGAAGTACGCGATTCCGGAGCATGGACCACGGCATCGTTGGTGAGATATCCTTTCATGCTTCTGTCGAACTGAAGAAAGCCTTCTTTCAGGGTTTTATGAATGAAATCAGGCAGTACTGAGCCCAATTCCACCGAGGTAATTCCCGGAGAATAGGACGTATTGGGCAGGTCTTTGGAAACATCGCTTTTTATGAAATCCCGTAAGCGCTGAGCCGGAGCTGTTTGGGTCTTACCGCCTTCCACCCAGGCTTTTTGTTCGATAGACCGCTGAAATTCCATGGCCGCAAGCGGACCGTATTTTTCAAAAGGCTTAAAATCTTCGGGTGTCAGTTCTACCACGATCCCTGAATTTGAGGTATGCCGGGCTCGCCGCGAAGATGACCACCCATTGGTCACGATCTCACCGGGAGAGGTGGCACAGGGAGCTATCACTCCTCCGGGACACATACAAAAAGAATACACCCCCCGATCTTTTACCTGCTTCACAATGCTGTAGGATGCCGGCGGCAGATAATCTCCACGGGTTTCGCAATTGTACTGTATAGAATCTATCAGTGATTGCGGATGCTCAACCCTTACCCCAATGGCAAGGGGCTTCAACTCGATCTCTATTCCCTTACGGCACAACAACTCAAAGATATCACGGGCGGAATGCCCCGTAGCCAGGATCACCTTATCCGCATGAAACTTAGTTCCATCCTGTACCTCTACGCCCTTGATGGAAGATGAATCCGTAATGAGATCCGTGACGCGGGTATTGAAATGTATCTCTCCCCCATGCTGTAAAATACACGCCCGCATGTTGGCAATGATCTTCGGCAACTTGTTGGTGCCGATATGGGGATGAGCCTCTACCAGGATATTCTTTACCGCCCCGAAACCAACCAGCAACTCCAGCACCTTGCGAACATCCCCCCGGTTTTTGGAACGGGTATAAAGCTTGCCATCCGAATAGGTTCCGGCTCCGCCTTCTCCAAAACAATAATTGGAATCTTCGTTTACGATATGATCTACGTTGATCCCTTTCAGATCCTGAATACGATCTTTGGCATTTTTTCCCCTTTCCAGGATCACCGGCTTCAATCCATTTTCAAGTAATTCCAGTGCAGCAAATAATCCTGCCGGACCTGCCCCGATGATGATCACTTCTTCAGCATTGCTTACGTTGGGATAGTGAAGCAGGGAGATATCTTCCTCTTCAAAATCCTCACCAATATACAGCCGAACTTTCAGGTTGTAGTAAGCCTGCCGTGAACGGGCATCTATTGACCGGCGAAGCACCTGAATATGGTGAAGGTCTTCCGGTGCCAGACCTTCTTTATCAAGAATGTATTTTTCGAGTAAATGAGCCTCTCCTGCAACTTCAGGCAGCACTCGGATCTGTAGTTCTTTCTGCATACACCAAAAATACGGAATTGCATCGTTTTAACGAATTCAAACCCGGCACTTTCCCTTACTCTTTCGGTTTCGCTTCGCTTCCTGCCAATATTCCGCCGTCAATGGTAAGTTCGATCCCGGTGATGTATTTGCTCTCATCACCGGCCAGGTATAAGTTGGCATAGGCAACATCCATCGGTTCTCCGAAATGCCCTAAAGGTATTCCGGATTCAATGTCTTTGATCATTTGCTGCCGTTGCTCTCCTTCGCCAAGCATGGTTTCCCACATGGGGGTCATAATAGCTGCCGGGTGGATACTGTTACACCTGATATTATACCCTTTTTCAGCACAGTACAGCGCCACACTCTTCGTATGATTTCTTACGGAAGCCTTGCTTGATGCATAGGCTACCGCGGCCGGTATCCCCACAACACCGCTTCTTGAAGAGATATTTATAATGCTTCCGCCGTTTTCCTTCATAAGCCGTATCGCATATTTGCAGCCAAGCATGGTACCTGTTGCATTAACCCGGTGTACTTCATTCCAGGACTCGAGGTCGACAAGCTCTGCATCAAAAGGTCCCGAAGTTTCTAAAAACCCGGTGATCCCGGCATTATTTACCAAAACGTCAAGACGTCCATATTTCTCGATGATGTGCTCTGCCGCAGTAACCCAGTTATTTTCGTCACCGGCATCCAGGTGCAGATATTCCGCTTTCCCTCCTAACTTTTTGGACAGTGAGCTGCCTTCATCGTCTCGGATATCCGTTATAATTACAGTCGCACCTTTCTTATGGAATAACTCCGCAGTTGCTTGTCCTATACCACGGGCGGCCCCTGTTATCAAAGCTATTTTGTTCTCTAATCTCATGAATTGTTCTTTTGTCATAAACTTTTCGCCCTGCTACGCTACAACCGGTAAAAGGTTTAGCATTATTGATCTGCTACGACTCCCGCGACAAGGACGATGATCTGTTTTTTTAAATTTATCGGTGCAAGGATAGCTATATTATTTTTTCGATGAAACGGGATTATATATTATTATTGCTGTCCTAATTAATAGATTGTCAGATGGCCTTACGACTTATAAAAATATTACCGCCAAATGGATTCGATGATCCAAAAAGTCTCATAAACGAGGACGATATCGTTGACTCCTGGATCGACAGGTCTGAGTCTGAGGAGGACCGAGTGGTCGTTAATCTGCTGGCTGAAGTAGAGCTGACGGAGAAAATTCTCGGTGAACTTGAATCAAGGTTTGCAGGGCGGGACGATTACAGGGTGATCCTGCTTCCCATATCAGCGACCCTTCCCTCCAAAACCGAAGAAGAAGAGAGCGAAGAAGATCAAAAAAACCGGAAGGCGGAAAAGGAAAAAGACGATGAGCGCGTCTCCCGAATTTCACGAGAAGAACTGTATGAAGAGATAAAGAAAGTCGTTGATTTTTCCTGGGTGTATCTGGTATTGATCGCCCTGTCTTGCGTGGTAGCTGCCAATGGACTGATCCGCGATAACGCAGCCATGGTGATAGGCGCTATGGTGATAGCGCCCATTCTGGGGCCAAATGTAGGGCTGGCTTTAGCAACCACTCTTGGGGATAAGGCACTTCTCAAGCGATCGATGAAGTCCATTTTCTATGGGTTTACCCTGGGTATCAGTCTTTCTGTTTTGATGGGGCTTTTAATTGAGATCGACCCATCGGTCTCCGAGATCAGTTCAAGAACGGTGGTCAGTTATGCGGATATTGCTTTGGGACTTGCGGCCGGTGTGGCCGGATGTCTTTCCTTTACCCGGGGGATCTCTGCTGCCGTGATCGGAGTGATGGTGGCCGTTGCTTTACTTCCACCGATGGTGGCTACCGGTTTACTTCTGGGCAGCGGCATGTATGAAATGGCTTATGGGGCAGGATTACTGACCGTGACCTATATCATCTGTATCAACCTGGCGGGAGTACTGACCTTTCTGCTTCAGGGAATAAAACCCCACAGTTTCATTGAACAAAGGGAAGGCGAAGAATTAAGCCGTTACGCTATTTTGATCTGGGTCAGTCTGTTGATCCTGCTTTCTGTCATTATCTATTTTGAGTTTTTGTGATCTGCTTCCGACAAGGGATTTATCAGCTTCTGATCAGGTACTGAAACTTGATGAAGAACTCCCGGTTGGTCTGCCTGTAATCCCTGAATCCGTTGTTTATTGAAGTATCAAAATCAGTGATATAATTCGTCATGCCGAAATAGAACTTTGTAAAGGCATTGGCTTTGTAATAAAAAAGCGGGTAGAACTGAATTTGTTCATTAAATGAATCGTACTCTGTGATGAATCGAAGAAACAGCTTTTTAGTGAAGTTATAGCGCGTATTCAACCTATAGATATCGCCACTGTAGAAGGTCTCACCTGAGTCCACTGCCGATAGTTTTGAATAACTATAGTCGAGGGTCATTCTAAAACGCGGGGTAGGTTTCAAAGTAGCATCCGCAGAAAAATTATATCCTTTACCTAACCTTGGGGTTCCGGCACGATTGATATTCCGACCGATTTCCAGTCTCGTCCCAAATGAAAAAATATCCCAGGTATTCGAGCTGAAACTGATGGTGCCGCGGTAAAGATTCCTGAACATGATTCCCCGAAATCTCTCGTCATTCAATGGCAGGAAATTCAGGTTCAAATTATTCTGCCCGCCCAGGCTGTTATTCAACCTGACAAAGACATAACGCTCGTAAAAATTCCCCTGAGAATCATACCGCCAGGTTCCGGTCGTACTTAAAGATCCCTGTGAAAGAATACGGTTATCAGGATAGTAGGTAATGCTTTGGCTGGCCCCTATTTCACGCCGATTGGTTCGGTTTATGAATCCATTCTGGGTCTGAAATGTCGGCGAAAAAGCTTTGTATTCAAATGAAAAGTCATAGTATTTAGCTTCGCGGGCAAATTCAGTATTTATCAAGGTTCCGGAATACTCTTCCCCATCAAATGTAGCGGTATATCCGGTATTGCCAAAGGTTCGGGTATCTTCATGAAGCGCAGCATTAGTTAATTCCCTGGTTTTAGAGTAGCCCGCTTGTCCTCTGAAATAATAGTTTGATGATAGCAGCAGATCCCAGTCAATACTTCCCACATAATTAAAACCGCTGCCATAATTTCGGGTTGTTAAAAGCCCCCCAAACTGCGACTCATTCCCAAAATTATATTTAGCTCTTAAAATAGTACTGTATGATCTTTCTTCCGTTTGTATCAATAAACTGCGTTCCCTTCCCGGAACAATGAACGGGGTGTTACGGTCGTAAGCAGATAAAAAGGCAATACTGTAGCTATCACTCTTTTGGGTGTATTTTGCAGCAGCCAGCGGATTATTGATGGTTCGGGAGTAATACAGATCTTCCCGAGTGCTGAACAGGTCTGAGCCTTTAACAAAGAATGGGCGCTTTTCTGAGAAATAAAGAGCAAACGTTTGGTTCACACTGATCTGTGCCGCATCTGTTTCAACCTGACTAAAATCAGGGTTGACCACCGCTTCCAGGGTACTTGAAGTGGATGGGGAATAAGAGATACTCCCTCCTATTTTTGCTTCCGGAGGCTGATTGTTTAACCCGGAATTTCGGTCCGTGGGATCATTGATGGCAGCACTTTGAGTGGCTGCTGCATAAGGTAAAATTTCTATGGTCTTTGAACTCTCAATGCCTTCGATGTTTTTCAGTGACCCGCTTTGGCAAAGCAGACAGGGATTATCCAGTTTTACATTTGTCCACGATAGCTGATACCGGTTCTCCCTCGGATAATTACGAATAAATTGTATAGACCAGTTCTGAATATCACGGTCCGGAAAACTAAAACTTTTGAATGGGACCTTCATTACAGCAGTGTATCCATCATCCGTAATGTTTGCAGCGGAATACCACAGGGCGTCAAAATTAAAATCCTCTGAGCTGGCCGTTCGTGTTGCATCCATTTGAACTCCCAGCGGATTTACCACAAATTCGTAGGCCTCCTGATTGTTTGCATAGGTATCGAGGATCACTCCCACATAGTCATCTCCGAAAAAACCATCCCGGTCGGTTATATTCGCACGGATCTTATCAGGTTCAGGATCTTCACTCTTGAATCCGATATAAAGATGGGTCTTGCTGTACAGTACTTTCACCTCAGTTGCTACGGGTGCAGGACGTTCATCATTAGGCTGTCGTTGATGGTATAACTGAGTAGCGGGAGCCTGTCCCCAGTAAGGATGATCCATTAAACCGCTAAGATCAAAATCTTCTTCAATTTGATACGGTTCGTAGGAGAATTGATCCGGAGAATCAGATCCCTGAGCATTCAGATCAGATAAGAATCCGGCTAAGAAAGTAAAAAATAAAGCTGATGCTAAACTGCGATCGGTAACAAAAGGCATGAAGAATTCCGGCAACTGTAGATGATAATTTCAGCCTAAAATACGCGGTTTGCAGAGTGGCGTTTTATAAAAGTTGTTTCAAGTTAAGGAGCTTGTCAGATGTCCAGCCACTTGTACATGACCAGTGCATCAATGTAGCCCTTTGCGGGATGGTGAAAGGCTTTTGGCAGCCGGCCCACGGTTGTAAAGCCAAGCTTGTGCCAGAGCCTTATGGCACCTTCATTACTGGATGCCACGAAATTGAACTGCATGGCCTTATAGCCAAGTTCCAGTGCCCTCTCCTGAGAATGTTCACACATGGCCGTGGCAAGTCCGCGCCCCCTCGCTTCTGATGCAACCATATAGCCGCAATTGCACACATGATCTCCCGGGCCTTGCTGGTTGGTCTTGATATAATACGTCCCCATGATATCCCCATCGTCCTCAATAACATAGGTCTTCTCCGGCTTCTCCATCCAGAACTTCCGGGCCTGCTCTTTGGTGATGTCCCGCGGGTAAGCATAGGTCTCCCCGGCCGAAGCGATCTCATGGAATATGGGCCAGATCTGGTCGAAGTCTTCGGTTGTGGCTTCTCGGATGTTCATGAGGTTAAGGTTTTTTAGGTAACATCTGACTTGTATGCCAAATGGTAAGCATGTCTACCCGATTTGGTTTTAACTCGTACACCAGGCGATAATTATGGATAAGTTCTTTTCTCTCCGGCCGGTTAAACTCCGGGATCATTCTTCCGCTATCGGGCTGTGTTCTAAGTTGCTCACAATGCTCAAAAACACCTTCGGCCCATTCGATAGCCGTAGGAACATGGTCTAAAGCGATATAATCTGTACACTCTTCAACCCGTGTTAAAAACCGATCGGTAAAAATTACTTCCATTTAGAAAGGTGACTTTCGATCCTTTTTTTTGCTTCATCCATAGAATAGGTCTTGCCTTGTTCCACCTGTTGTTTGGCTTCAAGCAGATCTTCCAGCATTTCCATTTTTTTTGTGAACCGCTCATATTCTGACACATCCATTAAAACCGCAGCACTTTTCCCATGTTGAGTCAGTACGATAGGCTGTTTATCCTTTTTTAAGCGTTTCACAAAATCAGCAGATCTTTTCCGAAACTCAGAGAGAGGCTCTATATCATTGGTCAGGGAAATATTCATATGGTACATTTAAAGTTTTTTAAAGTACTGATAATATACTGAAATGTGTTTTGAGAACCAATGAAGGCTAAGTCGGCTTTTCTTTGCGGGCAAGCATGTCTATGAATTTTTTAAAACGCCTTTTTCTGGTTTCGGGTTTCTTCGCACTTTTCAATCCGTACGCTATGACATAGCGACTCGATCTAATGAGCGTTTCAAAAAACTGTTTCGCCTTTGGCTTGCCCTCCAGTGCTTCGAGGAAATCAGCCGGTACTTTCATTTCACTTGCCACATATGCTTTCTCCCATCTGCCGTCTGCTTTGGCGGCACGAACATGCACGAGTCCAGACTCTTTCATTCGCCCCTCGTTTATCAAACGCTCAACATGCTCTCTGTTCCTTTTCGACCAGTTACTTCGCGCTTTTCTTTGAGTGATCCGCTGGAGATAGGCTTGGTCATCGATTGACTTCTTTATGCTATCGATCCAGCCCCAGCACAGTATCTCAAACACAACCTCGTCCCAGGTAACGCTCGGAATGCCGGTCTTTTTCTTGAATATCTTCACCCACAGCTCACTTTCGGTGGCATGATTCACCTCGAGCCACAAACCGAGATCTTTCGGCTCTGTAAAAGACATGATTTTCGATGGATCGGGTTCAGGCATGAAATTAGATTCCTAGGTATCGACCCTGCGTTTAAACGGTGTGGGGATTATAATTTCTTTGAAGTAGCAAAATTAATTCCTGGCAATCAAGTTCCATTACACCCCGTCCGCGTCCGATTTAAAACGCATTGTTATAGAACGTGATTAGGTACTTTTAGAACCGAAAATACTCTGTTTATAATTGCTGAGATTAGTTTCGCTGTCTTTATATTTTTCTAGCAAAACTAAATATAATTCAGTCCTCATTGTATATTCAAGTATGCCATGGCTAATTCTCTTTATTTTTTTCTCACTTATAGCTGAATCAATAAATGAATTCATTAATGAGTCAAAATAATCATGAAAATTTTCAACTAGAATATTTGTGTAAGATGGTCGGAAGCCAGAGTGCAAAATAAGATTTCGAACTCTATATATTCTACGAATTTGCCATTTCACTTTTTGATTATGTGTATTAATTAGTGATAAAGCATTCTTGCCATTTCCGAATGTTTTTGAAAGCATAAACATCCGCCACCTTAATAGTGGAAAGTCTTTAATTTTTGAATAAGCGTACTCTCTATTTTCTTTATTTTCTTTTGTACAGATTAGAGCGGCAATATTGTTTAACAAACTTTATTTTTTATCGATCTTAATTCTATTGAAGATATCTTTTGATAATTTTTCATCGTAATGCCAAAAGTCAGACTTAATTTGAGATAGGATACGATTGAAATAATTATTGCTTTCGAATGGAGTGATACCATCTATAATTTGAATAATTCGATCTTTTCCACTCGATACATCTTTTTGAATTAATGTTTCAATTGCAGTCCAAAGACTTAGTAGTTTATTATCAATTTCATTTGTTTCAAGAGCAACACTATGCAGGTCAACGGCACGTGAAATCCGAAATATTGTCTCTTTAGGCAAGTCTAATGAATCAAAAAGCTTTTTAACTTTTGCTACAGCCGTTAAGGGTTTAACGTCCTGCTTTTTAATAATTGATTTTAGAGGCTTTTCAAGAACAATCTTTGATCCGTCATATTCATTAATTATTAATGCTTTATCAGAGATTAGCGGCCTGTTTTCGTGATGGTAAAACGTAAAAAGATTCAGTAAATAATTTGTCCCCTTTATAAATAACCTTGAACTTTTTCCTCTGAAAACTAAAATTTTTGAAAAAATTAGATGGGTCAGTGTCACTGACTTTTGAGTTTCTATTAAAGAAAAATTTATTATTAAAGTAATAAATGTAACCAGGTGAGTAACCATAATTTATTAGCTCTGTTAACAAAACATGAGTTAACGAATAAATAGCCTCTTTTTCCCTTGCATCAGGTATTTTATCAATTAACAATTTTTTTATTGTTTCAAGATAAACTTTTTCATTCAGATGCTCATATAATAGCTCAATTACATTCTTAAGACTATTTGTATTTGAATAAATATTTAGTCGAGATATGTAATGTTCATATTTATCGTCGAGTATAAATCTTGCAGCTAAATCAGATTGTAAACTCCATTTTAGTTCTTCAATTATTGACCTGAGATTTGGTTTTTTAATCAATCCATTATCAATATGTGAAATTGTTTGAATTGCTTCTATACATAATAAACGTGTATTTAGAGCTTGAGGCTTATAACTATCTAAACTGTAATCAAATAATGATTCGTCAATAATTTGACTGAAAAAAATAGCCCCTCCTGATTTTGTTTATTTGTCCAATGATCAGTTTTTTTAAACTTCATTAAGAATCTTAGTTTTTTCTGAAAGTTCTATAACATATTAATATGCGACAAGGGCTATCTTATAAAACGTCATATAATCTTCTATAAACAGTCTTTAGAGACCCCGAGTACATTCTTTTAGTTTTTATGCGAAGAGAATGTCGTAGTACCCCGTCGCATAGTATGATACCAGAATGTGCAGAATTCTTTCTAAAAAAGAAAAATCAATTATTTAGGCGGAGATCTCAGCGAATCCATCTTTCTGCTGGTCAGGCAGGGCAAACTGTATGAAAAGCTTCAGGCGGGGTGATGGATGGCTGTTTCGTATCAAATGCAGTCTGATCAAACAAAGGAGTTCGCAGCTCCTCTCCATCACCCGGGCAAGGCCCGAAAGATGGAGATCAAAAATTTGCTGTTAGCTTATCAGAAACGGATCCAGTCTTTGTCTTCCAGCCATTGGATTAGGGCGGGCAGAAAGGTAATGGAGGTCAGCAGGGTCATCGCAATTCCAAGTACGGCCATGATCCCTATGGATTGGAGACCGGGGTGGTTGGTAAAGAGTAATCCCGCAAAACCAAGCATGGTGGTTACCGAGCCCATGGTTATATGCTGCCCGGTACTGGACAGAACCTGCCACATGCTGTTCTTCCCTTCTTCTCGGTACCGGTGAGCCAGGTGAACGCCACTGTCCTCCCCTATCCCCAGAATAGCAGGAAGCACCACCAGGTTATAGAAGTTGAACTGCAGCCCAAAGATCATCATGATCCCGAACAGCCAGAGTAATCCTACCAGCAGCGGCAGCATGGCTATAAGCGACCACCGGAAGGAGCGGAAGGAAAACAGCATAAAGAAGTAGATGAAAATGAAGGTAGCGGCTACCATATACGGGCTTTCCGTGCGCATGAGGTCTAACATGGAAGCGGCCACAATGGAGGTGCTGGCTGCATAGAATTTCTCCCCGCTGTCCAGGGTCACCACACTTACATCATCCTTAAAAGCAATAGACTGTCGGCCATCCGATAATCCCACGGACGGATAGATGATCACAAAGCGCCCAACTTCACCGTCTTTGGTTACAAAGCGGGATTTCAGGTAATCCGGGATCTGATCGATGCCAAAAGGTTCGGTTGTTTGTGCAGCCTGACGGAGTTTATCGAGCTCTTCGTCTTCCCGGTCTACAAGAAAAGGATCTTGCAGTAATTCCCTGGCCTCAGCAATTTTCTCCAATTTCTCCTGCTCGGCTGCTTCGGTTGAGGGGTACCGTTCCTGCAGGGTTTCCACGCTTTCAATGGTGGGGGAAGTGGTATCGGTTCGGGCACGTTCGTTCAGGATCTCCGTGATCTCCTGCACCTGATCGTCATTATCGGCTACAATATAGGCCGGGTTTCTTTTGCTGGAAGTTTCTACCTGTCCGGCAAAGGATCTGAATTCCTCATACTCCGGGAATTTCGGCTCCAGTTCTCCAAAATCATATTGGAAGCTCAAGTTCCCGCTAAATCCAACCACCACGGCGGAAGCTACCAAACCAACGGTAACAATGGTCTTTGAAAACGGATATCGGTGTACTCCGGTATATTCTTCCTTTTTCTCATCGCTGATCAGGATCCAGTTCCAGCGTTCATCCAGGATGACCAGCAAGGCCGGCATAATGTAAAGCATTCCAAATAAAGCCAGCAATATCCCTGTTCCTGAAATAAATCCGAACTCGGAGAATCCGCGGAAGTCAGCGAACATCAAAATATACAATGCGGCTGCTGTGGTGAAAGCCGAAACAACGATCGCTTCTCCGGTCTTCTCGTTGGTCCTCATAATGGCATCAAACGGATTCATTCCGGACGATCTCAACTCAATGTATCGCGCATAGAAGTGAATGCCGTAATCAATTCCCAGGCCAAACAGGATCACAAAAAGCACGGAGGTCATCGTATTCAACATCCCCAGATAGAAGTAGGTGATGCCGAAGGTCCATACCAAACTGATAAGCAGCGGAATTCCGATAACAAGTACAGGTACCGGCATCCTCAACACGTGCGACCAAAACGAGTATTTCCCCTGCCCCCTTGTTCCTTTGCGATAATGCAGGTATTTCTTGATGAAGAAATAGAACATCACTAATAAGATCACACTGCTGATCCCGGTGGCAAAACTCCCGAGCACATCATCCATGATGGAGGTCAATTCTTCGAGGTGGCGCTTCAGCCTTCCTCCAAAACGGACTTCCATTTCGGGGTGATAGGTGGCCGGCTCAATAGAGGCCAGCAAGTTGTCATATTCCGCAAACATATCTTCGAGATACTGAATATCACTCTTTGATCCGGTCGGGAAAAACTTCACCACCATGATGGTGCTGTCCGGACTGATCGGATACTCGGTAGGAACCAGCGTGTTGTAACTTTCTTCAAAGTCATCGGTTCTCGTGTCCTCTTCTTCCTCTTCATCGCCCAGGTCAAAATAAAAAGGGTTGGCCTCTTCTTTAGCCTGCTCAATTTCATCCTCGAGCCAGCTTATGATATCATTGAGTTCGGCATCGCTGGCCAGGTACAGCGCATTATTCTTGGTGAATTCCGTTTCCCGTCTGAACTCTGCCCTTTTGAAATAATTATCCTCATATCTTGGATAGTAGAGCTCAAGAGAGCGCTCGATCAGGTCTTCGGCAAAAGCTTTATTTGCCTCAAAACTCGGCGAGTTGATCACCACCTGCATCTCAGTTTCCCCGCCTACGGTCTCATTCATCCTGTCGAGCGCAAGTACATTGGGGTTATCCTCGGGCAGCAGGTTTGCAATATCGGTGTCAATACGGAGCTGAATGGCGTAAAATCCACTCACTGCAGCAATGATCAAGCTAACAATGATCACCCAGTACGGATGGGAATAATTAAATTTTAGTATCGGCTTTAATAGAGTAAGAATATTTTTCATTAAACGATCCGGCCCCGGACTTTATAGGATGTAGTCGCTGATAAACAAGTGCCTAATTTACTAATTTTTATTTTTGAATTTAAAAAAACGTCGTCCTCCAATTTTCCATTCATTCCTTGCAAACCAAATTGATCAGTTCATTTGAGATCAGTTTCCGGCTTTTCCTTTTTCAGGATGATATCATCATAGTCTGCCTTTATGTAAGACCTGGTATCATCACCATCACTTAATATTAAAATAGCGATAGGCTGTGATGGCGGGTTGCCACCAAATAGATCTTTATAATCCTGCACAATATTTCGCTCAAATGTGATCCATTCACCGAGATTCTCTTTGCCAGACTCAACAACTATGATCCTTTGATTACCAAATAATTTTGAATATTGGGCTCCTTCCGACAAAGTGCTGCTCCAGGTATAGCGGATTGAACGGGGGACTTTCTTTATCAGTGCTACCCTGTTCATCTCAAAAACCACATATATACTTACCGCAACATCATTCCGGTCTTTGGAATCCTCATTACCTCCTTCCGGGATATCATACACTCTCCATTTCCAGGATAGAATTGGAGTCTCTTTGATATTCACTCCTTCTTTATCAATAAGCGGAAAATTAAGGTGCTTTGCTATCACCCCTTCATATCGCAGGAATTTATTTCCATCCTCTTCCTGGATCGAGTATTTATAAGCCGCTCTGTTTTCACCGGTGTAGGTATAAGGCTGGGCTTCTCCTCTCATGTTATACCATCCTTTGGGCAAAGAATCTATGGTTTCATCCTCAAAGTTTTCAATGACAAATGTTTCATTTTGTGCATATATTATAGAATTGATTGACGTTAAAATCATCAAAAAAAGGAATGTCCTTATTATCATAGTTTACTTACTAATTTTTTTGGCAGATAATGAGAGTAAAAAAGTTTGATCTCCGGTTAACTAACGCATTTGGGTACGAATTAATTTGATGCCAATTTTACAACAAAAACTACTTAAAACTTTATTTTAAGCTAAAACTTATTAATTACTTAATGAAGACGAATTCAAAAAAAGCCATGCGCGTATTGGGAGTTGTTTTTTTGGTAAACGCACTTCTTGTGGCTACTCATCTTGGTGAATTTTGGCCATTCAGTATTTATCCTATGTTTTCTCAGGCGGGAAATCCCTGGACAAGAGCCTTACTGACGGAAATACCACCTTCACAAAAAGATATCGACTGGGATATTACCGGTTTAGATGATATTGAAGGTAATCCTATTGGAACTAAAAATATAGGTGTTGATCAAATTGATTTTTCTAATTTCGTAGTTAAGACAAAAGAATGGAATAGAAAAAGGCTGCAAGCTTTACGCTTCATGCTGGGTGAAGGTGAGCTTGAAACTAAAAACCTTTTAGTTTATAAGGTAAACGGCAAGCTTTCAGAGCAAGATCAGGTAGAGATCACTTATACCCCTTTCATCTATTTCACAAAAGATTCTACCTATTACAACCCCAAACTTGATTCTGCTGCATATTTCAGTCAATGATGTTAGATACCCTGAAAAAAAATCTTTTTGAATATCCTGAAGAAACCCGGGAAGCCCGCCTGTTATTTTTTAAGCTTTTCGAATTGTTCATCGTCATTGAAACCATTCATCTTTCCTGGTACTGGGGACTTTATACCCTGAAAATTATAGATGTGGTGCTGCCATTGGGAGTTGCTAACTACATCGATATTTCATTCATGCATGGTAATAATTTACCTGTCTGGAATGCCATCATCATAACCGTGCTCGCCGTACTCAGCTATTTCAGAGTAACAGGCCGATGGGGCTACGCCGTGATCATTGTTCTGTTCCATTTACAATACGTGGCTAGGTTTTCGATCGGCGAGATCCCCCACAGTGCTAATTTGATAGGCTTAAGTGTACTCAGTTTCGCTGTTGGTAATTTATTTTTTACCAAGTCAGAGGATAGATTCGCTTTTATATTTGGTGCTATTCTGTTTTTCACAGGATTAGGTTATTTCACTGCCGCGATCTCAAAACTGATAGGCACCGGAATATTATGGGCTGATGGAAGACATCTTTGGCTGTGGATCGGAGAAAAAGGAACAGATATTCTGTCGAGAGAAGGCGCCTTTTCTCCTAATTTTTTACAACAAATGGCTTTGCTGAGCATTCCTGTTGCTACTATCATCCTGCTGATCGGGTTTCTGACTGAGTTCTTTGGTTTCCTGATGTGGTTTAAAAAGGTCCGGCCTTACATCGCCACAGCCATCATCGGGATGCATCTTGGGATCACCCTTTCTATGAATATTCGCTTTGATGCTTTCGTGATACAGTTAATACTTATCGGTTATCCGTGGCCTGCCTTAATACATACCTATTTTTCAGGGAATAATTTAATGGTTCAAAAATTTAAACCCTGGCTCGAAAGATCGGTTTAAGCAAATACGAATACGGTTCCCTCTCATTTTTTAGCTATCTTTTATAGCTTTCAAATTTAATCATCTCCCTTTTAAATGAAATATTTCCAGAATATAAAGACTAAATATGAGGACAATTGGTACATCTATCCTCCTGCCATTATTCTCTTATTAATTGGGACCTTTTCCTATTTCTATCTGTCCCCATTAATTGGATTTACTCTATTGATCTCCCTTTCAGTCTTATTTCTATTTTTTGGGCTGTTTCATATTTATCGCAAAACTGAAGAAGATCTCGAAGAGGAAAGGCGCCAAAACCAGGCCTTAGCTACCATACATAAACTGTTAGACCTGCGATTGCCCCTTCCTTACATGAGTCACTGGGCTGCAAAACCGGACCTTGCCGCCACCATTCTCAAACATCTGTTACTCCTGAAACCTGAAGTGGTTGTTGAGGCCGGAAGTGGAGTTTCTACTGTTATATGCGGTTATGCTACGCAGAAAAATGGAAAAGGATTTACTCATTCACTTGATCATGATAAGGAATATGGACAAAAGACAAACCTTGAGCTACACAATCACCAACTACAGGACTACGCCAAAGCATATTATGCTAACCTTACAGATCATGTTATAAATGGAAAAAACTGGAAGTGGTACGACACGGATGCTTTAAAGAACGTTGATAACATTGAGATCCTGGTTGTGGACGGCCCACCCCATGAAATGCAGGCGCAGTCTCGTTATCCTGCCCTGCCCATATTACAAGAAAAATTAGCTCCCAGGTGTGTCATCATTCTTGATGATGCAGGCAGAGATTCTGAGTCAATGGTAGTAGAAAAATGGCTGAGTGAGTTTGATGATTTCGAATTAGAATATCATCCAAGTAAAAAAGGAATTGCCGTTTTAAAGAGAGGTTTTTAAACCTGCCGAGCACTCTATTTATATAGAAATTTAAGACTGATCCAGTCCAAAAATTTACGCCAGTCTTCTTTGGTGATTATATTTAAAAATGTTCCTAAAGCCAGAAACATTACTAAGAAGGTCGTGATCCCAAAAATTAATCCAGCCAGATTATTCTCCGGTGAGATAAAGAGAAATCGCAGCACCCAAATTGGAATTCCGGATACTACAGATAAGCCCAGTACTTTAAAATAAAACGGGAAGGGTAATACTTTGCTCACCGGAAGCTCCATGTGCTTACCAATACGTCTCAGTATAATGTACCAGTTGTAGATGTTGGCTATTAATGTTGAAAGCGCTGTACCTACAATGCCAAAATACCACGTGAAAGGTATGCTAAGTATGATGTTAGCCGCCAGCAGGTTTAAACTGAAATATAAAATTCCTTTTGTATCACCAAAAGCCTGTAAAATGCTTCCGTAATGAGTGACCCTGATCAATACAATTAAATTATAGATCTGGAAAGGTAACACCGCTGCTGCATAGGAAGTACCTTCTGTTTCAAACACCAACAGGATCAGATCATTGGCAATTACGATCACCAAAATAGTCAGCGGGACTACCAGTAAGCTTACTTTTTCAATCCCTTTGTACCATAGCGCAAGTAACTCTTCCTTCTTGGCTTCCAGGTTCAAGCTCACATAACGGCTTATCAAGACTGAGCCCACTGCAAATGGTATTACTTTAATGATCGGGACTTCATTGGCTGCAACGCTGTATTCGGCATAAGCGGTATCTACCAATAATATCGAAACCACGAACTTGTCGATGTACTTATTGAACTTCCCAACCAGTGCTGACAGCCCAAGCGGAATTGAAAAACCGGCCTGTTCGGTGAGCGTGATATCAGATCCAATTGATCTGCCTGCGGGCAACACAAACCAAACCCATACGATTGAGCAAACAAATCGAAGTACAGCATATCCTACCAGGCACCAAAGTGCGAAACCCAGGGAAAATCCCAGCCACAAAGGAATGATAAGAGCAATAAATGAAAGGCTGCTCGTGCCAATTTCGTACCACGCAGCATCTTTTTGGCGATCAGCCGCAAGCAATATATTAGCAACCGGCCAGGATGGGATCTCAAATAAAGCAACAATGGCCATCAGTGGTAGAAATTCCTGAACGGCCAATACCGATGCTTCCGGCCAATTAGTTAATAAGGCTGGAACGAAGAAATTGAAAATTATGATCGCTGAGGCTGCAACAATACCGGTAACCAAAAGAATGGCTATCGTCTGAAAAGCAAAACCCCGACGGGCGTTGTTTCCCAATCGTTCAAAATAATAGAACACACTTTCCGGAAAACCCATGACCGCCAAATTTCGGGCTACCTCGTGGATCATCAGCAAGTAGCCGATAATGGCAAAATCAGTTTTGGAGAGAATCCTGACAATAGCTACAGCCAGCAATAGATCTATCACTGTAGTCAGAATTCGTGCAAAAACTACTACACCTGTTTTTTCTGTGAGTGAGCCCTCTTTTTTAGCTGACATGTGGTTTATCTGAAGTCAAATGCTCAAATAGTTCTGAAAGCTGTTTCGTGATCGATCCCGCATCATAGAGTTTAAAATCTTGATCACTTTTTGCTCTTTCAAGTGGTATAGGTATTCCATTTCTCTTTGCATTAACACACTGAACCAGTACCTCAACAAGCCGATCTATATCCTTTCGAAGATCATATTGCTTTCCACTTTTTGTTTCTTCTAAAATTTGTCTGATCTCAGGATTCGGTGCTATGGATAAAATTGGAGGATTAGCGGCTAAATAGTCCCATAATTTTGCAGGGATAATATCTTTTCTTTCCATTGCAGTGCTTACGAGTTGTATATCAGCCTGATTCAATACCGATAATGCACTTTCAGGTGGCATGGGTTCATGAGCTATAAATTGTTCCTCAAATCCTTCACCGCGGGCCAATTCAATATCTGCTTCACTGATCTCACCAAAACTGTGGATCTTGATATTTTTTACGAGATCAGGGTTCGTTATTTCTACTGCCTTTAAAATTTCAATGACACCGTCAACAGGTGATAGCTTTCTGAATTTTCCCCAAAAGATGATATTCAGGTTTTGGTCTTCCATATTCAGAAGTTCATACTTCTCTCTGGCCGCTTCATACAAAGCATAGTCGTAAGCATTGTAGATCGTAGAACTTTTGTCAGTTATAAAAGGGTATTCACCTTGATATAAACTACAAGTATTTCGCGAGGTGAATGTTAACCAGTCGGCAGTTTTCATAACCTTTCTTTCCCAATACCTGTCCATAGCAGATGAAAAAGTAGTTCTCTCTTTCAGGCTTACATTAGAAAGTGTCCAGGGATCACGGAAATCTGCAACCCAGGGCAGTGATAGATCTTTTTTGAGTTTTTGCGCAACCCAATGAGCCGACCAGGGGTCTCCTGTACTAAAAATAACATCGGGGTTTGCTTCCCTGGCAATTTCCCTGATATGATTATATCTCGTGTAAAAGAAAGGCAGCCAGGTATCAATTGGGAAGTTCCGGTCTATAAAAGATGAAACATTCTCAGTTATGATCTTCGAGATGGACGGAGAACTTTCTGCCCCACTTTCCCCTAATTGCCCACCGGATTTATGAGTACGGTCAAGTGGGGTTTCTAACTCATGAACCTGTACAGTTTTAAGTAGTTCTTCCTCAAGATTGGTCAGGCTACCTGTATCACTTTTAATAGCTATCAAAGTGGGGCTCCAACCAAATTCATGCAAATGAGTCGAAAACTTGAAAGGCCGTATTGCCCCAACCCGTCTTCGGGGGACAAAATACGGGGCTATCATTAAAACATTTTTCTGGTTTGCCAATATAAACCTAAGTTGATTACGACTTGAATGTTTAAGTTACCAAAATAAGAAATAATAATTTTGGGGACCTGAGAATGAATATTTTATAAAAATAAGTAGATCATTTTTTTATACCTTCAAAAGTAAGTTTAATACATTCTTTTTTAAGAGTTTTGATGCCATCAAATAAGTCATCTTTAAATACAGACCAAAGCACTCAAACAAGAAAGGTTAGTTGCCTTATGGTAACTGCTAACCGCTTACATTTGGCTCGAAGGGCTATCCAGTGTTTTAAAAATCAGACTTATAAAAATAAAGAACTGGTAATACTTGATGATGGAAGTCAGGATTACTCTCCTCTTCTCAACGATATTCCTTCTTCTGAAATCAAATACATCCAGCTTGACAGCAATAATGACTATGTGTTAGGGCAGTTGAGAAACTTAAGTCTTGAAGCAGCTACCGGAGATTATCTTATACAATGGGATGATGATGACTGGTATCACCCGGAACGAGTCGCAATACAGGCTGCTGTTTTAGATAAAGGTTTCGATGTCTGCTGCCTTTCATCCGCCATCATGCATCTTGATACTCCGGAATTTATAGAACATCCTTACATAGGTATATTACCGGATGGGATCCCCGGAAGTATAATGCACAAAAGAAATGACGATATTCGGTATCCCGAAACAAAACGTGCAGAGGATACTGTTTACCTGAAACAATGGATGGAAAAAAAATATTATAAGCTTGAAAATTCCTACAACTACCTGTTTCTGCGTGCCTATCATGGACAGAATACCTGGGAACAGGTTCACTTTAAACGCCGTATCCGAAACTCCGTTATTTCATTCTTTCAGTATGTATGGTACAAGCATTTACTGAATGATCAGTTCTCCCATCCCCGGTTTAAATTATCTGAAAATGCGAAAGATGCCTTTGATCAATACTGGAAAGAATCAAAAGAACTAAATTTATTTTAGCAGATCTGAATGCTAAAATAGTTTGTATTCAACACCTAACATTATTCCAAATCGGTTTTCTGTATATAGTTCACCTAAATCCAATCCCAATCCTACGTTATAGTTTAATCTTGGCTGCCGGCTTGAGCTCCCTTCCACTTCGAAATAGAAAGAATGATTTACCTTTTTGAGCTCATCCAAAGGACGAAGTTCCGCACATACTGTTTGAGGACGTGCATTACACTCTGATGGCGGAAGGGGCTGAATGATCTGCTCCGGGTAAGTCCCGTAATTCCTGCTGAAAGTATATAGCAGCTTATAATTTAGCTGGTTGGTTAGATTACCTGATAACCCTGTATGGTGAGCAATGATAATATTGTTGTAAGTGGGTCGGCCCGATGAACCATCCGAACCATCTGTCAGGATCAAGGGGTTACCAATTACCCTTCGGCCGTACGTCCAGCCGGTTCTATATATTCCATTATAATAATAACTGGCTGTTCCATAAGGCTCGTAGTCGAATGAATCCTGTTTTTTTGTATTGATGTGCTCCCACAAAATATTTTGTACCAAGGATGTTCCTTTTGGCTTTATGTTTAGGCCCCAAACTCCATCCCAGGGACTTCTAAACTGAGTAGACACCTTGTCCTCAAGATAGAATAGCCGGTAAGCTCTCAGGTCAACCTTATCGAAGAAAAGTCCCAGGCTGAAATCATAAGCTGCTACCGAGTTTCCAACAGCATTGGACTGCTCTCCGCCCGGTGCATCAGGATCGCTGGAGCCGCTTGCAAACACTACTTCCTTAAAAGTCCCCCAGCCTGAAGGCAATTTTCCTCGACTACCCTGACTTACACCTGCCCATTGAACATTATGAACTATACCAGCAACTGCTTCATAAAAAGAATGTTTAATACTTAGGTAAAAATATTTCTCGTGCAAATAAGCATCTCTGACAAACCGGTCGTTTTCAAACCAGCCATGACCAAAGAGGCCTTTATAACGGATAATGCCCTGGGTTCCCGGGACATCTAAGAACCCATCTGTTGTAAAAGCAATTTTGGGGATGGGGGTTGCATTCCGGCTGTACATGAATGAACCCGTGGAAAGTTCATTTTCTTTTTTCGTGAGAGGATCGATAAACCTACCTCCCAAGAACTTAAAATCGAAGGCTCGGATCTCTAAATAAGCTTTATCAAAAAAAATAGAGGGGTCATCGCTGATCCGGGAAGAGATACTTACACCGGTTTCAATATCAAAATTTTCGTCCTCAAATAGCTTCGAGGTGGCTTCAATGTAGTTTAATGTATTTGCTGAATTCTGATCGACTCTCCCATCCCTGTTAGCATGCATCCAAAAAGGGAGATCTTGATTGAGACCATCTGGGTTAATCATGAATTCAAAACCTGTGATAAGATCTATGGATGGTCTTTCAGTGTCCGATTGAGCAATTAATTGTCCTTGAAAAAAGAATGCCATACCTAAAAAGAGTACGGGCATTCTACTTTTTATTATTGAACTAAAGATCTTCATCAGCGGGAATAAATTCTTGTTTTCGTTCATAAAGCTTAGAAACAAGGTAGGAAGAAACATTCAAAATTCGAATTAAGATCAGATTGGCTGTCAAGATCCCAACCAATTCTTCTTTTGGAACAGAAACCGCTCCCGACATTTCAAGTGCCACAGTCACAAATAATACATCGGTACTCGGTAAAAAGGGGATTCGGGATGATAGAATTTGCACTGCAGAAAAGGTAAACCAAACCGGTATAGCAATGTCAGGCCGGGCCACATGCCATTGCAAGATCTGTATTACATTTATGAAAATAATACGTCCCGCATGTAATGAAAATATTTTAATACTGTCTGCCCTGCTTAGCCCAAAGATCGCCTTGCGAAATTTATACACTAAGGCCACCGCGACCACAACACCCAAAGCAATCAGCAACCACCCCCAATGATCGATCCCGCTAATGTACTCGTTAATATTGATATAGCCCTTGGTGATGAAGAATATGAGCAAGAACAGAGTTACTATCCCAGAAGCAAGAGAAGACAATACGTTATTGTCTTTAATAAAAAGGAAAAGTTCTTTTGCCGTTTCACCAATGTACTTCTTTGCCCAAATATACAGATATACTTCTCCTGAATATCCCACAACATCTGTATTGAGAACTTTCTTTTGAATAAATACAGGTAACGAATCTCTAAAAGAGATCGGCCATTTGATCCGATATATAAATACCTCTGCTACGGGTAAGGAAAAGTAAATAACAAAATAGAGGAAGTAGAAGAGCGGGATCCTGGGAAGTGATTCCAGTACATCATATAACCCAATATCATAAAGCTGGTAGACCAGGTATCCAATAATAGCAAACTGAACAATATACCGTGCAGTTTTTTTGAGAAGCTCTTTCTTATCAGTTTCAAGTTTCATTCGAAGAGGTATCGCTTACTTCTGCCTCGGGGTATGACTTGCCTTTTATTTTGTTGTCTTCAGCAAGGCGTTTCCATACCCTATCCGAAAACTCATAAAATGGTTGTTTCTCATGATACCATCCAAAATGCAAACAATAAGGAGTAACCATCATATAGTCTCCTTTTCCGGGAATCAAAGAGAAAAATCCTATTAACAATTTCTTAAGCCAATTTGTCTTTAACCCCCGAATGGAATACACAAAATCGTTACAGTAATATTTGCACTTCACGTACTCAAATTCATCATCATGCTCGGTAAGCAGATTAATGTAATCTAGCTGGGGACTGGTATGTCCCTGGAACCATGGATAGATCGGTATATTCAGCTTCGACATAGCCATGGCTAAACTCCACTCACATGATTCCTCTGTACGCCCTTGTTCCTTTTTTCGGCTCTGGAAATGTGTTTCGGATTTACGATCCAGCATTTCTTTAGCAAGTTCGCATGCTTTCTTGGTTAATGTATAGTCTGAGGCATACATGAGTCCGGTTTGAGCCCTGCTCAAATAGGTAAGTCCAAATCTTTTTAGGGTACGTTTTCGACGAAGGAAGATAATATCTTTAAGTACCCCAATGCTTTTAGGAGCCCCGAAGAAGTTGTCAGAGATCAAATTTCCTGTTACGGTAAACTCATATGGATCTAAAGCCATCCAAAGCCGGTCGGGATCTTTACACCATGCAATATCGCTATCAAGAAAAAGGTTCTTTTCAAAATAAAGGTGTTGATAGAAATTATGCTTAAACCCAACTATAGAAGCATGTTCTTCGGGTAAGTCAAATACAAAGTCAAAAAGCGAGTCGAGATTATGCTTTTTAACAAGCCGTTTATGGTTTTCAGTACACACCAGTGCTATTGGTCGCTCTGTATCGTATCGTCGAAGAGTTGTCGCAGAAGCAACTGCGTGTTCCAAATATTTGGGGTGCCCGTAGCTTATGTACACGTACCCTTCTTTACCAAACTTGTCTTTTTTAACCGGTGTTAGCATTAAGTTATATCGACCACTTATTTTTAACCAAAGATAGCCTTTTAATATACTTTAATCGAGTATAATTACATCTAATATTTTCTGCATTAGTCTTTGGTTTTAAACAATTCATGCGACATCGATCTATTCAGTTTTTTGCTTATTAATCCCTACCTTGATCTCTGTTGAAAAAAATATCAATCCTTAACCGGAATAATGAGTATAGATTCCGAACTGCAAAAAGGCGCCTTTGTCAATTTTTTAGGTGTGATTGGAAAGGTAGCTACTCCCCTTTTTCTGATACTTGTGAACCGGCTTTATGGTCCTGATGTGTTTGGTATCTACATCACGGCCATGATCACCGTTGAGATCGTTATTGCTTTTCTGACCTCCGGCTTTAAAGACGGGGCACTTATTTTTGTAGCTCGTTATGCAGATGATAAAGGTGAACAGACCCTCCTCTACCGCTCATTATGTAATGCATTCGGGTGGAGTATTGGGTTTTCTGTTATCGTACTGATCTTCGGTTTTTTATTTGGTGAACGGCTCCTTGAGTTCATCTATGCCGATGATTTCAATGCAGGATTATTCATCGTTTTTAAGTTTATGCTATTTGCAATACCCTTCATGGCATTTGAGCGTGTGGTTCTTGCCGCTACACAAGGTTTAATGATCATGAAGTATGACGCCCTCAGTAATGGCTGGATCAGGCCTATTGCGCTCTTATTCTTTGCGGTATTTTTCTGGTTTATTTATCCGGATCTAAAAGGCATTGCCCTTGCATACCTTTGCACGCAACTTACTCTGTTTTTGATCTCAGTATGGGTGTACAGCAGGCAACTTAGCTGGAAGAAATTATGGTATGGATTCAGGAATTTCAGCATAGACAAACAGTTGCTTGATTTTGCTATTCCTCAAAATATAAATATGACTTTAAACCGGTTCATAACAGGCATTGATGTGCTTATGCTCCCAGCTTTTGGTTTTAGTGCTACCGTAGTTGGTTTCTATGGAGCGGGTGCTATGATAATACGAGAGGTAAAAGCCATCAAAGGGATTTTTTCTACCGCTTTTTCACCTTTTATCGTTCGATTTCATAAAGAATCGGAAACCGAAAAGCTCTCCCATAATTTTTCAAGAACAGCCGGTTGGATCGCCACATTAACTATTCCGGTCCTCCTTCTGATAGCGGTCTTCAAACAAGATCTCTTGTCCATAATACATCCGGAATACGGGGGTACTTCTACATTTATGTACTTTTTGCTGCTCATCCCTTATTCCTACTGTTCCTTCAGCCTTGCAGGAAATATTGTAGCTATGACCGGGCATTCAAAACTAACACTGTTGAACAGCCTTTTTGTAAGTGCTTTGAATATCATTCTAAACTTTATCCTGATCCCGGTGCTTGGGATCACAGGTGCAGCTATATCCTCTGCAACAGCAATGATCTTATTGAATATACTTGAGGTTTGGGAAGCAAATTATGTAAGCGGGGCAAAATTATACTTTAAAGAAATTTATAAACCACATCTGGCTGCCCTGATTTCTTCTGGAATATTCATCCTTTTGATCAATACTTTTCCTTTATTGTCTTATTCAATACAAGGAAAAATAGTTTTATTCCTTATCACTTTAGGTATTTATAGCTTGGTGATAGGTACTTCACAAATAAAAAGATTGATCGCCAAGATCAGAGAGCTGCTTTAGCCATTTGCCCTTTCAGCCCTTTTGCGGAGACTGCTCATCAGTGAGTCAAACCCTTTCTGATTAATGATCCGCTGAAATTGACGGTTGTAGGAACCGGCGGTAGAAACATCATCTATTTCCATATCGGTGATCACCCATTCACCATTCTCCAGCTCCATTTCATAATTAACAGGAGTTCGCACGTTGTCAAGTTCAGCAAGGGTTTCAATGCGGGCATCACCATCGTTAGACTCAATAGAGGTATAAGTTACTTTAGCGCGGTATATATCCAGCTTGTTCAGTGACTGATCACGGACAATGGTCGAAAATAGCTCAACAAATTCATTCCGCTCTTCCTCAGAAATTGTATCGAAGGTATCATCAAGAGCCTCTCTTGCCATGGCTTCAAAATCGATCACCCCATTTATGATCTCTTTGAGTTCTGCTCTTTGGGCATCAGTATATTCCGTTCCCTCAGCTCCTAAAAGCTCTTTGATCTGCTCGTCTCTTTCTTCAAGCATACCCCTGATCTCATCATTCGCATTCTGAGCAATAGCACTGCTTAGAAGAACCAGGCTGAGTAAAAATGTGATAACTGTTGTCTCTAAAAATTTTATCATGTTCATATAATCAATTTGTGATCAGTGTTGTTAACGGGATACCTGCCGATTTATTCAATTTGGCGAGTGAAGAATTATATTCAAATATTCGCTGCTTAAGCTGAAGTTTAAGTTCAAGCTCTTTTCTCATAGCATCGATAAGGTCCTTTGCATCACCCATACCAAAATCATAGTCCAATTGTTCCTGTCTCAGCCATCTTTTGGAAGTAACAAGAGCATTATCGGTTTGTTCCACTTTTACATTGGCCAGGGAAGCCGTTCTGTAATTGTTATTCACTTCAAGCAAAATACCGTCTTTTGCAGCATCCTTTGCATAAGTGACTTTATTAAGTTCAATTTTACTTCGTTCTAAAGATGCTTTTATGGAGAAAAAATTGAGATCTTGCCTGATGGTCAACCCAAATCCTCCGTTAAAGAGATTGGTAGTATTTTGAATAAAGGGATTTGACTGTCTTGGACGATTTGGAGTATTTGCAAAATTGATGTAACCCGCTAAATACAATCCCGGGAGTTTCTGCTTTTTCAGTGAAGACATATAGGTCTCTGTAGCTTCTCTCCCAACTTCCAAAGCCTTTAACTCGGGGCGATTTCCAAATGCGGCTTGCTGATAAAATTCAATCGTTTCAATATCTGATGAAATAGGGTCCAGAAAACGCACTTCAGGTTCGTAGATCTCATTTAGATCATTTCTTAAAATATAATTCCAGGTTTCCCTTACAAAAGCCATATTCTCAAAAACCTCGGCCTTTTGGATCTCGAATTCAGACTTAAAGATCTCGAATTTGAAGATCTCTGAATCATCCAGATCGGAATCACCGTCTTCCTGCATGTCATTCAGCTGTCGCTCAATTTGGTTCACCTTATCCTGAGCTTCATCCAGTAACCGTTCGATCTCAAGTGCAAGTACATAGCTAAAATAAAGGTCGAACAGCCTGATCTCGAGATCAGTCTTTTGGGCTTCGAAACTATATTGTGCAGCCTCCGCTCCCAATCGGGCTGCTTCAACAGCTTTATTGATAGCACCCCAGGTGAATACCGGCTGTGCAGCTGAAAGTTGGAATCGGGTGAAAATTGCCCAGTCGTCCCAGTCATTTCGCAGATTCGGATCGAGGTAATACTCGTCTTCCGGCCTATTGGGATCATCACTTTTTACACCGGGAACCAGCCCATGTTGACTATCAAAGCTTAAATTCGGCAGGTAACGCTGCGCCTTGGCCTGATCAACTCTGTTCTCGGCAAGTTCTACGTCCTGTCGCTGGTACTCTACCTGACCGGAGTTATCTATTGCTTTTGCCAGAAAGGTATCGAAATCAATACTCAGCGTATCCTGTGCATATATTGCTGTATTAAAAAGATACAGAATAGATATAGTAAAAAAGAGAATTCGTGCTGTCATAAAGTATTTGGGTTTGAAGCGTAACGAATGCACGATGATAATATTTAATATCTTATATATAAAACAAAAATAGCCCCAAATGGGGCTATTTTTTAAAGCGGAGAGCGAGGGATTCGAACCCCCGGAGACCGTGAGGCCTCAACGGTTTTCAAGACCGCCGCATTCGACCACTCTGCCAGCTCTCCTAATTTTCACTGAGTGCCTGAGCACCCGATACAATTTCAGAAATTTCTGTAGTAATTGCGCTTTGTCGTGCCTGATTGTATTTCAATCTAAGCTCCTTCTCAAGATCCTTCGCATTTTCAGTTGCACTGTCCATTGCGGTCATTCTTGCTCCCTGTTCAGAAGCATTTGATTCAAGCACTGAACGCCATAGCTGCATGTTCAGATGCAAAGGAAGCAATCGATCTAAGATCGCCTGAGAATTTGGCTCGTAAAGGTAATCAATAGCTTGTTCAGATGCATTATCGGATTTTACATTTCCGATATTTTCTGCGTCAATTGGCAGTACTTGCTGAACTTTTCGGTTCTGAGCGATCACGGATTTGAATTCGTTAAAAGCAATATAAACTTCATCAAATTCACCTTTGATAAACTGCTCAGTTGCTGTCTCCATTATTGATGAAGTGGCATCATATTGGATGTCATCAAAAAAACCGGGAAAGCTTTCGATCACATTATATTTCCTTTTCTTAAAGTAGGCTGTAGCCTTCTTACCGATAGCTACAACGGAAAGACTTTTGTTATCCAGATGTTTCTGAAAATTTGAATGAAGCTGTTTCTCAACTTCCTTAAAAAGGTTGTTATTGAAACCACCACATAAACCACGATCAGAACCAACGATGATAAATAATACGTTCTCAACTTCTTCAGGCTTACGCATTACAGGATTGGATACATTATTAGACCCTGTCAAACGCCCTGCAACTTCCGCTATTTTGGAAGCATAGGGACGAGTTCGGGTCATCTTTTCCTGTGCTTTTCTAAGCTTGGCAGCAGCCACCATTTTCATGGCCTTGGTGATCTGCTGAGTATTATTTACAGATGATATCCGGTTCCGTATATCTCGAAGGTTCGCCATCGATAATGTCTATTTAATTGGTTGCCGTAATCTGATCGATCACTGAATTTGCGATCTCTATCAGTTGTTCACCGAATGTATCAGAAAGAGTACCGCTTAATGCAAGAGCATCCATCTCTTTTTCATACTTGATACCTACAGTTTCAAGGAATTGAGCCTCAAATTCCGAGATCTGAGTTACCTCGAGCTTATTCAGCAATCCTTCGTCATTCACTTTCAGAAGCGCGATTTGCTGCTCAACAGGCAGTGGCTGATATTCACCCTGCTTAAGCAATTCAACAGTACGTTCACCGGTTCTAAGCTGTGCCTGAGTTGAAGCATCAAGATCGGAACCGAACTTGGCAAATGCCTCCAGCTCACGATACTGAGCCAGGTCAAGCTTCAGGGTACCGGAAAGTTTCTTCATGGATTTAACCTGAGCAGAACCACCTACACGTGATACAGAAGTACCAACGTCGATAGCGGGACGAATACCCTGGTTAAACAAGTCAGTATCAAGGAAGATCTGACCGTCCGTAATCGAAATTACATTTGTTGGAATATAAGCTGAAACATCACCGGCCTGAGTTTCAATAACAGGAAGTGCTGTTAAAGACCCCCCTCCTTTTACATGCGGCTTAAGTTCTTCAGGGATGTTGTTCATCTGCTTGGCTACTTTATCATCATTGATGATCTTGGCAGCACGCTCTAATAAACGACTGTGCAGGTAGAATACATCACCCGGATATGCTTCACGTCCCGGAGGTCGCTTCAATAGCAGAGAAAGTTCACGGTATGCAACAGCTTGTTTTGAGAGATCATCATAGATCACCAGAGCATGTCGGCCGGTATCACGGAAGTATTCCCCAATAGCAGCACCTGCAAAAGGAGCAATGTAACGCATAGGAGCAGACACACTGGCCGGAGCGGCTACAATAGTGGTGTACTCCATCGCTCCGTTCTCTTCAAGAACTTTACGAATGTTAGCTACAGTAGAACCTTTTTGACCAACAGCTACATAAATACAGAATACAGGTTTTTCAGTATCCTGAGTTTCCTTTTGGTTGATGATGGTATCAATCGCTACGGCTGTTTTACCTGTTTGGCGGTCACCAATGATAAGCTCTCGCTGTCCACGACCGATCGGGATCAAAGAGTCAATTGATTTCAGTCCGGTTTGCAGAGGCTCGGTTACAGGTTCACGGTAGATCACTCCGGGAGCCTTACGCTCTAAAGGTAACCGAATGGTTTTTCCTGTAATAGCACCTTTACCATCAATGGGATTCCCAAGTGGATCAATTACGCGTCCTAAAAGGCCTTCGCCAACATTCATAGAGGCGATATCATTGGTTCTTTTTACCGTATGACCTTCTTCCACGGCACTTGAAGAACCGAAGAGAACGATACCTACGTTGTCCTCCTCAAGGTTAAGTACCATACCGGTAACACTTTTACCGTTTTGATCTTTTGAATCCGGTAATTCAACCAATTCACCTGCTTGTACTTTTGACAGCCCGTAAACACGAGCGATACCGTCTCCTACTTCAAGAACGGTACCTACATCATACGTATCAGCTTCGTTGTCGAAGCCTGAAAGTTGCTTTCGTAGTATGGCTGAAACTTCGTCTGGTCTGACTTGACTCATTGTATATATCTGATTAAAAAAATGTTGTAATTTTATCCCGCAGCAGCGCTAAGGAATACATCTTCAAGCTGTTCTAATTTATACTTAACAGTGGCATTGATAACCGTATCATCGATCTTTACGGCCATACCACCTCTAAGGTTTTCCTGTACAATTGTGGAGATCTTCACCGTTTTCCCGGTTACTTCCTCCAGTTTTTGCTTAACATCAGCAAGTTGCTTGTCATCTAACTCTTTAGCCACAAACACTTCTGCTAAAATAATACCGGTATGCTCATTGTATTTTTCAACAAAAGCAGCTACGATCTGATCCAACATATTCTGTCGGTTCTTACGTGCAATAAGTGTTATATATTTATGCACCAGCTCACTTACTTTCCCTCCAAAAATTGCGTCTAATGCCGCAACTTTCTTATCAGGATTGATCACAGGACTTCTCAAGAACACGAGTAAATCACGCGACTCATCGATAGTTCCTTTAATAAGGAGTATATCTTCAAGTACACGATCTAAGATGTCTTGTTCTTTAGCAAGCTCCAAAAGTGCAGTGGCGTAGCGGCGTGCCGCTTTAGATACCAGCATAAATTATAGTTAGTTTTTATTGAGGTCGGATAAAAAATTATCCACCAGCTTGTTATTCTTCGCATTATCAAGCTCGGCATCAATAATAATAGAAGCGGATTTTACTGCTAGTTTAGCTACCTCTTCTCGTAATTCTACCAATGCTTGATCTTTTTCTTGCTCAATAGAAGCTCTTGCCTGCTCAATAAGCTGAGCGGCTTCTTCTTTAGCCTTGCTGATGCGCTCTGAACGGATCAGTTCTGCTTCTTCTACGGCTTCCTTACGTATTTGCTGAGCTTTGATCTCAGCGTCACGCAGAGCTTTCTCGTTGTCTTTGGAGATTTTTTCTGCTTTTGCAATTGCTTGCTCTGCAGACTCCAAGGATTCCTTGATATTTCGTTCTCGCTCCTGGAGCGCCGTCATTATTGGAGGTACGGCATACTTTATCATTACAAAAAGAAATGCGATCAAAGAAACTAAGATCCAGATCGCAAATCCGGTGTTAAATGACAGTAAGCCTCCTCCGCCTGCTAAAAGGAAAGTCATAGATAATTACCTATTATTGACCAATTCCAAGAGCAAGAAGAATACATATAACGGCACCAAGAAGAGCAACACCTTCAATAAAGGCTGCTGTCAAAATCATAGCGCCACGGATGTCACCGGAAGCTTCAGGCTGACGTGCAATACTTTCTGTAGCCGCCTTACCAATCATTCCGATTCCAAGTCCGGCACCAAGTGCTACGATTCCTGCGCCAATACCAGCTGCTAATAATCCCATAGTTCTGTTTGTTTAGTTAGTTATTGATTTGTTGTTAGTTCAGTTAGCTGAAACTTCTTCAGCAATATGTTCTGTGTGATATCCTTCTTCTGCATGCGCATGATCTTCGGCCGCCATCCCAATAAATACTGCGGATAGCAAGGTAAAGATGTATGCCTGCAATAATGCTACAAATACTTTTAATGCGTACAGCACAACAGTCAACGACACTGAGAAAATCCCAACGCCATAAGCTGCTCCTGCCCCAAACAGATCAGCGAAAATAAATACCAATCCGAGAATGGCAATAATCATGATCTTTCCTGACAACATGTTGGCAAAAAGACGTATGGCCAGTGCGAATGGCTTGGTAAACATACCAAGGATCTCAACCGGAGTTAAAATAACACGCACCCATGTCGGTACACCCGGGAACCAAAATATGTGTGCCCAATAATCTTTTGTCCCGCTAAATTGAGTGATCAAAAATGTCACAAATGCCAAGGTTGCTGTCACCGTAAGGTCTGCGGTTGCAGTTGCTGCCCAAGGTAACAACCCGAATAAATTCATAAAGGAGATGCCCATAAACATCGTAAAGAGAAAGGGAACGTAACGATCAGCCTTGTGGTGATCAATATTATCACGAGCTACATCATCCCGAATAAAAACAAATAATACTTCAAATATATTATGAAATGCTCCTTGTGGCTCAACCGTTCTCCCAATACCGCGCTTATACCTGCGGGCAGCCATCACAGTAAGAATAAGAGCTAAAAGCATCCCCATCCAAAAATAGATCAAGTGAGAGGTAATAGAGAGATCTATAATAATATGTCCTCCATTGGCGGGAACTAAAGCACCCTCTTCATTTTCAACAAACTCCCCTGATTCCAGGACTGATTTCGTTGACAAGTATGCGCTTAATTGCGACTCCCCTTCAGCAGATTCCCAATAAAAAATCCTTGGTAAATAGATCTTACCGCCATTAATGAATCCGGGAACCTTAAAGTAATCATGATCAGCAACAGTACCCATCACATCGAGTACCTGAGCTTCATCTTGCTCAGACGAGTCAGCGGCGAATGTATTTGAAGTGCTAATCGATAAAAATAAAAGAGTTAAAAAAACTCGACGCAGGGTTTGAACCATTTTAACTGCTACTCTTTTGTAGAATTTTGTTTAAAAAAATCATTTCCGTTACAGATTGGCAAAGATAGGAAATTATGAAACTAACTGTAAAGTAGAATTCATCAATTTTTGTTGCTCCAAGCAAAATTCCGAACAAAACTAATACCAGCAAAAACCTAACCGCTATTGAAAAGAAAAAAACCTGCGTAAAGAGCCTATTTTCTACATTTTTGAAGGTGTCAAAGATCCAAGCACTGCTACTTACGAAGATAGCACTGAGCATGACCCCCGATAATACTGCTATCCCTTGACTCTCTCCTATCAAAAAGAAGCCCAGACTTAAGAGCATGAGAGCTCCAGAAAATAATAATGTGCCCCTCAGAACCGAATCATTTAGTTTTACCATTATCCCTTCTATTAAGCTTGCTATTAATTCGGGCGATCATCAAGCCAAATGCTACCATAGCAAAAAAAACACCTGCCAGTATAAATACCGGAGATGTTTCAAAAAAATCATCCAGGAAGTATCCTGTTAATATAGGTATAGCCAGGGAAGCTGCGATCTCAGCTCCCAAACCGAGATATTCTGCGTATTTTTTTGGTAACCCGTTTCTAGTCAATGAATCAGGAGGAACTCTTTACTTTGGTATCTCCTGCGTAATCAACATCGCTTTTATCTGACAGTGATTTTGCATCAGATCCCATGCGGCAAGAACCGTTGATCTGTGCTCCTTCTTCCACGATCAATGTTTTAGTGTAGATGTTTCCATCAATAATGGCACTCCCTCTGAGCGTAAGTTTACCGGATACTTTTACCTCTCCTTCCACTCTGCCTGCAATATCGGCATCTGAGGAGGTAATATTTCCAATAATTTTACCGCTTCCTGTTACTATGAGTTTCCCTTTAGAAACCGCTTCCCCATCAACTGTACCCGCTATGCGAATATCGGTTTGGGAATTAAGGTTACCTTTGAGCTTTGTACCTTCGCTTAAAATATTTACTGCCGGAGAATGATTCGAATTGTCTGACACGTTATTAGTGGATTTCTTAGAATTTAACATACGATATATTATTTGATTAAATAGGCTTCAGGATTTTGAGGTACTCCATTTCTCCATATCTCGAAATGAAGATGCGGGCCCGTACTTAATACTCCGGCGTTACCAATTTCACCAAGAATATCACCTTTCAAGACCAGGTCGCCTTCCTTCTTATTTAATTTTGAGAGGTGTTTATAGGTTGTAACCACACCCCCGCTATGCTGTATGGATATTACATATCCATTGTTAATTGTCCAACTGCTATTAAAAACAGATCCATCTGCGATATTGATCACAGGTTCATTGTTTTTGGTAGCAATATCAAGTCCATAATGTTCTTCTTCAGGTAAATACCTTCTGGTTAAAGTACCCTGAACCGGATATTTACTTGGAAAATCAGGAGCTGATATAGAAACATTCGAAAATAAAATTTCATTTTGTGAAAGTCGCTCAAAGGTACCGGATTGTTCAAAAGATATAAAATCATTGTTTTGAAAAGGATCGACTTCATTAAAAAAGTCGTCAAACCTTTGATCCATCGCTAAGGTTGTATCTATACTGAGCCGGATAATATTTTTCATTTCCCGGAGCTGAAGATCTCTTTGTTGCAATGAGTCTTCGAGGGAAATAGCCTTTTCAGAAACTTCCAGTATTTGTGCTCTCATTGCAGCATCATCAGTACTGTATAACAATCCGCCGAGTGGGGTCAGCATAAAGATCAATGCCACAACTGCAGCAAAACAAAGCGACATAACAAGAATAAGCCCGAATAACTCATTTGGATATACCTTGTAGGAATTATCTTCGTCAGGCTTGGAGTCATCCAATAGCATTACCGTAATTTTCTTACGGCGTTGTTCAAATAATTTTTTAAGTAGATCTAACATTATGATTTTAAGTTAAACAATAGCTATTAATTAATGGGGTGAAATTTTGTCAAAAATTTGTGCTAAATCTTTAGTTATTTTTTTTCGGTCATATTGAAACCTGAAATCCAAGTCTCCCTCAGGTAATTTCCCATCACTCCACAAGTCATATAAACGGGCTATTTCAGAAATTATGATCTTTTCAGATTTCAGATCTCCGAAATAACCGGCATTATATTGTTCTAGAAGATGAGCCTCCTCCCCATCATGAGCCAAGCCCAGGATCGGTTTACCCGTTCCAATGTACTCAAACAGCTTACCGCTCTTTATTTGTGTGTGGTTTGGAGCAAAATTTGAGATCATCCATAACAGGTCTGCTTGTTTTAAATTTGATACTGCTACTTCATGAGTGAGATACCCGTAATCTGTTACAGATTCTCTGAATCCGAGTTCCCCGATAAGGTTATTTATTCTTTTATCAAGCCCTCCCTGAAAATGAAGATGAATATCACTGAGATCGATCGATCCATCCGCGTCAGCTTTTTTGAGAGCATGAAGAAAAATATCGGGTTGATTCTGCTCATAGAATAATCCGCTATATAGAATATTGAATTTCCCCTCTTTGTACCTGAAATTTGAATCTCCGTTTTTTCTATCGAGATCTTCCGGATCAAAACCGTGTGGAATGATGTAAGATCTGTTTTTAACCTGAATTTCTGGATAGCTTGAACGAATACTTTCGAGCATACTAGGATCTAAAGCTGTTATGGCAGCCGTTTGTTCTAAACAAACGCTTTCCATCTTCTTCATCTTCCGTTTTTGCCACCTGAACATATCGTCCTGGAAATGATTTTCAAGCCACAAATCGCGATAGTCCAGAACTAAGGGGAGTCCGCTTTTTTTGCTTATTGTTGCTGCCGCTACATGATTACTGAAGGGAGGTGCCGTACTGAAAATAAGATCAATATTCTTTCTTTGGATGACCTCAAGCCCCCTTTCAACAGCAGGCTCTATCCATCCTCTTTTATTATCCGGGTACATGAAAAAGCGCAGTACTCTTCGAATGGCTTTAGCTATTCTGTTGGAAACAGTTACTCTTTTACGGGGGGATGACCCTGTCCCATAATGAAAAATGGTTTTGGGCTTAATCCTGATTACCTCAGGTGAAATAGCCTCTAATTCTCTTTGTAAGCTTTCATCAAAATAGGGATACCTGCCGGGTTCCGGACAAAGAACGATAGGATTCCATCCAAACTCTCGTAAATACTTAATGAATTTGAGTGGTCGCTGTACACCACTCCCTCCCATAGGCGGGAAATAGTAGACAATGAACAGTACGTTCTTCATGCCGGACAAAGCCGATCAGGAGACTGAGTAGTTCGGAGCTTCCTTCGTGATCTGTACAGAATGCGGATGACTTTCTTTGTATGCCGCAGCTGAGATCTGCACAAACTCTGCTTTCTTCATTTCATCAATATTAGGAGCCCCTACGTAACCCATAGCAGCCCGAAGTCCGCCTGTCATTTGATGAACCACTTCACCCAAGTATCCTTTAAATGGTACACGGCCTTCAATTCCTTCCGGAACCAGCTTATTGATGTCGTCTTCCACATCCTGGAAATAACGATCTTTAGAGCCTTTATTCATCGCGCTTATACTTCCCATACCGCGATATGACTTATACTTCCTGGACTCATAAATGATGGTTTCGCCTGGACTTTCATCCACACCTGCAAACATAGATCCCATCATAACGGCATCTGCTCCGCCTGCTATCGCTTTGGGGATATCACCGGTTTGTTTGATCCCTCCATCGGCGATCAATCCAATTCCATTTTCCCTTGTGAATTCAGCTACTTCCATTACGGCACTTAACTGAGGTACTCCAACTCCGGTTACCACACGAGTGGTACAAATTGAGCCCGGCCCAACACCTACTTTAACCACATCTGCTCCGGCCTCCACCAAAGCTTCAGCTGCGGATCGCGTTGCTATATTACCTCCTATCACATTAAGATCAGGGTATGCCTTTTTGATCTTTTTGATAGTATCGAGTACACCTTGGGAATGCCCATGTGCGGTATCCACTGTTATGGCGTCTACACTTGCAGCAACCAGGGCATCTACGCGATCCATGGTATCCGGAGTAACGCCAACTGCAGCGCCAACCCGAAGTCTTCCCATTTCATCTTTGCAGGCATTCGGAAAATTCATCTTCTTCTCTATATCTTTGAAAGTGATCAATCCCACCAGCTTGTTATTACCGTCAACAATAGGCAATTTCTCTACTTTATAATGCTGAAGGATCTGTTCTGCCTGTTTCAGGTTGGTTCCTTCTTTCGCGGTGTATAGTTTCTCATGCGTCATGATATCACCGAGCTTCTTTCCCATCTCAGACTCAAACCGAAGGTCTCGATTCGTAACGATACCTACCAGAATTCCTGCATCATCCACAATTGGAATTCCTCCGATCTTCTGCTTTTTCATAAGAGCACGCGCTTCACGCACAGTTGCCCCTTCCTTCAAAGTAACCGGATCTACGATCATTCCGCTCTCACTTCTTTTCACCAAGCGAACATGCTCAGCCTGATCTTCGATGCTCATGTTTTTGTGGAGTATCGCAATACCACCCTCACGTGCCAAAGCAATGGCCAGGCGATACTCGGAAACAGTATCCATAGCGGCGCTCATGATCGGGACGTTGAGTTTGAGCGTTGGTGTCAGCTGAACCGTAGTATCCACGTCGCGCGGGAGTACTTTTGAATAATTTGGAACCAGGAGCACATCATCATAGGTAAGCCCTTGGCGGGTAATACGTTCGAAGGGAGAAGAATTGTTCATTTTATACATCATGAAAAAGTTTGGCTTGCAGTTTTTCAAAGATAAGGATATCTCTGTGGAAGTTCCGCATTGAATAACATTTTTTAGCGGATTTACGTAGAGCCTCCAAAATTATGCTTATGTCCCACTCAAAAACATATACCAAAAAAGAGATCAGTAAAGTTTTAACCAAAGCTTCTGAGATTCAGACAGCCAAAGATCTCTTCGATGATCAGGAAGGCTTGACTGAAGAGGAACTTATTCATGTTGCCGAAGAAGTTGGAATCAGCAGACAGGTTCTTTTAGAAGCTTTACACTCTATCGATGAACCTGATCTCAATGAACAAACCTACAATCTTATTAAAGGAACGTCCCGAATTCAGGATGTTTCTACCGTTAAGGGGGAAATTACTGACGAGCAATGGGAAGAGCTCGTTCTTGAGATTCGTAAAGTTACCGGAGGAATCGGTAAGATCAACAAAACCGGAAAAACGTACGAATGGGAACAACGTAAAAGTGATTTTGGGTACAAGCATTTCTCCTTCACTCCAAAAAACGGAGAGACCAAAATTCAGATGGTTTCCTCCTGGGGTCCCTTTAAAACACTTGCCAGTTTCCTTAGTTTTTTCTTCGGCTTCGTCGTTGCACTAATTCCATTCAAAGAAATTAGTGGTAAGCAATTAGCTTTGATGATAGCTCCATTTTTCGGATTAGGCGGATTTGCCATGAGCCGTTTTTTTCTTAAAAGTTATTTTCAGAAACAAAAGACACAGCTTACAAAACTCACCAATGTACTTTCCAAAAAGATCCAATCTTTTGGAGCCTCCCAAAATTCAATCGAAATTGAGAATCGGAATGTTTACCAGTCACAGGAAAAAACCGGATCAGAAAGGGCGGAAGAAAGAAATGCTTAAAGTTGTTTGATTTTCAACCTTAGATCGCAAATCATGTCAACATTCTCACAACAGCAACCCAATCAATGTTACAGGTACAACTTTCCATTGGTTTGCTTGATGAGATTACTCAAAATTATATATACTTAAAGGTTCATGAAGCTGATTTGTTAATAATTCAATAAAAATGGCACATAAAGAATTTACTCATCAACAGATTCGGGAAATTTTATCGAAAGCCTCTGAGATCCAGCGTTCAAAAAAAGAATCCAACTCCGAAGAACAAGGTATTACTTCTGAGGAACTGAGAGAAATTGCAGGCGAGGTCGGTATTTCTGAAGAGGTGTTAAACAAAGCCATTAACAGTGTAGAAAATCGTTCTAATGAACGGTTCAATTGGTTGACAGGCAACGGAGAATTACAATCATCGATCATAATAAACAGAGAGATAACTGACCTTAAGCTTGACCAACTCTTTCCTGAGCTGAATGCTTTTACAGGCCAAAAGGGAACGATAGAACAAATGGGGGAAAGTTATGACTGGGAGCAAGTTGAAAACGGGCTTGAGAGTGTCAGGCGTGTAACTGTTGTTCCAAATGATAAAAAAACTAAGATCACTCAATATGTAAACTGGGATGAATTCAGAGGCTCCAGCTTATTTCTTTCCGCTTTTTTGGGAGCACTTGGACTGGCTCTTATTCTAAAAGCCTTTGGGATGCCAAAAACTACTTATTTATTACTCTCTTCCATAGGAGCAATAGGCGGTTATTTTGGTTTTATGGGTGCTCTCAAATACTATTTCAACAAACAGAAAAAGAAATTTGAATCTATTATGCATCTGATAACAGATGTACTTGAACGGCCGGTGCAAAACCGAATCAGTATGGATGATGCTCCACTGGAACCGGATGAAAGTCAGGCTCAAAGATCAAAAACAAGATCCTGAGCCTTTAAACCCTCATCAAACAGTTCATACCTATAAAGCTTTCACTTTTAATGCTTTGATCGCCGCTTCAAGAGTGCAAATCCCATCCTGATAACAGCTCACCCAGTAGTGGATTGAATTACGGCGGCGTTGAACAAAAGGATCACAGGATGAGAACCGTCCCTTGAGTTCTTCTACCAGGTATTTAACATCTTCATGGATCTCGATCTTGAGTGTATCAGGGATTCCGCCCCAACCCATGAGGTTAAAAGCCTGCTGCATTTCATTATATTCTTCGATGCTTTCCTGTTGAATACGCTTCAGAACAGGTACGGCAAATAGAGCGGTTTCTTTGTTTTGCTTAGGAGTGATTGATAATGCGTTGCTTGTCATGATCGTTGAGTTTTGTTTTTGATTTACTCAATGATAATGACAGTGAGTGACAGCATAGTGTCACCCCAATAACAAAAAAGATATTACTCCGGGTAAATGCTCTTTTTAGCCGCCAGAAGTGTATTTTTCATCAGCATGGCTACGGTCATAGGCCCTACCCCTCCGGGTACTGGAGTGATCCAGCTTGCTTTCTTCTTAACGGATTCGAAATCGACATCTCCTACCAGCTTGTAGCCTTTTTCTGAGTTTTCATCTGCGATGCGGTTAATTCCAACATCAATGATCACAGCTCCTTCCTTGATCATTTCTGCCTTGATAAGATGAGGTTGTCCTGCCGCTGCGATCAAGATATCGGCTGAAATGGTATGTTGGGTAAGATCTTTGGTGTATTTGTGGCAGATAGTGGTAGTCGCCTTGCCTGATGAATTCTCGCGGGAAAGCATGATCGCCATTGGTGAGCCTACAATATTGCTGGCACCCACTACCACGGCATGTTTTGCTTTTACCGGAATACTGTAATGTTTGAAAAGCTCCATGATACCGGCAGGGGTACAACTTCTGAAGCAAGGTTCATCAACGGTCAGTCTTCCCACATTCATGGGGTGAAAACCGTCCACATCTTTCCGGTGGTCAATGCTCTCAATTACATCATGGGAAGATAAGTGTGAAGGAAGCGGGAGCTGAACCAGGATCCCATCTACCGAATCATCTTCGTTGTATTTCTTAATAATGGACTTCAGCTCTTTTCCGGAAATGGTGTCTTGAAGGATCTCTGTATGGGTGTTAATACCTACATCTTCACAAGCCTGTGTTTTCGCGCCTGTATATACTTTTGAAGCGGGGTCATCTCCTACCAAAATTACCTGGAGAAATGGAGCTCTGTTACCTTTGGCTGTCCAGTCGTTAACATCATCCCGAATCCGGTCTCTTACCAATCCGGCTACTTTCTTTCCGTCAATGATTTCTGCACTCATGCTATCGTTCTATATTATATTTTTTCATTTTATTGTACATATGGCTTCGCTGAATCCCAATGGCCTCTGCAGTTTGAGAGATGTTCCAGTTATTCTTTTCAAGTTGTTTGATCAAAAATAGCCGTTCTGCTGATTCTTTAAAATCCTGAAAGTCATTGGTTTGATCTGCAAGCTTCCCAAGGTCATCTGATCCAAGCTCTCTCGATCTCAAAACCTCTTCCACGATGCTTTCATCTATCACATCATTGGATGTTAAAATACCTAATCTTTCAACGGCATTTTGCAATTCTCTGACATTACCACTCCATTCTTTCTGCTGCAGGGCATTAAGGCCGTCAGCAGTAAATGAAACCGACGCAAAACTAATATCTTGTTCCTGTAAATTACTCAGGCATGCCTTGGCGATGGCAGGTATATCCTCTTTTCGTTCTCTTAATGGAGGAACTTTAACAGGAATCACACTGATACGGTGGAAAAGATCTTCCCGAAAGTTTCCATCTGTGATCTCTTGTTCAAGATCTTTATTTGTAGCTGCCAAGATCCTTACGTCTACTGAAATAGATTCGTTACCACCCACACGGGTAATTCTATTTTCCTGAAGCGCGCGCAACACCTTGGCCTGTGCTTTTAGACTCATATCTCCTATCTCATCCAGAAATAAGGTTCCACCATCAGCTTGTTCAAATTTACCGATCCGTTGTTCAGAGGCTCCTGTAAATGCTCCTTTCTCATGTCCAAAAAGTTCGCTTTCGAGGAGTTCAGAGGGAATAGCCGCACAGTTTACTTCCACAAAAGCTCCTGCTCTTCTCGGGCTTTTTTCATGGATCCACTTTGCTACCAACTCTTTTCCTGTTCCATTCTCCCCGGTAATCAGAACACGAGACTGTGTTGGGGCTACTTTCTCGATCAGAGATTTGATCTTGTTGATGGGTTTACTTTCACCAATGATATCCTGGATCTTCGGCAGTTTTTTCTTGATCTGCTTGTATTCCCGTTCCAGATCTTGCTTTGATAGTGCATTACGTACAGATATCAACAAACGATTTAGATCCGGGGGTTTTTCCAGAAAATCATAGGCTCCCATTTTAGTTGCTTCTACTGCAATTTCTATGGTGCCATGTCCTGAGATCATGATCACGGGGAAATCATGACTGGAATCACGTAATCTTTTTAACGTTTCGAGTCCGTCCATGCCCTGCATTTTTATATCGAGGAACATCAGGTCTACAGAGCGTTCATGTACAAAATCCAGCGCCGCCTGTCCGCTATCTACAGTAGAGACCTCATAATTCTCAAACTGAAGAATCTCTTCCAAGGTATTACGAATGGCTTTTTCATCATCCGTTACCAATATGTGAGCTTTTTTATCGGACATGTTCTACTGGTTAATGAAAAAAATTACTCGTTCATATATCATGTACGAATAACTATTAACAAACTTAGTATTTGTTATAAAGGTACATCAAAATCTGTTCATGGACGGCATCGATCGGTCTCACTTTCTCAGATATATAATTATTGGCAGCAATACTAACGATGATCCTATTCCCTGACTTAGGCTCAAAATAGCCGCTCAGAGTTCGAACTCCTGTTACAAAACCGGATTTCCCTTTGAAATTATTATAGAGCGGCGTCCCCTTCATCCTGTGCTGTAAGGTGCCATCAATTCCTGCTACCGACATACTGTTGAAATAAGCATCAAAATCAGAATGATCCTGAAACTTAGCCAGAACATTAGAGATAATACTTGTCTTGTTGAAATTACCGCCTGCCATTCCTGACCCATCGTTCATTTGTACAAAAGCGGTATCAACTCCCATACCAAATAAAAAATTTCGGACCTCTTCAATCCCGTGATCAAAAGTACCCGGTTGTCCACTCACATCTGCTGAAAGCGTTTTGGTCATCATTTCTGTATAAAAATTATCGCTTTCTTTATTGGTCCACTTAACCAATTCAGACAAAGGCTTTGAGCTATGGGTAGCAAGTACTTTAAGCGAAGAAACTTCCCGCTTTTTATCTGATACCACTAAGAAGCCGTCCAGTTCTATACCATTCTTGTGTAAGAATTTTTTAAAAGAATCCAGAAAAAACATAGGAGGGTTGTCAATAGAAAGTGATTCGTCCTCATAATACCCCTGTGGCAATGTACTCCCCAAAACGATCCGATTCCCTCCAAGCTCGCGCCGATAATATTCATCATAGTCAATATTGGGATTGGTTATAACTTGCTCATTAATAAATTCAACATAATCGGTACTATCGGGAAACCAGGTTATCCGAGGCTTTTCACCTATTTCACCATCCGCAAATACCTCAAGATCGACGGCATTATTGTTAAAGGATAGCGGGCTGATCTGAACACCGTAATAGAATGAAAAATCATACCAATCCCATCCTTTGGGATATACCTGTTCATCGAATAAAGAGACATCTGCTATCAGGTTCCCCTCGATCTTTCTAATACCCTGATCCTGAAGCTGCTCCAGAAAGAGGTTAAAAACATAGAAGCGGTCATCGTCATAAAGGTCTCCGCTTATAGAAGGATCTCCACTTCCTTTAATAACCAAATTACCATTCCAGGTATCTCCGCTCAGCTCCCCTTCTCCGTAGATGTTGGTTTGATATCTAAAGTCACTTCCAAAATGATCAAGAATAGCTGCCGTTGTGATAAGCTTTTGATTTGAAGCAGGTATAATTGCTTTCTCAGAATTCAGACTTTCCAAGATCCGGCCGGCGTCATCTCTTACTGTAACCGACCAAAAAGCTTCCTGATTTGAGGATCCGTCAATGATGGAAGAGATATTTTGAGCGCTGACGATTTCAGCACTGCTTACGAAGATCAAGACATAAAAAAGGCGAAGAAAATGCTTCATCTAACTCACGAAATATTTTTCTTCTTCTTCTTGAAAAGCATCAAGGATCTCTTCCGTAGAAGTACAACCAAGAATTTTTTCCCTGAACGACCCGCTGTTCATCAAGCGTGAAATACGGCTCAATAATTTAATATGCTGACTATTATTTGATTCCGGCCCTACCAACAAAAAAACCAGACGAACCGGTTCATTATCAATAGAATCGAAATCAAGAGGTTCTTTTAGGAGAGCAAAAGCAGCCAGGTTTTCTGTTACAGCTTTTGTTTTAGCGTGCGGAATTGCAAGCCCTTTACCCACTCCGGTTGACATGATCTCTTCCCGTTCAAATACCGCTTTATGTACTTCCTCGAGTTGCTCTCCGGACTCCATCTTTTCTTCCAAAGCATCCACAAGAGCATTAATAAGTTCTTCTTTAGAGCCAACAACAAAGTTGGGAAGCACAGTAACCTGATCTAACAACGAAAATAAATTCATGTAAAAAATCCTTAACAATAAATGATGCGATTGACAGCCATCGAATATAGGCACCGAACAGACAATCAATCAAAGATTAATTGCATTGTTTTATAAATACCCCTTAATCCTGCGCACTGTACCATAACCAACTTTTAGACAATAGTTAACTTTTGTCATTTTAATTCGTTTAAGTACCTTTTAAAGAATAAATAATAAAATAGAAATGCCGTGCTACGACTAATCAACTCTGTTTTAACTACCACACTTTTTGTTCTGTTCTTTTCTACTAACGGTTTTGGACAAGATGAAATTCTGTTTACGACCCAACCTTCCATCTCTCCTGACGGATCCACCATTGTGTTCTCATATGAAAGCGATCTATGGAAAGTACCTGCCAAAGGTGGTATGGCAGTTCGGATTACCGGAATGGATGGGGAAGAATCGGCTTCAAGTATCTCTCCGGATGGTAAATGGCTGGCGTTTACGTCCAATCAATATGGAAATGACGATGTTTATATTACGCCATTGAACGGCGGACAAATAAGACAGCTAACTTATCATCAGGCAGGCGATCAGGTTGAATCATGGAGCTGGGATTCCAAAACTGTTTATTTTCGATCAGGTCGTTACAATCGAGTAAGTGCCTATTCCGTAGGAATTGAAGGCGGCACACCTAAGCGTTTATTTGGACATTATCACAACAACGTTCATAATCTTGTAGAACACCCAACAGAAAAAACCTACTTTTTTAATGAATCATGGGAAAGCTTCATCTTTCCTGAGCGTAAAAAATATAAAGGGCCGTTTAATCCTGATATCAAATCCTATAATACCAACGATCAAGCTTTCACCAAACACACCAGCTGGGAAGGTAAAGACATGTGGCCTACTGTAGACCGAAATGGAAACATGTATTATGTATCCGATACATTTAATGGAGAGTATAACCTCTATAGACTGAATGGAAGTTCAAAAGAACAACTTACTCGTTTTGAGACTTCCGTTATCAGACCAAGAGTCAGTGCCAATGGACAAACCATTGTATTTGAAAAAGAATACCGAATATTTACGTACGATGTAGCTTCCGGAAAGTCATCCGCTGTTCCGATTTCTATTTTTAAAAATAACACATTAGCTCAAGAACAAAGTTTTAATGTAGAAAATGAGGTTTTATACTTTGACGTTTCTCCGGATAAAAAGAAACTGGCTTTCACCTCTCGCGGTGAGCTTTTTGTCGCTGATATAAAAGGTAAATTTATTCGCCAAATTAAGACCAATGACCTTGGCAGAGTTCTTGAGGTAAAGTGGCTGAAAGACAACCAAACCCTGATCTTCAATCAAACTAAAGATGGTTATCAAAACTGGTTTACAGTTGCCGCAGATGGGTCAGGTTCAGAGAAGCAAATAACAGATGATAATGCTAACAACAGAGCACTTGAACTTAATTCTGATCGAAGCAAAGGCATTTATCTGAGCGGACGTAACGAACTGAGGTTGATCACACTGGAGTCGATGGAAAGCGAAACCATTGTAGAGGATGAATTCTGGGGATTCCAGAATCAACAGCCTCGTTTCTCCCCCAACGATGAATATGTTCTCTATACAGCACGCAGGGATTTTGAACACGACGTATTCACTTACCATATCGAATCCGGGGAAGTAATTAACCTGACCAAGACCGGGGTTTCCGAATCCGATCCGTTTTGGTCTCCGGATGGCAAATACATTTATTTTTCCTCGTCACGAACAAATCCATCCTATCCTCGTGGAGGCGGTGAAACCGATCTCTTCCGGATGGCTTTAGATGAATATGAAGAACCATACAAATCAGACCGACTTGATGAATTGTTTAAAGAGGAGGAAAAGAAGGACGACGAGAATGAAGACGAAGAAGAAGCTGAAGAAAAGGTAGATATTACCATCAACACCGATGGTTTAATGCACAGGCTTGATGTTATTGGTGAGAATTTCGGTTCTCAATTTGCTCCCTTTATTACGCAAGACGGAGATAAAACAATGGTGCTTTACCTAAGCAATCACGATGAAGGAAATACCGGTTTGTATGTGACAACACTTCAGCCTTTCGAAAGCCCTGAAACCAAAAAATTTGACGGGGTTCGATTTGTAGGAAATATTTTCGAAATAAATGGAAGCCTGTATGGATTGTCTTCCGGAAAAGTATATGAACTTGACCCCTCCTCGGCCAAAGCAACAGAAATTAATACTTCCTTTGAGTTCAAACGAAATCTCAGGGGCGAATTCAACCAGATGTTCGAAGAACTTTGGGCCAATATCGAGGAAAATTTTTATAACGAGACTTTCCATGGTATTGATTGGGAATCTGTCAGAGATCGATACAGGAGCTATCTCCCCTTTGTAAACAATAGAAATGATTTCAGCCGTATGATGAATGATATGCTCGGTGAGCTGAATTCATCACACATGGGATTCAACACCTTTGGTGAAGAAGAACAGGAATACCATTCCTCCATTTCCATATCTACCGGCCTCGGCTTTGAGAACCAAGATCCTTATCAAGTTGCATCGGTAGTCAAAAATGGTGCAGCTGATGTATCCGGGAAAGACATACAGCCCGGAGATGTACTTACTGCCATAGATGGGAAAGAAGTTGATAGCAGCAAAAACAGGGAACTGTATTTTAACCGACCTTCCATGCCCGAGGAAGTATCACTCACCTTCAAAAGAGGAGATAATTCCTTCACAACTAAAATCCATCCTGAATCTTATTTCTCTACGCGTAATGATCTTTACGATGAATGGGTAGATGAAAAACAGAACATGGTGGATTCGGAAACCGATAAACGAGTCGCCTACGTCCACATGAAGAATATGGGAGGCGGAGAGCTGGAAAACTTCTTGGTGGAAATGACTTCGGAAGCTTACCAACGCGATGCCCTTATTCTGGACCTTCGCTATAACACCGGGGGAAATGTTCATAATGATGTGCTGCAGTTCCTTTCACAGCAGCCTTATGCAAAATGGAAGTATCGGAATGGTGATTTTGCCTCTCAGCCAAACTTTACCCCTGCTGCCAAGCCTATTATTCTACTGCAGAACGAACAGTCGCTGAGTGATGCTGAAGTTACTGCGGCCGGATTTAAGGCATTGGGATTGGGAACCATAGTTGGAACTGAAACTTATCGCTGGATCATCTTTACTTCCGGTAAAGGACTGGTTGACGGCTCTTTCTATCGTCTCCCATCCTGGGGTGTATACACTCTGGAGGATGAACGTAATCTGGAGCAAACCGGTGTACAACCTGATATTGAAGTAGCAAACACTTTCAAAGATCGGTTGACCGGAAGTGATCCTCAATTGAGCCGGGCGATTGAACTGGTTTTGGAGCAACTGGAAAATTAATACAGAAACAAATCGTATCAACTTGGAATCAAGAATTCCGGCTTCAGGGTTGGAATACCGTTCTAAGCTGCATGCAGCCTGTTTAATTATCGGTGCATTTCCCCTGTCAATAACCACCCAAAATTCTTAAACTTGGCTATGCAATGGATTCGAAGCACCCTCACCATTTTAAGGAAAGATCTGCAGATTGAACTGCGTACCCGTTTTGCGTTCAATATGGTTCTGGCTTTTGTGGCAGCGGCTATGCTTTTGGTACTCTTCACTCTTCGCGCCGATCAGCTTGAGCCGGGACCTAAATCCGGCTTGGTATGGATCATCATTTTATTTGCTGCTCTGTCTGCCCTGAGTCGAAGCTTTATATCCGAAACCGATAAAAAAACGTTTGACCTTCTTCGAATATATGCTACCGGCACCACCGTTTATACCGGGAAACTGCTGTATAATTTCCTGTTCACCTTACTTATAAATACTGCTACTTTTGCCGGATATATTTTCTTGATGAACTTGCAGATACAATCATGGCCGGCATTCCTGATCATGTTATTTATTGGGACAGCCGGGCTTTCCGGTGTCGCCACCATGACCGCAGCTGTGGTCTCTCAGGCCGATCGAAAGGGAGCAATTTTTTCAGTGTTAAGCATCCCTCTTTTCATGCCACTTATTCTATTACTTGCCGATATCAGCAAAACCGCTTTTATAGATGGAGGAGACGGATCATTGAATAACATTACCGCTTTGATAGGTTTTGCGGGTGTTACGATTACCGCAGGAATTTTACTTTTTGATTATATCTGGGAAGAATAACAATGACCATTGACCAAAGACGAATGACCAAATACCTAACTTTTTGATAAACATGCCATTTAAATTTGGAAACCGACGTATTATTGGGCAGCAGCGTGCTAAAGAACAGGTGGAGCGAATACTCGCCTCTGAGCGTGTAAGTCATGCCTACCTCCTTTCAGGTCCATCGGGTGTAGGCAAGACTGCTTTTGCACTTGCCCTGGCTGAAGCAATTAATGGTATTGATCATCTTAGTGATCTGGGGGAAAATAAAGAGTCTAAGAAATCCTCCTGGTTTACCCATCCGGATATTCATGTTTTTATTCCAAAACCAACTTCCGCCAAAACGGAAGAACTCAGAGACCGTCTGCAGTTATTGGCCAAGGATCCTTACGAGATCATCAGTTTTTCTCAGCGGCCCTCTCTTGATGATGAGTCTTCAAAGAATTTACAAGCCTTCTACCCCATCGATTATTTTCGGGACGATATCCGTCCTATTGCTAAGCTGAAACCCAATGAAGGCAATCGTATAGTGATCATCCTTACTCAAGTAGAGACCATGAGGAAGGAAACAGCAAATGCTTTCCTTAAACTGCTGGAAGAGCCCTCAGACCGGCTTATGTTCATCTTGACAACCGAAAGCTACGAGAGCCTTCTGCCTACCATTACTTCGCGCTGTCAGCATATTCCGCTCGGCACACTAAAGGATAAAGAAGTAGAACAAGGGTTGATCGAAGTTGATGGATTGCAACCCGATGAAGCAGCTTATCTGGCCCGGGTATCAGGCGGAAACTATGCTATGACCCGCTTTTTTGATATCAGCAAGCTCAGGGAAAATCGTGATCGCGTGGTTGAGTTTCTTCGTATGGCGTTCAGTCAGGATGCCATCGGACTTTCGACTTTGGTTCAAGACTGGCAAAGCTCAAATAACATTGAAGGATTGATCTCTATCACTAACCTCATTGAAATGTATATCCGGGACCTGATGGTTTACAGAGAAACCGGCAACAAGAAATTCATTACCAATATCGACCAACTTGAGTCGATACAGAAGTTTGTAAAGTCGCTGGATGATGCCCGCCTGGAAGAGATGATAACTCATTTGGATTCTTTCCGGCCCGCTTTGCGTCAAAATGTGAATCCAAAGCTGATATTTATTGTTTTGTCTTTAAGATTCTCAACGTTAATGCGAGGACTTGACCCCATCATTCCCGAAGAAGAAAACTGGAAACATGTACCCGCTTTTACAGAATCATGACTGATATTGTATTTCACAAAATGGAAGGTGCCGGAAACGATTTCGTCGTTCTCGACAACCGTACGTATGGTTTTGACCTTGATGAGATCATTCGGTTCACCCCAAAATTATGTGACCGTAAATTTGGCATTGGTGCTGATGGAATATTAGTCCTCCAGCCGGCTGAAAAAGAGGAGGTAGACTACACAATGATCTATCGAAATGCCGATGGCAGTGATGCGGGAATGTGTGGTAACGGCGCCCGGTGTTTGGTAATGTTTGCATTTCATAATGGGTTTGGAGCCACTCAGACCTTCAATGTTCATAAGAATGTGTATGAAGCAGAAGTTCATGATGATGAAAGCGTAAGCGTCCATTTCCCGGTTCATGTAACACCAGAAGATGTACAGATCAACGAGTTGGACTTGGTAAAAGCTGATGCCGCAACCGAACATTTGATACAATTTGTGGAAAAGGCGGATCTGGATAAAGAAGATGAATTGGTGCAAACAGGCAGAAGCTTACGTTATCATAAAGATGTGGAACCGCCGGGAAGCAATGTGAATTTTGTGCATTGTGAGCATGGTGATTCAATATCATTGCAAACCTATGAACGGGGTGTTGAAGATCTAACCTTAGCCTGTGGTACCGGCGCATTGGCATCTGCCATTGCTGCCCATCATCACATGAACAGAATGGAGAAACGAGCTAAATATCAGGTTAAGGTCAAAGGGGGCTCCCTGTTTGCTTCCTTCAACTTTGACCCCAATACCAGCACTTACCATCAACTTATTTTAACCGGACCTGCACGTTTTGTATTCGAAGGCACTATTTCTGTTTAAACTCTTATTGGTTAGCACTTTTATTCATGGCTGTTCTGCCGGGATATCCCCTCCCACCAATGGAGTTCCCTCAGGAAATTATTTGAGTCGCCTGCTCGTACCTAACCAGCTTCCTGCTCCCGAAACCATTAAAAGCATCCAGCTGTACCGAAAAGGAAACCCCGATCACCCTCCGGTCATAGAACTTGGAACTTCTCAAAAACTGGTCTTGGCATTTGATGAATTAACGGATCTTTCCGGGCAATTCAGAATTACTTTCACCCACTATGACCAGAACTGGAATTCAAGCAATATTCCTCAGGATTGGTATCTCGAAAGAATGAATGAACTTATTATAGGTGGGGGCACTAAAAACCAGCGTTCATCTCCCGATTACTTTCATTATGAGACTGAATTTCCCTCAAGTCAACTGAATTTCAAGACCAGTGGGAATTTCATGCTTCATGTTGTTGACTTCTCAACCGGTACCCGACTTTTTTCATTGCCCTTTTTTGTAACAGAGAATGCCGGAGAGATGAGATCCTGGGTTGAGACAAAATACAATGCCGGTCCCAGAGGAGAAGCTATTGACCGGCCATTCAGTGAATTTATGTATCCTGACTTCATTGATTTCCCCCAATTTGACCTTAGCTTTTATTTCGTTCAAAACAGATTTTGGGGTGATGCTAAGAGGTCACAGAACTATGATTTCAGTGAGCAAGACCGGACTCAATTTCAGCTTTCAGAAGAAAACGCCTTCCCTTCAAATTTCGATTTCATCGGGTTGAGATTAAATGAATTTTCTGTTGACGGGCAAAATATCATCGACTGGCTTCCCGAGAAAAACCCACCGGAAGTAATTTTAAGAGAAGATGTTCTAAATTTTACTTCAAACCCTACAACGGGTTGGAGCACTATATTCAGTGACCCAAAAACTACTCCGGAGGCTCGTTACGCTAATGTCCGATTTCGATTCCAGGATGGCGGGCAGTTTTCTGCTTCTCGAGGAGTGTATCTGGTAGGTGATTTCAATCAGTGGCTTCTTTCAGAAGAACATAAGCTGACCTATAATGAAGATTCGGGTTATTGGGAAACAGAGGCCTTGATCAAACAAGGCTTGTATACCTATAAATACGCATTAAAAGACGGGAATGATGGCATCGATGATCTAAGCCTCAGTGACACAATTACCCGTCAAAATCAGGAATATACAAGCTTTGTATACTTTCAAGATCCGGAATACCGATATCACCGATTGCTACAGGCGCAAACTTTACGCTCGGGTTCAAGGTGATCTTTAAAAGTCGATACCGATAGAGAAGTAATGGATAGGTTTTCTCTTAAACCCTGAACGCTGATAAGGCCAGCCGACATCATATCTGAATGGCAGGCCAAATACTATGGTACGGAGTCCAAATCCAGCCCCTATAAGCAGGTCTCCATCAAGGTAAGGAGCTTCTGCAATTCCTTGAGGAAGATCATATTCACCTATACTTTCCTGGGCTACCTTAAAATCAAGCTTGGCGTTATTAACTACTCTGTTTCCATCTTCATCAAGCATTGGGTATTCATTTACACCATCACTGATGTCATAATTAATTCTCTCTCCCCAGGCAGAGCCAACGTCAAGAAAAGCAACCCCGGTAATATTATACAACGGAAGAATTGGAATGGCTCCCGGTACAACGGCTGCAAATAACGGGAATCTGAATTCCGCATTTATCAAAGAAAAATTGCTCCCGTAAATACTATTATAGGCATAACCACGAACCGGTAAAGCCGGAACAGTGAAAAAACTGTCCGTTAACTTATCAAAAGAAAGTCCGGTTTGGTTGAACCGCTGATTGATCCACCCCAGTCTTCCACCCATGAAATAGGTTTGTTTATCACGACCGACTGATACCGCTCCGGAGGCTCTTAAAGCAATGCTATACCGTGATCCCAAATTCACGTACTTTCTGTAATCAGCCAACAAAGATGCGAATTGAGGTGCATTCTCCCCTGCTCCAGGACTTCCGGAAAGACCAATGGAATAACGATTTCCTCCTCGGGGTGTTAAAAAGCCGGGTAAGGTCTGGTCGTTGGTAAAAATAATCTCGGGATATAAGAAGATACTTCGTTCATTTCCTGTAAAATCTTGCCCAACTGAATACCCTGCAAATAAATCACTGAGTGAACTATAATCCCGGGTGATTCCCATCGCAGAAAATCCGGCGTCAATACGCTTGAATTTATCAATTGGATATTGTGCATTTACACCGCCGCCAAAAGTACGGAATCGAATGATCTCACCGAAGAATGTTTGATACCTTCGTGAGGAATGGAAGTAGGAAAAGAACCAATTTGTCCGGTTTTTCAGATAACCATACTGCAAAGAATAGTCACTATTTCTGAGATCAGAGACAAAGTTTGTACCCAATGCGATCTGGTGATCCCCTAAAAGGTCACTGATAATAAATTGGGTTAGTGCGTAAGAGCCATAGGTAGAGGCAACAAAGGTTGGATTATAGGAGATATCTGTAGAGAATTTTAGGCGGTAGTTCTTTGGTTGAAAACGGCCATCTTCAGTGATATTGTTTTCAGGATTAAAGTTAACCACATCTTCCAAAACCAACGTTGTATCTTCCATCACTTCAGTACTGAAGACATAATTTCTAAAATCGATCTCACCAGATTCATCTTCTTCAGGTTGTCCGACAGTATCTGCTTGTGCTTCTGCCATATTAGCTTCGCCTGGATCCGGAGCGCCCTGAGCAGGACCTGATTCATCTCTGGTAGCACCTGACGCAAACATCTCACTGGCATATTTAGTAGCCGGTACTCGTTCGGCCTGTGTTTCAGATGCTCTGCGTTGAGCCCAATAGTTTTGAGAAAGCTCCCCTTGTTTCCTTCTCTCAAAAGGAGAACGAAGTAAGAAAACATCCAAATACCCTTCATTAATAGAGTTCAAAGCGAGACGTGAACCATCTCCGTTTATTGATATCTGAAAAGCTCCCGTTTGAAGGTTTGTCAAAGGAGTTGCAGTACGAGTATTTAAATTAAATTCATAAACATTCTGAATGCCATTTTGGTCAGAGATATAAACCAATCTGCCATTAAGAGTAACTTTTGGAGATTTCTCACTCCACAGCGGCGTGTCGGTAAGTCTGGTTGCAGAAGTTGAATTTATTCTTGCTCTATAAATATCTGTCTGATACATGCTGTCATCACTTAGCAGATCATAATTGATATGATAGGAGTGCAAAGCAACTTTATCTCCACGGTCGGATGTAAAATAGATCTGTTCTGAATTAGGTCCCCATACCGGCTGCTGATCTGAAAAGAAATCACCGGTTATGTTGGTGAGCTTTTCAGTCTCCATATTGTAAACGAATATATCCTGATATGGTCCAATATTGCCATCAAAAGCGAGTTTTTTACCATCCGGTGACCATGAGATAGAAGAGATGGCATCTAAATTCGGAAATTCGATCTTTGAAACTTTTTTTGTTTCATAGTCGATGATCGCGATATCATCCCTGCCTTTTGATTTTGTGGAAAGTGCGATCTTACGACCATCAGGAGACCAGGTAATGTTGGGATTCAGGATATTCAGTTCTTCAAACTCCGGGTTATCCTCTCCCCTGATCAGTGTTTTAAGCTTCTCACCATTTATCGCACTGATAGCAACTACATCAAAATATCCGCGTTTATTTGTTATGAATGCGATCTTGTCACCTTGGGGAGATATTGCAGGACTTGTATTATACGTGCCGAACTCCCCTCTCTCAGTGAGTAAATTAGCGATCATATCCACTCTTTCTCTTTCAGCTACTTCCGGGTAATATCGTTCCTGTAGAGCATCTTCCCAGGCATCGGAAAGATCTTCAATATTCATTCCTGTAGCTTGTTGAATTCCATATTCAACACTTCTGGACGTTTTAATACGCTGAAGGATCTCAGCTATCTTTTGTCTTCCGTATTCTTCTACAATAAAATTCCAGACAGATTGTCCGCCACGGTACGCATAATACCCACTTAAAAATTGTATGTCAGGAAGGTAATTATTGATAACTGCATCCCTGATATACATGTCGGTGTTGGTATCCCAGCCAAGGGCAGTGTATTCTGCAAGACCTTCTTCAAACCATAGCGGAAATTGAAGCTGAATATTATTTCTGATAATGGAATTTACCGTACCTCCATAAAACATGTCATTGAAGACAGCATGAACTAATTCATGGTGAAGGGTTCTCCTGAAATCGGCATAATCTCCTGCAAAAGGAACGGTCATACGGTTCTTCAACTTATCCGTCACACCGCCTATCCCCTCAGCACTGGTGGGCAGATTCACTACATTTGTTTGGGCAAAATCATTATGTGAATCGTAAACTATTAGCGTTATTCGGTTGGAAATTTCATGATTGAAATCTTCCCTTAACTGCTTGTATGCAGCCTCAATACTCTTTGCCGAAAATTCAGCAAGCTCATAATTCTTGGATCCGTAGTAATAGACATCAAAATGAGTAGATTGAATATACCTCCACTCAAAGTTCTCATATTGAACCCTGTTCTTTCCAAAGGGATAATATTGGGCCGAGGCAGGTAAAGTACCTGAGACCAGAAATAGAACGACAAATGTTAAAACAGAGAGTATGTTAACTTTCATATTACTACCGATTACATGTTACTAAGCTAATCCAAAATCAATTTGGCGCTTCTGCAAGTTCGTACTTTTAACACGAACACGAATTTCATCACCAAGTTGAAATTGCTTACCACTTTTGCGCCCCACTAAAGCATGACGTTTGTCATTATAAACATAATAGTCACCTTTAAGATCGCTTATTCTAATCATTCCTTCACAATAAATGTCTTTTAGGTTCACAAAAATTCCCCGTTCCATCACTCCACTGATAATACCGTCAAATTTTTCACCTGTTTTCTTACTCAAAAACTCTACCTGCTTCAACTTAACGGAGTCCCTTTCAGCATCCACTGCTACCCGTTCACGTTCACTGCAATGTTCACCGTCTTTCTTAAGTTGATCGTAAGTGTAAACGCGTGCTCCGGCATTATATCCTTTCAGTAACCTGTGAACAATGACATCAGGATAACGGCGAATCGGGCTTGTAAAGTGTGAATAATGTCCGAATCCAAGACCGAAGTGTCCCAAATTATTGGGCGAATATTCTGCTTTAGCCATGGCACGTAACATCAAACCGTTAACGATGTACTCAAGGCTTGTATTTTCCACTTGTTTTAAAAGATCATTTATTTTCTTTGGGCTGATTTTTTTCCCTACATCAAAATTGATCCCAATGGGTTTTACCTGTTCAGAAATACCCGCCAGTTTATCCTGATCGGGTTTATCATGCACCCGATAGAAAAATGGGAACAGGTCTTTCGAACGTTTTTTCTGTGAACTTTTTCTCAATTCTTCAACATGCATGGCAACCGTTTTGTTCGCCATGAGCATACATTCTTCGATCAACCTGTGCGCAAAAATACGCTCTTTGATGATCACTTTAAGCGGAGTACCATCGTCATCTAAAACAAATTTAGGCTCCGGATTATCAAAATCAATGGCTCCTTCCCTGAAACGTTTATCAAGTAAAATCCGTGCTAATTCTGCTACCGTTGTTACTTCTTTGCTGAACTTATGCTTTTTACCATCCACTACTTCCTGCGCTTCCTCATAAGTAAAACGCTGTTTGGAATGAATGATCGTCTCTTCAATGGAATAATCCACTAATTTTCCGTTTGGAGCAATTTCCATGAAGCAGCTGTACGTCAGCTTGTCTTCATTCGGACGCAAGCTGCATACACCATTACTCAATACTTCAGGAAGCATGGGGATCACACGATCTACCAGGTATACACTTGTTCCGCGTTTGTAAGCCTCCTCATCAAGCACTGATTTTGGAGTGAGATAATGAGTAACATCTGCGATGTGCACACCCAGGTAATAATTACCGTTATCCAGCTTTTTGATACTCAGTGCATCATCAAAATCTTTAGCGTCTTCCGGATCAATGGTAAATACATTTTCATCACGCAGATCCCGTCTTCTCTTTCCTTCTTCTTTGGGTATTTCAAGTGGGATTTGATGGGCATATTCTTCCACTTCTTTAGGAAATTCGGCAACCATATCATTTTCTGCTAATATCGATAAGATGTTAGCGTCATTTGATCCTGACTTACCCAGTACCGATTTTATCTTTCCTTCCGGGAGGGCTTTGGGATGCACCCAGTTTACCAGCTCAAAGATCACTTTATCTCCATCTTGAGCTCCATTCAGGTATTCGGGCAGTACAAAAAAGTTGGTGTGTACCGATTGAGCATCTGCTTCGATCACATAGTTCTCTTTGCTGACTTTCTTAAGCGTTCCCACATAAAAATCCTTTCCCCGTTTTATGATCTCAAGGATCTTACCCTGCGGTTGTCCGCTTCTTTTATTCTTTCCGGTGATACGGATCTTAACCACATCATCATTCAATGCAGTCCCTACATCACGAGATGAGATCATTACATCATCTTCCAGTTCTTCAGTGATCACATAACCGGTACCACGAACAGAAATATCAATTTTTCCTTCATAAATACTGTTACCACCGGAATTTTTGCTCTTGGTTTTCTTCTTATTGTTTCCCAGAAATACATAGTTATCCTTTCTGGAAATTTTATTGCTGTTTGAAAGCCGACTCAGTGACTTATCCAGCTTTTTGATCTCATTATTACTCTCTAAACGGAGAACACTTATCATTTGCTCTCGCGTTAATTTATTATCCGGGCTATTTTTGATCAGGTCAATGATCAGCTCTTCAAATTTACTTAGTCTTTCTTTTTTACTCATTAAAATATCTTTACGAGGGATCTTGAACCCTGTTAATTTCTGTTATTTCTTCTTGATTCTGTTCTGTTTCTTCCTCTTTCTCCTTTGAACCAAACAATTTTCTAAAAGGTGAGAATAACCGTTTAAAAAACTCATCCCAGGTATTAAAGCTGACTTTAGCTTCAAGCCCTACCCCATTTATGTCCTGAGATTGTTGTGATTGTTCAGTACTGCTTAACGTTCCAAAGGTGAGATCCTGACGATGAAAGGCAGTCATGGCAAAGGTCCGGTTGATCCTGTAGGTAGCTCCAAGATCTCCAATATTTGATTGCCGGCCTGTAATTTGTCCTTCTCGTCGCAGTATAAGTTTATCGTTATATAATCTCAGTGCAACACCGAGATCAACCTGATTATAGGTATTAAGGTTAAAGTCTACATCTAAACTACTCAAATCGCTGTTCAATAACGAATTTACCTGATTTGATAACAATGGGTTAATAACCTGACTTGAGAGTAATGGATTCAACACTGCTGCACTTCCGGAGATATTTTCCCCAAAAAAGTTATTCTGCGTTTGGCCTGATGACGACATAGGAATGAAATTACCCATGATCATAAAGTTGGCAGCTTGCAGTAATTTCAGGTCTTCATCTCTGTTGATGGAGGCAATTTGTGTTGAAAGCGTTGAATTTTGTTGAGATTCAAAGGTTTCAGGCAGACGGAAGAAAAAATTATTCTCGATACTTGAAAGGGTACCGGAAATATTCAACACCAGATCAACAGGAACACGTTGTGAATTTTCAGGATCCCTGGTACCGGTATTACTTAGTGTTGTAATATCTGGACGTGCACTATAAATAGCATTAAGGTCTAAGCGTGCATTTCCCGGGTCCCCCTCCCACACAATAGAACCACCGGGCTCCAACTCAAGCCGGCGGGTTATAATATCACCACTTACAAACTGATATCTTCCTCCTTCGATATCAAACCGCCCGAACATGGAAACTTCCTCATCTTCGAGCAAAATTCTCATGCGGCCTGTACCTTCTGCGGTAACAATATCGCCGGTAACAGGATCAAAGATAAGCCTGACGGTCATTGGGTTTTCAGCTTCAAACTGAAGATCGAGTGTAAATCGCTCAGCAAAGGAAAGATCAACTTCAGGTTGCGTCTCTTCTTTGCTGCCATTGGCTCTGTTCCCAGACCGGGCAGCATAACTTCCATTTTTAAGACCAACATCATCAAAAGAGTCCACAAACCTGATAAACCTGTTATCCTCATCAAACTCTGTTTCTTCGAGCAGGGGAATAGAAATTTCTGAGAAATCCGAAATACGCATAGGCTCCTCAGTACGCAGAACAGGATCAAAATTGGTTCCTGATATTGTAACGGTACTTGAACCATAAGCTGTCCCAAAAAAGGCCGCGGTAGGGTCGAATGAACTATTCAGGAACTGAAATTCATCCATTTCTAAGCTAATATTCATGCTGTCAACAGGTGCAAAATCATTGAAATCGTAATAACCGCTTAGTATCGCATTACCTCCTGAGGGATCTATCAGGTAGATGTCTTTGAAATTCAAACCGTCTTCTCTGTTGAACGTAATTTCACCCTGAGCATAGTAATAGGTATCAAGGAACTGAGGCCGTAAGTAAGCCGCGTCCTGAGATCCTACCATGAAGTCTGCATTAAAGTCATAGGTTTCAGCATTTCCCCAAATGGTCCCTGAACCGTTTGCCAAGCCGGAACCTTCTGCAAAAACTTTGGGACCTATAAGTGGGAGTATCCAAAGATCAATATTCTCGAAGTCCAGATCGAATTTATACAAGGAGTCGGCTTCCGGAAATCCCCCATCTGTTGGAGCAAGTATATATCCATCGATATTGAATTCCTGTCCCCTTCGACCTGTATTGGCGAAATATTCCGGATACTTGGTCGAATCGGTACTAATAGTAATATTGGTGTCAAATCGATCCAGTTCAGAGTTGTACTCACTTAAAAGATTCAGATCTCCTACCAGGGAACCTCCAACACTAAGAGTTTCAATATCTACATCTCCATAAACGGTAGGAACGGATGTTAAGGTTCGGGTGGTGAAACTACCATCAAGGATACCTCCAAAACTTAACCTGCCCCCAACAATATTCGAGATCTCTTCAAGGTTGATGGATCTGACATTATAATTTACCGAGTCTTCCGGAGAAGAACTGAATGTGCCATTCAATTGGAGAAGTTGGTCTTCATTTTCAAATACAAGATCTTCTAAAATAAGTTTCTCATCTGAACGATAGGTCAAAGCAGGCACCCCGGTGCTCACCCAATTATAAACTTCTGTCCCCAAATTAAATTCCTGAATGTGAAATGTAAGTGCATCATTTAGCAGACGTCCACGTCCCGATAATGCCAAAGATGCTCCATCAGACATATCCAGTATATTTGTAGTGATCTGGACTGAGTCTTCACGGAAATTGGCCAGTAAAGTAAATCTCTTCCCTTCAATGAAATCATAGTCTATAGTGCTGGAATTCGCCTGAATCTGAAGATTGGAAAACTCTTTGAGCTGAACATTTCTCCTGAACCCACCGGTAACCTGAACTACCAAAGAGTCTGCCTGGAAGTCACCAAATCTGGTAAACTGGTCATTAAATGAACTATTGAAGAGTACCTGAGAAGAATTGACATTTATTGAGGAACTAAATCTGGCTGAAGATGCCATTTGTGGCAGACCATCTAAATAGAAATTGAGAATATTAGGGTTTTTAACCCGTCCACTAAGTTCCAGGTTTTGATTTTGAGTTATCTGCGTGGAATCTGAAAATGAATCTCCTGCTTTAAATAAAATCTCTTCATTGACCTGTTCTATAAAGTACCGTTTCCACTGAGGCCATAATACAGCTAAAGAAGAAGGCTGATAACTCCCTTCTATTAAAGCATCAAAAGCAGTTGAGGTAAATCTGAGTATTCTGTTTTCGGAATCATCATTATTAAAATCCAGATATAGTTGGTGACGGTCTAAAGTATCTTCTGCAGAAATTGCCTGTTTTACATCTATGCTCAGCTGCCCGATAGCATTATCAAGACTGCTTCCCGTCACCTGTGCGTTATATTCAAGATCAACCTCTACAGGACGTACATTAGCATTTTGGATGATCCCTTTTAGCTGCAGACCGGAGGCAGTCCCTTGTAGCGAAAGTGTGGGTTGCTCTTGCTGAATATCAAGCCATCCGCCGGCAGTTAACATTGCTCCCTGAACATCAGCCCGAACATCGGGCTCTATATATCCTTCATCCCAGTTGATCAATACTGAGATCCTGCTGAAATCCCTGTTATCCAGCATCCCTTCTCCGGATTCAACAACCAGTCCGCCTTTGGCTTTATTTAAGTTAAAAGATGAACTCTTAAATTCCCCTTCCAAACTTAGATTTGTTTTCTGAATTCTTTGATCAAATATATAACCAAGGTTAAGCGAATCAGTGCTGAATGTAAAATCAGAAGCGATGTCATCTCCCCAGACCATGTCACCATTCAGCTTAATACGACCACGATCTCCTTCCACATCGGCGGCAATATTTGTAGAATCTAAACGCCCGGATACCAAAGCAGTATACCTTGCAGAGGCAATAGCTTCTAATTGCTCCTCATCCAGATCCGGTTGTAGAGCAGCAAGTTCATTTTCATTCAAGATCAATGATTCAAGGTTTAGGTCATATCCAAATGATGCTGCGCTGGTCAGGTTTTCCAAAGTTCCGCTAAGGTTGGCGAAACTCTCCCCCATAATTAATTCAGCTTCATTGATATTGAATGAACTGAGTGTTCCCTCTGCCGACAAGGATCCTTGCAGATATTTTGGCAGCTTTGGAAAATCAGGTCTCAGCTGTGTAATATACTCCGGAGCAAGGAGTATCCGGTCAACGATCAGATTGAGGTTAGAATTCATGAACTGATCGACAACATTGCCTGCAAGGAAATTGACGTTATCTGCCTCGGTACTAAAACGTATTGAAGAATTTTGTGTACTTATGTTAAAGGCATTAAGCTCAAAAAACTGATTATCATTATAGATCTGCCCATACATTTCAACCGAACTCAAACCGGCTTCGGGAGCGTTGAATTGAACTCTGTTTATATCAATAAAACGCTGATCCTCAGTAAATTCAAAGAACATATCCATTTGGATATCCTGAATACGCAGGCTGTCGGAAGAGGTAAAAGCATTATCAGCTTTGCTAATATTTTTTAGTACAATGTTACCATTTTGAATGACCACGGAAGGAATGATCACCTGGAAGCCAAAATCAGACCGTAAAGAATCAAATTCACGATTCCCGGCATCATCCTTTACCAAAAATGCTTTATCAATGGAATAATCATTCTGAGTGTCGAAAACTGTAGTGGGATCACTTATCCGTAATGAACGAACCAGCATACGGTTTCTAAAGATCGACAATACATCCAGTGAGGCAAAGACTTCAGATGCTTCAAAAACGGGGATATAAGCTGAAGAATCCTGATACAGGATAACATCCTCCAGTTCAATATTGAATGGCAGGAATCCATTTATAGAACCGATCGTCAACACCCCTTCATACTTTTTACTGAACTGCTCCTGCAATTCAAGTGCTATGCGATCTTTAACAGGCTGAAGCTGCATTGCTCCAAATATACTGCCAATACATATAGACAGAGTAAGAACCAGAACCCCAATAAAGGTCCAAAATACGTTCCAGGATTTATGTAGCCAGCGTAGATAGGTCACTATTCAAAGATCTTTAAAGCATGATTCCATGATTGTTCAACAAACTCCGTATCGGAGACTTTATACACATAGGGAGATCCCATTTTCTTTAGCAATATCAATTGAATTTGCTCGTCCTTCACTTTCTTATCGGATCTCATCTGTAGTGTCAATTGCTCAGCATCTGAACTGATCTTATTCAATGAAAAGGTATACAACGATTTGAACTGTAATAAATTGGATAACTCGATCTCGGCTCCCAACATGTTTGAAGCATACACTGCAGCTATCATTCCGGCATAAACGGCCTCGCCATGCGAATATTCATTGTAAGCTCCTTCCCGCTCAATAACGTGGGCAAAGGTATGGCCAAAATTCAGAAAAGCTCTTTTGCCTGCCTCTAAAGTATCTTCCTCAACAACATTCGCTTTTATTTGTGCACTTTCCTGTATGAGAGGCAGCCAAGCCTTTCCAATATTGAACTCATTGTTATCTAACAACGATTTAACTTGTTCCAGAATTTCGGGGCTGTGGATCATCCCATATTTCAATACTTCACTTGTTCCGTTCACCCACTCTTTTTCGGCTAAAGTTTCGAGATACTTGACATCAGCAAAAACAGCATCGGGTTGATAAAAACTCCCCACCAGGTTTTTCCCTACGGTGTGATTGATCCCGGTTTTTCCGCCGATGGAACTGTCGACCATGGCAAGCAATGTTGTTGGAATGTGGATCAACGGGATTCCCCTAAGCACAGTGGCTGCAACAAAACCGGCAAGATCTCCGGTTACCCCGCCTCCGATCGCGAAAAGCGGAGTGCTTCTCTCTACACCTTTATCCAGAACAAAATCGACTGCTTTTTGATAAACGGAAAAGCTTTTAGCTTTCTCTCCGCGGGGTACTTCAAAAATATGAAGCTCTGAAAATTTCTTCCCAAGTACCGACTCAAAATGAGCCCGGTGATGTTCCAATACAAAAGCATCTACCATCAAAAACGCTTTATCTGAACTATATGAATGAACATACCTCTCCAGTTCTTCCGATAGATCAAAACCGAAGTGTAGCTTATATTTTTTTTCTGTAGATGTTTGAACCGATATTAAATCAGACATGCCGTGAAATTTTATCCTTGGCCGCCTCTGCCATTTCCTGAACAGATGAAAATAACGAAGTTTTTATTGTGATCTGCGCCTGTTTGTAGAGATCTATACGACCTGAATATAAGGCTTTCAGCTCTGTAAAGAGAGTTTCTTTGGATTTTATTTTCCCGGACTCATCGAACAAGATCGGCCGCTCTTCACTGTCGTAAACCCGTTCTGTGATCAGCTCCATTGGAGTATCTACAAATACCAGTAAACCATGAACTTTCAGGTGATCTACAATTCGTTGATCCTGAAGAGCTCCCCCTCCCAAAGCAACGATACCTTTGAATTCCCTGGTCAGTGAAAGCAAATATTCCCACTCCTTCCGGCGAAAATAATCTTCTCCTTTTTTCACGAATATTTCTGTAATCGGCATCCCCTCTTTTTCCTCAATAACGGTATCCAGATCACGAAAATCCCATCCTAATTTTTCCGCCAGAACTTTACCAAGGGTACTTTTTCCTGAAGCCATGAATCCACACAGATAAATACTTCCTTTGTGATCCTCTAATTTATTAGCGTTCATTTTGCAGGTTTTTTCGGAGTTACCATTTCAACTTCCTCTTTGTCCACCAACACAGCTCCCGGTGGCGAACCTTTGGGTTTTCGCACATATTTCTTTTTTGTGATTATAACAGGAGCAAGTTTTGAACCACGTGCCTTCGAGTTATAAGCCGCATAGGAGGCAGCCTCCAGTAATACACTTTTGGGCGGCATGCCTTTATCGTTTCCCATTCTGATCACCAAATGAGAACCGGCCACTTTTCGAGCATGCATCCATACATCTTCTTTATGTGCTTTTTGAACGAGCGTGTCATTACTCTTGGCATTCTTTCCGATCCAAACAGGATATCCCTGGATCTCAAGAGTATGAAATGGGAGTTGCTCCTCATTGTCATTTGAACTACCCTGATCCCGAAATTCCTTCAGCTCATCCTTATATTCCTCTTCCCAATCCTGAAACTCCCATAAATTAGTAATGCTTTTAGCTTCCTCCAGAAACTTCTCAGCCTGTTCTTTTTCAGCCTCCATTATCGGGATCCGGTTCATTGCTTCTTCATAGGAACGCTCAGCAGAGGAGGATTTCTTGTAATACCGCTGGGCATTCCCGGCGATATCCAGATCCTGCTTTAAAGGGATCTTGACCTTCTTTCCTTCGTCATAAAGATCATCTACCTCTATTTCTTCATCATTTACATTTCCCAGATGTGCATTTGCCATCAAAATATGGCCCCACTTCTCGTATTTCTCAGCTCGTTCCAATCCCTTATCAGCCTGATGCAGATTCTGAAGTCCGGATTCAGTTCGTTTCACTTTACGCTTCAAACTTTTAACAAGCGATGATTTCCGCTGCTTCAAACGCTGAGTCCGGGAGTACGTTTTGTATCTGTAAAGAATAAGTTCATCCACCCCATCAAACCTTTTTTCGGTTTTCAGAGGAAGTGTTTCTTCGGAAAGCAATGTGGTTTCTCCATTTTCCAATAACCGGAAGACGGCCCTGTTCTCCATTTCATCACAGATATCTTCCACAAACTTTTTAAGTTCATCCACTCCGGACTCATCGAGTTCATGAATACTTATCAGCTCCTGTAGGTTCTGCCTTGGGAGCATGGGATTGAGAGCGGTGAGCTTATTCTTTGTACTCTTTCTGCTGATATCTTCTTCTACTTCCAGCAGGTCCAGTTCCTGGGGTTCGGCAGGCTCATCTCCCGGCTCATCATATTCCTTGAATACCTCTATGATCTTTCCCTCTTTTGAAAGAAAAACATTGGCCCGGTTACTGAACAATCGGAATGAAAGCCGGCTCCCATCTTCAAAATGAATGTAGAACCAGCGGTCTGTTTCAGGAATACTAACATCTGTTATTTCAACATCATAGATCTGCTCAAAGAAATCTATGGTATTACTTTTTTTTGCACCTCTATGGCTATCCGTAAATAGCGCTATATTGCCCGGAGCCGAACTGAAACAAAGCCGAAACGGGTCTTCGGATGACCTTACAAAAAACTCAATATAGTTTTTATATGGACTTACAGCTTGTCCGATTCTTGAGCCGATCAACTTGTTTTTGAGGGTCTTTTTTAGATATATTAGTTCGTAATAATTCATCAAAAAAGATGGGGGTTTTTAAGGATTCATGCATTATCCGATCTTCAATTCTATCGTTAATACCGTAGAAGCACAATTAGGAAAAAGAGGGATCAAGACAAATAAATTCCGGACATGGGAAGATAATAAGATTCACGCCACCGGTTTAGAATTAATAATCAATATGGATAATGCCTCCCCTTACATGGAATCACTTTCCATTAACTTTGACTGGGACAGTTTTCGGGAAACAACGATGGCCAAAGAACTTGAAGGCATGGACAGTCATCCTTTTTTAAAAATTGAAACACTTACCAAAAGTACTGTAAAGCCTACCATCGATGTTGAAATGAGCTGGCTCTTTGATATTGACACCTGTCAGCCTCAACTACCCGGAGAAGCCGGGAATTACCGTATTGAAAAAGCAAGCCGCTGGATGGAATCGATCAGTAAAAAGGTGAACGATCTATTATCTGACGATGACATCATTACCCGATGGCACATTGAAATTGACGGAGATGAAAACGGCCGGTACCTCTCGGCCATCAACCTCATCTCTTATTTCCAATACGAACTGGTGACACCTAAAAGCCTGAATGAGGTACAGCACCTGGTCGGTCGCAAACTTCACGACCTTCTGCTTAAAGCGAATAAAGTTATTTATTCATCCAATGAGATCCTGGATGACTCTTTGGCTGCCTGAACAAAAGCATTTCCCTTAAAAGGAAATGGCCGGATGAGTAAGTTACAATCATCAGGCCATTTATATTATTTGTTAAGGCTTTTTAGCTCAATCGTATTTATAAAACCCTTCTCCGGTCTTGTTACCGAGCTTTCCGGCATCAACCATTTTAACCAACAACGGCGCAGGTCGGTATTTAGGGTCCTTAAAGCCTTCATATAAAACACCTAAAATATCCAGGCATACATCCAGCCCGATAAAATCAGCCAATCGTAATGGGCCCATTGGGTGTGCCATTCCAAGCTTCATCACTTCATCCACATTTTCAGCGGTTGCTACTCCCTCTCCCACACAAAAGATCGCTTCGTTGATCATCGGCATAAGCACACGATTACTTACAAAACCGGGGGCATCATTTACAGGAACCGGAACCTTCTGAAGCTTCTTGGATGTCTCCTCAACCACATCATAGGTGTCGTCATCGGTTTGCAGGCCACGAACGATCTCAACCAGTTTCATTACCGGCACCGGGTTAAAAAAGTGCATCCCGATGAATTTCTCAGGACGAGAAGTCAATGCTGCCAATTTTGTAATTGAAATTGAAGAAGTATTGGATCCAAAAATAGTATGGTCGGGAGCAGCTTCATCTACTTGTTTCCAAACAGATGTTTTGATATCCAGATTTTCAGGAACAGCTTCCACCACCATATCCACATCTTTCACACCTTCAGAAATATCCAGAAATACACTGATGCTGTCCAGAGTTGATTTCTTCTTGCCTTCATCGATCTTTTCCTTCTTCACCATACGGTCAAGGTTCTTCTGGATCGTTGACATGGCACGGTCAGCAAATTCTTGTTTGGTTTCAATGAGATTTACGGAAAATCCATTCATGGCAAATACATGAGCAATTCCATTCCCCATGGTTCCGCCACCAATTACGGCTACTTTCTTTACGTCCATTCTATCGGTTTATTTAAGATTTGAATTTTTATCAGATTAGGGTTTTTGGAAGCGTTTTTCAAGCCAATCAAGCCCCTTTTTATATCTTTTAGCTAGTTTGTTTTTCGATCAGACAGGATTCAGAAATTAAAACGTAAACTTGCAGTAAGTCCCGGTTCTCCAAATTCATTCAGATAGGAAAAACGAGCTTCAGGCATATTCTCCAAACGGTTTCGAGCCTGTACAAAGGCGCTTATGCCACTTCCCAGCCTGTTCACCACCATCAGGGCCAGAAGAGTTGGCAACTGACTCCTATTCTTATCCACCCGCTCCCTGGTATCTCTGTACTGATCTCTCAAGTCGCTGCTTTCCCAGTTCCATTCATATTCCGGTGTTTGGGGAAAGACATTATCCCAGTTCCTGTTTCTAAGCTGAGCATCATTATAAGAAGCCAGGTTATCATAATTCCCGATCGCGATCTGGTAATTTCGGGATTTCCCGACAAGGTCAGCCCCGGCTTTACTCACTGCCAGAGTCCTGAAATCATTTTCGAGGTAGTCTGACCTGGCATCGAGTCCGAAGTACGTAAGTACCAGAACCACCTCTCCCGCCAGATGATATTTACCTCTATTCCAGTTTTCATTATCTACATAGTAGTGCCCCCATCCCGGCATCACCAACGATCTTAAAAACGCTCCTCTTGGGGAAGGAAGCTCTACACTTTCCGGGGTTTGAGCAAAAGAGATCAGTGGGAAGAGAAAAATAATTACTGAGACCAACAGCTTCTGAACATCGAACATCCCGGAACCAACACCGGAGGCGGGGTCTGCTTTCTTTAGAAATTTATTGAACTCATTGCTCATACTGATCTTAAGTTAAGAGTTCGACGTTGAGTATTCGTTATTCATTATTCTTCTTCCGTTCTCTTCCCCAATGTCGGAAAATGGAAACGCTAAATCCAGCCATCAGAATGAAAGTTCCTGCCCACACCACAGAAATGAACGGCTTCTCATCTGCTACTATCAGCACCCATTCCGGTTCATATTCTTCTTCCAGACCGGTTACTGTCAATTCAATACTGTTTTCCTGAGGCTTGATCTGAGTGAATTGGAATTCAAGATCAAAATCAGGGATAAAGGCCGGAGGAGAGTAAATGTAGCTTTGCCCTTGTTCACTGTAAACGGCAAACAGAGGATCAACGGTAAATACACGTCCACTTGCGGGGTGAATGAGCTCTACCTCTGCCCTCACTCCAATGGTTGTGTTTGGCGGAAGCTGTGTAGTATCAGTTCGTGAGTAATTCACAAACCGGATCTTAAACTTTCCAACGTCAATAGTTTGACCGGGGTTGAATTCTATGGTTTGAACTTCAGGGCCCTCATCCAGGGTATCCTGAGATGCCACATTTTGCATCATGTTGTTTCCAGCAATACGATCATTTTGTTCCTGCACATACGAACTTCCACCCACATATAAGTAAATGTCGCTGAACCACCCGGTTCTAACATCAGGATCTACCGACCACTGTATATTTTCGTTAGATGATGAAGTCAGCATCGGATACACTTCAGGCTGCATGTAAAAAGCTTTTCCGCCATCAATAGGCTCGAATCTGATCTTATAATTCTGCTGGCCCCGGCGAACGCTGTTGTCCAATTCATAGCCCTCATAGGTAACCACATAACGGTTGTCGATCACTACAGGCTCATCCAGATATAACTCCAGCATTTCTTCTTTTTGGGTGACAGTGAATCCCTGTTCATCGGTCACTTCTCCACGTTCTACAGCCGCATTATAATCTGCTGTACGCTGATCCACCAACGCCTCATTGTATGCTGAAGAAGCCAGGATCCCTACCAAAAGCATCCCAAAACCAATGTGTGTGAGAGAACCTCCGATCAGTTTTGGCTTTTGTACTGCAAGCCTGATCAAAACCCAGGCATTACCTACAATGGCAAAATACCCGCAGAACAGGTAGGTCATGTAATACAGGTTCCGGACATCACCGATAATGATGGAAGCAATGGTAACTACACTGGTGACCAGCAGCGGGTTTATAAGTGCCGAAGCCAGCGATTCTGCATCGTATTTTTTCCAGAAGAGATATTGCCCCAACACCGTGAAGATAGCCATGATCATAGCAATGGGCATACTCCATCGGTTGTAAAAACTGATCTCGGGAGGAGTTGGATTCTCAACAAACAACTGCCCTATGATAGGTGAACTTGTTCCCAAAATAATGACTAAACCAAGTATCAGTAAAAGCATAGCGCCGGCAACCGTCATAAACTCACGGCTCAATACCTTTGCCTCTTTTTCGGGTGAGGGAAGTTCTTTATATCTCCAGAAGAATAATCCCAATCCAACCAGGGTAACAACCAGCATGAAAGCTAACAATTGATTATAAAGCCCTAGGTCCACAAAACTGTGTACGGAGGAGCTTCCCAGAATCCCGGACCGTGTCAGAAATGTTTCGTATACAATGAACACATAGGCAAGAATAGAAAAGAGTATAGACGACTTCTGTGCTACCGCACTTTTCCGCTGTATGATCATGGTATGAATGCCGGCTGTACCAATTAGCCAGGGTACCAATGAAGCATTCTCAACCGGGTCCCAGGCCCAGTATCCTCCAAAAGAAAGCGTTACATATGCCCAATATCCGCCGAGGAAGATCGCGGTCAGCAGTGCTACGTTTGCACTTAGGGTCCATGGAAGTGCCGGGCCAACCCACTCATTATATTTCTGTTTCCACAGGGCTGCCATGGCAAAGCAGTATGGAATGGTCATCATGGCAAAGCCTACAAAAAGAATAGGTGGATGGATCATCATCCAGGGACTCTTCAGCAGATCATTCAATCCGCTTCCATCTGCAGGTACAAAATCAGGATTAGTTTGCAGGAAAGGAGCATTTGGCATTTCCTCTGCTATGGTTCGGAAAGGCGAGGCTCCTAACTTCAACCCAAAAATATCCCAGCCCAGTAACATGGACAGCAGGAAGACCTGGGTAAGGGTCAGAAAGAAAAGAACCGGACCTTTGTATGGTGGGCGGGTCCACTTCATCAACCCAAATCCTAAAAAGCCTGAGATCAGTATCCACAGCATGAAACTACCCTCCTGTCCGCCATAAAAGGCCGAAAAGAGATAGCGGGGAGTCAGGTCAAGACTCGTGTAATTGAACACATAGTAAAATTGAAATTGATGATTGAAGATCAGATTCATCAATATTCCTGAGGCGGCTACCAGAAAAACCACTTTTGCAGTAAACAGCCAATTACCGATTCTGAGGGTTTTCTCCTCATCTTTATTGGCAGCCACAAAATAAAAGATCATGGCAAACAGAGAGGCTACAAAAGAAGCAGAGATCAGGGCTTTACCGAGAATTCCTAACATAAATTATTCAGAGCAAAAGGGTTTGATATAAAAAAAAGATACAGAGGTAAAAATGAGGGTCAGCTAATTTTCAGGTCAGCTGTCGGAGGCATTTACAAATCTGCCGGGATCATTGTCGTTATACTTGGAAGGACATTTCATCAGCATCTCATTTGCATAGAAAATATCTCCGCGCATTTCTCCTATTACCACCAGCTGGTCGGCATCTTCAAAGTTATTAGGCTTCGGCTTTGGGTAAACTACTTTTTTGGAAACGCCGTCTTCATCTTTCATGTAAAAAGTAAAACGTTTGGTTTCCATTGAAAACTCAGCACCTTTTTCCTCATCCCATGTTCCGGGGATATGTGCCGTACTTCTCTCGGAAGCACCTTCAAAAGTGGTGTATGTACTTATGCTTTCGCCAAAATTATACATCAGCAGAGAGGTAAATCCTACAATAGCTACGATACCAATTATGAGTTTTGGTTTCATCCTTCTTGATTGTTTTTAATTTGTTCTTCGAGGTTGGTTACTTTCTTATCTACGCGAAAAAGAAAAAACAGGAGGATAAGCCAGATGATCAGGCTTACTCCCAGTACAACAAAAATAAGATCGTTTGATGACATAAATTGAATAAATGCTCCGGCTTCTTCGGGGCCGTTTACTCCAGCCCATTGATCAGAATAGGCTTCGGTCAGCGTATCAACGACGGCAACTGATTCTTCTTGCATTAATTATGGAATTTTTTTGATTGTAGAACCTTAGTTCTGATTCGGTTTAAATTACGAATTCTCTATGTCTAATTTCACCTTGTTATATCGATAATGAACATCGTATATCCAGTAGCCGAGTGCTATAAAACCAATGAATGCCGGATACAAAACGATGCGCAGTTCATCGGCTGTGATCTCACTGAAAGCAGGGTTTCCATCCGCTCCGGGATGCAAACTGGTTAACTGTCGTGGTACCACATAAAGCAGAAACGGGATGGTTGTTACGGCAAAGATGTTATAAACCGCAGATAGCTTTGCGCGCTTCTGATGATCATCAAAGGCAGAGCGGAGCACGAAATAAGCGACGTATATCATAAGTGCCAATGCCGCTAAGTTCATTTTGGGCTCAGCGAAAGTCCACCATGACCCCCATGTAAATCGCGCCCACAGCGAGCCGGTCAGCAATCCACAGATCCCAAAGGCCACTCCCACCGATGCGGCGGATGATGCTTTTACATCATACATAGGTTTGGGCTCATTCAGGTACTGAATACTGTACCAGAAACTGATGAGGAACAAAACAAACATGGTCATCCACATAGGTACATGGAAAAAAATATTACGGGCCGTTTGTTCGAGGATCGGTATCTCAGGAATGTAAATTAAAAAGCCGGCAGAGATCACTAAAGTCATCCAGATGGCTACTACGTATTTCCAGATTTTCAAAGGTGTATGAATTTTTTTAACTATGGCTACGTTTTCGACGCAAAATATACGAATTTACACCCGATAATCTGAGTTTTAAATCTGTAAAATCTGCTATGACTGACAACGAAAGATCCATAACGCTAACCCCTTCGTGGAAAGCCTTTTTCTGGAGTTACGTTTTTGGGGTCGTTCTCATCCCCGCTCTCATAGGAATTATCCTTTTATGGAGAACGAGTAAGAAACACCGCGCGAAATCATATAAAATAACCGATAGAAAGATAACCGTAGTGGATGGCAACTATTCTCAGAATATTGATCTTGCCGATATTCGTCAGGCTGTGGCCGGTGAGCTTAGGTTCGGAGTTGGAAATGTGACCATTAAAACTCAAGGACGTGAGATTGAACTCATTGGGATTGAAAACCCGGAGATGATAGCTACATCCATCGAAAAAGCTGTGGAGGCTGAGCTCAGAAGACTGCAGGCCCAGGAACAAACCAAGCCTCGGGAAACCAAATATGACCCCGGCTCCATGGATCGCCTCGATTACCTTACAGGTCTTTGGCAACAAGGTCTTGTAAGTGATGAGGACTTTGAAAAAGAACGCAAGAAGTTTGAGGATTGACGGGATAAAAAATCTTCCCGACTACCATATATGGTCTATCGTTTTACAAAAATAACCCGTTTATTAACCGCTTAACCTGAATTACAACAACGCTCTATGAATTTTTCTACAATTGTGAAAGGGGTACTGTTAACCTTCTCTCTATTTATTATCAGCAACTTCCATTCCGTTGCTCAACAAGCTAATTTTGAAGCCGCCGAACGTTTTACCGGTGATAAAATGGAAAAGCTGATCGGTAACACTTCAGTGTATCCACGCTGGATAGATGATACCAACAATTTTTGGTACCCCTATGAAAATGCTGAAGGAAAAAATTGGTATTTCGTTAATGCGGAACGCCCAAACCAACGTTTACTTTTTGATCAGGAAGAAATGGCATCTCAGCTAACTGAGATCTTTGAACGGCCTTTTAACGCCCTTGATCTTGACCTGAAAGATTTTGAATACGATACTGACAAAGAGCGTTTCACCTTTCATGTTGACAGTATCGAGTTTACCTACAATGTAAATGGCAATGATCTTATCAAAGGTGATTCCCTTGATAAAGAAGAGCGCGAGAACTGGGCAACCTACTCTCCCGACAGCACCTATATTGCTTTTGCAAAAGATCACAATCTGTACATAATGAGGTCTGATGATCCTGACAGTACCGAAATTCAGCTAACCGAAGATGGGGAACGATGGTTCAGCTATCAGGCTGATCAAGGCGATACCACCAGCAATGAACGTCTTCGTTCGCGCGCCCGATTCTTTGATGATGAACAAAAGATCTGGGTCTCCAGAAACGATTCCAGAAAGGTAGACGAACTTTGGGTGATCGATTCAATGGGTGAACGCCCATCCCTGGAAACCTATAAATACGGAATGCCCGGCGAAGATGAGATCGGGATCAATCATATAGAGGTTTTTGACATTGGGAGCCGTGAGCGTGTACGTATGGATACTGATAAGTGGGAAGACCAGGACCTGAGTGCCAATTATGGGAACCATCAAACCGGAGATTACCGGCCAAACAGCTCCGATAAATTATATATATACCGCGAAAACAGGCCTTCCGATAAAATGGATATTTTGATCGCTGACACCGAAACCGGGGAGACCACCGTGCTTTTCAGCGAGACCAGTGAACCTTATTTCAACTGGAGCTATCAATATCTTGGCATTATGAATGATGGTGAGGAATATCTTTGGTGGAGTGAGCGCACCGGATGGGGACAGTTATATCGCTACGATTCTGAAGGGAACCTTATAAACCAGATCACCAGTGGTAATTTTGTGGTTGGAGATGTTGTTAAAGTTGACACTACGGCTCAGCGTATTTTCTTTGAAGGATACGGCCGTGATGGAGATCATCCCTATAATGCGCACCTATACAGTGTGAAATTTGACGGGTCAGATTTCAAACACCTCACCCCTGAAAATGCCAATCACAATATTTCCGAATCTGATGAAGGCAATTACTTTGTAGATAATTATTCCAGAGTGGATGAACCCACACGCACAGTCCTTCGCGATCAAAATGGGCGGGTCACACTGACTTTACAGGAAGTGGATATGTCGGCTGCCGAACAGATCGGCTGGAAAGCGCCGGAAGAATTTAAAGTAAAAGCTGCGGACGGAGCCACTGATATTTACGGAGTGATGTGGAAGCCATTCGATTTCGATTCCACCAAGAGCTACCCGATCATATCATATGTCTATCCGGGGCCTCAGACTGAGCCGTTTCCAACCAGTTTCTCACTTCAGGGATATACGGGACGGAATCAGGCTCTTGCTCAACTTGGGTTTGTAGTTGTAGCATTTGGTAACCGCGGAGGAAGTCCGATGCGTTCACGTTATTATCACACCTATGGATATGATAACCTAAGAGATTACCCCCTCGCCGATAACAAGTATGGCATCGAACAACTTGCTGCACGCCATTCATTTATCAACCAGAATAAAGTAGGGATATTTGGACACTCCGGCGGTGGTTTTATGAGTACCGCAGCCCTGCTCTCCTACCCTGATTTCTACACGGCCGCTGTTTCTTCTGCAGGGAACCATGATAATAACATCTATAACACTTGGTGGGGAGAAACCCATCACGGCGTTACGGAAATTAAAAAGACCGTGAAGGAAATGAATGAAGACAGCGTGGAAGTGGAAAAAGAAGTGATCACTTTTGAAAGTGAGATCAAGACCAATGCTGCACTTGCGGAAAACCTGAAGGGGCACTTATTGCTTGTTCACGGTGATATGGATAACAACGTACACCCTGCAAATACCCTTCGCCTGGTTGATGCCCTTGTTAAAGCAGGGAAGCGATTTGACCTGATGATCTTGCCGGGACGCCGACATGGTTTTGGCCCTTACCAACCCTATTTCGAGCGACAGAAATGGTATTACTTCGCCGAGCACTTATTGGGAGATTACCGAACCAACGTAAATTTCAATCTGCCCGAAGATGAGTAGAACATCGAGCAAGGAATAAAGAACATTCAACGCCGAAGTGGGTAACTGCTTCGGCGTTTTTTTTTGTGTTATAAATGACCAAAGTAGCAACCTTGGAGCGTCTTAAAAGACCTCCAAGCGTTGCCGGTAACAAGCTATGAAAGCCTTAAATACACCGAACGCTCCAAGGTCTTTCAGACGCTTGGAGGTTCTATTGCAGGGGATCTTTAAAATCCTTCCTGATATATTTTTTCATTTTTGGTAATGGTGAAGCTCCATACAATTCCACCCAGTGCCATGATGCCACCGTATACTAAGATCAGAGGCTTTACCGTCATGATATCAAACTCGAGGATCAGTGATGCTATGGTGGTGGAGATCGAGCTTCCTATTGTGAATAGCAACCATTCCGTACTGAAAATGCGTCCACGAAATGTATCCTGAGTTCGCTTTTGTAGGAGTACCGTACTTGTTACCCAATTCGCCCCGGATGCCGCATGAGCCAGCAGCACAAAGATCAGCATCAGTGCCAGTTCATTCACAAAGCCAACCACCATATACATCAACCCGCAAAAGGTGATAGCCAGCCCCATTACCATGACCCAATCCTTTTCATCACTGAACAAACGCCGGCCTATGATCGGACCAATACCGGTACCAAATCCACGCGCGGCATACAGCAATCCCAGCCCTATACTCCCCATCATCAGCACTTCCTCGCTAACGATGATGAGCAGATAAACCAAGCCTCCTAAAAAAACCGTCGAAGTCCCTTTGGCAAGAGACGGACGCAAAATATGACGGTTATTAAGCAAGTAGCTCAATCCTTCTTTGATCCCTTTAAGAGGATTCCTGGTGCGATATAGCTCCTCTTTAGACAAGCGTGTTTGAGGTATCGCAGCCCGATATACGAACCAGGCAGAAAGCACGTAGGTCATTGCATCCAGGATCAGCACCAGATCCGTACCCAGCCACTCGGTTGCAAAGCCCCCGATAGCCATCCCCGTAGTAAAGATGATACTCCAGGTGGCCGTGGATATGATATTGGCGTTTGTGAGATTCTCCTCGGAAGTCACATTAGGAATGGAAGAGGTCTTGGCCGGTTCGAATACTGCAGAGAGCATCATCTGAACAGCCGTGAGTACATAAGCCAGCCAAAGCATCTCCACGGATTGAACCAGTATGATCCCAAGCACTGCAACTCCCCGAAGAAGATCACACCAGATCATCAGCTTTCGCCTGTTAAAACGGTCGGCCAGATATCCTGCAAAGGGTGAGAATAGAGCCAGGCTCAACATCTTAACGACAATGATCAGCCCAAGCAGGAACTCCGAATCGGAATAGCGACTGATGATGGCATAAAGTGCCAATAAGCCGAACCAATCCCCGAAGTTGGATACCGATTGCGCCAGCCAAAGCCGGCGGAAGTCGTGGTTTTCTTTTATGAGGCTTAAATACGGACGGAGGTTTTTTAGCATAGCTTCCAGCTGTCAGCGCAAAGCCTTCAGCCTTTCATTTTTAAATTTCTTTGTTCAGGCAACCTTGGTGGGTCTGAAAGACCTCCAAGCGTTGTGATGGGTGGCCTGGTAAACACGAACGCTCCAAGGACCTTCGGACGCTTGGAGGTTCTTTGAGTTCGACATTCAATATTGAATATTCACTTTACGCCGGTGCTTCCAAACCCGCCTTCCCCTCTGTCCGTTTCATCCAGGTCATCCACTTCCACTACCGGAAATTGCGTAACCGGGGCGATCACCATTTGGGCGATCCGGTCTCCGTGATTTACTACAAAATCCTCTTCCCCAAGATTGATAGCTATCACTTTTAACTCTCCCCTGTAGTCTGCATCGATGGTACCTGGCGTGTTCAGCATGGTGATCCCGTTCCGGATCGCCAACCCGCTTCGCGGCCTTACCTGTGCCTCATACCCTTCAGGCAGGGCCATCTGGAGTCCGGTGGGGATCATCTTCCGCTCACCCGGTTTAATGGTGACGGCTGCATCCACTGCAGCCCGCAGGTCCATCCCCGCTGCAGCAACGGTTTCATAATTCGGTAAAGGCAGATCTTTAGCATGATCCAGCTTTTTTATCAGTACTTTTTTCATAGTTCTTCGCGTGTATATTCAATAAGTCTTACAATTACATTTCCCCAGAATACCTTCACCCTTGCCTCCAGCGGAACCCGCAGATCGTCATCCAGGTACCAGGCCCTGAAATCTCCTGAAAAGCCAAACGGGCCTTCAATATTCTCAGTTGATCCATCCAGCCGATAAGCCATTATAGGTTCATCAAAGGGCTTATACCTTCGCTCTTCTTTCTCCAGGGAATTCTCTGCATAGATGTATCCCTTTTTCTTGGTTACATATACCGGAAGTTTGAAATTCTCTTCACTGCCGGCAAACAAACGGGAGAAATAAAAGATGAGGTGTCCTGAAGTTGCCGGGTCTTCCAGATCAAGGGTGTCGCGGGTATCGTCCTCTTCCTTATAATAGACCTTCCCGAGATCCCGGTCGAACCAATACACGATCTCCTCATACTCTTCCTCATCAACATTATCCTTCCAATACTTTGATTCCACGGGAAGCCCGTCCTCATTCACATAGAACAGGCTGTGATACTGATCCAGTTCATCCCCAACAAAGGGAATAGAACCATTGGACTCAATTTCCGTGAGGATATGCTTTCGCTCCTGATCCTGATACAGGGTATCGCTGAGGAGGCGAACATTGACCCATCCCAGTTTGAAGAAACCGTACTTGACCTCATACCGGAAGGTTTCCTTCACGGAGAACAACTCCTCCATGTCAGGCGGTTCTTTTTCACTCGACGGATAGTCATGCTGAGCGAAGGCCGGGATAACCAAAAGGGTCGTAAACAGGAGCAAAAGTACTTTTTTCATATGATCTTTTTTGGGATGGATCCTTATTCGGTTTCCTCTTCTTCAGCTATAAAAGCTTCAAAGGATTCTTCATCATAGCCCACCAACACCGACTCTTCCTTGAGCAGAACCGGACGCTTGATCATCGTCTGATGCTCTAAAAGCTGTTCGAACAACTCCTCATTGCTAAGGTCTTTGTCGGCCAGACCGAGATCTCTCCATTTTCGTCCGCGCCGGTTTACCAGAACATCCAGCCCCACTTTTAGCTCAAGCTCTTTAAGTTCATCCCTGGAAAGAGGTTCTTTTTTGAGGTCAATAAACTCAAATTCAACATCATGCTCCTCCATCCACTTTTTGGTATCCCTGATCTTGTTACAATTCTTGATCCCTGCAATATGAAGCATCGTATTATTATGTTGAAAGTTTTTGTATTTTTAAGCTCTTAAAGATACGGTTTGTTTCTGCAAATTCGAACGTAATGAATCCCCGGTTCGTGCCTTTTATGTCAAAATTTTATCCTTCTGTTATAATTCTGCTTCTTTTTGCCACTGTGGTAAGCTGTACGCGCAATGATGCCCAGCGCGAATTCGAGCAAGAAGCGTACTCAGCTCCCAATAACTACACTGAAACAGCACCCAATAACGGGGACATTTTGAACAATGACCCGGATGACTGGCGCACCTCTCCGCGATTTCAGGGATTTATCACTGTAAAACCGCCTTTTCCCAATCCCGTTGCTACCAATCAAACTATACTGTTTGAATTAGATGTTGTTTCCCAAGGTACTGTAAATGGATTGCTGGTCTATATTCTGTTTGATAATGGCGACCGAAGGGTGATCTACGAAGATTTTGATGCCCTTCCCCAAGGTTTATATGATTTTCAAATATCGGCAATCTCGCTCTCTCCAGTTGAGGGAAGCTCTGTAAGTGCACGTGGGTTGAAACGTATCTATCTTTTCGACCTCAATAACAGAATGATCTCCTACGGCGATATTCTTGTAGAAGATATTTAAGTGGAATGATCGAGAGCGAGATTTATTTATAGGTGCTCATCTGTTTTAACAATTAAATAACTGATTTGGCCACTTCTACGGAAACACAGGAAAAACTGCCCCGCAAATTAGGTTTGTGGGGATTATGGCTGCTTGTGGTCAACGGTTTTATCGGGGCCGGGATCTTTGGTTTACCCAGCGGCGCGGCTGAGTTAGCCGGCGAATATAGCGTCTGGATCTATGTGATCTGTGCCCTGCTGATGCTGCCGGTCATTCTTTCCTTTGCAGAACTGGGCAGTTACTTCCGCGGTACAGGCGGACCGATCAAATACGGAACCGCCGCCTTCGGTCCGTTCATTGGATTTCAGGCCGGGTGGCTGTTCTATGTGGCCCGGATGATCTCCTTCGCCGCAAACTCTGTATTGCTGGTGGACAGCATTGGCTACTTTTTAGAACCTGCGGCTACCGGTATTGGGCGGTTGATCTCCCTTGCTGTCATTATCGGCGGACTCACCCTGATCAACGTTCTCGGTTCAGTGGAATCCATCCGCTCGCTCGCCCTCTTTACTGTGATCAAATTTTCGGTACTGATCTTCCTGGTATTTGGAGGATTGGTAATGCTTGGTACTGAAGTAGTTCCCACTTTCGAAACCGCTGTTCCTCCGGTCAGCGATCTGGGTGCCGCGGCACTGCTGCTGATCTACGCTTTTGTGGGATTTGAAGGAGCCGTGGTCCCGGCCGGCGAAGCAAAAAAACCCGAGCGGAATATGCCCCTCGCCCTTTTGCTGGGACTCGGTTCGGTCGTGCTTTTATATATGCTGATACAGCTCGTTTCACAGACCGCTGTTCCCGACCTCGCTTCCTCCTCTTCGCCGCTGCTTGATGCCTCGGCGGCCTTGTTTGGAAGCACCGGTGCCATCATCCTGATGATTGGCGTGGTTACCTCCGTAACCGGAAACCTGGTGAGCACTATCTTTTCCACTCCCCGCCTCACCTATGCCCTCTCCATCGAGGGTTCCCTGCCCGAATGGTTTGGGAAAGTGCACGCTAAATTCCTGACCCCTGCCAACTCCATCCTTTTCTTCGGCGTCTTTGCTTTTGTGGGAGCAGCCTTGGGTTCCTTCACGGTTTTAGCTGCCATGACCGTCCTGTCCCGTTTGTTCTTGTTCATCATCAGCTGTGCAGCCATTCCTGTTTTGCGACCGAGATTCCGCGACAAAACCCGCTTCATCCTTAAAGGCGGATATTTGATCCCTGCTCTCGGTATCCTTGCCTGTATCTGGCTGATGTTCCAGGTCAGCTTTAACTCCATTTGGCTTACCGCGCTTTTTATTGCCATTGGAACGGGGTTGTATTTATTGGGGCGAAGGCAAGCTGAAGTTTAGCCCATAACCTTTCTCCCAAAGATCTTTTCAGTCTTAAGCGAAGCGGAGACTGAAAAGTACCAGCACAGGAAGCCTCCGACTTCCAATACAGTCCATGCACCCTTCTTGAATAAAAATGCCTAAAGAAACCCTCCTTTTTCAGCTAGTAGTTGATATAACTTGGGCACCATGATGCAAGTCGGAGACTTGCCGGGCTGAGACTCTTAAGTCAGCGCTCGACAGGCTAATAGCTGTGATAAAAGAAATCTGCTCGCTGTAAGACTTAAGAGATCTGGGGATGACAGAATTAGTCGCGCCGTTGACGAATGGTGTATGCAGGCTTCCGGTCGTTCGTTCAATCATCCAGTCAGAGCGACACATAACAAATCGTTTTAAATAGGGTGCGGACGGAATACAATGGAAACTTGATTGCAAGGAATTAATTTTACTACTTAAAAAGAAAGTCATATACCCCGCGCCGTTTAAATGCCGGGTCGTTAAACCACCAAAATATGTTCTTAGAAACTAATTTTTATGTCGTATTCGGGCTTGCATTATTTGTGGTCTTACTGTTCATTATTGGCTTTAAGTTTTGGGAGGGCAAAAAAGACGATCAGCTGGAAAAAGCCGTTTCCGGACTCAAGATCAATATTTTCATGGTAGGGTTTTTGTCCGTAGTCCTTTGGTTTATGCTTCCCTCCACCCCGTCACTGCAATCTTTTGGTTTCCCGGAAACAGTTAATGATGTTCAGACCAGTGAACAAGTTCTCAGCTACTTACAGGAATACAATCGGGCTATAGTCCGAACAACGGATGTGGTTTACTGGTTTATCTTCATTTTTGTCTGGGGGTTTTTATCTTCTTTATATACCGTGATCAAAACATTCAGAAGTCTGAAAAGAGAAGAGTACTTCAAGAATGTACAAGACCAATATTCCGACTAAATAAGACCTGAGTTTTTGCACTAGCACTTTAGGCCAACTTGATCTGGTTTCTGATTCCACCGGATGGAAATTTCCCTTGTGTGATCCCTACAATCATACTCAACATAAATAAGCATATATCCACCCCTTCACTTCTCAAGCAATACGAGCGCGGCTGCTTTGCGGTGTGATCCTGAACTTTGACTGTACCCATTTGAAGAGTCCGTACACCATGAACGACCAAGCCACCAAGATGACTTCAAGCACCAGGATATAGACCGGCCACTCAGGCAGAATACTGAAAAAAGTGGTTCCCGGCGGTTTTGCCATCAGATACATATAGTTGCTATTCAGAAGCAGGTTGATCCCGTAGATCAGCACTGCAGCTCCGTTCAACCATCCCACGGAGCGGAGAATGTCTTTTCGTTTGAGCTCCCACTTCCAGATGAGGGCAGGATACAAAGCCAGCAGAACCAGTCCCATATGCACCATCCAATAACGGATGGCATCATAATGAAAGAGTGAAAACTCAACCGAAGGGGTCAGGTTGGCCTGTGAAACTCCAAGTATGATCCAGAAGAAAATGATGCCCCAGACTTTTCGGCTGCCGGTAGCATACATCCATACCAGCACAAAAGGCAGGAAATTGCATAAATGCAGCGGGATGTCATTCTGAATATCAAAAATGCCCAGATAAAGGTTCATGGGTACTTTCAGGAGTTGAGTGGCCGATAACAACAGTGCGATCCCAAGCAACACCTTCCGCTGTTCAGGCTCCTGCCGGGATCTCAGCACCCGGAAAAAGGCGATCCCAAAAAACAAAAAGCCAAGAAGCAGCACGAGATGCTCCGTATCGTAGGCCGCAAATAGATATGTAGTTTCAAAAAGCGAATTCACCGGGATCGAAAGTGTAGTTGATCTAAAAAGGATGAGCAAATAACTGAAAAATTGACTCAAAATAAAAGCCTGTGAAGGGAATTAGAAATTATGAATGCTGAATGAATTCTGATCCCATTTATCATTCAAAAATCGTCCATCGCTGATCGGTTCATCGCATTTCAAACAAACACAGCCGGTCCAACCTCCCTGTTGACTTTCTGCCTAAGGCTAACATCCTGAATTGACTTTATTTTAAAAGGTAGTATATTTCTCAGGTTCATGTGAACGATCAACTTCATTTACCTGCCATGCATTCGATCCCTGATCTCAATATCCCGTCTGCACGCCCCCTGCTCATAGCTTTCACCCTGCTGATCTTAAGCAGCTGTGCTACTTCAAATTTCAGCCCAAACACTCCGACCCGCATGGCTTCTGATGTACCTGATCATTTCCTGGTGTGTACTCATGCCAATAACTCCACCTGCGAACCCAAACCGGATGAAGGCTGCAGAAATCCTATGATCGATCCGCTTGATGGCACAAAACTCGAGCTCGTCCGTTCGAATGGTGAATACGGCGACTATAAAGTTCCGGACAACCGCTATGGAGTGGAAAGGAAAGAGCTGTTACGACTTGAATGCTCCACCGGACGAGTTGTTGGGATCGTTCAGCGATGAAAAAAGCCTGAGCAGACCCCACCCTGCATTTCTCGCTAACATCCTGAATTGACTTTACTTCCAAACCTGCTATTTTAAGGAGGGTTTTCGGGGATTTATTTGAGCAGCATAGGCGAACGACGGTTCGGATATCATCCCAAAAATCACATTATTCGAATAAGGAAGTGCAGGAAAACGTTTAAAGGCGATTTCTGCTCGTTCGCCCTAACAAAGCCATTCCTTACAGATTTTATCAGGAAATATTATCTGGAATTTTTTGAGGATATAATTCCTGATAACATACTTCAATTGATATCAGGGACTTATAATTAATTCATTTATCTTTTTATAAAGAATTTTTGCACTTTCCCTCATTCCAAATAATTATATGTTATACCCACTACAATATTGTATCTCGCTTCCAGTTCTCTTCAGTAATAATTACATTCAGGTAAACTAAGTCCATTATTATGATTACCGATCTCAAAGAAATTGAAAATTCCGCTTTAAATCTTGACAGAAAGAATAAAGCTCGTCTGGCTGATAAATTATTACAAAGTATTCATGGCGAAATTGATCCTGAAGTAGAACAGGCTTGGATTGATGAAGTTCAAAAGAGAAAAGAATCACTTAATTCTGGCGAAGCTTCCCTTCATTCGGCTACTGATGTTTTAAAAGAAGCGAGAAAACGTATTCAAAAGTGACTATTAAATTTCATTCAGAAGCCAGAAAAGAATTTTTTGAAACTTCGGAATACTACGAGGAACAGGTTGTTGGTCTTGGGGATGACTTTATTGATGAGGTAGAAAAAGTTTTGGATGTCATTGAACAACAACCTTCATCTGGAACTAAAATCACTAAAACAGAGCGAAGATTTTTAGTTTCCCGCTTTCCGTATGGAATCATCTACTCTGTGGAAGACGAGCTTATTACCATATTTGCCGTTATGAATTTAAGGCGAAAGCCAGGGTACTGGAAATCGAGAACCTAAAACCGTGGGTATAACAAGGCGTTTTAAATCGGACGCGGACCGTGTAGGGTCGAACTTGTTTCTAAGAAATTAATTTCGCTACTTCAACCAAATCATAATCCCCGCGCCGCTTAAACGCTGGGTCGTTACCATAAAATGAGAAGGCATATGCTATGATCAAGACGATTGAACAGGCTTACCAGTTTGTCAAAAAAGAAAAGGTGTGTACGATCTTCTCAAGTGACAAAGCTGAGCTTCCCTCCCTTTGGGACCATGTTGACCTTCCTGAAAAGCAACCGGGTGAAAAAGGATGGGGAAAGAGAATGACTGCGGTCTGGACCTGGAAAAATGAGCTTCCGGCTCAGTATCCAAACAAGATATTCTATGGTAAGATCAAAGGCGGGATCGCGGTACTGATGGATATGGATTACCTGGCCTCTGATCACTTTCCCCGAGCCTATAAAAATATTCAAACACAGGATAGCCTGGCTCAGCATATCTACAGCAAGGTCGTATTAGAGCCATGGGATACCACATCACTCCGAAAGGTGATCATGGAGGAAGTGGACTGTACCAAGAGTCAGTTTGACACCGCCCTAAAGAATCTTCAGATAACGATGAACATTGCCCGGTTAAATGATCCTCAGATCGAACGAGATACGTGGGTGGCATTCAAGGAACAGTACCTCGATATTTGGAAGCAACGTGCAGACGATGAAGAGCAATGAGTCGTCAGTAGAACTTGCCCTCGTTACGTGCTCTGCTCCGTAACGCCTGCCTGAGGCTCTGCCTCAAACCATTTGTAGCCAACGAATTAGAAAATACCTCTGCCGCTATTCATCCATCAGACGGCTCTTGGTTGAAATAGATCATCTGCACTAAACAGCCGTCAGATGGAAATTGAGGTCGTTAAAGAGATCATCCATCGGTTGATCGGTCTAAATTTTATCAGAGTGTTTTAATTACTTATTTTACCCTCATGAACAGCTGGTTTGTTTACATCATCCGATGCATCGACGGTAGCTTGTATACCGGGTGCACGAATCATGTCATAAGACGATGGCATCAACATAAAGAAGGAACCGGAGCCCGTTACCTCCGGGCTCATCCGCCGGAATCGCTAGTCTATATGGAAGAAATGCCGAACCAATCGGAAGCCTGCAAACGTGAATATGAGATCAAACAATGTTCAAAGCAGGAAAAAGAAGAATTGGTTAGGGAATTGGAAATTATGAATGCTGAATGTTAAATGTTAAATGGATTGTGATCCCATTTAACATTTCTAAGTGATCTTTTCAGTCTTGAGCAAAGCGGCGACTGAAAAGTACCAGACCGGAAAGTCTCAAATAATTAAATATAAAACTTGGGTACCGACAGGCAAGTCAGAGACTTGCTAAGCTGTAACTCTGAAGTCAGCGCTCGGTCTCTTTTTATATCGATCTTAGCTTCTAAGCTCGCTTTTAGACTTCAGAGATCTTTAGGGATGACAACAAAAAAATCGTCCATCGCTAATCGATCATCGGTCCATCGCATTTCAGATACATTCTAAACCATGGTATAAAGCGTAGTAACAATGACTCCTTTGCTATGCTGAGACGGTACTGAAAAAAGCTTTTTTTCTTCTTTCACTTCAAGACCGAAAGGGGGAGCAAGCAGGTCCAAACCACTTTGTTTTTTCAGCCTGATCCCCTGCCCTGAAATGATATCCTCATTGGGCTTGAAATCTCCTTCAGGTATATGCTCGGTCAAAATCACATATGTATAATCAGCCAGCTTTTTTGTGATACGCTGCACTTCGGCATTCGACAGATGCTGAAGTACCTGCCTTAATAGGGCACAATCTGCTGAAGGCAGATCATCGGTTGCAATATCCAGGCAATGGAATTCAAGCTTTTCTTCTTTGAACCGCTCCTTATTGCGCTCTATCAGTTCTTTTACGATATCTACCGCAACATACTTCTTCGTATGGCTGACCAATTCTTTTCCAACGTTAAAATCTCCACAACCCAGATCACATACCACAAGAGGATCTTCAAAAGATCGCAAAAATGAAGTTACGGCTTCGATATACGGATCTAATATCTCCGGATGATGGGAACCTAAGCCTGAATAAAAGTCCGTATCCTTGCCACCCCAAAGCTTCATTTCATATACCTGTTCCATGGCATCTTTGGTCGGCCAGGCGTTTTTCATTTTTTTTGTACGATTCTTATTGTCGGTCATTTAAACTTTGGTGGTATTTGTAGAGCTCAAATTACAGGTAATTACAGATGTTACAAAGAAGTCCCTGTTCATCACTGATGGTTCATTCTCATATCAACCCGTTTATTATCCAAATATAAGCTCCCCAACAATTTAGAATAACCTTCGTAGTGGGAGCTTGATCAAAAACTTAGCCCCTATAAAGGATGGAAATAAACGACGGAAAAATCAGCAGGAAGAAAACACTTATCATATTTGTTTGCACGATCATTACAGGATTCATTCTATTTGCATTGCCGAATGTGTTCTTTGGGGTTACAAAGATCAACGGTGGACTTTCAGGGGTAAACCTGTTATTCATTGCGCTCTTCCAGCTCACCACAGTTTCTTTGCTGATCTGGTTTTCACTCAGGTTGTTGAAGAAAGATCTCAAGTTTATCGGCTGGTCCGCGAAGAATTGGAAATCGGATACCCTCATAGGATTGATCGTCGGCTTAGCATGGACTGCTCTGCAATTCGGAGTGCTCATCCCCAACACCGGAGGTGCTGAGAGAGCCGATATTGCTCAAATGATCTCGTGGTTCGACGGCACACTACTCGGTACCCTTTCTTTCGTTGCGCTGGGTGTGATCGGAGGCGGTATCACCGAAGAGATCTATAACCGTGGTTATTTCATCAATGTTTTAAAAGATACTTTTAAGGATCCAAAAACCGGAACGTGGATCGCCGCCACCTTATCCATTGCATTCTTTGCCGTAGGTCATTTACCGAGCGATGCCCTGGGCTGGTTCGATATTTTGGTTCCCACGATCGCATATACCCTTCTCTTCTTATATACCAAACGATTGACCGCATCCATCATAGCCCATGGAATTTATAACATGACTGCCATTTTACTGACCTATCATCTATATTATTAGTGGGATCAGGTCAATCCTTAAATAGGTTAAAACTTCATCATGAACAAAAAATTATCTCCTGAACAACAGTCAGATCTTTTTGAAGTCTTGGAGGCTCGTTTTGAAAAAAACATGAATCGCCAGAAAGATCTTAAGTGGACTGATGTTCAAAAAAAGCTGGAAGCGAATACCGATAAGCTATGGTCACTCAACCAAATGGAACAAACCGGAGGAGAACCGGATTTGATCGGAGTTGATAAGGATTCGGGCGAATACCTTTTCTTTGATTGCTCGCCGGAAAGTCCTGATGGCCGCCGGAGTGTGTGCTATGATCGCGAGGGACTCGAATCACGGAAAGCCCACAAACCGGATAATACCGCCATCGATATGGCCAATGAAATGGGTATTGAACTGTTGACGGAAGAGCAGTACCACAAACTTCAGCAATTCGGCCCTTTCGATACCAAAACTTCCAGCTGGCTTAAAACACCTGAGGATGTCAGGGAACTGGGAGGAGCCATTTTCGGAGATCATCGCTTTGGACGGGTATTCATCTACCACAACGGAGCTCAATCATATTATGGAGCCAGAGGGTTTCGTGGAGTGTTGAAGATCTAACTTCAAAGATCACTGATCACATTTCCTTATTCGCAGATCAACCTATTGCTCATAATAGATGATCCCACCTTCTTTGTTTCCGGATATAAATTCCGCCACTCCGTCTCCATCAAGGTCAGCGAAATGCGGAGCCACAAACTGAGTTACGGTAAACGAAAATGGGGATCGCTCTTCGGTGAATTCCGGATTCCCGGCATCTCCTGTATTTCTGAAGAACAAGATCCCTTCTACTTTGGAACCTAAGAACAGATCCAGATCTCCATCTCCATCCGCATCATACAGAGCGGGAGTACTGCGGTGGCGGACTTCAATGCCTGGAAAGGCATCTTCAACGAGTTTGAAGTCAGGCTCTTCGGCATTCCCTTCATTCCTGAAATACGCTATCCCTCCTCCTGACTGCCCCAAAAGCAGATCCATATCACCGTCGCCATCAAGATCGGCCAGTTCGGGTACGGCATTACTTCCACGCGGCAGCTCCAGCAGCGTTTCTCCAACCAGCTCAAACCCGTCTCCCGTATTTTGGTAGTAAGCTACCTCTCCCCTCCATCTTCCCAGTAACAGGTCATCGAGTCCGTCCCCGTTCAGGTCTGCCAATGTGGGAGCGTAATGGTAGTCATCGGGGAGGTCAAGAATACCGCTTTGGTGAAATTCAGGTTCCCGCTGCGTACCCCGGTTTTCAAAAATATACACGATGGAAGAATTCCTTGGGCCAGGATCGATCTTATTTGCAAGCAGGAGATCCAGATCGCCGTCACCGTCAATATCACCGGTTGCGGGAATGCTCTCATTTCCCACATCAATGGTATTCAGAAATTTCCTGGTTTGAAGTTCAAAGTCACCGTTAGACTTTTGTTCATAGAAATAGAAGTTATTGCCCAGGGTCTGATTGGCATTATATGCTCCCCCAAGTACACCGAGGAAGAGATCCATATCACCGTCATTTCCCCAATCGGTAAGTGTGGGGGCATTGTATCCGCTTGTCTGGACTGGATCATTGGGAGGAAACGGACGCGGTTCACCCTGGAATTCAGGATTGGCAGGATCACCTGTATTTTCGAGCAGCAACACACTGGGCTCAAAGAAATCACCCCAGAAAATATCCTGGTCACCATCCCTGTCAATATCCATGAATGCCATGGTATTAGCCCCGTGGAGTGTCCCAAACTGCTTCACGATCTCAATGCCTTCAAAGAACTCCGTAACCAACTCAAACTGCGGGATCTCATTCTCATCCCGGCCTACCGATTCGTAGCGGGTCAGGGTTCCTTCCAGTCGACCAATGAACAGATCCAGCTTCCCATCAGCATCGATATCTGTTACGTTCGGAATATTCTGGCGGTCGGAGAAAATAGGTTCGCCGTTTACATCACGGAGGGAATCAGCGGCTAGTTTAAAATCGGGTTCTTGCGAGGTTCCTTCATTCCGATAATATCGAATATAGCTGTAGGGCTGCTCCGTCAGCAGATCGTAATCCCCATCCTGATCCATATCCACAAAACGAAACCACTCTCCGATATCCAGATCCTGAAATTTATTTGTTTGCCAGGTAAGCGGAAATTCGTCTCCCTCCTTCTGGAATTCAAAGTACTTGAGATCATCGGTGTTCTCCTGCACAAAAAGATCGGGATCGCCGTCGTCGTCAATATCCACAAATTGGGGGCGCGGAGCGTTGAATCCTCCCAGAAATGGAAATGGAAGACGTTCTCCTGATTCATCATATACGGGGAAGGGATCTACATCCTGCTGATAACTTTGAGGAGAAGATCCTCCGGTATCAGTGGCAGAGTTAGAAACCGCACAGCCGGAAACAATTGTTAAAGAGATAAGACTTAGCGTGAGAATTCGGGGCATGTTTATTGTGAATTTCAACTCATTTTTTAACTTCAATGTATTTATCGGGCATTCGTTCCTATACCGGAGGCATAGTGTCCCACTTCAATGATCTTCTCGATCTTCCGGGTTTCTGTATTAATGACCGTCACCGTTCCGGGGAAATCTTGTATATCCTCAAGCCCCTCAGGATTGTACTTTCCATTCAGGTTGTTACTGGAGATATACAGGTATTTTCCATCTTTTGACAGTGCAGCTCCGTGAGGCTGTGCCAATCCTTCCCCTTCGATGGGTGCCTCTGCCATCAGGCTCTCCATGTTTATGACCGATACGGAGTGAGCTTCCTTATTTCCAAAATAAACTAATTTCCCATCCGGCGAGAATACAGGATGCCAGGGCTGGGCTCCCACCGAAATACTTTTCTTCATGTTAGGTGAAAACGGATCGCTAATATCAAAAATGAGCAGCTGCCCTGAAACTTGACCCGTTGCCACCATGGTCTCACCATCAGGGGATATCGCAAAGTTTACGAACGTATGCGTATTGCCCGGAATGTTGGTAAGGTTGGTCTCATCGTCTTCATAGTTCAAAGACAATATCTGGTTTTCGGAAAGGCTTCCAACGAAGGTCCACCTTCCATTGGGTGTAGTAGTCAGTGCATGAGGCCGGGTAAAAAAGAGGTCCACTTCATCCAGCACATTCATATCGGAGCGCTCTATAATACCAAAGCTTTGAGGCGGGTTTACGGCGCTCATCGACCTTCCCACATACAATAAATTCTCGGTGGGGTGCATAGCCATTAATCCCGGTACTTCTAATACCACTTCATCCACCAACTCATTATTGCGGTTGAATTTCAGCACGCGATTTTCCCCGATCAGTGTCACATACCAATAAGAACCATCCGGTTCTGCCACGGTGTGATGCGGTTTGGCATTGGCTGAAAATCCAAGTTCCTGAAGGTCAACAGTGGCCGAGATCTCATTACTGGATGCATCGATCACCGTTACGCTTGCCGATCCCTGATTACAGACGTAAATGTATTGTGGTTCCTCCGTTGATTGAGCAAAGATACCGGAAGTCAGCATAACTGATACAGCTATGGCAACCGTTGTTTGCAATACATATGAAAGTCGATTTTTCATGATCTCTTCTCTTTAATGAATATAAAAATGGCAACTTCAGATTAGTTCCGGTTGAAATAACCCAAAGTTGCCATCATTATTTTACAGTAAATTAATCGCGGTTGGTATCCAGGATAAAGAGTCCTTCGTTAGAGCTCGTCATCAGCACGATGTCATCAAAATACGGGTAGTTACTCCAGGTTCCTGAGAATCCTGCTGCATCTTCCACAAACGGGTGAGTATCAAAAAATCCAACTCGGTTAGGTTCTTCAGGATTTGAAATATCGATCACCTGCAATCCACTCACGTAATTAGACTGATACATGGTGTTTCCTAAAATATACAAGTTGTGATCTGATGCAGGATTTTCGACAAAAAACTCGTCCACAAACTGCGGATCGTCCAGGTCACTTACATCCCAGATAATAGTTCGGGTTCGATCTACATTTCCTGTCAGCTCATCCAGTTCATCATTCTGATAGAAGTACCGATGATCTTCGGTTAACCATCCCTGGTGAACATACGCGTGATCAGGGTAAGAAGCTGTTGAAAGTGCAAGAGGAGCTTGTTTGTCAGTCACATCTGCAATACTGATGGCCGTTTCGTTGGCTCCAAAGCAAATTTCCCTTCCCTGGTGTTCTTCATCAGGACCTTCATAGATCACGCACTGTGCATCGTGAGAATATCCGGTTCCTGCGCGGCCGGTTGAAGCATCTGCAAAACATCCTGCAAACTCAGGATTGGCAGGATCCTGAATGTTGATCATGTGTAATCCACCACCACAAGTTTGACCTCCGCCACTGCTACCTACTGCGTAAGCAAACCCGGTGTCTTCATTGATCACAATGTTGTGCACACTGTTCACATTTCGGTAGATGGTGGTTTCTTCAAACAGAATAGGCTCTCCGTCAAACTCGCGAAGCTGCGTAAGGTCAAGTACCTGCATCCCATGTTCGCGGGCACCGTCAGCTACAATGTATACATGGTTTTTATAGACTTTCATATCTCTCCACACATTGGGCTGGGCAGTATCCGTGAGAGGCAGGTTTCCAACATAAACAGGGTTCAGCGGATCAGTTACATCTACGAAAGAAGTTCCTTCGTTTCGGCCCACGATCGCATAGTTCTTTCCTGTTTCCTCATCGGTCCATCCCCACATATCATTGAGACGAACACCGCGCTCACCGCCAATGGCACTTATCGGCAAGAATGAGACCAGATCTACATTATCACAAAGATACACGTCCGCATTTCCATCCCGGCAGTTCACTTTACTTCCCGTAATAGGCTGAAGAACGTCATCTCCTTCTCCCATCATGATCTCTTGGGTGGCCCACATTCCTGAGTCATCCATTTCCATGATGGCCGCAGAACCTGCACCGAAATCTGCCCCGGTCAAACCTACAACAGCTATATTTTCTTCCACAGCCAACGTTCCTGCAAACCGGTCGCCTGCTCCCTGATCAGACATCATCTTTGAAGACCCCGTCCAGTTTCCGTCTTCATCACTTTCAAACTGATAAATAGCTCCGCTTCCGCCATCCGCACTTGGGGCTCCTACCCAGACTTTGTCGCCGGTAAATGAAATTGCGCTACCGAACATGTATCTCATTTGGCTGTCAAAAGCTACCAGGCGATCACTTTCCATCCACTCACCGGAATCACTATTTTTAGTGAATACGATAACCGCACCCGAGGCTGAATTGTGGCGGGGTGCTCCTACAAAGATCTTATCTCCATTGATATTCAATGTGGAAGCGAACGAACTGCGTTCATCTGTTTGCTGACTGTTTAGGGTAGCTGCAAAGCTCCAGCCTGATCCTGAATTCTCAAATACATACGCATTTCCGCCTTGACGTTCCGGGGCTCCAACTACCAGGTTCATCCCATCCATGGCCAGGGTTGATCCGAATCCGGACCCGGCCGTATCAGGATTGACGATGGTTTCGGTTTCACTCCAGTTTCCGTTTGAGTTTCGGTACACCACAACGGCTCCTGTCCCATCAGCATGACCCGGTGCTCCTACAAAAGCATGATCACCGCTTAAGAGTACGCTTGAACCAAAATTAGTTTCTTCAGCATTCAGCGTTATACGAGCTGACTCAATCCAGTTTCCATTGCTTCTTGTAAATAGATATACAGCACCATTTCCATCATTAGCGCCTGCAGCACCTACTAATAGTCGGTTCCCGTCTGCTGATAGAACAGAACCGAAGTTATTTCCGATCTCACCATCTGAGGCTTTAAGCTGACTCAGTTCTTGCCACTCATTTCCCTCTTTGTTAAATACATACACAATTCCGGGTTGATGGTAATTAGCCGGTTCCCCTATAAAAACGGTGCCATTTGAAATATCAACGGCGCGGGCAAAACCTTGCATGGGTTCAGCTTCGCCTCCGGCCATGGTTTGAGCTTTTAAGGGCCCAAATATCAGTGAAATGAATAGTATTGGTAATAGTAGTAATAATCGTTTCATAGGTAACTTTCTGATTAAAATGGATATGTTGTTAGGTCTCACTTAAAGATAGGGTGAGCTGAGCAAAAATCAATATTTATAAAACCAGATGATCGCACTCAAATTATAAAATTAATGAAAAGGGTTGTATCCCTGAATCTTTACATGGCAATAAAAAATAATAAAGACACCTTTATTTCTGCACTACAATAAGTTAAACTTTAGAACATCATTGTGGGTTCCTTTTCCAGATTTTTTCCCAAAAAAATCTAACGTTTAACAAACCAACTTATGCAAAAACCTGAGCAACAAGACCAATCAAGGGAATTCAATGCTCACAGAATTGTGATCAGGGTCTTGCTGGTATTGATGGCTGTTGAATGGATCTTACTGCTTCTTGATCAAAGGTGGCTGTCACTTTTCCTGGTTACTTTTATCATTGGAACAGTATTTTCACCTATTCTATTTCGAAGCCGAATGCAGGTAGAGATACCTGCAGAATTTCATCTCACGGCCGTTATTTTCATCTTCGCTTCATTCTATTTAGGTGAAGTTCAGGACTTTTATCAAAGATTATGGTGGTGGGATATAGCTCTTCATACCACCGCAGGACTCCTCATGGGGATACTTGGATTCCTCTTGGTTTATATCCTGAATGAAAGTAAACGGGTGGAATTAAATATGAATCCCGGCTTCATTGCTTTCTTTGCCTTTACTTTTGCGTTAGCGATAGGTTCAGTTTGGGAGATCTTTGAATTTGGCATGGATCAGTTCTTCGGGATGAATATGCAAAAACCGATGCTCGGAGACCCGTCCGGCTTAACCGATACCATGTGGGATATCATTGTAAACGCACTCGGTGCATTTGTGATCAGTTTTTCCGGATTCATTTACTTGAAACGCAAAGAAAGCTTCTTTGTTAAAAAGTGGATCCGCTCATTCATTGAGAAAAACCCGGGGATGTTTAAAAGTTAACCCCTTATTCTCCTCTGAATTTATATATTGCCAATGCGGTAGCACCCAAAACTGCAGCAGTTCCGCCAAGAATGAGCGCAAGATTCAGGTCTCTCTGTACACGTTCAGCTCTTGACAAATAATCCGAACCGACGCCCTTTTCGGCGATCAAGCTTTCGATATCTTTGATTTTATCTTGTAACTCTTTCTGTGTTTTCTTCTTTAGACTCATGATTCATGCTTTTTTCTTTGTTATTTATCCTTTAAACATAACCAAGTGCCTTTCAGTTTCATCCGTGTTAAAAGGGCAATTAATTATTTTATGCTTGCAACGAAACTTTCATTTACAAATAAGCATTTCAATTCGCTGTCAGAGATGCTATATTCCCAACCCCAAATTTGAACCTCAAAAAAGACAAAATGAGTGTATTAGTTGGAAATGACACCCGCCTGATTGTACAGGGATTTACCGGAAGCGAAGGAAGCTTCCATGCCGGACAAATGATTGAATACGGCACCAATGTTGTTGGAGGAGTAACTCCCGGAAAAGGTGGCCAAACCCATTTAGACCGACCAGTTTTTAATACCGTAGCCGAAGCGGTTAAAGAAGTACAGGCTAATGCTTCCATTATCTTTGTACCTCCTGCTTTTGCCGGTGATGCCATCACGGAAGCAGCTTTTGCCGGAATTGAAGTTATTATCTGTATTACAGAAGGCATTCCTGTGAAGGATATGATCACAGCCAAGCAGATCGTGAAAAGTCACGGAGCCACCCTTATTGGCCCTAACTGCCCCGGATTAATTACTCCAGGTGAAGCCAAGGTTGGCATCATGCCCGGAAATATCTTTACTCCAGGTAAAATTGGATTGATCTCACGTTCAGGTACGCTCACTTACGAAGCTGTTGATCAACTTACCAAAGAAGGACTTGGACAAAGTACAGCCATTGGTATTGGCGGTGACCCGGTTATCGGAACTACCCACCTTGATGCTGTAAAGTTATTGAATGACGATCCTGATACTGAAGCTATCGTATTGATTGGTGAGATCGGTGGTACGGCTGAAGAAGAAGCAGGCGAATGGATCAAAGAAAATTGTAACAAGCCTGTTGTAGCATTTATCGCAGGTTCAACGGCACCTCCAGGACGAAGAATGGGACATGCCGGTGCAATCATCTCAGGCGGAAAAGGAACTGCTCAGGAGAAGAAAAAATCTCTTGCTGCTGCAGGTATTACTGTTGTTGACAGTCCTGCCGAGATCGGAATTACACTGAAGAAAATGCTGGAAACTGCTTAATAAGCCTTCCAATTTTCATAGAAAATTAAAGCCTCTTCCCTTTTGGGTTGAGGCTTTTTTGTTATTAGAAGGCTAATCTGACACTTTTGTCGTTAAAATGTCGGGGAGAAGTCGTACTATAAACAAGCGAAAGCATTTATGTTTTGGGTGAATTCTAACAAAATCTAAATAGTATGAGCGCAGATTTAGCCAAACAGATAAGGAACATCAGAAACCAGAAAGGGTTTTCCCAAGAAGTACTTGCTGAAAAAACTAATCTAAGCCTTCGAACTATACAACGGGTTGAAAATGCAGAAAGCGAGCCGAGGGGTGATACGCTGCTTCGAATAACAGAAGCACTTGAAGTTACACCTGACCAGTTGCTGGAGTGGAATCAGGTTGAAGATCAATCAACATTGGTTGTTTTAAACCTTTCGGCAATAGGATTTCTTTTTACCCCAATCTTAGGAGCTATTCTACCACTCATTATCTGGATCACAAAAAAAGACCGGGTAAAGAATATAGATGAGATAGGGAAGAAAGTGATCAACTTCCAACTAACGTTTGCAGTCTTTATTTATGCACTTGAATCCTTTCTATACCTAGCACCAGTTCTTGAATTGGGACTAAATGCATGGCTTGTTGGATTATTCAACTACTTAAACATTCCTCCCTTCCTTTTTCAGGCCTTTATATACGGTATCCCTTATATTTTCAATCTGGGATATATCATTCTGAATACCTTACGAATCAGAGCCGGTGAGAAAATTAACTATTTCCCATCCATCAGATTGATGCGATAAATTGACTTAGATAATAGTCCCGTCCGGGATCACCGTTTTCTTCTTCACGATAATAATGCCATCGCGGACGTAATGATATTTATGGTCTCCGTCTTCCAGGTGGTCTCCACCAACGATCCGCACATCATTTCCAATTGCCACATTACGATCGATAATACAATTGCTGATATAACAACGCTGACCAATTCCCATAGAGGGTTTCTCCGGTGTTGCATTTTCTATCACCGAACGATCCTGGAAAATATCATTACCCATAATGATGGAATTCTCAATCGTAGTCCCTTTTCCGATACGAGATCGAATTCCCACTACCGATCGGACAATGCGGCTGGCCTCAATGATACAGCCTTCTGCCATCAGCGCATGTTCCAGTGTCGTTCCCATCAATTTTGATGCGGGGAGCAGTCGGGCACGGGTGTAAATGAAGTTCTGATTATCGTAGAGATTGAAATCAGGGATGGTATCGGCAAGAGCTAAATTCGCTTCAAAGAAAGATTCTATGGTTCCGATATCGGTCCAGTATCCACCAAATTCATAGCTGCATACTTTTTGATCACCATCCACGCATTTCGGTATCAGCTCCTTGCCAAAATCGGTGGCGTCAGGATTATCAGCAAACAGCTTTTTAAGTACATCACTGTTAAAAATGTAGATCCCCATGGAAGCGAGATATTCCTTACCCTCAGCTTTATACTGTTCAGGTACTTCCGACTTCCATTTTCCTAATTCATCTTCCGAAGGTTTTTCAACAAAACTCTCTATGGTCCCTTCCGAATTTGTCTTCATGATCCCAAAACCGGTCGCGTCTTTTGCACTGACGGGTATAGTTGCTACCGTAAGGTCTGCACCTTTCTCTTTGTGCCGCTGCATCATTTTCTGATAATCCATCTGATATAGCTGATCTCCGGAAAGGATCAGAACATGCTCGTGTTCGTGATTTTCCATATGGTGCAGCGACTGCCGAACAGCATCGGCTGTGCCCTGAAACCAACCCGTATTTTCTGGAGTTTGCTCAGCAGCAAGGATATCCACAAAACCACTGCTGAATACATCGAAATTGTAGGTGTTCTTGATATGTCTGTTCAAAGAAGCCGAATTGAACTGAGTAAGTACATAAATGCGCCGGATCTCAGAATTCAAACAATTTGAGATCGGGATATCCACCAATCGATACTTACCTCCCACCGGAACAGCCGGTTTCGAGCGGTGATCGGTTAAGGGGAAAAGCCGTGTTCCTCTTCCTCCGCCTAAAATAACTGCAATTACTGACGAGCGTTTCATATGTACTTTATTTTGTTGTTAATGCTTTATACATGTCAATGTATTCCCCGGCTGAACGCTTCCAAGAAAAATCGAGCTTCATGATCGTACTTAAAACCTTTGAGAACTCTTTGGAGTTTTTGTATAACTCTACGGCTCTTTCTATGGCATCCGCAGCTGCTTCCAGGTTGAAGTTTTCAAAAGTGATCCCATAGCCATTTTCTTCAGAAATGTCCTGAACCGTATCCTTTAATCCACCAACGGAACGTACAATGGGAACCGTTCCATAGCGCATTGCAAACATTTGATTTAACCCACAGGGTTCAACCCTGGAAGGCATCAGGATAAAATCGGAGCCGGCGTAGATCTGGTGAGCCAGTTGCTCATTATACTCAAGCGTGGCATCAAAATAACCAACATGATCTCCTGCCATGGCAGACAAGGTCTGATGCAATTGCGGATCTCCGGTGCCCAACAGAATAAAATTCACTTCCAGATTTGAATTCAGGACCTGTTTAAACAGATCGGGCAACAGGTCTGCCCCCTTTTCCCTTACCAATCGGCCGATGAATGATATGGTTGGAAGATCCGGGTTCAGCCCAAATTCCTTACACAGATATTCTTTGTTCTTACGCTTTCCTTGTTTACGATTTCTGTAACTGAAATTATACTCGAGCAATTCATCACTTGCAGGATCCCATACTTTAGTATCGATCCCATTGAGGATCCCCTTCGATTTTTGCCGCTCCTGCTGAAAAAGCATCTCCAGTCCATTGCTGTTCTCTGACAACTCACTCATATAGTTTTTTGAGACCGTTGTTGTCTGCCAGGCTGTTTTTAATCCTGCGGCCAATGAATTCAAGCGTCCATCCCAATCTAAGAGTCCTACATTATCAATATTGAAAGCCGGTAATAATTTATAATTATCAAGTTCATGCACACCATGATATTCTGCATTATGAACAGTCAATACAGTTGGGATATCCGACATGCTTCGATAGCGATTGCACTTCGACAACATAAAGGGAACAAGACCGGTATGGTGATCATGGCAATGAATGATATCAGGATCTTTTTCCCCATCCTTGATCCATTCCAGTGCAGCGATCTGAAAACTCACGAACCGCTCCAGTTCATCCCAATATCCTTCTCCTGACAACGGGTCCATATATATCCCGGGACGGTCGAGCCTTCCGGGTATATCGATCACATAAAATGGAAATCCAAGTTCGTTTTCTTTCATTTTCAGTACAGAGAATTCAACTTCGTCTTCCGCCATTTTGAACGCCCCCTCATGAACAGTTTCATACTTCCGGGATCCTATCCATTGATTATCGTATTTCGGGATAACCACTTCACATGTATGCCCAAGCTGATTGAGATACTTCGGAAGAGAACCAACGACATCAGCAAGCCCGCCGACCTTTGCGGCAGGATAGCATTCTGCACTCAAATAAATAATGCGCATCTATTTCTTGAAACCTATGTACTTGTTTTACGTTATCATTTCTTAATATGAGAAATAAGAAAACTTTAGGCATCTTCCAAAAGAAAGGGATTCATATTTCAATCTTTTAATACCTTCCTGAATATTAAAGAAACAGGGGCAAACTCTAATTTAAAATCATACACTATGTCTGTAATTGAGCTACAGAATGTCTTTAAAGCCTTTGGCAAGACCAAGGCCGTAAATGACGTCAGTTTTGAAGTAACAAAAGGCCGGATCTTCGGTTTATTGGGGCCGAACGGAGCCGGAAAAACCACTACTATCCGGATGATCAACTATATACTTACCCCGGACTCAGGACAGGTCACTATTAACGGAATCGAAGCCAGCCCGGAAACCCAGAAAATGATCGGATACATGCCCGAGGAACGTGGGTTGTACAAAAAGATGAAGGTGTTCGATCAATTGATGTATCTAACTCAATTGAAGGGTATGGATGCTGCCGAGGCGAAAAAGGCCATCAACTATTGGCTGGAACGGTTTGATGCTTCCGACTGGAAAAAGAAAGAGATCGGTGAGTTATCAAAAGGGATGTCTCAAAAAATACAGTTTATTGCTACCATCGCTCATGATCCGGATATCTATATTTTTGATGAGCCTTTCAGTGGACTTGATCCTATCAACAGTGAGACATTGAAGGAGATCATCATTGAGCTTCGTGATTCCGGAAAAACCATTCTGTTTTCTACCCACAGAATGGAACAGGTAGAACAAATGTGTGACGATATTTGTCTGTTCAATCAGGGACAAGCAGTATTAACCGGTAACCTTCGGCACATCAAATCCTCATTTGGGGAAAACACCATCAATCTGGCGTTTGAAGGCGACGGTTCTTTCCTCGACAAGCTGGAGAATGTTCGGATCAATAATCGATCTACCAACTTTGCTGAGATCAGAGTGATGAACGGACAAAGTATGCAGGATATTCTGAAGCTGGCCATGGACCATGCCGAGATCCATACATTCGAGCGTATTGAGCCATCCTTAACTGAAATTTTTATCTCCACCGTTGGAGAAGACAATATCAAAAGATCGGAGATCCAATAAGATGAGTTTGCATAAAATCTGGTTAGTATTAAAACGGGAATACCTCACCCGGGTAAAAAGTAGGTCCTTTATCATCATCACTGCTTTGACACCACTGGCTTTTGTAGCCTTTATTGGGATCATCGTATATATCAACATTTCTGAAACAGAAGTTGAAAAACGGATCGGGATTCTCGACGAGACAAATGTACTTGTAGAACGATTGGTTGAGCTTAATGAAACACGCTATTTTGACGTGGGCTACGATCCTGCAGATACCCTTCGTGCCAGGGTTTTAGATGGTTCTATGGACGGGTTTATGATTCTCACTGATTCTGTGCTCACCCATGCTAAAAGTCCAACACTTGTACACGGGGGAAGCGGTGGGCTATCGTTTATTTCTGCTGTCCGTTCAGATCTCAGGGAAGTGGTTCGGGAAGAACGGCTTTCCCGTGAAAATGTATCCGAGAGGGTTCGTAACATCTTTGAAACCCGGACAGGACTTGAGGCCGTCAAGTTAACTGAGGAAGGTGAAACCGAGGATAACACCCTGTTTGCTTCTGCTATAGGATTTATTCTTGGCCTGATGATCTTTTTCGGGATCTTCTTTTACGGAGCTCTGCTTATGCGCAGTGTGATCGAAGAAAAAACCAATCGTGTATTGGAAGTGATCGCCTCTTCTGTGAAACCTATCGAATTAATGTTTGGGAAATTATTCGGCGTGCTATGCATGGCACTTACGCAATTTGGTATATGGATCGTATTCTACATGGGACTATCTATTGCAGCTGCACCCGTGGCCGGAATGATCATGGAAGCTCAAATGAGCAACTTACCGGAAGAAGCCGCTGAAGCTGCCTCAGCTTCTTTTGACCCTTCCGTGCTCGATAACATGGTGATAGAGCCTTCGATCTTTATCTACTTCATTCTGTTTTTCTTTCTGGGATTTATGATCTATAGTGCTCTTTTTGCAGCTATTGGCGCAGCGGTTGAAAATGAACAGGATTCGCAGCAATTCATGCCTATTGTTGGTCTGCCAATATTCATTGCTTATTTCTTGAATACCAAAGTGATGCAGGCCCCTGACTCCTCCCTTTCAACCTTTGTGTCCATATTCCCGCTGACATCCCCCATCAATATGATCTCCCGAATTGCCTCTACTTCGGTACCGGCATGGCAGATCATACTTTCCATTTTACTGATGGTACTCACATTCTTCGGAATTATGTGGCTGGCAGCTAAGATCTATCGGGTTGGTATATTGATGTACGGGAAAAAGGCATCCTTTAAGGATCTCGCTAAATGGATCAGACAAAGTTAGGAGTATCTATAAAATAATTTTGACCTGATTTAAAGAACAATGACGTATTGTTAAATGAGAAGGGTTTCGAAGCATTTTTAAGCTTCTGTTTCTTTACTCATTTCATTTAACAATATTCAGGTGGACTGTACAATTCCAAACCACCTGACACCTAACATAATGGGTTTGGGTTTTCGGATTTTATCGAAACGGGTGAATTTGTCTTTAAGGATAAATTCACCCTTCGATAAAATAAAAGTCAGCCAGGAATTCTCGTTGCCTGCCAGGCTACCGCCCTCCACTCTCCATTTCTCTTGACAAATGTACCTGTATTATAGTATTCCATTCTTTCCTCTGCAGAAGACTGATCTACAGCTACCAATTTGAATGCCACAACTGCGGTATTTCCGAATAGATTGTTCTGTACATCTTCCCCGTGATATTTCACTTCCGGTTCCACGTCGTAATTAGCAGGTTCCGTCATACCACTCATCATTTCCGGCTTTGTAGTTCTGTTACCGGCAGAGCCAGTATAAATGAGATCATCCGCCCAAAATCGATCATGGATCTCCGGATCGCTGTAGGAAGCTCCTTCCAAAAATTCATTCAGCAGATCCGTGAGTACTTGTTTTTCGTTTTCCTGTTGAGCGCAGCCAAGTATGGGGATTAGTATTAATAAAAGAGCAAGCAGTTTAGTTTTCATAGTATCATATTCATGAATGTGAAACGGATGATAGTAAAATCTGCCTGTTCCTGAAAATCAGAATATAGCTCTACTGCTGAAGCTCTCGTATTTTACTGAGTACCCGTGGGTCTAACTCTTCCTTAGCCCGATTCTCAAGTAATTCCGTTCTATCCGATTCAGATAAATACTTCACTGCGTCCAGAGAAAGGTTTCTGATCCTTGGATCCCTGTCTTCCTGAAATATTTCGAGAGTTTGTTGCCAGTAGTCTTCATTTTCTTCAAACTCAATGAGCAACGCCAAAGCCTCTTCCCGAATGGAATGCGGATACTCACCCAATGCATACCGATCGGCCATGATCATGGATTTGTTTGAGGTGTCAGCAGGGGCAGCTACTTTAAGAATTTTGATCGCTTTTTTGTCACCCTGCTCATTTTGGCCCAATCGCTCTGCAGCTGATAGCAGATCACTCGCCGGAACTATTTGCTGATAGGTTTCAAGAGCTACGTTAAAAACGGTATCCCTTTCTGCTCTCAATAGCGTATTGCGTACCTGAAATGCTACATTTTCATTTTCAGTATAATTGGCCAATGCCCGAAGCCCTGATAATTGAATGGAAAGATTATCCGAGTTGAGATTACCTAAGAATGTTTCTTCTGTCCCAGAGGCATCCTTCGTTAAAACAGAAAGCGTTTCAAGCATGGCGGCTCTTACGTTTGCATTGTCTTCACCCTGTAATGCATCCCGGATGGCCAGCTGCAAGTCAGGATTATCTGTAAAATTCTGCAGAGCTTTAGCTGCCTGTATCTGATTTTCAGATGACTGATCCCGAAGCTGCCTGATCCAAAACATAAAAGGCTTCTGCTCTTCAAAACGTATATCCAGATCAGTATCATAAGCAGGCTTCAAGGTCAGATAATCGATACCTGAAGAGATCTCTACCTCAACTGAATCTAATGCTCCTGTAAATGTAATATCAGTACGTGATGTATCCGTAAAGCCAAACTCAGTCACATCTACAGTTACCAATGATCCAATGGGCTCTCCTTTTGCCTCAAATACCAGGGTCAATGCAGAGGTCATCTCATCATAGATATATTCCACTCCGTAAACATATTCTTCTTCCTTTTGAGACTCCCGTAATTCAAATTCCGGCAGAACTTCCCAGAACAAACCGCTTTCGTCATACCAGAAATCTGCATACTCATTCCAGCCTGTAACCCCTGAATACTGTTGAACCAATTCAGCTAAGGATTCACGGATAACAGTTTTCAAATGATCATCTTCTAATGCATCAAACCCCTTTTCCCATAAATTCCAGCGGTATATGGACTGAAGCCCATCCGGGTTATTCAACTGTTGGATATTTGAAGTTCCCGCCAGCATCACTTTAAGGAATTCATATTTATTATCCGGTGCATCAAGATACCTATGGAAGTTTCCGAACCACTGTTCGGCAATTCCTCTTCTCAACTGCGTAGGCAGTGACCCTAAATTCTGATACAGATAAATGATTCCGGCTCCGGTCTGAATTTCCTCCCAGTGGTTATCAGGAAGAACTATGATATTAAGCGATTCATATGGAAATTCGAACGATAACTTTCGCTCATATTCTTTCATACTTGAAACAGCTATCGACAGAAGACCATCTCTAACCTCAGGTAGCAGTGTATTTTCAGAAGAATAAAAAGAAACTTCCTTAATCCCTGATCGTGCACTTGACCTAACGAAATCTCCCATTGCCAAACTCAATCCGGTAACAGATACCGGTACTTCCGAACTCCACTCCAGTACTTTCTCATCTGTGGATACAAGTTCATCACCAACCAAAGTTCCATTAAATACCAATTCCCGGTCGGCCGGGATGGTTACAAAAGCTTCCAAAGTAGTAGCTACTTCGGGGTGATCCGGAACCGGCAACCAATGATACCGTCCTTTTGGATTCAAAGAAGTCCACATATTGCCATACACATCCTGTATGACCCCATAGGATGAAGAGCTTTTCCATGTTATCACCATTTCCATTGTATTCCCTCTTTGAAGGGTATCAGGAAGCTGAATGATCAGGGAATCTGATGAAATTCGATACTCCGTTTCATTTCCCTCAAAGGTGACACTTTGTATATCCATGTCAGCTGAATTGAATACGATCTCTGTAAGGCCGGGTTTCCTTGAGGTTATAAGATAATTTCCAACCCCCTCAATAAGTGGCTCACTGCTTTCCAGTGTCAGATCCAGGCTTATGTGGTCCAGCACAAAAGGCAATTCAGGGTAAGAAACATATTGCCAATCTGCTGCATTCTGCTGTGAAAATGCCCATGAACTTGTAAAAACTAAAACGATCAGTGTAAGAAGTCCTTTTTTCATTATTTATTTAATGTGTGCTTCAAAAATTTCTTTTACTTGTGGAAATAGCGATTTGTTGGTTGAATAACCGTTCCCGGAATGTATGGTTTGCCTGCCTTTATTATCACTGAAGATTCCTCCTGATTCCTGAACTACCGGTAACAACGCTGCGGCATCCCAAATATTTAACTCCGGATCGTACATCAGATCAGCACGGCCGGTTGCTACCATCATATGGCCATAAGCATCACCCCATGTACGGTGTAGTTTGGTTTCCCGCAGAAGTTCCTGAAATAATTCCTGCTGCCCCATCAGGCGGAAGCGGTCGATCTCTGTAACAAGGAAGGTTGCATCTTCAAGCTTATCTGTATCACGTACCCGGCAAGGTTCTCCGTTTAAGGTAGCACCATACCCAATACCTGCTGCACATAATTCTTCGAGGGCCGGTGCGTAGATGATCCCAACCTTAGGCTCATTATCGATTAGGATACCGATCAATGTGGTGTAAAATGGAATCCCGTGTATAAATGATTTTGTACCGTCAATGGGGTCTAATACCCATTGGATATCACTTTCTTCATTTTCCTTACCAAACTCCTCTCCGATGATCCCGTGTTCAGGATATCGCTTTTTGATCTCTTTGCGTATAAGCTGCTCCGTCTCACGATCGGCGATCGTAACCGGCGAATCATCCGATTTTGAAATCACCTCTACATCCTTTTTAAAATATTTAAGGGTGTGGTGCCCCCCAATTTTTGCGATTTCTGTTGCTGCTTTCAATAATTCTTTAATCATTACCTATATTCCTTCATCATATATTTAAACTACTACAATACCTTCCGGCCAAAAATATGAGTATGAAAAAGATTCTTCCAACTCTTCTGATTCCCGCTTTATGCACGTTTCCGGTATTAACACAAGCACAAGACGGAAAAGTCCGGCTTAGTGACGAGAGTAAGTTAAGCATTAAAGGAAAATCAAATGTGAATGAATTTCGTTGCCAGGCAGAACATGACCTTCAACAGGATTCATTGAATTATTTTTATCAGGTATCAGGTGATACTGTAACAGTTAACGGGGTATTATTAGCTCTTGAGATCGACCAGTTTGACTGTGGGAAAAGAGCCATCAACAGAGATTTCCGAAGCACCCTAAAATATAAGGAATACCCTTTTATTGAGATCATCCTGAACGAACTTGTCCTTGCCGATCCTTCTGATATTATCCCTGAGGAAGCGCTGGTTACGATTAGAATTGCAGGAGTAGAACAAAAGTATACTGTTCCCTTACATTCCTTTTCGAGCAGCGAAGAGCATTTTACCGTAGGCGGAAATAAGGTCCTTTACATGACTGATTTTGGATTAACCCCACCCTCTCCCATGTTTGGGCTCATCAAAGTGGATGACGAACTGGATATTCAATTTGATCTTGTGATTCGCCGCCAGCCTTAGATTTACAATCCTGCTCTCATCAATTAAGCCAATCTGTTAACCCACTCCTGTGGCAGAGGCACGATGCATTGTGTCTCTGCCACAGGGGTACGGGTAATTACGGCCAATAAAAAAACCGAGTGGCAATGAACAATTTGTTCCTGCCACCCGGCTTTCAAAAACTCCTTCTCACACAAAAAGGGGCGAGCCTGTCACAGCGCACCCCCTTCCTATGAGGTCGGTATATTAGAAGCTTACCACAGCTTCTAACATGATTCCGCTAAATTCGGCTCCTGCAAAGTCACCGGTGAAACCATCATATGATTGTGTTACATATTCTAACTTGGTCATTACATTTTCAGTCATGAACCAACCACCACCAATATTCAATCTGGTAACATCGATTTCGTTGCCGCCTGCTTCTTCACCAGATACGGTGTTGTAGCGTGTTCCAACATAAAAGTCTTCACCGGCACCAAAGCGATACAGTAATTCTGCTCCTAATTGAGTGTAAGAACGTGTATCTGTCTCAACTTCATTTTTTCCTGATGCATTTTCGAATACACCATAGAACTCAAGTCCCTGGAATTTTACAAATGGGTTGATCATGATAGCAGTCATTTCTCCAGCTGTTCCACCGCCAGCAAAACTTGGGGCGATTCTACCTGAGCGGAATCCTCCGGTAATAACGTTGTAGTAACGAGAACCGGCACGGTCACCTGAGTACAAGTAGATAGAAGCAGCTTCAGATACTCTCATCAGAGAACCAGTGATACGGAAACGAAGGTCGTCGTTCACTTGGCTGTCATATCCTAATTTTGTCAAGAAAGTAGGTTTGGTTTTAACTGCACCTTCAACTGTACTTTGGTTCAACTTACCATTAGTTAATCCAACCATTCCAAATACGTCACCGGAATACACGTATACTTCACCGCCAACTTCAGTGGTAAAAGAATCCATCAGGTAGTTTCCTACAAATGGGTTTAGTAAAGCTGCACCGTTGTCACTGCGACGGAAGTGGTTGTCTCCGTAGTTATTTTCCATGTGACCGACTTTAATTCGGATATGGTCAGACAAACCTGCCAGGAATCCTTCTTCAATGAAGTCAAAGCTGTCAATTTGCAGATAACCGCCTTTCACCCAAGCTTCTGCATGGTGCTGTGATGACAAATAGGTACGTAAGTGCATTCTCATACCAGGAGCCAACGCTACATCAAAGTCTAAATTAGATGTTGCCAGGTTGAAATTAGACTCCAGGTCAGCAAGGTTGTTCGCGTCATTTTCATGTCTTAACCCTTGGAACTGTAAAGTATTTGAACCTCCGATACGGACATAAACGCCGTCGAATGTTTTATCAGTAGTAAAAGGTGCTTCAAACACATTCAGTCCTGATTGTGTTGGAGGAGTGTAATATTGTATGTTATTGCGCTCTTGAGCTTGTAAAGTGGTAGCGAAGGCTCCGACAATAAAAGCGAAGAGCAGTGTGGTTAGAAATTTGGCTTGATTTTTCATGGCCTTGAGATTTTGTTGGTTATAGTTGGTTAATTTATATGAATTACTGAGCGAATTTAGCATCGAAGATCACCTCTACATCGGCACCGGCTTTGATGGCTCCGAACATAGCTTTGGGAGGGTCGACGTCATAATCCGTCATAGTAATAGGTTGAGTTCCTTTGAATAAAACCGAGCCGTCTGGAAGGATCTCGTATTCAACTTCCATCTGAATGGTTTTGGTTACTCCCGAAATGGTGAGTTCACCGTTAGCAGTAAGAGTATTGGCACTGATATTTGTTACTTCAGATAGCACAAAATTGATATTAGGATGCTTTTTCTTGTTTAAAGCATCGTAAGTTTTGTTATCCATGCCGCCTTTACCGCTTTTTATACCATCTACTACTACATTGAACTCCAGAGCTGAAATGGAGGATATCAATGAATCATCTTCTATTTCGATGGTTGCAGTTCCTGAGAATTGTTCAGCTTTGGATTCCCAGTCATGAACGTTCGAAGTACCGTCTATAATAACTTCGCTTTCATCCACTACGATGCTATAATTTTGAGCATATAGTGTCATAGTACTTAAAGACAGGATTAGTGTGATTAGGATTTTGTACATGTCGACCTCATTGGTTTTCTGTTAGTTGAATTCTTGTTTTTGAATTCGTAATCAAGATCCTGATACTTCATGAAGAAATAATGAAGAAAAAAAAGGAAATTTTATTCTACTCAAGATATTATTTAACAAATATTTAGGAAGAATTTATCTCACGCCGAATATGAAGAAATGATGAAGATTTTTTAAGCTATTTTCTGATGAAATTAAAGTATGGTCAGGTAAGAATTCCTACTCAATTTCATTCCTTATATAGCCAATTTAAAATTGTGAACTGGTTGTTCTTAATCAATTGGAAGCCCCTCGATCTCCATGATCCTCAGAGCATTTGTGGTAGGACATGGCCCCGGTTTAATTTTATACTCGAAACTCATTCTTCCGGCCTCAATAGTTTCAACGAAATGCCAGTTACTCAGTTGAGAGATCTCTTTTTCCAGAGAAGCCAATTCCAGATCATGGGTTGAAACCATTCCGATTCCATTCTTACCGGCCACGTGTTTCAGGAAAGCAGTACTCCCCTGGAATCTCTCTCTGTTGTTCGTGCCTTTGAAGATCTCATCCACAAAAAAGAACAGCGGAAGTCTATGGTCAGATTCAAGTTCATCAAGCAGACGTCGAAGTCTTCGCACTTCCGCATAAAAATGGGACAACCCTCCTTCCAAGGAGTCCTTCACATTGATACTTGTGAACAATCGGAATAAATTGGTTGAAAGAGATCGGGCTTGTACCGGTGCCCCGGCAAATGCCATTGCAAGATTAATACCGACTGTCCTTAAGAATGTACTCTTACCTGCCATATTGGAGCCGGTGATCAAAAACAGATCTTTATCTTCTTTTATTATGAAGTCATTACTAACACGCTCTTCGTCACTGATCAACGGATGTCCTAATTTACTGGCTTGGAACAACACTTCCTGATCTTCACTTAGCGAAGGAAAATTGCAATCGGGATTCAGATAAGCAAAATTTGCGAGGGAGTTCAGTGCCTCCAGTTCGTAAAAATCATCCAGCCAATCTTCCAGTTTTGGAGCGAGTTCTTTCTTCAGTGCTTCCATCTTCATCGAAAAGAACATATCCCACGGCATCACCATATTAACAAGCGGCCACAGCACTTGATTTGCCTGAAGGGAAGCTGCCCCTGCCAAGCGGGAAACACGCTTTAAATATTTTGAAGGAGATTCTGCCTGATCTTTCAGAGATTCAAAGAAATTTTGTAAGGATGAATTCCCGGAAAATGAGAATTGCTCAATATACACTAAGATCTTTCCGAACCTGCTCATTTGCTTTTCGATCTGATATCCTGCTTCAAACAGTTCGCCAATTTTATGACTGTTAAAATTATAGAAACCCAGATAAGCAACGAATGTGAGCAATACCCATGGACCGGTAATCCCGGCAATGGCGGTAATAAGAAGTATAATGTTCGTGATAGAAAGTGTGGATAAAATCATCAGCGTGCCCAGGAATTTAACTTCCTTGGGATCTTTCATCCATCGGATGAGTTTATCCATACTCCAATTCTTGTCAGATATTTCTTTCTGACTCATAAAAGCCTGCACCTGGATACGATCCCGAAATCCGGATAATGGTATTAGATCGGAAATAAGTTGTTGCCGGTTCAGGATCTCTTGTTTGTCAGGATGTTCATTCAAAAGCCAACCGGATAATCTCTCTGAACTCTTGGGATATATAGCGGTATCCATCAGATGATGCAGTGAATAATCCCCTACAATATGAAGATCTTCTGCAAAAGGATGAGCTTTCATGTCACTCGAAAAGTGATATTCTGGAAGTTTCTGCCAGTCCAGCTCCATCCGGGCTATGTGTTCCTCTTTGATCTGCTTCAGAAATGATAATCTCTCTTTATGATCAGTGACTCTCTTGTGCCGGGCAATCAGGTAAATAAAGCCACCGGTAAGTGCCAGCAACCCGGTGAAGAAAATACCATCGCTTCCGGTTTGTGCGATCAGATACAACACTAAAATTGAGATCACGAAATAAATTCCGCGAATATATGAGAATTGCGTACTCACTTTTTCCAGCTTTCCGATCATCTCTCCCAAACGTTCTGACTGACCTTTAAACTGTTCTTTTAAAATCTGCTTTGATGAACTCATGAATATGTTTTCTGAAAAAATAATAGACTCCAAGAATAGGCATTTCAGTATTCAGTTGACAGTTGACAGTTGACAGTATTTAGGTTCATCCTTATAAAGTGGCAAGTTCTAATTCAACATTTACCATTCCTGATAACTGTTTACTGTCTGCTGATGTTTCGGTAATATCAAGCTAAATAAATCAAATCTGCATATGGATTATTTCGCGCACGAAACGGCCGTTATTGATGACGGTGCAAAAATCGGAAAAGGAACAAAGATCTGGCATTTCACACACGTGATGCCTGAATCAGAAATTGGAGAAAATTGTAATCTTGGCCAAAATGTGGTGATCTCTCCCAAAGTTACGCTTGGTCGAAATGTGAAGGTGCAAAATAACGTCTCCATCTACACCGGGGTTATCTGTGAGGATGATGTATTTCTCGGACCTTCTATGGTTTTCACCAATATCGTAAATCCAAGGAGTGCAATTGTTCGTCGTGATGAATACGTCGAAACTATAGTTCGCAAAGGAGCTTCAATCGGAGCAAACGCGACTATTATATGTGGCAATGAACTTGGTAAATATTGTTTGATAGGGGCAGGAGCTGTGATCACAAAACCTGTTCCTGCTTTTGCTTTAATGGTTGGAAATCCTGCCAAACAAATCGGATGGGTAAGCGAGCATGGCCATCGGCTGGACTTTGGGGATGATGGAATAGCAGTTTGTCCGGAATCTAAAGATAAATATCAGTTAGAGGCGGGTTCAGTTCATAGAGTTAACTCCTAACTAATTCCACTACCGTAGCTCCCCATCCACTTCTGTCACTGGCCAGTGAATACGATTCTACATTCGGATTTCGATCCAGTAAACTATGCACTGTTCTGCGAAGTACCCCCTTCCCTTTTCCATGAATAACTCGAATGGAATAGATCTCTTTCTCCAAACAAGCTTCAATATAATCCGGTATCAGGTCTCCCAATTCATCAGGATTGAATAGATGAAGATCGAGAATCCCATCTATAGGAACTTCAATAGGCTCCATAAGTATATGATTGATTGATTTTCGAAATTAAAGGATGTAGTCAACGACCCGCCTTTCATCAACCACTTTCTTTATGAACGAGACTACTTTTTGATGATCAGGATGGCCTGAATAAACCTGAAGATCTTTTTGGGTCTCACATTCTGTAACTAAAACAACATCACAGACCGCTTCATCGCCTCCTGTCAATACATTGATCCCTACTTCTGCACTTTTCAATTCCTTAATTTTGGATGGAAGTCCTTCGAGTAGTTTCTTCATCGTTTCCGCATTTTCAGACTTGGTCTTTCCCTCTGCTACATCTTTAAGCTTCCACATTACTACGTGTTTGATCATTTTGTTAGTCGTTAGTTGTTATTCTTTACAGTGAATATCTTATTTACCCATCCCAATTCCCAAAATAGACACTTCAAAATTCAATGTTCCTTGTTCAATGTTCGATATTCTACTGCTGTCAATTAATACTTGGAACCCTTAACTTTAGGGTTCTGTTTTAGAGGCACAGGAACAAGCCTGTTCTCCATGAAAATACAATCAGAAATATTGAAAACATTGGATTTAGATAAAATCACTGCCGAAGAGATCGGTGAAGACCACGTAGGTACCTCAGTTCAAACCCCGCTCAGAGATGACGCATTCGATAAAACGGATGAAGAGAAGATCGAGGTCATCCAGAAGCATTTTGCTGAGATCATGCACGCTCTTGGTTTAGATCTTGAGGACGACAGCCTCAAAGGAACCCCATATCGTGTGGCAAAAATGTATGTAAAGGAAATTTTTGAGGGCTTGAATCCCAAGAATAAGCCCGTTGCAAGACAGTTCAGCAACAGCTACGATTACAACGGTATGCTGATCGAAAAGAATATTCAGGTTACCTCCTTTTGCGAACATCACTTCCTCCCTTTTATTGGCAAGGCACATGTGGCATACATCCCTTCAGGAAAAAAAGTGATCGGGCTATCAAAGATAAACCGGATCGTGGATTATTATTCACGGCGGCCTCAGGTACAGGAACGACTAACGCTGCAAATTGCTGATGAGCTCCAAAAAGCTCTCGAAACTGAAGATGTTGCTGTTTTTATCGACAGTAAGCATTTGTGTGTTTCAACCCGCGGAATTAAAGATCATAGCAGTACTACCATTACTGCTGAGTATCGAGGTGCTTTTAAAAATGAAGACACTCAGCAGAAATTCATTGATTACATCAAAACGAACACTCAGATAGACTGATAACTGTGGCTGAGCAATCAAGCAAACTTCACCTTTACAATACTCTTTCGCGTAAAAAAGAACCGTTCGAACCGCTGAATCCTCCGCATGTTGGAATGTATGTTTGCGGGCCAACGGTTTATGGAGATGCCCATCTTGGTCATGCCAAAAGCTATGTCTCGTTTGATGTGATTTTACGTTATCTGCGCTACCTGGATTACAAAGTTCGTTACGTGCAGAATATAACCGATGTTGGTCATCTGGTGGATGATGCCGAAGAAGGGGAAGATAAACTCAGCAAGCAGGCGCGCATCGAGAAAGTGCAGCCTATGGAAATTGCTGAAAAATATACCTACACCTATTTCCGGGATATGGATGCACTGAATGTTCTGCGACCGGATATCGCACCTCGTGCAACAGGACATATCCCCGAGCAGATCGCCATGGTCAAGAAATTGATCGAGAATGGCCATGCCTATGAAGTGAATGGCAATGTGTATTTTGATGTCTCCTCCGATCCCGAATACGGGAAACTGAGTGGTCGTAAACTTGAGGACGCAGAAGCCGGAACCCGTGTGGAAACAGCTTCCGATAAACGTAATCCCGAAGACTTTGCTCTCTGGAAAAAGGCGAACGATAATCACATTATGAAATGGGATTCACCATGGGGCGTTGGGTATCCCGGATGGCATATCGAGTGTTCAACTATGAGTACCAAATACCTGGGTGAAAGTTTTGATATCCATGGTGGCGGATTGGAGAATCAATTTCCTCATCATGAGTGTGAGATCGCACAGGCTGAATGTGCTCATGACAAACAATTTGTAAAGTATTGGCTGCATAACAACATGGTAACACTCGAAGGACAGAAAATGGGGAAATCGCTTGGTAATGCGATCAACCTGCATGAGTTCTTTACCGGCGACCATAAGTTGTTGACTCGAGCGTGGAATCCTGAAGTGATACGGTTCTTTCTGCTACAGTCGCATTATCGTAGTACCACTGATTTTTCTGAGGAAGCCCTAAGCGGAGCCGAAACCGGCTTAAAAAACCTTCATTCCATGATCACTACTATTGAAAATGCCGAAGCCGGAAACGGTGAAGCTTTTGATCTGGATGGTCTAAAGAAATCCGTCGAAGGTGTAATGAATGATGATTTTAATTCCGCCCAGGCTATTGCCATCCTTTTTGAGCAATTGAAAGAGATCCGTAAACAGATCACTGATAAGAAAACACCATCAAACATCGAAGAGATAAAAGAATTTCTTTATGATTTTGTGGATGGCGTGTTAGGCATCTGGCCACAGGAAGGCGGCGGAAATGAGGAATTGACCAAAGTTCTGGTCGAGTTATTGATCGAGATCCGTAAAGATGCACGGAGCAACAAGAATTTTGAACTCTCGGATAAGATCCGCGACGACCTGAAAGAGCTGGGTGTTCAGCTCATGGACGGCAAAGAAGGCACGTCCTTCGAGATTGAGTAATGAAGCTGCTGAGTGACATATTCAGCTTTTTGATCGTTACTTTAGTCAAATTTTATCAGGCAGCTATATCCCCCTGGCTGGGTAAAAGCTGCCGATACCAGCCAACCTGTTCCCGCTACATGATAGAAGCGGTAGAAGAATGGGGACCTTTGAAAGGCTTTTGGCTCGGTATCAAACGGATAGGCAGTTGTCACCCATGGGGTGGTGAAGGATACGATCCGGTACCCCGGAGAACATCTAATAACCAACAAGGAACATCCAACGCAGAACAAGATTCTTCGTCCGACGGCTCAAAGCCCGTCTGACGAATTGTTGGATTTGACATCAATTTTCGCTCCGACGCAGAGCGTCAGGAGCGAGTCAACATAATTATTAAATCAAATGCCTGGTTCCGCATGCTCTGCGTCGGAACTAATTAACACCACTAAATTTTGTACTTTAGTGGCAAAAGAAAATTTTAGGGCGAACCTATGAGCGTGCTAGCTCCTCGTAGTGTTCAACCGCAACGCTCGCAGGATCTATCGAACGCTGCGAGGTTAAAAGAATAACGAACAATGAACATTGAATAAGGAATATCGAAGTTAATGAGCGACATCAAATTCAAACAAAGACTGACCGTAGAACAAGTTGAAGAAGGAACCGACCTGGCCCCTAAATTTCAGGATGATGGATTAATTCCTGTGGTAACTACTGACCATGAATCCGGCGAACTCCTGATGCACGGCTACATGAATGAAGAAGCTTTAAAGAAAACCATAGAACTTGGAGAGGCTGTCTATTACAGCCGCAGCCGTGAAACGCTATGGCACAAAGGCGCCACCAGCGGACTCGTTCAAACTGTGAAGGAAATGCGTATTGATGATGATCAGGACTGCGTCTGGCTTCGGGTTGAGGTACAAGGGAATGGTGCAAGTTGTCACGTTGGGTATCGCTCATGTTTTTACCGCAGTGTGCCAACGGGAGAAAATTTCGAGCAGAAAGATGGCGAGCTGAACTTTGAAGAAGATGAGAAAGTCTTTGACCCCAAAGAAGTGTATGGGGATGCGCCTAATCCTACAAAATTGTGATTACAGATTAAGCAAGTTTTGGGATTGCACTGATTGATTAAAAATTTCGTCCGACGGCTAAAGTCCGTCTGACGAATGATTAAGGGCCTGAATATATTTTTTTACCAAACCTAATTACTTTTTCATTCGTCGGACCACTTCATAGCTTTTCAAGCTGCCTGTCTTTTACAGCTACAAAGATTATTTGAACGATAGTCGTAATTTTAGTGGTCAAACGAGGCTTTCCCAGATCATGGGTTAATATATTTCCACTCTTGTTTCGCTGCTCCGCTCCAGAATGCCCCATTGAGGCTCTGCCTCACACTTGATAGAAATCTGAGCTATAAAAAAAGCCCGGAATCATTGCTGATCCCGGGCTTTAAATTTGGTCTGTTTGATCAAGTACTAAGAATAAACCTCAGGGCTTCTCTTCTTTTTGATCCGTCCGCCTTTGGATTTACTGAAAGGCTCACTTCCTTTAGACTTCCTGCTTCCTTTTTTGGAGCCCGATCTTTTGGAACCGGAACCGCCTTTTCCTTTATATCCACCTGACGAGGAACCGTTTGATGAGGAAGATCCATTGGTATCGGGCTTAGCCAATTCAACGGAAATATCTCTTCCCTCAAATTTGGTTCCGTTCATTGATTCAAACAATTTTGAATCGAAACCTTCTTCTACTTCAAAGAATGAGAAGTTATTCTGGATGTCGATCTTCCCAAAATCAGGTTTTTTGCCATTCATTTGCTCATTTACAACACCCATCAATCGGGCCGGATTCAAACCATCTCTTCCACCTACATTCAGGAAGTACCTTGTAAAGCCTTCTTCCGCTGTTCGGTTATTACTGCTTCCGCCGGAATTTCGGTTTCCTTTACGATTGTAAGAACTCTTACGATTGTTGTTGTTCTTCGATTTCCCTACCGTTGCATTAATATCACCGGCCTGCTCGTAATATTCCAGGATCTGGTTGAATTCCATGGATACAAAATGTTTGATCAGATCTTGCCAGCCCAGATCAGCAAGTCGCTCATACACTTCCGGTAAATACTTCTCGATCTGCTTCTCGTTGACTTCGGTGGTTCTGAGTTTCTCCACCATATCCATCATGCGAACACCACAAACTTCTTCACCTTTCGGTACATCTTGTTTGATAAAATCCTTCCCGGACATTTTTTCCAGTGACCGGATCTTGTTCATTTCACGGGTGTGAATAATGGAAACGGCAATACCACTATTCCCTGCACGCCCGGTACGTCCACTTCGGTGAATATATACTTCCAGATCATCCGGAAGATTGTAATTGATAACATGTGTCAGGCTATCCACATCAAGTCCACGAGCGGCTACATCGGTAGCAACCAATAGTTGCAGATCTTTAGAGCGGAAACGATTCATCACCTCATCACGCTGATTCTGAGATAAGTCTCCATTCAGCAAGTCGGCATTGTATCCTTCCTTAGAAAGTTTAGAAGCAATATCAGCTGTTTCGCGTCGAGTTCTGCAAAAGATGATCCCGTAAATATCAGGATTCACATCAGCGATCCTCTTAAGGGCATCATAACGGTTTTTAGCTTGTACCATATAAAAATGATGCTCTACATTCAACGCACCGGAATTTCGGGCACTTACCTGAATTTCTTCCGGGTTGTTCATGTATTTTTTTGCAATCTTGGAGATCTGATTAGGCATCGTAGCCGAAAACAGCAGTGTTTGTTTCTCCTTTGGCGTATCGCGCAGGATAGCATCAAGATCTTCCTGAAATCCCATGTTCAGCATTTCATCGGCTTCATCTAAAACCAAAGAACGAACGTTGGTTACATCCAGCTTACGGCGTCGAATAAGATCCAGCATTCGTCCCGGTGTTCCGATCACAACCTGAGCACCGTTATTGAGTCCGCGTATCTGCGTTGAGATATTCGCTCCGCCATATACAGCTAAGGTTTTAATTCCTTTCTGATATTTGGAAAAAGCCTTCAGATCTTTTTCGATCTGTATAGCCAGTTCACGGGTTGGTGATAGCACCAAAACCTGAACGTTGTTTGAGTTGGCATCCACTTGTTGCAGTACAGGCATTCCGAAAGCTCCGGTTTTACCGGTTCCGGTTTGAGCCAGTGCAATAAGGTCCCGTTGTGAAGCCAATATCGTAGGAATAGCTCTTTCCTGTACTTCAGTGGGAGTTTCAAAGCCAAGATCTTCAACAGCCTGGCATATTTCGGGCGACAAGCCCAGTTCTTTGAACGTTGACATATAGTATTTTTTAGTCGTTGTAATCCCGTTCAGAAATTTTTTGCTGCGCGTCTTCTTGTCCGGAATAAATTTGGGGTGAGCTATGGACAAGAGGCAAGCACGACTGCTTGATTTACAAAGGCCAGCAAGGTTCTATAAACCTGAAAAGTATTAGTGTTCCAGTCTTATCGCGAACTCACAATTTTCAATAAGCCTTAAAGATACGTATAAAAAGCTTCTGTTATGAGATTGGGTGAAAATTAATTTCTGATCAAGCTGATAGATGAATCCATTCTCCCCCCGATTAAACGTCAGACATGGAGGTCAGGTTTTTCATGCTAAGACCACAACTCATCATTAGGAATTTTTTTCTTAAAATTGATTTTATATCGTTAGCTTTAAACCAAATTAAGGCAGTAATTTAGATTAGTAACATGCAGCATATAACGAAGGTCTATTCGAAGGCCGAGTCTTTGTCTTCGCTTAAGGAAATGATCACTAAGGAACTTAAAGACAATAATTTGAATCCTGCAGATTGTATATGGGGAACATCCATCTGCAGTGACGAGATCAATAATAGCTTTCTGAAGGTTGGAGAAGATTTTAAAGGTCCCGGTCCTTTTTTCTTTGGCGGGATCTCCGGTCTTCCCTTTACCGGAAAAACGGGTTTCGGCGCATTCTCAAGTCATATTCCTGATGAGGGAGCAGCTGTTATTCTATATGGCCCTCACGTAGGTGTCACCAAAGATGGAACTTTTGGTAAGGTATTAAGAGAAGGACAAGAAGAACCATCCTCAAGTTGCGGATCCTTGATCGCAGGCCTGAATAATGTAAAAGCCGGAAATGTCCTCAACATTTCGCATAACGACTATCAGCAGGGACAAGTACATAAAGTTCTTATCGAGAATTATGATGACATTAAGAAAGCTGATAATGAGATCATAGCGACTACTGAAACCGGATTTAACCAAATTAAAAGAGAATTGACCGATATAATTGGTGCCGGCCTTGAAAACCTGGGTACAAAACCACTGTTATTGGTCGGCGGGATTATCATTAACACTGACTGGGATCAGGACGATTATTTTGAAATACGTGATATATCCTGGTTCAACAAATAAAGGAATACTTATGAGATCTATATTTTCATTTTTAACTATCGTTCTATTTTTTGCAGCAGCCTGCACATCCTCTGAGTCCCCCACTCCTACCCTTGATCTGGAGACCGGATTGGATTCAACAAATATAGCATACAGCATAACCGGACTGGATGGTCCTGAAGCCGTACGTTATGATCCGGATCAGGATATTTATTTTATATCCAACTTTACCGGGGGTGGGAATGAACAAGACTCCACCGGTTTTATCACAAAAACAGATTCCAGAGGAGGAATTCAGGAACTGAGGTTTATGACCGGAACCGAAGAAGCGCCATTACATGCACCTCGGGGAATGTTTATCGTAGATGAAACTCTATGGGTTGCAGATGTCTTAGGCGTTCATGGTTTTAATAAAAATACCGGAGAACAAACTGATTTCATCGATTTCTCTGAATTTGAGATCGGATTCCTGAATGATATTTCTGCAGATGAAAATGGCCGCTTATATGTAACTGATACGGGAACATCTACCGTTTATAAAATTGAAGACGGTGCCGCCGAGCTCTTTCTCGCAGATCTTCCATCTGCCCCGAATGGAATCACCCTAAACCCGGAAACAGGAAATTTCATTTTAGCTCCGTGGGGTGGCGATCAAACATATAATGCCTTTAATGATGCCGGTGAACTCAGTGAATTCGCAACTCTCGATGGTGGATATATTGACGGAATTGAGTTTATCGGGGCTACATTATTTTCAGCAAGCCAACAAGACTCTTCCATTAGGATCTTCAATGAAGACACAGAAAGGATCCTCATCAAAACAACCGGACGGCCGGCTGATATAGGTATAAATACCAAACTCAACCACATAGCCGTACCTTACATTGCCCTTGACCGTGTAGATATATGGAATTTATCTGAATAACTTTGGTGTATGTCAAAAAACAACGCTCTTGTACCAAATAACGAATTTGATCGCTTATTAAAACTCTCAGAATATGATATTGACTATTCTGATATACATGGAAAACTGGATGATCTGACACGTCTTGCGGCCTATGTAACCGGTACACCCATCTCTCTTGTCAATATTTTAGAAGCAAATACACAGTGGACTGTCTCTAATTTTGGGCTTGATGTCACTCAAACCCCCAGAGACCAAACCGCATGTCAATATGTTGTCTTGAGTGAAAGTCCTCTTGAAATAGAAGATATGGCAGAGGATGAGCGCTTCAATACTAAAGACTATGTGACTGAAGAACCTCACATCCGTTATTACTATGGAGTTCCGTTAACAACCCCTGATGGTATCAGGATCGGTGCCATGTGTGTTATGGATACAAAGAAGAATGATCTTTCTCCTGAAAAAGAAGAATTCCTTAAGATCATTGCCAGTGAGGTAATTACACGCTTTGAATATGAGCATAAACTGAAATTAATGCGTGATAATGTGGATGAACTCAAAGAGATCCAGCGGAAGGTAAGTCATGATATTCGTGGACCAATTGGCGGTATTATCGGTATTGCTGAGATCTTACGTGACCAGGCGGAAGAGAGCAAATTGGATGAGTTCATGCAGCTACTGGAGCTCATAAATAAGGGTGGGCGTTCAGTTCTTGATCTTGCCAACGATATCCTTTCAAATTATAAAACAGGGGAAGATGATAAAGCCATTCCCGCTAATGAATTGACACTCCCGGTGCTTCAGCAAAAGCTAAAGAATTTGTATGAGCCACAGGCCAGGGCTAAGTCGCAGGATTTCAGTGTTAATATAAATGGAGGTTTGAAGGACCATTCTTTTCCAAAGCATCGTTTACTGCAGGTTATCGGGAACCTCATCACAAACGCTATCAAGTTCACTCCGGAGAAAGGTACTATTAAGGTAGAGCTTGAGCTCAAATCGACACCTGAAATGACATTGCACGTTCAGATCGCTGATACGGGGATTGGGATGAATGAATCACAGGTACAAGAAATTATGTCCGGAAATCCTAAAAGTACTGCCGGAACCAAAGAGGAACGTGGCTTTGGATTTGGGTTTCAGCTTGCCCGGCATTTAACGGAATCAATGAAAGGGAAGCTCAGCATAAATTCTGAAGTTGATAAAGGAACAAAGATCACTCTTCAGTTTCCGGTTTAAGCTTACCAAAAGAATCTTTTTTACCTTTTATTGCCGGCGTCTTTTTCTCTTCTTTTCTTTTTATAGCTGTTAGGCTTCCTGCCACTACTTGTCTTTCTTTTATCACTTTTGTGTTTTCTGGACGGACGTTGCTTTTGCTTCTCCGGAGCAGAAGGGTTATGATCCGTTAACGGATATTTGTGATCATCTATCACAGGAATATTTTTACCGATCAGTTTTTCGATATCTTTTAAATGAGTCTTTTCCTGAGCGTCACAAAAGGATAATGCAGTTCCATCTAATCCCGCCCTACCGGTTCTCCCTATTCGATGTACATAAGTTTCCGGGATATTAGGGATCTCATAGTTGATCACATACTCCAGCTCATCTACATCAATTCCACGAGCCGCAATATCGGTAGCCACTAATACCCTAGTCACCTGATCTTTGAAGTTTCCAAGTGCCCTTTGTCGGGCTGCCTGAGATTTATTGCCATGGATCGCTTCTGCCTGAATATTTTGGCTATTCAGTAGTTTCACCACTTTATTGGCTCCGTGCTTGGTACGTGTAAAAACCAGTGCTGATTTAGAGCCTGCTTCTTGTAGTACGTCCACAAGCAGATTCTTTTTATTCCCCTTATCCACAAAGTAGATCCCCTGCTCAATAACATCCACGGTGGATGACTCCGGTGTGACTTCTACTTTCACCGGGTTGTGAAGAATTGATTTTGACAGCTTTATGATCTCGGAAGGCATCGTAGCGGAGAAAAACAGTGTTTGCCGTTTATTGGGAAGGGCTTTCAATAACTTCTTTACATCATGAATGAAGCCCATATCAAGCATTCGGTCGGCTTCATCCAATACAAAAATTTCTACATCCGACAGAGAAATGAAACCCTGATTCATCAGATCCAACAGGCGCCCGGGAGTAGCTGTAAGAATATCAACACCCCGTTTCAGCTTATTCACCTGCCCTTTTTGATTTACTCCTCCAAAAACAACGGCAGTCTCTAAATTTGTGTATCGGCCATAACTTTGAAAACTTTCATCGATCTGGATCGCTAACTCTCTGGTTGGTGTAACGATCAAGCTCCGGATCTTTCTATTATTACCGTGTTTTTTATTTGCACTCAACAATTGTAAAATCGGGATCGCAAATGCCGCTGTTTTACCGGTTCCTGTTTGTGCGCATCCTAACACGTCAGTGCCTTTAAGTGCAATGGGAATAGCCTGAGTTTGAATAGGTGTTGGTTGATGGTATCCCTCTTCTTCTAAAGATTTGAGGATAGGCGTACTGAGGTTCAGCGATTTAAAAGACATATATGGTATTAAATGAAAAAGCCCGGATCTAAGCCGGGCCAAGAAAAGTGAGTTTCAATTTACGGATTAAATAATTGAAGTATTTCCGGTTGTGGATTCAGTTACCCTCCCCATTCCCGGGATCCCATATTTGGTTTCAATACTTAGGTTACCTAATTCCTCCACTGAACTGATAGATCTTAATGGGTGAGTTTTAAGACTGAAATTTTTCTACGTGAACTTCACAAAAAATTCACATTCAATGGCGATATTGAAGGCGAACAAAATATTTAAGACAAGCGTATCCGAAATATTGAGGTCGGTTTCGCTGAAAACCCTAATTAAACAATCATCATTATGAGACTCCTACTATCCATCCTAACCGTTTTTACCCTTGTTTTTACGACCACTGTAATGGCTCAAGATAAAGTTGAGATCACCGTTGAAAGCAACGATCGTATGCAATTCGATACCAGTGAGATCAAAGTTGAAGCAGGCCAAACTGTAGTTCTTACACTAAAACACGTTGGCAAACTGCCAAAAGCTGCCATGGGACACAACTGGGTTCTTTTAACAAAAGGAACTGACATCAATTCATTTGGAGCTGAAGCTTCTAAAGCAGCAGGAAATGACTACATCCCGGAAGGAACTGACAAAGTGATCGTAGCAACTAAGCTTATTGGCGGCGGACAGGAAACAACGATCGAATTCACAGCCCCTGAAAAAGGGACTTATGACTTCATCTGTAGTTTCCCCGGCCATTACGCTATGATGAAAGGTAAATTTATTGTTGAATAGTAGTAGTTAGTTGCATTTCTAAACTACTAATTTGTACCCCAAAAATAACCCCGGTTCCCTGATCAGATCCGGGGTTTTTTATATTCAGGAAATACTTTTGATAGCATTTTCTATTGAGGTTTCTCCCTGCAACAGATCGAGGCTTTTACCAAATGTAGCAGGACTGTCGATCAATTCAGCTATCACAACCGCCACATCATCTCTGGTAATAGTTCTACCTTCGATATTTTCAATATGATTGGAGAGTTCTACTTTACCGGTTCCGGGTTCGTTGGTCAAACGGCCGGGCATCAGTACGGTATAATCAAGATCTGTATTCCGGAGGTGCTCGTCTGCAGCTGATTTTGCTTCATAATAATGTTGCATAGCTTCTGACCATAAATCCTCGTCTCGGTTTGCCTTCAACGCACTGACCATTATAAAACGGTTTACTCCTGCTTCTTCTGCCTCATCTATCGCTTTAATGGCTCCCTTTCTATCAATGACATCGGTTTGTGATTTTGGAGTATTAGCGTCGGACCCTGCTGTAAAAACAACTGCATCCATATCTTTAAATGCATGACTGAAATCCTCTTCCAGATCAGCTAATACCGTTTTAATTCCTTCTTTTTTAAATTGACTAACCTGCTCCTCTTTTCTAACCATGGCTACAGGTGTATGGTTGGCATCTTTAAGATCATGAACTAACCGTCTCCCGATTTGTCCGTTTGCTCCAATCACTAATACATTCATATCTCTTTGACTTTTATTGGTATTCATTTCTATAAAAAAGTTAACTGACAATTCGTTCTCTAAGAAAGATGATCTCAATACGTACACTCTATCAACCCCTAAAGAAAAATTTATCAAAGTGTCCGATTTGTAATACTTTTGGGTACTTATTAATCAAGATCAAAAGAATATGCCTAAAGTTCTTGTAACTACCGGAGGCGGAGATTGCCCCGGATTGAATGCCGTGATCCGAGCCATTGTAAAACGGGCTGAACAAACTAAAAAATGGGAAGTCTATGGAAGCATGGAGGCTTTCAACGGGGTACTGAGTTCTCCAAAAGAGATCCTTCTCCTTGATGATGAAAAAGTAGCAGGAATTCATGCCAAGGGTGGGACTATACTGCAAACCACCAACAAAGGCGGACCTTTTAATTGGCCGGTTAAAAATGAGGATGGATCCATTTCCATAGAAGACCGGTCTGACGAAATGATCGAATATCTTAAAAGAGAAGGATTCGAGGTAGTCATTAACATCGGCGGTGACGGATCCCAAAAGATCAGCCATGATCTGCAAAAAAAAAAGGGATTAAATGTGATCGGAGTTCCCAAAACCATTGACAACGACCTCGCCTCCACCGATTATACGTTTGGATTCCAGACAGCCGTGGATATAGCCACTGATGCCGTGGACAAACTGGTGACAACGGCAGCGAGTCACCACAGATTGATGATATTGGAAGTTATGGGGCGTGGTGCCGGTTGGATCGCCCTTCATTCCGCCATAGGCGGAGGAGCTGAAGTATGCCTGATTCCGGAAATCCCTTATGACATTGACAAGGTTTTGGAACGATTAAACAGTCGATATGAAGCCGGTAAAGGATTCGCTATTATTGTAATTGCAGAAGGAGCAAAACCCAAAGAAGGTTCGGTTGTGGCCCGGGAAAGTAATGAAGTAGGTTACCGGAATGTTCGATTAGGCGGCGTTGCCTATCAACTTTCACATCAACTAAAAGAAGCAGGTTTTGAACATGATATCCGGGAAATGGTACTTGGTCACCTTCAGCGAGGCGGAACACCCATCGCCAACGATCGTGTACTGGCCACTCAATTTGGAGTAAAGGCTATGGAAATGGCCATCGCAGGGGAATATGGCCGTATGGTTTCTTTCCTGGATCATGAAATCACCTCTGTTTCTCTGGAAGAAGCTACCAAAGGTCAAAATTTGGTGGACCCTAACGGATTCCTGGTACAAACCGCTAAAGGTGTTGGAATCAGTTTTGGGGATTAGGTCATACCGTCCAGAATTTTATTATTGGATACTCCCTGATAATATCCTTACCCAACCCTGAATTTTAATTCTTCAATCTTTGATAAGATGTCATCCCGGTCCATATCTCTATACCGTTCGGGAAGCAACTCTTTAGAAGTACATTCGATGACCGCACTTAAGGTCTGTAATTCTATTTCTTCCGGATAAGTTGGAGGGAGAAAATCATTGAGTGCAATATCAAGAATCTCGGGTGTTACCTGCTTTTTACCCTCTGCCGCAGCTCGGAACTTGGCTCGAGTCAGTGCAGCTTCCATATCAGCGCCGGAAAAAGTTTTATCCCCTTTCTCAATTAGTTTCGGGATATAAGCTTCGGTCATTTTCAGGCCGGTTTTTTTGGACATCGCTTCAAATAGTTCCACACGCTCCTCTTTGGTATGAGGTGGGAAAAGTGCGAGGTGCTCTTCGGCACGTCCCTGTCGTTTCAGATCCACAGGCATCAGGTCTGGGCGGGCGGTCATAAGGAACCACACAATACGTCCCCGATTTGCCGTATCACTCATAAAAGTCGCGATCTGTGAGAATACCCGGCTCGAAACTCCACTGTCTCCGCTCGCATCACGGTCACCAAGGTAAGCATCCGCTTCATCGATCATAACGGCTACAGGCGCCATAGCCTTGAGCAGAGAGAGAATCTTTTCCAGGTTTCCTTCCGTCACACCCTGCCATTGACTTCGGAAGTTCTTCAACTTAACCATAGGGATGCCAACTTCACTGGCAAAACAAGTAACCAGGAACGTCTTACCGGTTCCAACGGGACCACATACCAAATATCCCATGGGCATCACATCTTGTCTCCCAGACTTCAAAGCTTTCACTGCCTGACGTAAATGAGATTTTACATGGGTATGCCCCGCAACATTATCAAGGGAATACGGCGTTTCTACAAATTCCAACAAACCATAAGCTTCCGCTTCTATCAGCTCCTTCTTTGCCTGCGACAAACCCTCAAAAGTGATCTTCTCCTTATTCTCCCTCGCGTGGGAAAGCACACTGCGGATATTCACGAAATTCAATCCTGCTGTTTGCTGTGCTATGATCTCAGCCTTTACTGATGAGATCTCTTTCCAGGTATCATTAGCCGTTTCAAAATTAATGAAATCAAGACGCTCTTTCTCACCCGGAATATTGATCTTGATATCCGTTGTGTACGGGTTTTGAACAATGGTCTTATTCAGATCCGCCAGGTTTTCTGTAATAAGAACCGTGGTAAAATCAGCAGCCAGAAACATAGGATCATGTGCCCATCTGGATAAATACACCAGCGAAGTACGATCTTCATTCCCAATAGAAGCCGCATCGCTCATAGGAACAATGGTCTCGGCATAATCAATGATCAACCCAATGCTTTTCTTTTGATCGAGACGCAGGCGAAAGTACTGCTCCAACAGAGACATTACCCGCACAGGGTCTTTGGGCATTTTATTAGCGTAATCGGTTCCCACCAAACTATCCCGACCTGCTATAGCCTGATTAAAGTCAGCCTGGGATTCCTTATCCCTGAAATATATCCCGGATGCTCTGTCGTAAAATACTACAAAGTCTCGGGCACCAAAGAACTCTTCAGACAAGAATGATTTAAGCCGATTGAATTCGCTGCCTTTATCTGTTTTCAGGGAAACAAGATCGTGAACATTCCCATGCAGAATAAACTGATTGATGGTTCTGCTCAGATATTTTCTGGCAAATTCCTGAGACCATTTTGGATAGTGATCGAACATATTATGTTAGTTTCAAAGTGGATGAGTGACAAACTTACAAAGTGTCAAAGAACTTGGACACTTTGTAAGTTTATCACTCTATTAATATGAGTTTTACCGTTTCAATGCGGCTTGGTGTGGCTTTACTGATAATAAACTTTTTACCTGCAATCACCACTTCCTCATTTACTTTCGGAATACGCCCTAAATGATTGATTATGAATCCCGCTACGGTATCATATTCTGAAGGTTCCAAAGGAAGCTTAATTTCTTCAAATTTTTCTATGAGTTCATCGATCTCCACATTTCCGCTTACCACATACGTATTTTCAGAAAGGCGCTTCATGATCTCATCTTCTACATCGTATTCATCCTGAATATCACCTACCACTTCTTCCAGGAGGTCTTCTATGGTTACCATACCTGAGGTTCCGCCATATTCATCCAAAACAATAGCTACCGACATATTTGACTGACGGAATTCCGTAAGCAGGTCATTGGATTTTTTACTCGATGGCACCAGTTTTACAGGACGAATGATCTCATTCAGGGATTTTGGCTCGTGGAAAAAATCGTGAGCAAAAACAACACCGATCACATCATCAATGGAATCCCGGTAAACAGGTAACTTTGAGTGCCCGGATTGAATGAACATATTCAAAACCTGTTCAATAGGAGTATCTTTTTCAACCGCTTCAATTTCGATGCGGGGAATCATGGAGTCCTTAACCCTTTTACTTGAGAGTTCAAGTACATTATGCAGGATCTCGGAGTCATCCTCGTCAATATCTTCGCTCCCTCCGCTGTCTCTCAATTCCTTGAAGATCATCTCCACATCCTGTCGCCTGTAATAGTTCTCAGGCACTTCAGCATCTTTTACCAGGAACCGGATCAGTATATTTGAAGATCCCCGGGAAAGCTCTATCAGTGGACGGAAGAGGTAGTAAGCAAACCTTAGCGGTACTGAAATTACAGCGATCATATTATCAGCTAAGGCCCGGAAAATAGCTTTGGGAAGGATCTCTCCAAAAAGCATGATCACGACTGCTGCGATCACTGTCTGAATTAGTAAGATCTGAAGTTCGCTGGGGATCAATCCGAACCAGGCTTCTGAATAGATCTTGATCGGTTCAACGAGGAAAATTGCCATGAATGTGGCGTAGAGTACATTCACGATATTGTTTCCAACCAGAGTCGTAGTGAGAAATGTTTCCGGTTTTCGGGTGAAGAACTCAATAGAATTTCCCAAAAAACTATTCTTGCGTGAAGCCACTTCCAGCTTGAGTTTATTGGCTGTTACAAAAGCTATTTCTGAGCCGGAAAAGAAGCCACTTAATAAAATAGTGACTAAGATAAGGAGAAACTCGATCATGCAGTTCCTCCGTTGATGTCAAATGTTACTACTGATGTGCTACCCGATGGAGGTTCGTCTTTCATTCAACAATAATTAGTTCTTATTTACCGGAGAAATTGGGTTTTCTCTTTTCGAGAAAAGCGCCGGTTCCTTCTTTAAAATCAGCAGTACCACACAATTCTCCAAATAACCTTGCCTCAGACTCATATCCGTTTCCTGATCCTGCTTCTTTAACTGCAAGTAATGCATTCTTAATAGCAACAGGTCCTTGTTTCAAGATCTTGCTCAGCATAGATTTTGCTTCATCAATGGCTGAATGCTCAGTTATCTGATTTACGAGTCCAACCTCAAAAGCCTCATCAGCTTTCACTTGCCGGCCGGTCATGATGAATTCAAGCGCCTTTGCCCTTCCCACTAATTGGGTCAGACGTTGAGTTCCTCCATAGCCGGGTATCAGTCCTAAACTAACTTCGGGCAGGCCAAGTGCGGCATTTTCAGAGGCAATGCGTAAGTGACAAGCCATAGCAAGCTCACACCCTCCTCCCAATGCATACCCGTTCACCGCAGCGATCACAGGAATCGTCAGGTCTTCAATTTTCTGAAAGATATCCTGTCCTTTTTTGGAAACCTTCTCTCCGGTAACAGGATCAAGAGAACTTAATTCTTTGATATCAGCACCGGCAACAAAAGCCTTTTCCCCTGCTCCGGTTATAACCAGCGCTTTCACTTTGCAGTTCTCTTTGATGGAATCAACAGCTGCATCCAGTTCTTCGAGCACCTGATTGTTTAGTGCATTTAGTTTATCAGGGCGATTGATGGTGAGCGTGCAAATTCCTGATTCATCGATTTCGAGAAGCAGCGTTTCGTAAGACTGATCCATGTTTATTCTTTGACTTTCTTAGCGGGTTTGATTTCCGTTTCAACTTCAGTAGAGAGTTCATCTAAAATGGAATCAAAATCCATTTCATTCTCCCACTCCGTTGTATACTCCGGAAAAATATCCTGATCTAAGTCATCAATCAATTGTGAAGTTTCTTCAACTTCGGTAAGCAGGTTATCGAGCTGGAATCCGATCTCCTCTGGGTTACTCATGGTCATAGATTGCTCATAAATGTATCTGACGGCATCTTCTATGGTTTCAAGGTGAGTTTCACAAACCAGATATTTTTCTTTAGCTACGCTGAATTTTTTCAATCGTTTTTGCATAATAGCCACACGGCGTGCTTTTGTGCGCTTAAGTTTCTCTGATTCCAGTGTTTTGATCTCTTCGATCTGCCGAACCACTTCTTCTTTCAGATTGCTTTCAAGGGAAGTATTCAAATACACTTCATATCGTTTGATCAGATCAAGAAGGGTCAGATAGTTTCCTAATAGCTCATCAATTTTCTTGCCGATATTATTAAGCAGGCCCTGTGAGCTGTACGGTAGTTTCTCAAAATTTTCCTGAACCAGTTTTGCAAGATGCTTTAGCACCAGGAATCGTTTTTGGGATTTATTATCCAGCGACTGAAATAGCTCCTTTTCATTATTTGCCGCATGACGTTCTTTAATCTTTTTCAATTCCAGTTTTTTCCGGAATCGAGGTAATTTTGGAACAATACCGAGATACATCAGCTCAAGCCCAAAAACCGTGGTGAGCAATAAGCTTGAGAAATCACCCATTCCGGTCATAAAAAAAGCTGTTAAGGTAGAAACCAGCAACACTCCCAGGTTAATGGGATTCATGAAGGCTTCGCGGGTGTAATTGATGTTTAGTTCGTCACTCATGTTTTGGTGTCCGGTGAATTATCCGTGCTTTCAGGAGAAGGCTTCTTGCTGCCAATGGTTTTCTCCGTTCGTATTTCGTCCGCATGCTTTTCGATCTCGTTGTATAACATGCCCATCTCGGCTTTCACTTGTTTCAGCGTTTGCTTCGCCTTTTGCTTTTTCAGCTCCTCATCCAGTTCTTCTTTTTTGATCTTACTTTCAGCTGTAGTGTCTTCGTCTTCCAGACTGTCCATTGCTACTTCCAGCCGGGCTTCCACATGGGTGACTTTCTCACGAACTTTTCCGAGGAATTCATCCACGGACTCCAACAGCCCATCCGCATTCATATTCTGAACGGCCTGGGAGATCTTGCCTTTTTGCTCCGCCTTTCTCAGACGTTCCTTGGCCTCTTTAATACGCCGATAATGATCTTTGTATTCTTCTTTGAGCCGTTCGCGATCTTCTTCACCTTTGGTACTCATGGTAATTTCCTATGAGCTGCTTTTTTCTTTGTTGCCCACGGTCTTGGAGCTGTCCTTTTCTTTGGCAGGTGCTTCTTCATCGATGTTAATGGAACCACTCTTATCTCCCATCTCCATCTTAAACTGCTCTACCAATGACTTGGCACGAAGCTTTTCAGCATTCGCTTCAATCTCCATGGTTTCAGTATCAATACTGTCTAAAGCGATCTCCATTCGAGCTTCATTCTTGGCAGAACGCTCATTCAGGCGATTGATCATCTCATCATGAGTCTGATCTATACCACCAACTTCAAATTGTTCAAGAGTATCAGATATCTTAGCCTGCCATTCGGAGCGCTCGCTCGCACGAAGTGCTTCTTTGGCTTCCTGAATTTTGCGATCCTTTTCCTTCATGAACACTTTCTTCACTTTCAAAGCCTTTTCGTAGGCTCTTTCCGCAAATTGAAGCTGTTCTTCGGTATGCACCAAACTTTCCTTGGCCTTCTCAAGCTGAAGCGCATATCCTTCGGCGATATCATCACGGTTTGCCTGAATAGCAGATCGTACTTTGTTAGTAAGATCCTGAATTGATTTTTCGTTTCTGCTCCTCTCTTTTTGAAGCATGAGTAAATTTGCTTTAACCGTAGCAATATTCTCATTCATCTGGGGAATTTGGTCATTCAGTTCCCGAATATTTTGCTCAAGAATGAGTTTTGGGTCTTCCATTGAGCTTATCAAGCCACCGAACATAGATTTTATAGCGCGGATAAATCGTTGAAACATAATACTTTCCTTTATTTTTAAATGCCCTGTTAAACTACAAACTAAATTAACCGATTATTAGTGTATTTCAAGCAGTTAAAGCTCAAATGCCCTGCTGCCCTTTTTGTCAATGGTATAACTCACCATTTGCACCTCCTCGGGTTTAGCCTCGGCAATAGTCACTGCCCCGAACAATTGATCGCTCGCAGCTTCTATTGCTAGTGGCTTGTTCGTGTAACCGGTCAAAATTGTTTCACCTTTTGAAATTTTGTCTCCAATTTTCTTTTTAAGCACAATTCCTGCCTGCGGATCTACATCATCTTCTTTCTTCTCCCGCCCAGCTCCAAGTTGAACGGAAGCCATGCCTATCTCAAATGAATCCATTTCAGAAATAAAGCCATCCTTATCAGATTTGATCTCAAACTCATACTCTGCTTTAGGATATTTATCCGGAGATTTGATCATTTCCACATCGCCTCCCTGTTCTTCCACAATATCCAGCCATTTCTGAAAAGCAGCTCCGGTATCGATCATTTCTTTACTGATCTCAATTCCTTTTTTAACTGTTTCAGCCTTACCGCCTAGATAGATCATCGTCCCCGAAAGCAGATAAGTGATCTCCATAATATCATCCGGTCCGTTTCCATGCATGGCATCAATACATTCTTCCACTTCCAGCCAGTTCCCGATCTTAAATCCCAGGGGCTGGTTCATATTCGTAACATAGGCAATGGTCTCTTTATCAAACTGAGTACCAATTCCAACCAATGCCTCTCCTAATTTAATGGCATCTTCTGTCGTTTTCATAAAGGCTCCGGAGCCGGCTTTAACGTCCAGCACCAAAGCATCAATACCTTCTGCAAGCTTCTTGCTCATTATACTTCCGGCGATCAAGGGAATAGACTCTACCGTGGCAGTCACATCCCGAAGGGCATATAACCTTTTATCGGCAGGAGCTATCTCAGCAGTTTGCCCTGCCAGCACCAAGTCATGTTTCCCTATGATCTCTTTATAGCGGGCCAAGTCCATATCAACCGTAAAACCGGGAATAGATTCCAGCTTATCGAGTGTACCACCGGTATGGCCCAAACCCCGACCTGAGATCATCGGAACAGGGACACCGGCTGCTGCCACAATTGGAGCAAGGATCAGTGATAATTTATCCCCGACTCCGCCCGTAGAGTGTTTGTCCACTTTCTTCCCCGATACATGTGAGAGGTCGACGATCTGCCCTGAATGTAGCATCGACTCCGTCAATGCAGCCGATTCCTCATCATTCAGTCCATTCAGAAATGAAGCCATCAAAAACGCACTTACCTGATAATCCGGGATCTCATCTGCAGTATATTGATCGATGAGATATTTAATTTCTTCTTTCAGGAGAGTTTGTCCGTCCCGTTTTTTGCGTATAATCGAAACTATATTGTATTTTGAATCCATATCTTAAGTATAGGATTTAAACAGCTTTTTTTCTCACTCAAATCACACTTTTTGATACACATTTTAGCCGACCAAAATCTGTATAAAATTGAGGAGCTCATTCCTCCCCATACCCAATTAAATCTTTACGACCCTTCCCATGGAATACCTGATCTCGATGATACCGATGCGCTTTTGGTACGAACTGTCACTCATATAAATGAGGTTACGCTTCCCTCCATTCCACCATCATTGAAGTTCATCGGAACGGGTTCATCAGGAACCGATCATTTAGACAATGAGTATTTGGAGCAAAAAGGCATCACCCTTGCCGATGCCAAAGGATGTAACGCACGTGCTGTAGCTGAATATGTAATGACCGCCCTCTTACTTTGGAAAGCAGAACATAAACCCGATTTCCCACTAGGGAAAGTTGGAGTTATTGGCGTAGGGAAAGCAGGCTCTGCGGTAGTAGAGTTGTTAAAAGAATTTGAGGTCGAATGTGTGGAATATGATCCGCCAAGAGAAGATAGAGATCCCGATTTCAATTCCGCATCCCTTGAAGAAGTATTGAATTGTGATATCCTGACATTTCATGTACCTCTGACAAAAAAAGGAGCGCACCCAACCTATCACTGGCTTAACGAAGAGAAATTAAAGGGGCGAAAATTCAAGTTGATCATAAATGCCGCCCGGGGCGGAGTAGTGGATGAGCTCGCGCTAATGAAATACTTTGTGGAAGGGTCGGTGGAAAACTATATACTCGATGTTTGGGAAAAAGAACCCGACTTCAATACCAAAGTAGCAAAACATGCCTACATAGCCACCCCTCATATTGCAGGATATTCGGAACAAGCTAAGATCAATGCCACTAAGATCGTCTGCGATAAACTGGTGGCGCACTTCGATATTGAACCGGCTATTTCTAAGTACAAGAATGTATCCAAGACTGTGGATTTTGCCCACATCAAATACAACCTGACAGGGATCTTAACCCGACTCCATCCTATAAAAGGATATGAAGCTGCCCTTCGTGACTTATTTGACCGCCCGGATAAAAAAGTCCTTTTTCGAAATCTCAGGAATGAATGGCCGTACCGTTATGAATATCCCTTTCTAAAGATCCGGACAGAATTACTTAATGAATATTCGGAATTGAAGACTCTTGGGATAACCGACTAAAATTCATCTCATTTAGTTCGGGGTATTACTCCAACTAATGTCATTCTTGGTTACTATAAGTTCATAATAATCAGAATCAGAAACTAATGAAGAAATATCTACCGGGCCGCCTACTTCCATCATCGGCTCACCCCATAAACCTACTTCCGTTGAACTGACACTGAAAATATGGTATACCCCATTTGCATTTCTAGCATGCATTCCGTCATCACTGATCTCTTCAGCAGGGAAAGCAATTTTGGTAAAATCAAAACCTTCGAAGCTTCCACCACCGCCACCCATCATTGGGGGTTTTTGAAGATAACTTTGCACAGAAGCTGATATAGTGATCAGGTCCTGACGTACCGCATCATTGTTCAAAGAACTTGAAGCGTCTCCAAAAACTGTAATTGCGATAACTGTTGCAATTCCTACTAAAACCACAACTAATATCACAAGAAGTAACTGCTGCTGTCCCATAAGCCTAACGTATTTATTTTATTTGGCTCATTATATTGAACTAAAAGACATAACAGAATTAGAAAACATTTATATATCTGGTCCCAAAAATAGGATAAACTAAAGCGACAGCAGCAGTTACTTCCCGGTCTCCTTGATATTTAGGGATTAAAAAAGAGGTTTATAGTGTCTGGAAAAGGCTTAATTAGTCATTCTTTTGTACTGTACCATACCAATGGGAAACGATTTCGCTATCATTTACGAATTAAAAGTTAAGTTATTGAAATGGGAAAAACCGCTCGAAAAACTTGTAATAGATCACCCTCAAGTTTCTCTAATCCTTAGAATTGGGTAAAAATACTTTAAAGCTTGTTCCCTTGTTTACCTCACTTTCTACCTCAACATGGCCACCCAACGACTCAATTTGGTTTTTTGTTATAAAAAGCCCTACTCCTCTCGAGTCTTCGTTATCATGAAAGGTATTATACATACCAAAAAGTTCATTCCCATGTTCATTAAGATCAATGCCTATCCCATTATCCTCGAATATTAGCTGGACAAAATCTTCAGATTTTTTGGTATGAATTTTCACATAACTGTCTCTTTCAGGGCTGCTGTATTTAATAGCGTTGGTAAGAAAGTTCATAATAATGCTATCAAGATAAGCAGGAATAACTCTCAGTTTAATGGTTTCGTCAATTTTATTGATGATATCCATTTTATTCTCATTTACAATAGTTACTGCTGAACTGATATTACTTTCCACCACTTTTTTAAGATTTACTTCTCGAAGCTCATCCTCTTCAACAAACCCTTGTTTCACGATATTAGTTAGGTTTTCGATCGTCTCTTTTAGATTATCACCTGCACTCTTTAAAAGCTGAACATATTCATTGGCAAAGATGTCCGGATATTCATCTTCAATTAGGTCTAACATCCCATAAATACCTCCCGAATGGGATCGTAGATTATGGGTGACAATATGGGCAAAGTTTTTAAGACGCTCATTTTGCTTTTCACTGATGTTCAGTAGCAAACGAAGTTCTTTTTTAGCCTTTTCAAGAGGAGTAATATCAGTTGCCACTCCCAGAAAACCGGAAGTTCCATTTTCTCTTTTTATTGCCGTTACTGATAACAGTATCGGGTAAGTGCTCCCATTTTTTCTTTTATATGTCCATTGTTTTGTAACAGCTTCGCCCTGCTTGGCCTTCTCAACAAATACATCGAAACCCCGGACCGGTTTTCCTAACTCTTCAGATAATTCTTTAGCTCTTTGCTCAATCTCTTCCTCAAGGTGAATGAGTTGTGGCGTTTGCTTTCCTACAACTTCTTGCGCACGGTACCCCAACATCATTTCAGCACCTTTATTGAACTGAGTAATTGTTCCTTCAGTATCTGTAGTAATGATGCTAACTTGCGTGCTGGCATCAAGAATGGCCTGTAGACTGTTTAAAGCTTCATTGAGTCTTCGTTCCGCTTCTTTTTTTGCTGTTATATCGATTATTTGTGAAATAAAATATAATACTCCACCCTCACTGTCTCTGGCTACAGAAACTGCCAAAATAATCTGAACGATTTGCCCATTCTTATGAAAATACCTCTTTTCCATCTGGTAATGTTCCCTTTTGCCAGCGATGACTTCATCCAGGTACTCTAAATCCGAATCAAGGTCTTCAGGATGAGTGATATCCTGAAACGTAAGGTCCATCAATTCTTTTTCAGAATAACCCACTATTTCGCACATACGCCTGTTTACCTTTAGCCATGATCCACTTTCATCAAGTAAGGCCATACCAATGGCAGCATTTTCAAAATTCCTCCTAAAAGCTTCTTCACTAACTCTGAGAGCTTCTTCTTTCCTCTTTCGCTCAGAAATATCCTGGATATATCCATGCCACAGTATACTTCCATCATCCTGTTCTTGTGGAGTTGCATTTCCTTCAACCCAAATAGTATCACCTGAAGGCAGATTCACACGATAGGTATCTTGCCAGGAGGTCATATTTTCTGCAGATTCATTGATGGATGCACTTACTTTTTCAAAATCATCAGAGTGTATTGCTTTAAAAGCAGGCGTAGCATCTTGTTTAACCTGTCCTGGCGTTACTCCATAAATATCTTCAATACCCGAACTTGCATATGGGAAACAGGAACTGCCATCGGGTAAAAGTTTATACTGATAGATCACTCCCGGAATTTGGTGGCCAATATGTTCAAACCGATCGAGTAATTCTTTACGTGCTTCTTCAGCTTTTTTTCTTTGCATGATCTCCTGTAACGTACCAAACATTTTCAGGGCTTTACCTGATGGAGACCATTCATAAATTTTACCTCTTAAATTGACCCAAACCCAATGTCCTTTTTTATGTTTAAGGCGCCCTTCAAACTGTAAATAATCCACCTCTTTTTTAAAACATTTAGTAATGAGTTCCCGGGCTTTTATAATATCTTCAGGATGTATTTTTTAAGCCTCTTCTTCCATAGTAATCGGTTCAAGCTCTTCTGGAGTATAACCAAGCATTTCTGCATATCGGTTATTTACAAGAATTTCGCCGGTTTCAATATTCCATTCATAGGCTCCTGCTTGTGTACCCTCAATCACTGCTCGATAGCGATTTCTTGCTTTTACAATTTCCTGAATGGGACGACCTTCCGATATTATATACCTAACCATTCCTCTTGCATCAAAAATCGGGCGCATTGAAAACAAGATGGGTATGGACTGTTTATCTTTTATCCAGACTTCAACTTCGTATGTAACCTCTTCACCTCGCAGTGCCTTCTGAATATTTTCTTTTAAGTCCTTCTGAACTGTTTCAGAGATTTGCCACCAGTAACCATCCCAGAACTTTTTGTCGATAACATCTTCACGGGTAATTCCTGCCATCTCAAGAGCCGTGTCGTTTATTTCAAGCAGAGTGCCATCAGGACTTAAAAAGCCTATAAACGAAAAGGTGGAATTGAAAATACCCTGAAATTTTTGCTCTGATTCTTTTAGGTTCGTGATATCCTGAAATGAACCTAGTATGGATTTTCTATAGCCTTTTTTCTTTAGCAAACGTCCTGTACATCGAACCCATCACAGATTATCTTTAGCTGTTATAAATCTGGCAGTAACTTCAAAGGGTTCGCCATGTTCTATTGTGTTTTCAAGAGCCTTGGATATACGAGAACGGTCATCAGGATGAAAGAAATCGATCCCATTTGCTTTGTTGTGATCAAAATCTTTTGGCACCTCATGAATATTGTAAACTTCCTCAGACCAATAGGTTTCACCGGTTTCAATATCGAGCTCCCAAGTTCCAATATCATTCATTGACTGAATGGTTATAATAACTCTTCTTTCTTATTTAAGTCATTTTCTTTCTCTTGAAGTTTTTCTGTTCTGCGTCGAAGTTCCAATAAATTTATTGTTTGATCGGCGAGTAAACGGAGCGACTCCAACTGTGATTCACTGATCGTACGCGGGGTTTCATCGATTACACATATAGAACCCAAGGCTGCATCATTCTGATTAACTAAGGGTATTCCTGCATAAAAAATGACATTTGGACATCCTGTGACTAACGGGTTATCCTGAAAGCGCTCATCTTCTCTGGAATCCTCAACAATGAAAGGTTCTCTTGGATTATTAATGGCATGGGCACAAAAAGAATAGTCTTTAGGTTTTTCCCTAACCTCTAAGCCATGATGAGATAAAAACCATTGCTTATCTTCAGTAACTAAACTGATCAAAGAGATCTTTGCATTACAGATCTCAGCCGCCATGCGGGTTAGAAAATCAAAACTCTCCTGTTCAACTTCTCCCAGAATATTATATGAATTAAGTTCTTGAAGGCGATACTTTTCGTTTCTGGGTAAGTCAGGTTTTTTCATATCACCGGAAGATATATGTAATTAGATATGAAAAAAAGAATAAAAGAAGCGATCTCAAACTCGTTCAAATAGATCAGTTCAGTAAAAATTTGTCGGAATTTTAGACCCCAAACAACCGCTTCGCAGTCTCCGTCGTCTTTTCATCAACTTCTTCCAGACTCATTTCAAAAATATCGGCTAGTTTCTCTGCGGTAAATTTCATAAATGCCGGTTCATTCCGTTTGCCGCGCTTAGGGGTTGGGGACAGATAAGGCGCATCGGTTTCCAGCATCATTTTATCCAGCGGAAGTTCGGCCACCGTTTTATCTACCCCGGCATTTTTAAAGGTGACCACTCCGCCAATGCCGAGATGCAGTCCCAGATCAATAGCTCGTCTCCCCTCTTCCGCCGTTCCGTTGAAGCAGTGCCAGATCCCTTTCAGGCTCCCGTCTTGTTCCTGCTCAATGATCTCCAGCATATCAGCTGTGCTCTCCCGATTATGGATGATCACCGGTTTCCCCACCTGCTTCGCCACCTTACAGTGAAGGTGGAAACTTTCTTTTTGCTGTTTCACCAGTTCGGTGCTCCAGTAATAATCAAGTCCGCTCTCACCCACTCCGTAGAAATCATCCCTTGAGCAATATTCGAGTAACTTCTCTTCGAAATCGTTTGGGAGTTCTTCTTTTACATCACAAGGATGCACTCCTGCCATCTTATAGAATGCAATTCCCGGATGACTCAACTTCTCCATCAATGGAATAGAATCGAAGTCGATGGCCGGCATCAAAATTCCCCGCACCCCTGCTTCCGCTGCCCGTTCATTCACGGCATCGCGGTCTTCATCAAATTTTGGCAGATAAATATGAGAATGGGTATCGATCATTTAAAAAGGTGTTGTCTGTTTGAACTTTCAGATTCCCGTCTTAGCAGGAATGAATAAGAGGATGAAGATATGAATTATAATTGCCCGAGTTTAAACAGCTTTACTTCATGTTTCCCCCTGGTAAATTATAGGGCCAACCTCCGATCACTACTTCAGATCGTGGTTACAAATGGGGGGAGGTTTTTCTTTGGGGTTTGTTTACCCAGACGGCGTTTCCGCTTCGCTGCATCTTGTCTGGGCTACACAAATATGACTCCTACGGAGTCGGCTGTATCACAAAATTTATTCAAAAAAGAATTCCTTTTGGGCCTTGAGAGAATCTGTGTGATCCCCAAATCCGTTCAATCTGATGCTCAAATAATTGGATTAGTGATCCCCGGAGAATTGAAGTGCAATGTGCTCGATCGGACTTCTGACCACCGAGCTTATCTCTATATTCATTTGTCTTGCACAAGCTCGAAGCTCTGCCTCATAAACTGAGGCTACAGAACCTACAAATCCTAATTCCCACTCTATGACCTCATCCGGAAAAGTGGCGGTGACTTTCTTTAGAAAAGACTCAAATCCATTGTAAAGGATCTGCTGCATCTGAGGGTAATGTGCTTTTGCTCCCATCACTTTACATACTCTGGATGCAAACAATTTTCCTTTTTTTGTCTTCTCAAACATCAGATGCAGTTTTTCGGTATCGGTCTCGATCATCTTATCCAGATACGACTTGAGGTCTTTATGGAGATTTCCTGAAAGGTACAGTTTCAGAATACGTTTCCCGATATCACATCCTCCGCCTTCATCCCCATCAGGGTATCCTGAGGAAGGCATTTGCCTTACTACCTTTCCATCCTTAAAAAAACCGGCACTGGATCCGGTCCCGAGAATACATACGATTCCTTCTTTTTTTCCGAACAGCGCTAATCCGGCAGCGTCAAGATCTGTTCCTATTTTAATCTCAGCAAACTCAAATACTTCTTTCAGAAAGCGTTCAACTTCTTTTTTCTTTTGACTTGAACCGCATCCCGAACCGTAAAAGTAGATTCTGCTAACAGATCTTCCGGACAAATTGGGCTTTAGTTCTTTACTCAATACGCTCATAAATTCAGTTGCTGAAACTAAATTAGGGTTAAGACCCTCAGTCTGGATAAACTGCGGCTGTTCTTCCCCCAATAAAACCCAGTCGGTTTTCGAAGCTCCGCTATCTGCGATCAATATATTCATACGCTCATATTAAAGAATTTTCCCCTGTTTAATTGTAGCAATTTTTTAAACGTAATTGGTGTATTTGTACCTATAATTTTCTTGTTGGTCATCCCCTTCAAGTCATTAATTTAGCAAAACAATTCTGAACTCGGTATTATCCAACAGAATCAAATATCTTTATCTATGAGCCTTACCTATACCAACTATCTCAAAATTGATGAACTCACTGAGCTTCAGGAATATAAGTCGGCCCCTCCTGAACATGATGAGATGCTTTTTATCATCATCCATCAAACCTATGAACTCTGGTTTAAGCAAATTTTGCACGAGTTTGGAAAGCTTCGCAGAGACCTTGAAGCCGGTAACACCTGGGGTTCGATCAAAACCATGCGGCGCGTTCTCACCATCCTGAAGACCATGGTTTCCCAGATTGATATACTTGAGACCATGACTCCGCTCGAATTCAACAGCTTTCGTAAATTTCTGGGGCAATCCAGTGGATTTCAGTCGCTTCAGTTTCGCGAAATGGAGATCGTTTGCGGCCTGCGTTTCTCTTTGATGAAAGAAGCTCATCAGGATCAGCCCCAACATATAGAGATCCTTGAATCACGTATGGAAGAGTCGACTTTATGGGAAAGTTTTTGTACCTATATGCGAACGCGCGGGCATAAAGTTAACCCCAAACGCGAAAATGAGAAAGGCTTGATCCATGAACCTTCTGATGAAATTCAAGAGGTACTGGCCGAAGCTATGAAGAATGATCCCGAAGCGGCTATGGTCGCCGAGCTTTTTGTGGACTATGACGAGGGATTACAGGAATGGCGATATCGACACGTAAAAATGGTGGAACGAACCATTGGCACCAAAAAAGGAACGGGAGGCTCTGATGGAGCAAAATACCTTCACAAAACTCTGAACAATCCTATTTTCCCGGACCTTTGGGCGATAAGAGCCAAATTTTAACAGTGAACCAAATCTGCAGATTTTCAGTTTTCCCAACCAAACACACAAATAGTTTTCTCGATGTCAGATATAGATTTTTTAGCGAATAAACTCATCCCCCACTACACTCATTTCAATGTATCGGAGCGACTCCTCTTCACCGGTCATTCTCACCAGGCCTGGCCCGATGTTGCCCGCGAAGGTCAAACCGAATATTTTGATGTCTGTGCACGTGATGTAGATAACAAGTGGGAAGCCGCGTTCGAAAAGACAGAGGTACTTCGTAATTACCTTCGCGATTTTTATGATGATCCGGATGGATTCTACTGCCGTGAGGAAAGCACACATGTTCTGTTTGTTAGCTGGATGAGCAGTCTGGACCTGAAGAACAAGCCCAAGATCATATCCACCGATGGAGAGTTCCATTCCCTGTTTCGTCAACTGCACCGATTGGAAGAAGAAGGCCTTGAGTTCGTACAGGTTCCGGTTCAACCTGATGAAACCTTTGCAGAACGTATAATAGGGGAAATGGATGACCGTACTTCGGCTGTCATGCTTTCAAGGATTTATTTTGAGACTTCGCTTATCAATACACACCTGACAGAGATCGCCGCAGCAGCCCGAAAAAAGGGAATTCCTGTTATGATCGACGATTATCATGGTACTAACGTAGTGCCACTCTCAATCCGGGAAGCCGGATTGGAGGATTGCTTTATCCTGATCGGAGGTTATAAGTATTTGCAGTGGGGCGAGGCGAATTGTTTTCTGAGATTCCCCAAAGATTGTGAGTATCGCCCGGCAATTACGGGTTGGTTTGCTTCCTTCAGCACGCTCGACAAACCGCGCAATAATGATCCCGTTGAATACGACCATGACAATCAGCGGTTTGCCAGTGGAACCTATGACCCATCCTCTCAATTCCGGGCAGCAAAAGTAGTTGAGTTTTTTCAGGAACACGGATTATCCCCGGAGATACTAAGGGAACAATATCAGGCACAAGTAGCCCTCTTGAGAACCCTTTTCAGAGAAAAGAATTTTGAGCCTTCCCTGATCCGTCTTACACACGAAGAACCATTGGAAAGAAATGGAGGGTTTCTGTCCCTGACCTCACCAAAAGCCCGTGAGATCAGAGCACAGTTAATGGAAAACGGAGTATTTACTGATGCTCGAGATGAGATCTTGCGCTTTGGCCCGGCTCCATATATTACCACATCCCAAATAAGACAGGCAATGAATGAGCTTGAAAAAGTAGTTCACGAACTTTAAGATCAAATTTTGATAAGCACGATTTAGTCCCTTTGGGACTAGACAATATCTTCCAAAAATTTTGTAAGGAATCTATTTTTCATCCCTCTTACTACACAAACAGAAAACTTTTTGGGAAATATGAAAAAGGTTATAGAGATATTTGTCTATCACATATATTGAACATATATTGAATGCGATACAAAAAAGGGTGACATGAACTGACACCTTCGTACCTTATATTTGCCTAAAACAAATTCAAAAAAGGAAAGAATCATGGCGAAATCAGATGATAGAATGAAAGCCCTCGATATGGCCGTAGGGCAAATTGAAAAACAACACGGCAAAGGAACCATTATGAAACTGGGTGCCGAATCTATACAGGATATTGATGTTATATCCACCGGCTCCATTATGGTTGACTATGCGCTTGGGGTACAGGGAATTCCGCGGGGACGTGTCACTGAAATTTACGGTCCTGAGGCCAGTGGTAAAACCACACTTGCCCTTCAGGTAATTGCTCAGGCTCAAAAGAATGGCGGATATGCAGCCTTCATAGATGCTGAGCATGCCTTTGACCCCAGATATGCTAAAGCATTGGGTATCAACGTAGAAGAACTTTTAGTATCACAACCGGATAATGGAGAGCAGGCACTCGAGATCACCGAAACCTTGATCCGCTCCGGAGCTTTGGATGTTGTGGTAGTTGACTCTGTGGCCGCACTTGTTCCCCGCGCAGAACTGGAAGGGGAAATGGGAGATTCTCACATGGGGCTTCAGGCTCGTTTAATGTCACAAGCCATGCGTAAGATCACGGGTATCATTAATAAAAGCCGGACTTCCTGCATTTTCATTAATCAGGTTCGTGAGAAGATCGGGGTAATGTTTGGAAATCCCGAAACCACAACTGGTGGACGTGCTCTTAAATTCTACTCCTCTGTACGAATTGACATTCGGAGGATCGGATCCATTAAGAAAGGTGATGAAGTAGTTGGAAACAGAACGAAAGTCAAGATCGCCAAGAATAAGGTGGCTCCCCCCTTCAAAGTTGTGGAATTCAACATCATGTACGGAAAAGGAATTTCACGTATTTCTGAGATACTGGATCTTGCCGTTGAATATGACATCATAGAGAAGCGTGGAAGCTGGTTCCGTTATGATGGAGAACCTATCGGCCAGGGTTCTGATGCTGCTATGCAATTCCTTGAAGAGGATGAGAAACTTACAAAATCCATTGAGGAGAAAGTTCGTGCCAAACTGATGGGCGAGATCCTTGAATCGGAAGAAGAAGAGGAAAAAGAAAAAGAAACAGCAGACGTTGAGGACTAAAAGGAAGTCTAAAGAGGAAAAGCTGGAGGAAGCCCGTACCCTTCTTCCGGCTATCATCTCTGACATTCAGGTTCAGAAAAAAAACGCCTCCCGCTTTTCATTATTTGCAGAGGGCAAATTCTTAATTGGCGTTTCTGAGGCCACTTTAACAGATCTGAATTTAAAAAAAGGCGTTGAGATAACGCCTTTTTTATTTGACAAAATTACCGAAGCTGAACAAAAATGGGCCGCCAGAGAATATTTCTTCAGAATTCTTTCCCGACGGGATCACTCCCGAAAAGAGCTAAAGGATAAGGCATATAAAAAGGGCTATTCCGGAAGTTTTCTTGATGTAATTCTTGATGAATTTGAACAAAAAGAATACATCAATGACCGTAAATTTGCGTTGAAATATACTGCTGACAAATTTGAATTCAATAACTGGGGGCCTTACAAGATCCGGACTCAGTTATTTAAAAAAGGGATCTCGAAGTCCGTAGCTGAAGAATGTATTCAGGAAGTTTTTGGAGAGATGGCTGTAAAAGAAAGTATGGTGGATCTGGTCCGGAAAAAGAGAAAACGTTACCAAAGGGAACCTGAACAAAAACGAAAGAAAAAGATATTCGACTTTTTGATGCGCAAAGGTTACAATTCGAACGATATATTAAAACACATGGATGAATTCTTAGCCATTATTAACCAATGAAAAATATTACGCTTGATCGGGTTGTACGATTTATACTTGGCCTTGCTGCAATCGCAGTAGGATTGCTGATCATGTACAACTATTCAAATCTGGTTGTGTTTCTGGTATTGGCTATGATCCTCAGTTATATCCTGGATCCATTTGCGAATCGCCTTCAGTCGATGGGATTAAACCGAACCTTCGGCATCACCCTTATACTTGCTACTGTGATATTGGTTTTAGTTTTTATATCAACCAGTGTCATTCCTATCATTGCCAACCAAATGGCTGAACTTACTGCCCAGCTCAATGTTGATAATATCCAACAGATTTCGGAAAGAGTGGAAAATCAACTCATCAATAAATTTGAATTTCTGCCTCAGGGTTTTTTGGTAGAAAACATAACAATTGTGTTCAATGAGCTTTTCAATGTTAATCAAATTTCATCTATTGTAAGTGATGCGCTCAGTATTTTTACGAACATCTTCTCTGCTGTATTAGTAGTTCCTTTCGCCGCCTTCTTTTTTTTAAAGGATGGAAGTAAGATCCGAAGAGATCTGCTTCAATTGGTTCCCAATAAATATTTCGAGACCACTCTAACTGTGATCGATAAAATTGAAAAACGCCTTGGTCTTTATTTCAGAAGTGTTTTAATGCAAAGTTTTCTAGTAGCACTATCTTCCTGGACTACTTTAAGTATTGCCGGCTTAGATAACTCAATGTCGGTTGGTATTGCCGTTGGCCTTGCCAATACTATTCCTTACTTCGGACCTATTTTAGGGTATTTCCTCTCTATCATTGTCTCAATTATCGAAACCGGAAACTTTTCTTTGGTTGCAGCATGTATCCTGGCCATTTTTATCGTTCAGATGTTGGATAATATCGTATTTCAACCCATGCTTTTTTCCAGGTCTGCGGATATGCATCCCGTAGCCATCTTATTCATTATTCTGATCGGAGCTGAAACGGCAGGAATTCTGGGAATGCTCATAGCAATTCCATTAGCTACTGTTATCAAGATCACTATCACACAGCTCAGTTGGAGCTTCAACAACTATCAAGTGTTTCGACGAGATATCACTCCATCCCCCGGCCCTGATTAACTGAATAAAATTCTTTATTCAACCCAAACATTTGCTATATTTTCCGCCCAATCAGGCAATGCAAAATCCAAAAGTCTTTTGAAGAATATCGTTGTTTTTGCCTCAGGCTCGGGCACTAACTTTCAATCTATAATTAATGCTGTAAATGACGGTAATATTACCGCTAATATTGTCGGGCTTATCACAGACAGAAAAAATATAGGAGCCCTGGAACGAGCTGAGAAACATGGGATACCTACGCGCGTACTCACTCCCAATGAGCTACCTGATGACAAAAAATTTGCAGAAGAGTTGATTGATCAGCTTACTTCCTGGCAGACAGATCTAATAGTTCTCGCCGGATATTTAAAAAAGATCCCTCCCCCTGTGATCAAAAAATTTAAGGATCGTATTCTAAACATCCACCCCTCCTTGTTACCTAAATTTGGGGGAAAAGGGTTTTATGGAATGAATGTTCACCGTGCTGTGATCAATTCCAAAGAACATCAATCCGGGTGCTCGGTTCACATTGTTACCGACGAGTTTGATGAAGGTCCGGTAATTGCTCAATCTAAAGTAAAGGTTGACGAAAAAGATAGCCCTGAGCAACTTGCTGAAAAAATTCTGAAAGAAGAACACCGACTTTACCCTTCCGCCATAGAAAAATATTTGCAAACCCTCTAAACTATACCTTACCGTGTCTTTAAAACCACTTACAGATCTACCTACAACCCCACAAAAAATAAAAAGAGCTCTAATTTCCGTTTCAGATAAAACAGGCATTACTGATCTGGCTCAATCTCTTCACAAGTCAGGAGTAGAGATCATCTCGACCGGAGGGACGGCAAAGGCGATTGAAAAAGAAGGTATTCCCGTGAAGGATGTATCAGAAGTTACAGGATTTCAGGAATGCCTGGATGGCAGAGTTAAAACGTTACACCCGATGGTACACGGAGGCATATTAGCCCGGACTTCTCATGAAGCCGACCGCAATGAGATCAGCGAACTAGGTATCACCCCTATTGAATTGGTAGTTGTAAACTTGTATCCGTTCAAGGACAAAGTAGCTGATCCTGATGTGACACCGGCTGAAGCTACAGAATTCATTGACATCGGCGGCCCTACTATGATCCGTGCTGCTGCCAAGAACTTTGCCCATGTTTCTATACTCAGCTCCCCAGCACAATACACCTCATTTATCGAGGAATTTGAAGAACATATGGCAATTTCTTTTGATACAAGAAGAGCGCTAGCCAAAGATGCTTTTGCACATACAGCCGACTATGATTCCGCGATCTCTAATTATTTCACTAAGCTCACTGAAGAAGAGCCTGCTAAACAGATCAACATCTCTCTACCGCTCTCACAGGAATTACGTTACGGTGAAAATCCTCATCAAAAAGCTGCTGTTTATGGAGATCAAAATGATTTCATCGATTGCTTCCACGGAAAGCAGCTCAGCTATAACAATTATCTGGATGTGGACGCGGCACTTAACATAATCTCAGATTTTGATGACACCGAACCGGCCTGCGCTATCATAAAACATACCATTCCAAGTGGAGTTGGTGTTGACGCAAACCTTACCGAAGCATACAAAAAAGCCTTTAGCACCGATCGGGTCTCACCATTTGGCGGCATTGTGGTAGTGAATCGTAAACTTGATATTGAAACTGCAAAAGCTATTGATGAGATCTTCACCGAGATCATCATTGCACCCGACTACAGTGAAGATGCACTGGAGCTTCTCACTCAGAAAAAAAATCGCAGATTAATACGGATCAAAAAGTCAGTTAAGGAAGTACAAGCTACGTCATCACGAACTATTTTTGGTGGGATGCTGGATCAGGAAGCTGATCTGACTCCTTCCGACCCGAATACATTCAAGGTTGTAACCAAAAGAAAACCAAGTGAACAGGAAATGAAAGACCTGTTATTTTCCTGGAAAGTAGTTCGTCATGTAAAATCAAATGCTATTGTTTATGCCAAAGAAGGCAGAACACTGGGAATCGGATCAGGCCAAACAAGCCGGGTTGATTCTTCCGAAATTGCTGTTGCTAAAGCCGGGAAAGAAGGGTTGGAACTCTCCGGGTCGGCCATAGCATCAGACGCCTTCTTTCCATTTGCTGATGGTGTTGAAGCCGCAGCAAAAGCAGGAGCAAAAGCTGTGATACAGCCCGGTGGAAGTATTCGGGATGAAGAAGTAATACAGAAAGCAGATGAATACGATATGGCGATGATCTTTACCGGCCAGCGCCACTTTAAACATTAAACTGAATACCAATAAAAAGAGATTTTTCTCCTTATTATAAAATTCCTTTTTTTCATGTCTTAAACATTCGCAAATACAATCTCAATATTGTATTTTCTTTCGATCTACATCCCATAATGTTCAATTTACTTAAATAGCGCAAATGTCAAAATCTCGCGGCGTGAATACCTCAGAGCACTCAAAAAAACAATCTCAAAAAGGCTTCTTAGATTTTCTTTATACCGATATAGCCATCGATCTGGGTACAGCAAATACCCTTATTTACTCTCGCGGTGAAGGAATCGTACTGAACGAACCTTCTATAGTAGCGTTAAATCAGCAGAATGTACCTGTTGCTACCGGGCATGAAGCACGCTTGATGCATGAGAAAACGCACAACAAGATCAGGACAGTTCGCCCTCTCAGAGATGGAGTAATTGCTGACTTTGAAGTAGCTGAGCAAATGATCCGTGGAATGATCAAGAAGGTTAAAATGAAATGGTATTCCACAACCCGGCAAATGGTGATCTGTGTTCCCAGTGGGATTACAGAAGTTGAGCGACGAGCAGTACGTGACAGTGCTGAGCATGCCGGGGCAAAAGAAGTTTATTTGGTAGATGAACCGATGGCAGCAGCTATCGGAATTGGTTTGGATGTACATGAACCGGTTGGAAGTATGATCGTTGATATTGGTGGAGGTACCACCGAAATTGCAGTCATTGCTCTTTCAGGTATTGTTTATGCGCAATCAGTGCGATTGGGTGGGGATGAATTAAATGATGACATCATCAACTATTTCCGCAGAAATCATAATTTATTGATCGGTGAACGTACAGCCGAAAAGATCAAATGTGAAATCGGATCAGCTGCTCCACTTGATGAAGAACTGGAGATGATAACCAAAGGCCGTGACTTGGTAAACGGAGTTCCGAGAACCAGACACATAACCGCCAAGGATGCCAGGGAAGCTATTGCCGAGTCTGTTAATACCATTGTGGAATCTATCACCAAATCACTGGAACAAACTCCGCCTGAACTCTCAGCTGATATTTTAGACCGGGGTATTATGTTGACAGGCGGTGGAGCGCTACTCAAGAATCTCGATAAATTGATCATGGAGACTACAGATCTTCCGGTTCATATTGCTGAAGATCCTCTTACGGCCGTAGTTCGCGGTACCGGTGCTATACTTGAAAACCTTGAATATTACCGACCGGTAATTTCCTAATACCCCGGAAATGAATGCGATTTAGATCATTCAAATTAAGTGATGCTAAAGATTACATAATAACTGCCCTCATCTTACTGTTTGCTTTTGCCATCATGATCGGCAGGCACCAGGGCGGCATAGATACCCTGCGAAAAATTTCTGTTACTTCCTTCAGTCTGCTTGAAGAACCCCTTGCTAATATCCGGGTGTACAGGCAGGCCCTGAATACAAATACCTATTTGCAACGCCAAAATATTTTATTGCAAGATGAACTGAGTCGCTTGCGAGCTATTGAGGAAGAGAATAAGGAGCTGAGAGCGCTCTTAGATTATCGTGAGGAAAGTAACTTTGAAATGACCCCGGTCCTCATCGTAGGAAAGCAATTGGACGGTCTCAATAATATTCTGACGGTTGATGGCGGAACCTCCCATGGTTTAAAAGAAGGTATGCCACTGGTTAACTCTAATGGACTGATCGGAAAAATTGTATTGACCGGCACATATTATTCACAGGTTATGCCATACTACAATTCCCTTTTCAGAGTTAGCGCACGTATTCAGGAAAATCAAGCTAATGGGATCGTAAGCTGGAACGGTGACATATATGGTGAATTGGTGATGGATTTTGTTCCCAAGACTATATTCGTTGATAGCGGCTATGTGGTAGAGACCTCAGGAAGCAGTAACCAGTTCCCTGCCGGGATACCCATTGGCAGAGTTGTAAGGACTGAGCCGGAACCAGGCAGACAAACACAGCGTATTTTCCTAAAGCCTTATGTGATGCTGGCTGATATTGATCAGGGCTTTATCATTGAATTTGAACCTGATTCCAACGTATCCAATTTACAACAAGAATATAATCAACTTTTTGAATGAGCACAGATACTTATAAAGACATATTAGTAGGTTTCAGCTTCATTCTTGCCGAAGTATTTGTATTTCAGCATCTCAGTTTCTTTGGAGCCACTCCCGATCCCCTGCTCATCTTTGTGCTTTGGATAACCATGAAATATGACCGGGTAAAACTTATCCTTATCGTTGCCGGATTAAGCTTCTTACAAGATGCTCTTTTTGACTATTGGGGTTTGAATATGTTTACTAAAACCTTGTTATGCTTCATGGCTTTTAACTTCCTGAACCGTAGAAAGGAAAACCGATTATTAATTTGGCAAATTTTCCTTGTCATATTTATAGCTGCTATTTCACACAATATTATTTTCCTGGGTTTGGCTAGTTTCGCCGATACTTACTCCGCAAGCTTTTCCCCTATAATTTTTATCCTCTTAAATAGTTTATACACAGCATTACTTGGTTCAATACTTTTCATTTTTAAGGGTAATTAGGTGTATGGCAACAGGGCAAACAAATAGAACTTCCATACGGGCTTTGCAGGTTATCATTTTTGGTTTGACCTTCATTGTCCTTGGGCGGGTATTTTATCTACAGATCGTAGAATACGATGTTTATGCGGCACTTGGACAGGAGAATTCAGTAAGGCAAGAGTATATTGACCCCGCCAGAGGCTTGATCTATGACAGAAATGCCCGGCTCATTGTTGATAATGAGCCCATTTTCTCGATCACCATAACCCCCTCCCTTTTCGATAAAAGTAATATTTCACTGCTTTCTTCTATTCTCAATATACCGGACTCTCTACTGGCATCACGCGTACAAGAAGCACAGAATTATTCCTGGCACAGAACTTCAAGATTATTTACTGAGATCGATTTCTCGACTTTTTCAGCTATACAGGAAAATCTTTGGAGACTGCCGGGCATAGGTCATCAGATTGAAAGCAAACGCCACTACCCTACTGAGATGAAAGCTTCACACTTACTTGGGTATCTCAGGGAAGCCAATGAGAATGAGTACCAACAATTATCTACTCTCAGGCTGGGCGATAAAGTTGGGAAAAGCGGCCTTGAAATGATCTACCAAGATACTTTAAGAGGCAAAATGGGCATAAATTATTTACGGGTAAATGCTTTGGGACAAGCTCTCGGAAATTTTGAAGACAGTACGCTAACTCGAACGCCGGTGCAGGGAGCTGATATTATTACTACCCTTGATACCGATCTCCAGATTTTTGCTGAAAAATTAATGGAAGGCAAAAGAGGAGCTGTTATAGCCATGAATCCTAACACAGGCGCAATTTTGGCAATGGTCAGTTCGCCTTCCTATGATCTTGACAGGCTGGCAGGCAGATTAGATCTGGATTACTGGCAGGCTATAAATGCTGATTCAACATCTACTTTATACAACCGGGCTATCTCAAGCAGGCAGCCCCCGGGGTCTACCTTCAAACCATTAATGGGTATCATAGGTTTACACCTTGGCATTATCACCCCTGAAACTCAAGTTTATAACAGCGGGGCATACATTCGTGGGCGTGCCTACCGTGACCTGGCTGATGTCGGGGAATATGATTTAGAGAAGGCCATTACTTTTTCCAGTAACACCTATTTCTTATCGTTGATGGACAAGATTGCTACAAGTGGAAAACTAAATGAATGGAGTGATCTTATAAAGGATTTTGGCCTTGGTGTACCAAGTGCCGTGGACCTCCCAAATGCCAATTCAGGAATTATTCCTGACAGTACCTATCTAAACAACAGGTTTGGAGATCGCTATTGGGGGCTCGGTGATGTACTTAATTTTGGAATTGGTCAGGGCATGATCTCAGTTTCACCTATACAAATTGCCCAAATGACCAGTACTATAGCTAACGGCGGGTATGAGATCAGGCCGCATTTAGTACAGGGTATCAAAGACCCTAATGGAAGGTTGACGAATTTTGAGCCAGAACGTAAGAAAATTGATTGGGTAAAGGATGAATATCTTGACGTGATCAAAAGCGGGATGCGTGGCGTTGTGGTTGAAGGAAGTGGCAGATGGTATGCCAATCACCAAAATATTGACATAGCCGGTAAAACAGGGACCGCACAAAACCCTCATGGACTGGATCACGGTTGGTTTACTTCTTTTGCCCCTATTGATAACCCCGAAATTGTAGTAACCGCATTTGTTGAAAATGCCGGTTTTGCCTCACGGTCTGCTGCCCCGATCGCTTCCCTTATCATTGAAAAATATTTTATGGGCGAGATCTCCAGAAATTGGATCTATGAACATGTCATAAATTTTGAACCTATCGATCCTGAAGCAAATAATAACTTAAACATTCCACTTGATGAATAACCTTAGAGAATTCAGCTGGTCGGTACTTTTTACGTGGATGTTGCTATCTGCGATCGGGCTCATTGCAATTTACAGTGCCACTCAGGGACCTGTGTCAGAATATCTTCCTGAAAGTATTCAACTTAACTTTTACAAGCAGGCAGGCTTTGTTGCGATATCTTTCTTTCTTTTGATAGGTGTTCAATTCATCTCACCCCGATCTTTTATAAAACTTTCTTATGCATTCTATGTCTTTGGGCTCATCTTAATGATATTGACCTTAATGTTTGGTAAAGAGATCAATGGTGCTAAAAGCTGGTTTAGCATCGGTCCTTTTGGAGGTCAGAGCAGTGAGTTAATGAAATTAGCCACCATATTGGCAACCGCGAACTATCTTACCAGTCGCCGTGATATCTCAGCAGAAAACGTACGTTACGCACTTACTGCTGTGGTCATCATCCTGATACCTACTACATTAGTTTTTCTTCAAAACGACCTTGGAACAGCACTTATATTTTTAGCTCTGATCCCTGTTATGTTATTTTGGTCAGGATTACCCTATGGAGTTTCACTTTTTATGATCTCACCGGCCATTATTGCTTACTTATCGGTTATTGAATGGTATTATGGTGCGATTGCTGCTGTCATTCTAACCTGTGTGATCTTTTTCGTACAGCGAAGGCTCTGGCTTTCTATAGCCTCTTTGATCACTGGATTTTTAACCGTTTCCGGTGTTCAACTAGCTATCACACAATTGCTACAGCCTCACCAAATAGCTCGAATAGCTGCATTTACAAATCCCTCTTACGATCCAACAGGTGCGGGATGGAATGTAATTCAAGCAAAAACCGCCATTGGTTCCGGTGGTCTTACCGGAAAGGGTTTTTTAGAAGGAACTCAAACCCAACTCAAGTTTTTGCCCGAGCAATGGACTGATTTCATATTTTGTGTAATTGGTGAGGAATTTGGATTTATAGGAGCAGCTATTGTTGTTTTAGCTTTTCTATTCCTTTTCATCCGTTTACTTAACATGGCAGGCAATCACAAACATCCCTTTGCACAGTTGGTTACGGTAAGCGTCACCGCTGTATTCTTTGTTCATTTCTTTATTAATGTTGGCAGTGCCTCTGCATTGCTCCCAGTTATTGGTCTTCCTCTTCCTTTTGTCAGCTATGGAGGGTCTGCATTTCTTGCAAACACTATTATGTTGGCAATATGCCTAAACATGGACTTCTACAAACGGGAATTCAGCATCTACAGGTAACGCAGCAATTAAGACCTTTTCTTTTGTGTACCCAGATTAAATGTAGTCCTGTGATATTTAGTATACCCAAACTCTTTCAAAGCTTTTTTATGGATAGGAGTTGGATATCCCACATTTGTATCCCACCCGTATTCCGGGTATTCATTATGTAATTCCTTCATCAACTCATCACGATATACCTTTGCTAAAATTGATGCGGCAGCTATACTCATGGAACGGACATCCCCCTTAACCAAACAGGTATATGGAATGAGAGAATTGATGTACCTATTACCATCAACTAACAAATATTCGGGGTTAGGATGCATCTCATCCACACATTTTTGCATCGTTTGAAGAGATGCCCATAATATATTAAACTCCTTTATCTCTTGAATACTCCCCTCTTTTATACTCCAAAAAACAGCCTTATTCTTAATTTTTTTACTGAGTAGAATACGCTCTTGTTCTGTTACCACTTTACTGTCTCTTATCTCCGGAATATCTGTTCCGGGTTCAAATATAACTCCTGCTGCAACAACAGGTCCCGCAAGACATCCTCTTCCAACCTCATCAAGACCTACAATGTGGTTGTAGCCCTCACTCCACAACCGGCGTTCAAACTTTAGCCTATCCGGTTTCGCAGACTTTTCCATACTCTTGTCTTTACATTATTTTAGTTACTGATTTTGAGAAAGAAATGATAAGATATGGAACTCATTTGACTAAGTAAGTATTTGATAAAGAAAAAGGAACACCATGCACTTTAAATATTTTGAATGGGATGAGCGTTTTGCAAATCCAAATGGCAAAACGCCTTTCGATACACTTTGGGACCTGTTCCAGCAGTTATTGACTATTTCAAGCGGGGATGTTTCTCAGGCCTTAAAATGGTTAACTGAACTGGACAACGAATACGACATCACCGGCCAATTTGACGATGGGTATTCACTGGGTGATTTTATCGATGAGCTAAAAGAACGTGGATATATCGATAAAGACCGTGAAGGTTCCGGGTTTATCATGACAAAGAAAACGGAACGCAGTATCAGAAAGCGTTCCCTTGAAGAAGTGTTCAAGAATTTAGAGAAAGGTGGATTAGGCTCCCATAAATCCCCTCACACTGGTCGTGGACTTGAAAGGCAACCAGAGACACGCAAATGGACACAAGGAGATGACATAGGCCAAATAGACAGTGTTGGGACTATGCTGAATATGCTGAACCATAGCTCAATAGATGCCTTCAATCTACAGGAAGATGATCTGGAAGTTTATGAAACAGATCATTATACCTCCGTTGCAACTGTGCTTTTGATTGACTTGAGTCACTCTATGATTTTATATGGTGAGGACAGAATCACACCGGCCAAAAGGGTTGCTATGGCACTTTCAGAGCTGATCATTAACAATTATGCTAAAGACTCCCTGGACATAGTCGCTTTTGGAAATGAGGCCTGGCAAATAGCGGTAGACGATCTGCCATACCTTAAGGTTGGTCCATATCATACCAATACAAAACAGGGATTGGAGGTAGCGCGACATATCCTTCAGCGTAAAAAATATGCCAATAAACAGATCTTCATGATCACAGATGGAAAGCCATCCTGTATGATCGAAAATGGAAGACTCTATAAAAACAGTTTTGGGTTAGACCGTAAGATCGTCAACAAAGTGCTTGATGAAGCGGTCAAATGCCGGCGTGATCAAATTACCATTACTACATTTATGATTGCTCAGGATCCTTATTTACAGAGCTTCGTAAGGGAAATGACCGAAGCTAACAAGGGCAAAGCCTATTTTGCTTCACTTGATGACCTTGGAGGATATATTTTTGAGGATTATATACAAAACCGTAAAAAGAATGTGAAATAAAAAAAGCCGCTCTTTAAGAGCGGCTTTGGATAATTTGATAATACCGAGTATTTAATTAGTTAAACACACCCAATTCCTGCATTACGGCATCTGTAATATCATATTTTTCCTGAAACTCAGGAGATGCATAAAGTATGATCTGGTCGCCGCTTGAAGTGGTTGTATTCAGGACATAGGTAAGTCCCATATCTTCAGCTACTGAATTAATGGCAGCATCAATTTGAGAGAACATGGGGCTCAACAGTTCTTGTCTTCTTTGCTGTAGAGCTTGCTCGGCTTCTTGCTGAGCAACCGTTAATTGCTGCTGCATTTGACCAAGTCGCTCTTGCTCGCGCTGATTCGCTTCTTCAGAAATAACTCCAGCTTTTTGCTGATACTCAGCAACTGCAGTTTGGAATTCCTGCTCTTGCTGAGCAAGTTCTTGCTGCTTTCTTTCCGCAAAATTTTGCAAGCGTTGTTGTATGGCTCTCATTTCCGGCATTTTAGCTAAAACAGCTTGTGGGTTTACGTAACCAATTTGTAATTCTTCTTGTGCTTTTACAGTATCAATAGCTGAAAATGCGATGATAACTGAAAGTATAAGTAAGCTTAATTTCTTCATTATTATTATTATTTATTAACTGTGATTATTGAATTCTTTCGATAATTCGATCTGTAATATCCAGTTCTTCACTATTTGCGAAAAATACAATAGCATCACCGGTTGAAGTACCTTCATTTAGTATAAGATCCAACTCCATTTCTGCTGCAATTTCTTCCATTGCATTATTCATTTTTTCAATGATCGGAGTCATTAGTTCACTTCTTCTTTGACGGATATTATTCATCATGCTTTCACGATCCTGCTCAAACTGCTGATTCATCTCCATCAGTTCTTCCTCACGAGTAACTCTCTCCTGTTCAGACAAGTTGTTCATGTTTGATTCATAGTCAGTGAATATAGATTGCAGCTCAGTTGCTTTAGCAGCAAGCTCTTCATCACTTTGTTCGATGAGTGCCTGTATCTGTTGATCTACTTGTTCTACTTCCGGCAGAGAACTTAATACTCGTGCAGGGTTAGCATATCCAATTTTTATCTGGGCTATCGCATCCTGAAAAGTGAATAAGCTTCCAAAAAGGAATAAAGCTATAATTAGTTTTTTGTTCATTTGATCTGTTTTGTTTTTATGAAAATAAAGTATTCGGGTAAATATTCTTTCACTACTCATTAATTTCTATTCCCAGCTGCTCAAGTATCTCGTCATTCAAATTGTATTCATTGTTTGCAAACACTAAGTAGATGTCGCCAGAACGATCAAATACAAAATCGACCTGTTCCCGTTCAGCAACCACTCTAACAGCATTAAATAATTGTCTTTGTACAGGTTCCAGTAAGGCTTTTTGACGGCTAAAGTATTCTCCTTGAGGCCCAAATTTTTCTGTTATGTAACGTTCCTTAGCTTGAATTTTTTGTTCTATTTCCTGCCTTTTCTGATTACGAATTTCTTCGGTATATAGTATTTCCTTTGCTTCATAATCTTCTTCAAGCTCTCTGATCTCATTCTCAAGCTCCCTGATCTCCTGCCTCCATTGTGTACTTAGCACATCCAGCTGTTGTTCTATGCCATTATACTCCGGTATTTGCTCCAGTATATAATCTGATTCAAAGAAGCCGATCTTTTGATCCTGCCCCATTACCTGAGGCATCAAAAGAAGTGAAAACGATAAAAGAAAGAAATTTCTGATCGCTCGCATTATAATTAGAATGGTGTTCCAATATTAAACAAGAATTCCCAGTTGCCCGGAAGCACATTGCCAGTTCCACCGGGTACTTCTACTCCATCAAGTCTGTAACCATAACTCAGATCAACCAAACCTAACACAGGTAGATATAAGCGGGCTCCAAATCCGACAGATCTTTTAACTTTAAATGGGTCAAAGTCTTGAAAATCAAGATAAGAATTTCCGGCGTCAACAAATGCATATGGTATTACCTGAATTTGTTCACTTGAAATAGCAGGATATCTTAACTCTAATGAATATTTGCTGAACATAGTACCTCCTACCTTTCGTCCTTCTTCTATAGGTGCGATACTTTGTCTTGTGCCACCGGGATACCCCCTAAGATCTATGTTATCATACAAGAAACTTTGGCGCTGTTGGAGCTGTGTACCCCCTACCAAGAATTTCTTAAGGTCACTGCGCTTATCATCCGTAAAGTATCCGATATATCCATATTGAACCTGACTTGTAAGTACTAACTTTTCTACAACCGGAACGTGATATTGGTATTGGGTACGGAATTTGAAGTACTCTGAAAAGCGTGGAAGCGGAGGTGCAAATTCACCTGAAATACTGAACTTGGATCCACTGCTCGGTGATATTGGATTATCCAGTGAGTTTCTTTCTAAAACCTGTTCAATAGTTAACAGACTTGAAGTTCCTTCTGCAAAGAAAGCCTGATTACCCTCTACATCATAAAGCTGATAACCTATAATCGTACGATATGAAAAGAAATCATCCGGCCATTTAAGTCGCTTACCAACGGATACTGAAGTTGAGAATAATTCATTTCTCTCACTTGAATTTCGATAATTCAATAAGTTGTATGAAACATTAAATCCTAATGAAGTCGGTCTTCCTCTAAACCAAGGCTCCTGAAAGCCAAAACTATAGCTTTGATAACCGGTTCCTGTTACTTGCACACCAAGTGACAATTTTTGCCCGTCTCCGGAAGGAATTGGTGTCCATCCGCCTTTTTCAAAAGCTCTTTGTATGGAGAAGTTGTTAAAATTGATCTGTGCAGATAATATCACTCCGATCCCTGCACCTCCATACCCCCCGGAAAACTCAAAATTACTTGTACTTTGAGTATCATCAACTTTATAAAGAATATCTACTGTTTTGTTTTCACGATTCGGGATGGGCTGCGGCTCGATATTCTGTGGATCAAAATAACCCAGCTGACCAAGTTCCCGTATGGTTCTTATGATGGCCTGGCGGCTGTAAGTATTACCGGGTATCGTTCTGAGGGTTCTACGAACAACATCATCATGCGTTCTGGTGTTACCGGTAAAGTTTACCTCCTGAATAGTAGCAATCTCATCTTCATAGATCTCAAAATGGATGTCCAGTGAATCTTCTGCTACTTTTCTGATGTTGGGAACAACCTGAAAGAACAAATATCCTATATCCTGATAAAGGCTGGTTATATCCGTGTTTCTTTGGTTGATGTTTACATTTTCATCAAACTTACTTTCATTAAAGACCTCACCTTTCTCAAAGCCAAGTGACTCAGTCAGTGTCTCGTCATCATATACCGTATTCCCTTCCCAGGTTATATTTCGAACTTTATACTGTGGTCCCTCAGCCAAATTCAACTCAACTCGGATCCCGGTTTTATCACCTCTGTAATTATATGTATAAACAGAGTCTTCAACTATCCGTATATCCGTAAAGCCATTTTCACGATAAAAGGTAAGAAGGCTTTCTTTACCTTCCTGAAAGTCTTCTTCTTTAAAGGTCTTTTTACCAAAAATTTTCCACCATGCATCTTCTTTAAGGGGCTTCATTTTCCTTAGTAGCTTGCGATCGGAAAAAGCTTCATTCCCATTAAAAGCGATGTCTTTAACCTCGAGTTTATCTCCGGGATCGATATCAAATATCAAACGCACTCGGTCTGCAGATCCATCGACTTCTTCAGTACTGGTTTCAACAGTGGTATACCAAAATCCCTTCTGCCTGTAAAAACGACGGATCGTATTTTTAGCTTGCCCTATTCTTGCTTCCGTTATCACGGTTCCGGGAGTCAATACCAAGAGTTCTTCAAGATCCCGGCGTTCTGATCGCTTAATATTTTCAAGCCTGTATTCTAAGATCCTGGGTTGTTCTTCAACTTCTATCAAAAACCTGATCCCGGTTGCAGTACGCTCTGTCACATATATCTTTACGTCAGAAAACAATCCCGATCTGTAAAGCCGGGTTACAGCATTATTTACAATATCACCTGGATAAATAATAGTATTACCCTCGATCAACAGGCTGGTATTGATAATGAATTGTTCTCGGGTATTTTCATTTCCTTCCACAGTAACTCCAAGGATCTGATACTCGGCAGGTGCTATTGCGGTCGGATCCGTAAGTTCAATGTCTTGTGCTTGTGTAAGAAGTGGTATAAAGCCGATCGTAAGTAAGGTGACAATAAATAGTCTTTTCAAAAGTAAGAACACGCCTTCTGGTTAAATGCTTATGATTTTTTGTTTACTAAACGAGATGAAAAAGAGTTTTCGTCTTCGGAAGTTGAAATTTTTCCAAATCTCCGGTCTCTTTGCTGATAAGAACGTATTGCTTCATACAACTCATCTCTTCTGAAATCCGGCCAATACGTCTCGGTAATATATAATTCTGAATAAGCCAGTTGCCATAATAGAAAATTACTGATCCTATACTCTCCACTGGTTCGAATAATAAGATCAGGGTCGGGTACATCTGCTGTCGATAAATGATCACTTATCATTTGATCATTTATAAGCTCGGGATCTAAACGACCTTCTTTAACATGACCGGCAATTTTTTTAACGGCTTCGGTGATATCCCATCGGCCGGAATAACTAAGTGCCAGGCATAATTCAAGTCTCTTATTATCCTTGGTTAGTTCAATGGCCTCGCGAAGTTCTGTTTGACAATTTTCAGGAAAACGCCCCATTTGTCCGATAGTAGAAAGCCTGATATCATTCTTATTGAGATTATCTGCTTCCTTTCTTAACGAAGAAACCAAGAGTTTCATCAATCCACGCACTTCCATTGAAGGGCGCCCCCAGTTTTCCGTTGAAAAAGCGTATAGAGTAAGATACTTAACACCAAGCTGAGCACACGATTCAGTAATATCACGAACTGAATCTACCCCTACTTTGTGGCCATGTAATCGAATACTGCCTTTGTTTTTAGCCCAGCGACCATTGCCATCCATTATGATAGCAATATGAAGAGGAACTTCCCCGGAATTCTTAAGGATTTCCTGGTTCTTCTTATCTTCGTCTGTCTGAACTGTGTTTGTTAAAGTAAGCTCTTTCAAGTGTTTTATAGGCTGGTTTTGAAGCTTTGAAAATTAGAGCTTTGCTTGTCCTTTATCAAGGTAAATTAATTATCAGAGGATCTTAGTTTTTGCTCTATGGAAATCATTTCAAGAAGGGCTAAAGCGGCTTCCCCACCTTTATTTCCCTTCTCCCCCGCACGTTCCAGGGCTTGTTTTACATCATCCGTTGTAAGAACTCCAAAAGCCACCGGTTTATTATGTTTCAATATGAGATCGGTTATTCCCCGATTTACTGCATCACAAACATATTCAAAGTGCGGGGTTCCTCCTCTGATCACAACTCCAAGTGCTATCACCCCATCTACATCTCTGTGCTCTATTACATTTTGGACAGCCAGGGGGATCTCGTAAGAACCCGGGCATCGCACAATAGTGATATCCTCCTCAACAATCCCATTTCCCTTCAGTGCTTTAAGCGCCCCCTCAAGCATTTTCTCAGTGATCATTGAATTCCAGCGAGATACTACGATCCCAATTTTTGATTTACCTGGTGTTGTATTGCCTTCAATTAGTTCTAATATCATATCAATTTTTGATTTCAACAATATTCTTACGTTGCTCTGTCATTTTTTTCATCTTCTCAATGTGTTTGTAAGCAATGGTCACAACTCCCAGGTTCATGTATCCGGCATCTTTTCCTTCATGAGTATCGCTTCCCCCGGTCATCAGAAGTCCATTCTCTGCACAAAGTTCGGTATATTTTTTTTGAAGTGCATAATTGTGGCTGGGATGAATACATTCAATACCATCGATCCCTGCTTCAATAAAAGCAGTCATTTCTTTTGATGAATACATTTTACCCGGATGGGCCACCACACAGGCCCCTCCCACATTTTTCACAATTCTAATCACCTCTTTGTAGTCAGGATAAGAATTTTCAATTGAACCCAGCTTTTGATCGCTTAAGTATCTGATAAATGCTTCTTTTGGGCTACTGACATACCCTTTTTGCACAAGAACACGAGCCAGATGAGGGCGACCGATGTTAGCTCCGTTTGCCTCTGCCCATACTTCATCATATTCTACATCAAGGCCGGCCTTTTGAACTGTTTGTATGATCCCTTTGATCCTGTTTTTCCGTGCGCTTCTCTGACTGCTCAAAAAATCTTCCAGATAATTGGTATCGGGGTCAAAATAATATGCCAACAGATGTGCTTCTTTTTCCCCAAAGGCGGATGTTATCTCTACCCCGGGAATGAGTTCGATCTCTAATTCATCGGCTATTTCCCTGGCTTCAAAAAACCCTTTGTAGGTATCGTGATCAGTAATAGAAAGACTAGTTAATTTTTTCTCTTTGGCAACTTCAACAGCTTCTTTGGGGGATAACTTACCATCAGAGCAAGTAGTGTGTATATGTAAATCTGCTTTAGGGAGCATCCTTCTATTCCCCGGCCAGCATCTTATTCAATTCCGAAGTGTTGTATATAAATTCCAGTGCTTTTAATACTTCAGGGTCAGAAGATAAACCTGCCTTCACACTACCAGATTCACCTTGATACCTGGAGATGATTTCTAAGAACAGACTTCGCCTGATATCCGATTCATTTTCCTCGAAAAGCGTTGTTTTTTCTCTTTCTATAGTTTCGTTAAGTGTTTCGAGCTGTCTCTGCGCTCCATCCACTGATTCCAATTCTGTGGAAAGTTCAGCCAAAAGTTTTTCAGAATCTGTCTTAAAAGTGAATTCCCGTTCCCTCAAAAAGACTCTGAACTCATCAAATACGTCATCAGGCAGTTCTGTGTATTCGAAAGATGGATTTTGGGCTTCAAATTCTGTAGCAAAATCAAAGTAGACACCTTGCTGAAGTAGCGCTATTTCTACTATACTGAGATCTTCCTCTCCCTCCACAATATCAGGCTCAATACCTCTGCCCTCAAAAACAGTGCGACCGTTTCTGGTCTTGAATTCTGTCTTGCTTGAATCTGTATTCATAACTACATCGTTCCTTCCCTGATGAGTATATTGAACCGCCTGGATACTTCTTCCGCTTGGAATATAGTATCGTGAAATGGTGATCTTAAGAGAAGTATTATATGGTAAGGGTTTAACGATCTGCACCAATCCTTTTCCAAAACTCTGCTCCCCTACAATTAAAGCCCGGTCCAAATCTTGCAACGCTCCTGCTACCACTTCTGATGCACTTGCACTTCCCCCATTCATTAAAACCACTACCGGCTTTTCAAACATAACCGGTTCACGCGTTGCAAAGGTTTGGTTGTATTCTGCAACTCTTCCCCGTATATCCACTACTGTAATACCCGGCTCTATAAACTTATCAATAATAGATACTGCTTCCTGTAAAATGCCACCGGGATTGTCTCTGAGATCTAAAACCAATCCATTCAGATCAGCACTTTCTGTAAGCTGGATCAACGATTCCCTTACTTCTTCTGCAGAGTTATTCCCAAACTGACTCAATCGTATATATCCGGTCTCTTCATTTTCACCAATAAGACCTGCATAGGAAATATTTGTAACTTCTATCCGCTGCCGTTCCAGGGTAAAATCCAATGTTTGTCCTAGTCCAAAACGTTCAATAGTAACGGTGACTTCTGATCCTACTTCTCCGTTTGTCAAAGTGTTTACTTCCTCTGGCTGAAGGCCTTCCGTCGAAATACCGTCAACGGCAATGATCACATCACCTGCACGTATTCCGGCCCGTTCTGCGGGACCTCCTTCGGTTGGGGCGATCACTACCACCTCTCCATCACGGTACCCTGCTTCTATCCCAATTCCGGCATAATTTCCCCGAGACATGATCTCAGCCTGTTCATTCTGAGATTCACTGAACATCACCGTGTATGGGTCGAGAGTCTCAAGCATGGCATCAATGCCATTACGCATTAGTATCTCAGGGTCAACTTCATCCACATATTCAAGAGCAACATTTTCATATGCTTCGCTAAAAATGCTGAAGTTCTTCTTGATCAGAAAATAGATATCTGTTTGTTGTGCAGCGATCCCCGCAGAAGCTAATCCAATAACTAAAGCCAGTACACCTACTCTGTATTTCCCTTTCTTTGTCATGCTAATCAATTAGCAGAAATGCGCAGTGTTTGCCCCACATAAATGCGATTTCCATTGATATTATTCAATCTTCTCAACTCACTTAACCCTATTCCAAAGCTTTCAGCAATTTCACTCAGTGTATCATTTTGCTGAACGGTATAGGTAGTATAGTTGTCACCATCAGATGTGGTAGCGGAAGCTATAAAAATATTTTCGCCGCGGCGTTGTTTCCTTTCAATTTCCTGCTTCTCAGCATAACTCAACTCATTGACTTTTTCATAGTGAGATCTGCGGGTATTCGGTACATATACTGAAAGCGTTTGACCAACCCGGATCGTATTCCCTATCCCATTCCAGGTTCTAATATTCCAAGCACGTACATCGTACCATTCAGCTATATGTCCTATAGTATCCCCTGTTTTTACTTTATAGGAAAGCGAAGTTGAGTTAGCCGGCGGACTCACTGTATTTGACGATGAAGACCTGCTGGTGTTAACACTTCGCTGCTGGTTGGTAGGTTGATTCGCTGAGATCTGTGAAGCACTTCCTCTTGGTAATGGAACTACAATTTTTTGACCCGGATAGATCATACTTGAAAGATTCTCATTCGAACCATACAAACCGGCTACCGTAGTGCCATATTTCCTTGCAATTACTCCCAGTGATTCTCCGCTTTTAACGGTATGCATAGTAATATTCTGGCTGCGATTCTCTTTAGGAATATCTTCGTAGTTGGCCAGGAATTCCTGCTTTTTATGTACCGGTATCTTTAACGGGTATTTACCTCCGGGAGGTGTTGCCCAACGCAGTAATTCCGGATTATACTCCTTCAATTCGTTTGTAGAAATACCTGCAGCATTGGCAAGACCTTCCAGCTCCATCAGGCCTTCAACTTCAACAACTTCATAACTGTATGGTTCACCCTCATACTCATTCTGAAACCCAAATTCTTCAGGGTTCATGCCGATCATAGTGGTAGCAATAAAACCGGGAACATATCCTCTCGTTTCTCTTGGAAGATAAGGATAGGCCGCCCAATAGTCCTCTACTCCTCCGGCCCTGTTAATAGCGCGCTTAAGACCGCGTGGACTGATATTGTACCCGGCCATAGCTAAGTGCCAGTCGCCCCAAATATTATAAAGATCTTTTAAATGCCTAGCTGCAGCTCTGGTTGCTTTTTCAGGATCGCGACGCTCATCAACCCACCAATTAACTTCCAGCCCATAAACTGAACCGGTTGCGCGGATAAACTGCCACATTCCGACCGCAGCAGCCCAGCTTCTTGCATTCGGATTTAACCCACTTTCAATAAAAGCCAGGTACGTGAGTTCTTCAGGAGTACCTTCTTCCCGAAAAATTTTGCGCATCATTGGTTGATATTTAACCGCACGCTGCAACCAAGTTTCCATAACCTCCGGGCGCCGGAGTGTATAATAAACCAAATGACGATTCACCTTATCATTTTGTACAAGTGGAACAGCGGTTTTATTGAAGTTCAGGTCCTCAGGGAAATCGTATTCCTCTACCATCCAGCTTTCATCTTCTGAGAAAAGCTCTTCTTGAATTGCAAAAATTTCACCCTGAGGTTCATTCCCTGTCTCTGTAATTCCATAGAATTGCCGGTATTCCGCAATTATGGATCGATATAACTCAGTAAATCTTCGATCTCCACTGATCTCAGGATAATCATCCAGTAATCCATGTGTAGCAGCTAAGGCATCATTAATATTCGTTTCGGCTTCTAAGGGATCATTATTAACCTGGGCCTCCATCGCATTGATATGAATACGATAGATATCAGAGATCCTGCTCATGATATCTTTCTGGAAATTATCCAATTCCTGCATAACGGGTTGCTCCCTCAAACCGTCCATACCTTTCACACTCTGCATGGGACTTTGGTAATCCAGCAGTCTTAGTGGCATTTCTTTGAGGTCGATGGTTGCAGTCGTATCCTGTGCGGAGGAAGTTCCCGGACTAAGGAAGAAGCAACAGATTAGGGCAATGGCCGCCTTTTGTAGCAATTTAAGCATTGAATGAAGATGATTTAAAATTTTTGTCTAAAGTACTAATTATTGTATAGAATTGGGAGTATTTAAAGCACAAGCCCAACAACGGATAGAATCTGAAATTAGCGTCTTTAATTTTCTGATTTTACAGATTGAAATATTCTCTCTTCCTGACCTGTCCATTGCTGAGCTAATGGCCATCTCCGGCCTGTTCCAAATGCTTTTGCAGATACTTTAAGTCCCGGTGGTGCCTGATATCGCTTGTGCTCATTCATATCTACCAGGCGGATCGTTCTGTCAACAACCTCAGGTTCGATACCATGATCTATGATCTGCTCTCTTGAAAGTTGTTCCTCAATATAGTAGCTCAGGATCGTATCTAAAGTTCCATAATCCGGCAAAGAATCTGAATCTTTTTGATCAGGGCGTAGTTCTGCGCTCGGTTCTTTAGTCAATATAGACTCGGGGATGACTTCTTTTTTATAGTACTTCTCATTCAGCCAGCGGCAAATATCAAATACTTCCGTTTTATAAACGTCAGAGATCACAGAAAGTCCACCGGCCATATCACCATAGAGCGTGCAATAACCAACAGCCATTTCTGATTTATTGCCTGTATTCAAGAGCATGTAACCGAATTTATTGGCCAATGCCATGAGAAGGTCACCACGAATGCGGCTTTGCAGGTTTTCTTCAGCAACTCCAAAACCGGTCCCCTCGAAATGAGGGCTTAATGCATCATTGAAAGCATCATAAATTCTTTTTATTGGGATCTCAATTAACTCTACCCCTAAATTCTGAGCCAATTGTTCGGAATCACTCACACTTCCTTCAGATGAAAATTCCGATGGCATGGTAACTGCTTTTACATTTTCAGCTCCCAATGCTTCTTTGGCGATCACGCAGGTTAGTGCGGAATCAATTCCACCGCTCAGCCCAAGAATTACTTTATTTGCCGCACCGGATTTTGTCAGATAATCACGTACTCCAAGAATGAGGGCTTCAAACATAACCTGTTCTTTGGGGGGATTCTCGAAGTTATCCACAACATCTGTGAGTGCATCAACCTCATTATTATTCGTATTGAAATTGATATCAACCTGATCAGGTATGAACCGTTTTGATCTGGCTTTCATTGTTCCTGTACCGTCAAAAGCGAGGGAATCTCCATCAAAAACCAATTCCGTTTGTGCTCCAACTGAGTTCACATAAAATAAAGGCAACCCGAGATTTTTGGCGTGCTTTTGAAGCATATTCTTTCGGCTGACCGGTTTATTTTTATTGAACGGCGATGCAGAAATATTGATAATAGCTTTAGCACCTTTCCCGGCTAATATTGCTGCCGGATTTTTATCATAAATATGATACTGGATCTCGTTGTCGTTGAACCAAATATCCTCACAGACCGTGATCCCAAATGGGAATCCATTGATGATCACCGGCTCAAATTCGCTGCCCGGTTCAAAATAGCGGAGATCATCAAATACATCATAGGTGGGCAATAATGCTTTATGTACTCGCATGATCTCTTCACCATGCTGAGCCACAATCGCAGAATTATAAATCTTCCTTCCAACTCCACTTAAATTTTCAGTAATAGAGCCAAATATCACGGCAGTTGCACCGGTAGCCTCAACGATCTCACGGTTCAATTTATACAGTGATTCCCGGAAAACCTCCCGCTCCAAAAGATCCATGGGAGGATATCCGCAGGTCATTAGTTCGGGGAGCAACAGCAATTCTATCCCATCATTCTCTGCTTTTTTAATTGAAGAAAGAATAAGTTCTTTATTTCCAGAAAGATCCCCAATCGTGGGATTCAGTTGTTCTAATCGTATGCGCACGGCGGAATTTTATTTGATTCAGGTTTTAAGATAAGGAGTATGGGTCAGAGTTAAGAGTGACTTTCTGTATTAATTCAAAATTAAGAATGGCCCTTACACATTCTTAATTCCCGATGTAAACCGTCTTTGCATTCACAAATTCACGAATTCCATAAAGGCTTAGTTCCCGTCCATAACCGGATTGTTTGATCCCTCCAAAAGGCAATCTTGGATCTGATTTCACAAATTCGTTTACAAAACAGCAACCGGCTTCGATTTTATTGGCTGCTATCTCTTCAGCTCGTTTTTTATCTTCGGAAAAGATGGCGGCACCAAGACCAAAATTGGTATCATTAGCCACTTTAATAGCTTCTTCCTCATCCTTTACCTTGATGATAGCTGCCACCGGCCCAAACAGTTCTTCCTCATAGGCAGGCATACCGGCATTAATATTGTCCATAACAGTAACCGGATAGTATGCTCCCGATCCTTTGGGTTTTTCGCCACCCAGAAGTATGTTCGCTCCTTTTTCTTTGCTTCTTTGAACCTGATCATGGAGCTCATCCCTAAGATCTTCCCGTGCTTGCGGCCCAACATCTGTACCCTCTTCAAACGGGTCACCTACCTTTTTGGATTTCATGATCTGTGTAAATTCTTCCACAAATTCATCATATACTTTTTCGGTAACTATAAATCGCTTTGCTGCAATACAACTTTGTCCACTATTTATGAGCCGGGATGTCGCGCAAGTTTCAGCCGCTTTTTTGACATCGGCATCTTCCAGAATTATGTACGGGTCACTTCCGCCCAGTTCCAGTACTGTTTTTTTGAGAGTTTCTCCGGCTTGTGCGGCTACGGCTTTTCCGGCCCGCGTGCTACCGGTAAGAGTCACGGCCGAGATCCAGTCATGCTGAATCACATCCTTCATTCCTGATTTATCCCGGATTATGGTTCTGAACAGATCTTTTGGAATGCCTGCATCATGAATGATATTTTCGATCTCCAATGCACAACCCGTTGTGTTTGCTGAATGCTTTAGGATGGCTCCGTTTCCTGCCATTAGTGCCGGGGCCGCAAATCTGAAAAGCTGCCAGAATGGAAAATTCCATGGCATAATAGCTAACACCACTCCCAGCGGATTAAAAGTCACATAGCTCTTGGAAGCATCGGTTTCAATTACATCAGCTTCTAAAAAAGCCTCAGCATGATCTGCATAATAATCACAAACCCAGGCACATTTTTCAGCCTCACCTTCTCCCTGAGCCAGGGGTTTTCCCATTTCTTTAGCCATTAATTCAGCCAATTCACTTTTCCTGTCTCTTAAGATGGACGCTATTTTTCGGAGATAACCCGCTCGTTCTTCAAAGCTCCTGAACTTCCATTCTTTCTGAGCTGCATTGGCTTTTTTGATAATGGAACCGATCTCTTCAATTCCCATTTCCTGGTATTCTTTAAGGGTTTCCCCTGTAGCCGGATTAATGGTCTTCATGGTCTATAACTTTTAGTTGTATTTCTTTTTCATCCAAACGGTTAGCAGAGTGTAGTAATTCCGATTCAATTTTGCACGAATAGTACACTTTGAAAGGATTTACCTGATCTTGACAGATCCGTGAACACCCACACTATCCGCCTAATCCGCGTTCCATTATGAATGCTTTTCTACAGCTTCCAAAAGAGTAGCCAGCACTTCATTCAGTAATTGATCCTCAATGATCAGCGGTGGAGCGAGACGGATGAGCGTATTGGAATGAAGAGTCCAGCCCAATAATATTCCCTGCTCAAAACACTCTTCTACTACATTTTTTGTCAACTCCCAGCTTTCGAGTTGCAAGCCCAGCATGGCTCCCATCCCGCGAACTTCCACAATGCCTTTTCCTTTTAATTCAGACCTTATTTTTTTCTCAATTACAGAAGCACGTTCCAGATAATTTCCACTCAATAATTCCTGAAGGTTAGCATGAGCGGCTGCCGAAGAAACCGGGTGGCCTCCAAAAGTAGTTACGTGATTTAGCGGGGGGTCGTATTTAAAACTCTGAAATATCTCTTTTGATGAAACAAATCCCCCTATCGGCATTCCCCCGCCCATAGCTTTTGCTATACACAGTATATCAGGCACCACTTTATAATGTTCGAAGGCAAATAATTTACCGGTTCGACCAAATCCACTTTGGATCTCATCAAAAATGAGCATCGCACCGACTTCATCACATCTTTTCCTGACCTTCTGCAGCCACTCTTTTTCCGCAGGAATAATCCCTCCTTCTCCCTGTATGGGCTCCATAATTACAGCCGCGGTTTTTTCATCTATCAGTTCTAGATTAGCAGATGAATTGAACTCCAGGAAATGCACATCAGGAAGCAATGGCAGATAGGGATCGCGATACACATCTCTCCCGGTAACACTCAGGGAACCGTGCGTATCCCCATGATAGCTGTTTTTAAAACCGATCAGTTTCGTTCTTCCGGTATATTTTTTAGCAAGTTTGAGTGCACCTTCGGTGGCCTCAGTTCCTGAATTCACTAAATAGATCTGTTCCAGTTTTTTCGGAAGATTTGAAGTTAGTAGCTCCGCGAAATCAACCTGAGGTTGCTGTACAAATTCCCCATAAACCATCACGTGAAGATGCTTGTCCACTTGTTTATGGATCGCCTCCACAACTTTAGGATGTCTATGCCCTAAACTGCTAACGGCGATCCCGGAAATAAAGTCGACGAAGCGTTTTCCATTAGTTGTATATAGAAAAGGCCCTTCTGCGTAGTCGATCTCAAGCCCCAGGGGATCATCACTGGTTTGGGCAATATGTGTGAGGAATTTATTGAGCATGGTTATTTAGGGATGAATTGGTATAAGATACCTAAGTAATTCAAAATTAAAGATTCAAAATTAAAAATTAATAGTCCGACTTCTTTAATTTAATTTCTCAATTTGAATCCCTAAGCCCACTCCTCCAATAGCTCAAGAAACTCTTGCTGAATGGATTCTCCTTTATCTCTGGCGTACCACAGATGCAGGTTTTCCACTGCTTGCTTATTGGGAATATCAGGATCCGAACGTTGGGCTATATGCATTTCATAAGCTTCTTTAGGCCGAGGTCCCCACGTCCCTAATATTTCCAAACTATTTGCATCCAGTGCGATCAATTTTGGTATGGAGCGGGCACCATTTGTCAGAAATTGATCCATCAGTTCAAGGTTTTGATCACGGAGAATGATTTTCAAATCTATATTCTTAGATACCTCAGCCATTTTGTTAATGAAGGGTATCGTTTGAGCCGAATCACCGCACCACCCTTCATTCAATACCAGCCAGATCATCTTCCGGGGAAAAGATTTTAACTTATCTATGAGTTCAATATTCAACTTTCCTCTTTTATCCCACCGACTTACACGCTGTAAATACATTTTCGTGTAATTGAGCATATTCTCACGATTATCTTCATTTGTAGTCCTGCCTTCTTTAAAAAGGTCTTTGATCATTTTTTCATGGGAAGCATAATCAACCGCTTGTTCAAGTAATTCGGGTGTTACTATTTCCGAAACAATTTCTGAATTGTTTTGCATATCTAATTTTTGCGCTATGGTTTAGAAATACTAAAATTTGATTCGTTTTTTTTGACGCCTCATTCCTCTTATTTCTTACTGAAACTTCGAATCAGATTTCTTAGGATCTAACAATCCGACCTTTTAATTCATTCGTAGCTCTTACTAAATGAAATAATCGAAAAACCTATGAAATCAACTAAAAAAGTATTGATCATCAGCGATAATGTGCGATTTACAGAGGAACTTAAACAACTCTTAAACAAACTGGATATCCCTGTTGTAATGGAAGCCAATTCTGATAAAAAAGCTTTAGGTATGTTTTTCACTCTCAACCCAACATTTACTTTTTTAGATCTAAATTCAGAAACTATCAGAACAGAATCGCTGGCTAAAGTCATTCAAGACTCTGAAGCAACAAAACTAAGCTTGCTATGTAAGAAGAACCACAAACTTGAATGGCTTTTGGGTGAGTCAGAAAAAGTCTGTTTTATCAAAACTCCTATTACTATCACTAAACTGAATGATGTTGTTAACCCACATTTGAGTTTTGCCAACTTGCTTGATGAAGCAAGTTCATTGCTAAGAAGAGAAACCAAAGAGCAGGAATTTAGCTAAACGACTATAGCATCAATTATACTGTATTGATCAGAAACGAGGGTTGATGGCTTGGTTAAATATAGAACCAAAAGTATACTCGAGTCCAATAAAAGCACCATAAGAGTAAGATGTGAATTGTTCACGGAGATTCAGCAGCTGTTCTGCATCGCTAATATTTCCTGCCGGCACATTCAGTTGATCATTAATTATAGAATATCTGCCGGAAAGACTTAATTCCAGCCCGCGAAATATTCTGAAATTTACATCCATATCTATTTCAAAACGGTTTCGGCTCAAGTCGTGCATAAAGGTATTGAAGTTAGCCCTTCCCGAAATGCTTCCCCAGGTCTGGGTGAAATCAATTCTTCCCCTCAACTCCTGCCTTATTAACGTTTCTTCGTCTTTCAGGTAAATTGTTGTTTCTGTGTAATCTCTGTTTTCAGCTCCCAGCATATACACAAAAGATATTTCGCGCTCCGAGTATTCCTCATATGGGAAAATATTATACTCAATGCCCGCACTTCCCATTAAACTAAGATCAAAATTATTCCTGGTTGAATTTCTTACATCCGAAAAAAGGCCGGCAGACCAATGATTGGTTAGTGCCCACAAATGGCTCGCCTCAAACTCATGACTTCTTCTTATAAAAACAGATTCCTCTTCATTACCTTCTGAATTTATATCTGAAAAAGTTCTCCTGTCATATTCGTACTCATATCCAAAATCAGTCTTCACATTCTTAGTTGTTCTATTGGCTGAAAAGCCCCCTGAATAATCAAGGGATTTTCTGGACTCTTCCCCATCCATAGACACCCTGCTATCTATCTCAAATATCCAACTGTTCCAGCGATCTTCCGTTGCTTCTGTCGTTGATTCTTCAAGAGGTATGTAGACTATATCTATCTCATCAATAGCATTAGTTGTTGAGACATAAGGGAAAAGGGCTGCCCTTACATACCTCACAAGCCCTAGCCTCTCTTCTTCATCCGTATCGGAATTAAATGAAACATACGATAACGTTTTATCCTGACTGAGAAATATCCCCCGTCCTATCACCTGTATTTTAAATTCTGTACCGGCTCCTGTCCTCTCCCTGGTTATCAGTAAGTGAACGTGAGCATCTTCTTTATCTCTGACAAAATTCACGAATTGAATCTCATCTCTTATGTAAGAGTTATTGCAGCGATTACAATCCAGAAACACTCTCACTTCTATATCTTGTAAGCTTTGTTCATTTGCGTGGGCAAAAACACTGTCTTGCATTAAACCGGAAATAAATAAACCAAAAATGATAACAGTTGCTCTGACCATTGTTAGTAAGTAATTTAATTTGATAAATTGATGAGATGATGGATTGCAAGGGTAAGCAGTACAATTGAAAATTTCTGTCAAAGAATGGATAACAACCTCTATTTTAGACTTTTTACATCATCAGGGCTTGATAAACCAATGCTGTACAAATAAAAAGAACAAAACTCAGGGAGGCCATAAACTTTATTTTCATAACTAAAGGATATTCCTCTGATTTACCCTCAAGTTTCCATACAAAATAAGACAGACCAATGTAGGCCATTATATTTACTCCTGTAAATAGAAAACCAAGTGTTGTACTCTGGAGAAACAGTCCCCACCCCAGCAACGCTGACCCTAACGGAAAAAGAATCGTGAAAAGTTCCTTTACACCTTTCAGCCCAAATACAACGGCAAAAGTCTTATCGCCCCGCCTCTCGTCCTCATCAGTTTGAAAAACCTGTGAAACCGGGTAAAGACTGAGTAAAATTAGAGCTACCCCCAATGCGATGGCATTTTCAAGAAATGTTATGGGATAACCGCCTGCAGCTAAAAATCCCAGAAAAAAGGAATTAGTTCCTGTACTTCCACCGATGGCAATGAGACTCAAAACAGGCTTTCCCTTCCATCTGGCAAGCGGAGTGGAGTAGAGCCAAAACAATAGCATACTGATGGAATAGATGATCGTATAGTTCCAGCCAATGGTAATGGCCCAGGCCAACCCAATATACTGCATCCCCATAGAAACCGGCCACATCCATCGATCCATTTTGGGGGGGGATATTAATCCGCCAATAGGCCCCTCGTCCTTATCCCACCAGGAATTGTAAGCTGTTGCCCCACCAAATAACAACACATGCACGTTCAGAAATTGTAACCCAAACTGCCCCCAGTTTATATCCTCAACAAACAACCCTGCCAGTAAATATCCCCCGGAGAGGATGAAGAACTGGTAGTGCAGTCGTAAATGGATGATGAAGTTCAGGAGTTGTTTTAGCATACCACTCTTTAAATAAATTTATTCAATATAACTCATGATGGTTGAGAGTTGATAGGGTGATTTTGACTTAATCAGTAATCACTCCATCAACTTTCACTTTATCAACGATCATTCCTTATCTTTCAACAATGTTGATCGAAACCAAAGACATAGAAATTAAAGAAAGCATTCCCGAAGCTGAGTGGATGGCTAAGAAAACAGCTCACGAGCAGCGGGTAGATGAATTACTGAACGACTACCTGGAAGCACGCTCCCGGCAAGAGAAAAACCCTGTGATGGATTTTTTGTTCGAATACTATGCATTTCGCCCTTCCAATCTGAGAAGGTGGTCACCGGGAATTGGTATAGGCCTGGAATATTCAGTCACAAATGAGCTTCCCGAGATCAGTGAATTATCACTTGAAGACGGCGTCGCGTATGTGGATCCAAACCTTTTCCCTGAAAAGCGTATCTCTTCGTTGAAGTGGATGATCACGATGTTGGAGAATACCCAACAAAGCCGTCCTTCTTTCGGATGTTTTGGGATGCATGAGTGGGCAATGGTCTATCGGTCTGAGAATCCAAGACATAATCAGGTTCCCATGCGTATGGAACCGGATGAACTTGCAGAATTTGTAGAGTCCCGTCCTTTACTTTGCACCCATTTTGATGCATTCCGCTTCTTTACCAAGCCTGCCAAACCTATGAATAAGTTTGAGCTTTCTCGTGATAAATTCCATGAAACAGAACAACCGGGCTGCATTCATTCCAATATGGATCTATACAAATGGGCGTTTAAAATGTACCCATGGATCCCAAGCTCTCTCATTCTCGAAGCATTTGAGCTGGCTGTGGAAGCACGCTATATCGATATGCAGGCAAGTCCCTATGACCTAAGAGATCAGGGATTGGAACCCATCAAGATTGAAACGGATTCCGGACGCAAGGAGTACAAGCAAAAACAGGAGATGATCTTTGAAAAGGGACTTCCGATTAGGGAGAAGATCATTGATGCCATGAACAGTTTATTAACTATAGTTGAGAGTTGATAGAGTGATAGATCACTTATTTACCGATCTCAGCTAGGGCTGCTTTTACTTGTTCCACATCCTCATCTGTTATTTCGAAATGGAAGGTGGCACGTATGGTTTTAGGCCCGAATGGGATCATCTGAATTCCTTTCTCAGCTAACTTTTTAAGAACCGATTCTGCGGTTTCGTTTACAGCATCAAACAGCAAAATATTGGTTTGAAGGTTACTCATATCCACTGCCAGAGATTTACTGTCAAAAATAACCTGAGCTACTTCTTTTGCTCTTCGGTGATCTTCAGACAGATTATCCCAGTTATTCTCCAAAGCATAATCAGCGGCGGCAGCAAGCAATCCAACCTGTCTCATACCTCCTCCCCACATTTTCCGGTATCTGCGGGCTTTAGCGATCCGTTCTTTTGAGGATAACAACATAGAACCTACAGGAGCACCCAACCCTTTTGAAAAACAAACTGAGATGGTATCAGAAACTTCACCAAAGAACCCGGGGTTAATATTCGTGGCAGTCATGGCATTCCAGATCCGAGCTCCATCAAGATGAATCCGCAGATCTTCTTTATCAGCAAATGTTTTGATCGCACTCAATTCTTCTTTGCTGTAGCAAACTCCGCCTCCTTTATTGGTCGAATTTTCCAGACAAATTACTTTTGTTTTAGGCTCCCAGTCAAAATTACCTCTCTTCGCATGTTGCAGGACAGGGATACCTAATTTTCCATTTTTTCCGTCCAGTATGCGAACCTGAACTCCCGATAACGCTGATGCCGCACCTGTCTCATAATTAAAAATATGTCCCTTATGGTCGATCAAGATCTCATCGCCGGGTTCCGTCAACACTTTAACCGCCAATTGATTACCCATGGTTCCGCTTGGAACAAAAAGTCCGGATTCCATTCCAAACATTTTCGCTACTTTATCCTGAAAAACATTCACAGTTTCATCTTCTCCAAATACATCATCCCCTACTTTTGCATTCATCATAGCTTCAAGCATCTTCGGGGTTGGCCTGGTAATTGTATCGCTTCTGAGATCGATCATAGAATTATTTTGCTTTTACGATTTGATGGAATATAATCAATACCTAACGCTATCATAAGTTTGACACGCCGGTAACATGAAAAAAAATTTAAAGTCTGTATCCTTTTCCTCACCTGAAGAACATTTTTCGGAGGTACTTTTCGTTGAAGGTTGAATCCAAATATGACATTATTATCGCCGGAGGGGGACTTTCAGGGTTGAGCCTGGCATGGTATCTGGCAAAAGGCGGATATAAAGGAGAGGTGCTGGTGGTTGATTCTACCTTTGCCCCGACCAATGACAAAACATGGTGTTTCTGGACGAATAAGGAACCTCCCTTCAGAGAGATCATTTATAAGAAATGGAAGAAAACCTGGGTTTCTGTCTTAGATTACAGCACGTTTCGCTATCTAAATGAATATAGCTACTATTGTATCCGAAGCGGTGATTTCAGAGAATATGTACTTCGGGAATTGAAGAGGCATAAGAATTTTGATCTGCTTGAAGAAAATATTCTGGACTTTTCAGCAAACAAAAATAAGGCCGTTCTTTTGACCAAGGGGGGAGACACTTTCCTGGCAGATTATATTTTCCAAAGCGTAATGAAGCCCAAAAATTTAGACACCTCCCAGATAAAATATCCGCTTCTGCAACATTTTCTGGGATGGGAAATTGAGGCTTGTGAAACCGCCTTCGATCCGGAAACCTTCACCATCATGGATTTCGATGATGAGTTTTCTCCCGGTGTGGGGTTTATGTATGTGCTGCCTTTCACGCAAACAAAGGCGCTGTTTGAATTCACCGTATTTTCGGATAAAGTTCTGGATAAAAAAGTCTATAAAAAGAAAATAAAGCATTATCTGTACCACACCTATGGACTTGATAAAGAGCATTACGAGGTCAGAAGAAAAGAATACGGTGAGATCCCGATGGAGGACCGTCCTCATATTCCGTTGTACGAAAGTAACATTATCAATCTTGGCAGTGCCGGTGGGATGACCAAGCCAAGTACCGGCTATACCTTTACAAGAATTCAGGATTATACCCAAAAGCTTGCTCAAAATTTGATACAGGGATTTGATCCGCTTCCACCACGTCCCTCGAAGTTTAAATATCGATACTATGATCTCCTGCTGCTTCACATCTTATCAAATTCAACAAGTGATAGTTTGAGAGTTTTTCACTCCCTGTTCAAAAAGAACAGCCTGGATGATATCCTGCGTTTCCTGGGAGAAGAAACGACTTTCACCCAAGACCTTAAGATCATGAGTTCAGTTCCTTATATCCCGTTTTTTAAAGCTATTGGGAATAATTTGAAACGATAATAGCCTCTCACTCATTGTTAATAGTGAATCCGAAATATAATTCATCAAGACAATGGAAGAAGAGACTTTAAACAATTTTTCAACCGATTTACATACACTAATTAAGCATACCCATAAAGCAGTTAAAGCTCAGCAATCATCTGCAAAACTGACCAACGAAAAAGCCAGTAACCTTTTACATAATTTTGATCTGACTCTTTCAAATTAATTAGAGTCACTTAAAGCCATGGAAGGTTTGTTAAATGACGGCGCGAAAAGCACCATCAAAGAAACTTTTGCGGCATTCACCGGAACCATTGCAGGAGCCATTGATACCCAACGTAATGATGCGGTTTCAAAAATGCTGCGGGACGATTATACGGCACTCAGCATCATCGCAACAGGCTATACTATGTTACATACTGCTGCTATTGGTGCAGGTAACAAGAATCTGGCTGACTTCACAAAAGAAAGTCTTACCGAAATTGCGGGACTAATCACTCAAACCAGCGAGATAATCCCTCTAATTGTAGCTGAAGAACTTGATATCGAAGATGTAGCAGAAGAAGCTATATCCAATACTCAGGAATGCTGGAAGCCCGAAAATATGATGGCAGAAGCCTAATTAGATATCACTTATAGATTAAAAAAGCCCTGCTTAACCGGGCTTTTTTTATTTCTACTTGTATTCGGTAAATAGATACTGTGACAACGTTGCAGTGACCGCAGTTTCTGCCCTTAGTCGATTTTTACCCAGGGATATAAATTTAGCTCCCTTTTCTTTTGCAAAAGCAACTTCACGATCCGAAAACCCGCCTTCAGGGCCAACCAACATTAGATTATTTTGGGTAGTCAGCTTAGATGATTTGTTTACCTCACTTTCGACATGTGCCATTATCGGATGATATCCTGTATAGTGATCCATGACTTCCCGGAGGGAGTTTTTATAGATGATCTCCGGCAGCCATCTTCTTTTGCTTTGTTTGAAGGCACTAAGTGCAATAGACTGAAGGCGATCTTGATTTATTTTTGATCGCTCAGAGTGATCGCCGTTAAAAACGCATATCTCCCAGGCATCTAATTCTACTGCTTTTTCTACCGCAAACTCCAGACGATCTCTTTTTTTGATGGCTCCAAACCCGAGTACTTTTTTGATCTCCGGCTCCGGCTCTGTTTCTGAATCCTGTATATCCGCGATCACAGAGCTCTTGGTGATAGAAGTAACCTGAGTGGTATACAATTTCCCTTTTCCATCGGAGGCGAAGAGCTTATCCCCAATATTAAAGCGCAACACTTTGGCTGCATGGCGGGCTTCCTGATCGACTAGCTCTAACCGGCCTCCTTTTATATTCCCGGGATGTGTGTAGAATACATTATCCATAGTTCAATCACAGTTTTACAATTCGTGGCCTTATTCAACAATTCGTCAGACGGACTTGAAGCCGTCAGACGATGAGTTCAGTTCTATATTCCCTATTCAGTGCTCACTATTCTTATAGAAGGCGCCCGGTTGGAATTCTGTTTCACCGGTCTCAAACATAAGATCGATGTAGGGGATACAAAGTCCGCACCCACAGCTGCAAAACTTCTCGGATTGAAGCTCTTCTACCGTAGTAAAACCATGCTCTTCTGCATATTGTTTGATATCGGTAAACTCACGGGAATGGCAGATGCACTTTGTAACCAAAAAACGACTCATGGTTCTTTGAAGTGTTTACCAAGTTTCAGATCCTGCCCCTGATAATTGCTTTCAATTTCATCGCCGTACACAAAATCAGGACGTTCAGCATTGGGCTCAAATTGCATACTGAACATCGTTTGTCCATCTTCGATCATGAAAGGGACATCATGCGAACGAACTTCAAGTACGGCCCGGGCTCCTTTATCTTCCACGGAACCGCCAAACCCACTGTCAAAAAAGCCGGCGTAATGCGTTCGTAATTCACCTGACCCGGTGTCATAGGCCATCATCTCGCAAGCCAGATGCGCCGGAACCCGAATGCGTTCTTTCGAAGCAAAAATATAAAAGGCCTCCGGTTCCAGGATCAGCTGATCATTTTGATTAGCATAGATCGGCTCCCAAAATTCATCCACCTCATAGTGACCGATATGATCCAGGTCGATATAGTTATTATGCTTCTTGGCTTTATACCCAATGATCTCGCCCTTTTTACCTTTCAAATGGACACTCATAAAAAGCCCCTGGTTCACCTTGATTTTCTCCATGGAAACCGGTTTCTGCTCTTCATTGAAAAGTAACGGATCGGAGCCGTGAACCCGTAAAAGATCCTGGTCTGAAAGAACTTCAAATCCATGGCGAACACGAAGCTGATTCAATCTCTGTCCGGTTTTAACTTTGATGGAAAACGATTTAGGAACTACTTCCAGGTATAACCCTCCCTCATATCCCGGAGTGATCTCTTCAAAACGGTGTGAATAGTCTGTAATCACACGGGTAAAAACATCGAGCCGGCCGGTTGAACTTTTAGGATTGGCCTTTGCAGATAAGGTTTCAACACTTCCCAGTTTAACTTCACTTGCTTCCTCGTTCCCATTGAACAGTGCCTTTTGAATGGTAGCATTAGACCGGGGCATCTTCAGCTTTTCAAGAAGCGGAATGATATACACACAATTTTGCTCAAGCACTGCGCCATCGGTGATCGGCACTTCATACATTCTCAGCTTCTCTACTTTGTCATGTACCGTATCGTTTTCAGGAAGAAAACTGCAGCGTACACGATAAGCAACCTCTCCCAGCCTAAGGTCAATGGAATTAGGCTGAAACTGATCTTCAAGGATCGGGTATTTTTCATCCGATGAAATGATACCAAGCTCACGAAGCAACTTGAGCTTTTGTACCGGTAAAATTCCTTTAGTGCGAAGTTGAACTTCTTTCAACGTTTGGGGCATGATAATTTACGTGCTTGTTTTCATGAGAAGATAAACAGCGTGGAGGAATATTCAATACTCAATATCCAATAACCAATTTTCAAATTACTCACATGGATATTGAATATTCCGTGTTGGCTATTGGATGTTCTTCACCCGATCCAATCTTTGTACAACTCCGGCCTGCGGTCTCTGAGAAATAAACGCTTGGCGTGTGAGGTCTTCACTTCTTCCAGATCCACATCACAATAAAGAATTTCTTCAGTTCCCGTACCTGCCCGGGCTATGACTTTTCCATCAGGGTCACACACAAATGACTCACCGGCAAAAGTCAATTTAGGCTCTTCCCCTACCCTGTTACAAAGTGCTGTGAAATAGCCGTTCTGGAAAGCGGCCGTCCGAACCTCCGCTTCATACAATCCCTCAGGCCATTCTCCCACTGATCCTGCCTGGGGAATGACAACAACTTCTGCTCCGGCTATTGCCAACGCTCTCATATACTCCGGATAATGACGATCGTAGCAGATGGCTACTCCAATTTTTCCAAATGGGGTGTCGAAAACCGGTGCACCGTTATTTCCCGGCGTGTAGTAGGCCTGTTCATAAAAACAAGCGTAATCGGTGATGTGCACCATTCGTGTTGTACCCAAAATGGAACCATCGGTGTTTATCACAGGCGAGCTGTCGTATAAATCATCCCCGTCTTTTTCGTAGAGATTCAAAACGATGACCACTCCGAATTCTTTGGCGATCCTTGAAAATGACTCGGTGATGTTCCCGGGAATAGGTTCAGCGTGCTGCCCCGGATCTTTAGGGTCTTTGTATTGGGGGTAGAAAGGCTCAAAGGCAAGTTCGGCAAAACAGATGACGTCAGCTCCCTTTTTTGCGGCTTCGCGGGCAGATTTCAATCCACGTTCTACATTAGCACTTTTATCTTCAGAACAGGATTGTTGAATAAGGGCAAGCTTCATAGGAGGTTTTAGCTTTATTAGAGATCGGTCAAAGCTAAGAATCTATACTCAATATTCAATGCTATAAGTACGCTTATATATCAAGGTCTTGCATTTCCTGCTCTTCGGCTTTCTTCCTGTCGCGCAGTTTCTTGATGGCATACCCACCTCCGGCAGCAGCAAGTAAGCTAAGTCCGCCATCGATTGGAGCCTGAGATGGTGGCCCCGGGAAAAAAGGCTGAGCAACTAACACCGAAGTCAGAATAAATACCAAGGTACATGCTAACAAAAGATAGATCAGGGTTTTCATAATGACAATGTCTAATGTTGAATGCTCAATGTTAAATGGCAGTACTCATTTAACATTGAGCATTAATGAATTTAAAATTACTTAATTAAGGTCATTTGACGGGTAATTACCTGTCCGGCATAATTAAAACGGTAGTAATAGATGCCACTTGCCATATTCGTGGCATTCCATGTAACCCGATATTCCCCGGCTGATTTCTGTCCATCAACCAGTGTGTGCACACGCTGCCCCATCACGTTGTAAATGGTCAGGTTCACTTCACCTGCTTCCGGAATACTGTAATAGATGCTGGTAGTTGGATTGAACGGGTTCGGGTAATTCTGCTTAAGTGCCATTTTCTGAGGCTGATCCGTTTGTTCGTTGGTAACGGAGGTTCCCTTACTCAAAGTGATCATAAATCTTGGGTCTAAACTTTTCTTCTTCACAGTCATTACTTCTTTCAGATTTGCTTCTTTATTTGCTTTCTGATTGACCGCTATTTCATTGTGAGTAAAATCGTAAGAAAAGTTTTCGTCCATTAGTACTTCTTCTCCTGTTTTATTATCCCTGAAAGTAAAAGTCCAACTTTCAGGAATATTTGAACTTTTATTCCATTCAAGCACTTGAGCGCTTTTAACATTCATTGACTCGACTTCTAAATAGAAGATCTCTTCACCTACGTTCTCAAAAGGTCTTGAATCCTGAGTTCGTGCTTGTTCATCACTTGATGAGATAATATTCAATAATGAATAGCTGCTTTTAAGAGGATATAGTTTTTTCGCATCCCATTTATCCCAACCCGGGCCAGCTTTATCACTGAAGTAAAGAACTGTAGAAATATCCTTTTGTTCTCTGTTCTGATATACGTCCCTAGTCCGCAGTTCAAGTTGGACAAAAGCCGATTCTTTTTTATTCGTCTTATAAAATCGTGTACCCGTTGCTTTTCCAGTTATTGGCAGGGTTACAGAAGTAGCATCATCATTCTGCAAGAAGAAACCTTGTCCGGGTGCAACCTTGTTATCATTAGCGGTCGATAGGATATAAGACTCATCTTCATCACTCCAAATGTGTGCAACCGCACTAGCAAGGCCTGTAGTACCCCCGGAAGTCGTAATTGAGTCAATATTAAATGCCGTTTGAAAAGGATTCCCAAGTAAATTCCATCCATCGCTATGTAAATCATCGTTTAAAGAAGATATGGTTACATCACCAGAGGGTTCAGATCCAGCACTTATATCAATTACAACAGGGAGCGTTGAACTGCTTGCTTCATTATTATTGTAGAAATAGAGAATAAAACCTTCTCCGGAATTTAGATTACCTGTAAGATCTCCAGGGGCAGTGAAAGAGGTGCCATCATATCCGGTATAGAAATTCTTCGCAAAACCATCTCCAAAACCTTGAATCGGAGTGTCATCCGTGATATCTGATATTGGCATGTTTGCTACAGGAGCTGAAAGCATACGCCAGCCGGCATTGCCCTCTATTAATAAATTCGAGTTGAATTGATCTCCATTTGTTTTAAGGCCCGGAGAGTAATCTCCAACATGGCCAGTTACTGCATCATGATCTTTAAATGTACCGGTTCCTTCAGGATCTCTAACCATAGATTTTCCACTAGGTATACCTGATGTATAGGTATGAGAATCAACAGTGTTACTTTCATTATCTGCCAAAATTATAGTGTCCCCACCATTAGCTAAACCTAAAGAAGTAGTTCCTTGAACAATAGAACCTCCAAACAAACCTGAATATTGGTCAGGACTTCCAAATACTACTATTGCAGATTTTGCTTTTAATACAGTTCCTTCTGGAAAAGCATGCCTGATAGCTCCATCGGATAAAGTCCAGTTACTTATGTTAACACTTACAGATTCATTATTGTATAACTCTATGAATTCATCATCATCGAATTGATATGTACCACTTCCATCTATATCAATACCCCCAGGATCAGCCAAGAACTCATTTATAACTACCGTTGGTGTATCATCATCCTCGATCGTTAAAGTGTATTCAGTCTGTCCACTTATGGTAGCAGATCCGGAAGTGGAAATATTAGTTAGGATGAACTTGGCTTCTTCAATTCCTTCATAATCTGAATCAGAGTTAAGGGTAAAAGTAGCTGTTTGGGTTGCTCCGTTTACAGCACCTGATCCAAAGGAAACAGTTTGAGTTGTACTGGTCGTAAAATCTGTAGCTTGAGCTGTACTCGGTCCTTGCTGAAATACAACATCAACATCTACGGCATTTCCATCAGGGATCACGATCTTGACGGTGATATCGATAGTGCCGTCTGCTTCATTCACTGTAGCACCTGCTGAAGAAAATTCTACGGCGGGTGTCAGAGACTGGCTACTATTAACCAAACCAGGTGAATCTTCACTTGGACCGCTCCATGTGAAATCATCATATCCATATCCGGCTCCGGTAAGTTGAAGTGATTCTCCTATTGGTGTACTTCCTGTCTCAGAAATGCCCACATCAACGGATTTTACCCCATCGGCTGGGCCTCCAGATCCAATAAATGTTCCTCCATAACTTAAAAACTGTACTACTGACACATTATGTGTCAAAGAAACAGCATCTGGACCATTTTGAATACTACTTGGTTCCCAATAAAAAAAAGTGTAATCGCCTACTGTTTCCCCTTCAGTAAAAAAATCTAAGGTTTGCGACCCATAACTTTCACCATTACTACCATTATAAAGATGAACAATAAAATCACTTAATGTATAACTCCCTACATCTTTAACAACGATCTCCACAAATTCCCCCACATCCGACCCATCATTATCGTAGTGAAATTCATTGATCCAGGCATCATCAGAAGTCACCTGCCCCATCGCACTCCCGACAAATCCAAAGAGCATTAACAGTGAGAGAAGGAAAGTTCTGTATGTTTTCATCTAAGGGGATGTTTTGTTTTGTCCTTTAAAACTGTACTGAAAATGAGCTTTGTAAAACTCAGATTCTGTTAAAAGATTCTTACGCTTGAAAATCCAAGACATAAAAAAAGGCGATTCCGGTTAAGAATCGCCTTCATTCACATACATTAGAAAATTATAACGAGCAGGCTCTGTTTGGCCGAGTCTGTTTATCTCTGACCGCACATAGGATTGACCGTCTCCTTCACAATTTCCTTAAACAAAAAAGGCTCCGAAACCGGAGCCTTGTAAAATCTTATTTTTTCTTCTTGTGTCTGTTTTTTCTCAGACGCTTTTTTCGCTTGTGCTTTGCAATTTTGGAGCGCTTTCTTTTTTTACCACTTGGCATAAATACTCACCTAACTGTGTTTAATAAAAATTACCATTGTTCGAACGGTCGTAAAAATAAGAAGTTTTCACAGGTTTTCTAAATCAATTTTCAACCACCTGGGCTTCATTAACCGCTTCTTTGAAATCTTTAGACATTTTTAGCACCGGAGCGTACTGTTCAGGAACTATTACTTCCTCGTTCGTTTTCGGATTTCGTGCTACTCGCTGTGCTCTCTTTACAACTTTGAAACTCCCAAAACCACGCAATTCGATATTTTCACCGCGTTTCATTGCGTCTTTAACCGTCTCCATAAATCCATTTACAACGGCTTCGGTTTCAACTTTGGTCAGGCCCACAGATGAAGAAATTACATCTACTATATCTGCTTTAGTCATGATCTTAAAGATTGATTATTATTTAATATATGGTTCCAAAAATACTACAATGAAAACAAAGCTACTATAAAATCGTTCACAATTCATTCCGAAATTTCTATAAAATCATTTTACCGTTTCTTTTACTCTTCCTGATTCAGAAATGAGCTAACCTTTGTTTATTCAAACCATACCCTGCTTTATCTCTCTCTTTAAGAAAATTATACAAATTGTAAGCTTCCCAAATGTTATCCTTTAATATTCCCAAATGTTTTTTACTTTCTCCCTGCCCTCTTACTAATACTCTTAACCAATAATATTTTATTCATGGAATTATTTGAACAAGTTGTTAACTGGTTGAATAACCTGGTATGGTCAACCCCGGAGCAATTCCCCATTATGGTGGTTCTGCTTTTAGGTTTTGGAATCTTTATTACCCTTCGACTTGGCTTTGTACAAATAAGAAGATTTGCCCACGGTATTAAATCGGTAATGGGGGTTTATGATGACCCCGATGACACCGGTGATGTAAATCACTTTCAGGCATTAACAACTGCACTTTCGGCTACAGTTGGTATTGGTAATATCGCAGGAGTGGCTATCGCCATTCATTACGGTGGTCCCGGAGCACTTTTCTGGATGTGGGTAACCGCCTTTTTCGGTATGGCGATCAAGTACACTGAGTGTACCCTTGCCGTTGAATACCGCGTTCAGAATAAGGACGGTTCGGTATCCGGTGGACCTATGTATTATATAGAAAGAGGATTGGGGGAAAACTGGAAATGGCTTGCTGTATTCTTTGCAGCCATGGCGGTTATCTGTTCCTTCCTTACCGGTAATGCCGTTCAGGCAAACACAGTTGCTGACACCATGTACAGCACATTCCAGATACCAAGCTGGATATCAGGTCTTGTGACCGCAGCTTTTGTTGGAGTTGTAATAGTTGGGGGTATCAAAAGAATTGGACAAGTTACTGCCCGACTGATGCCGCTTATGGCGCTTATCTATGTATTAGGTGCACTTATTATTCTTACACTGAATGCCGGTGATGTTATCCCTGCTTTTGGAACGATATTTACGACTGCCTTCACTCCTGAAGCCGGCTTGTTCGGGGTAGGTTCAGGGGTATTTTTAACAACCCTGGTCTGGGGTATTAAACGTGGGTTGTTTTCTAACGAAGCGGGACAAGGTTCTGCCCCTATTGCGCACGGAGCTGCAAAAACAGATGAACCTGTTCGTGAAGGTGTTGTAGCCCTGCTCGAGCCTTTTATTGATACCCTCGTTGTTTGTACTATGACCGGTTTGGTGATTGTAGCTACCGGAGTGTGGGAAGAACGCCATGACATGGTATATGAGCCCGGCAACAGCAATAACACGGTGGAAGTAGCTGACGGTAGCAATACACTGATCATTGAAGACGGTGATCCTGTGAATGGTACGGTTAAGAGAAATGATTTTGAAACCGGAGTCTTCTTCCTCGATCTTGAAGACAGAGAAGAATTTTCAGGTACCCTTAATGTTACTACCGGTACCTTCACTGATGAAGCCGGAAATGTTGTGGCAACTGTTTATACAAGCATCATTGAAAACGGAGCTCCGCTTACCTCCCTTGCCTTTGAAAAAGGATTGGCCCCTATCTTCCCTTACGGTAAACACATTGTAACTTTCTGTGTGCTTCTGTTTGGTATTTCGACCGCCATCAGTTGGAGTTATTATGGAGACCGTTCTATTCAATATCTTGCCGGAGACGGTGCTATTTTACCCTACAAAGCTGTTTATCTGCTGATGCACTTCCTGGGAGCTATATTCCCACTGGCCACAGTCTGGGCTATCGGTGATATTGCTCTGGGACTGATGACCTTCCCTAATATTATCGCCTTGTTTGCGTTGTCAGGATCGGTTGCAGTTGCAAGTAAGAAGTACTTCAAGAAAATGGAAGAAGAGGAAAATCAAGCTTAATATGTCAAACGTAGTTGAGATCGATCACCCCGTTGTTAAGCGCTACCTCAGTATTCTGAGAGATAAGAATACGGAAACCGCTGCTTTCCGACGGGCCATGAGCACCATAGGAACGGTTCTGGCCTATCAGGCCCTGACCGATCTGCCACTCAAGGAATATGACGTAGAAACACCGATCAAAACTACGACCGGATACAAGCCTGAAACCGAAGTGTTTGTGATCCCCATCCTCCGGGCCGGACTCAGCCTCGTTGATGGCATCATCAGCTTTATGCCTGATGCCAAAGTGGGGCATATTGGAGTGTATCGGGATGAGGAAACTCATGAACCGGTAAATTACTATCATAATTTCCCTGGCGGTTTGAAAGGAGCGTACACCCTGGTGGTCGATCCCATGCTTGCAACCGGAGGAAGCGGATCTCATGCCCTTAAATTCCTAAAAGAGAATGGAGCCGATAATATTCGCTTTGTTTCACTGATCGCTGCACCGGAAGGTATTGAACGGCTTCAAAACGATCATCCTGACGTTCCAATTATAACAGCCGCTATCGATGAAAAACTCAACGAAAACGCATTTATCGTTCCCGGACTCGGCGATGCGGGAGACCGCTACTTTGGCACGCTTTAGCTGTGTGCTAATTATTTTTTTTGGCGTCTTCCTGATCTCGGCATGCGGAGAACTCTCCGAATATGAAAGCCGGCAAGTTAATGAAGCTTTAAGTGATTCCCTTTTCACCGTAACCGAAAGCTGGGGTGTGGATATGGAGATCATGGAGGAAGAGCAACTCAAATTAAGACTAAAGGGAAGTTATACCGCCTCCATCAAAGACGATACCCGCAATATCACCAAAATAAGCGGACCGGTATTTATTGATATCTTTGACGAAGAGGGGAATCTCAAGACCTATGTTCAATCGGACAGCGCAGTTTACAGGCCTGATGAAGCTGTTTTTGAGCTCTTTGGGAATGTCTATGTAGAAGCCCCGGAACAAAAGCGATTATGGTCAGAATATCTGAAGTGGGATAGAAATACGGATAAGGTAAGTACCCCGGAATTCCTGACTATCATTACACCCTCCGACAGTATCTCTGCCATAGGCCTGGACGGAAATTCAGATCTGAGTAATTATACCCTGAGAGAAGTAACCGGAGAAACTATAATAGATTGAGAAACAGGCTCCACATACCCCCCCTTATTGTTGCGGCAATCATTTCAGTCTTGATCCCTTTTGCTTCCCATGCTCAAAATTTGGTGGAAATTCAGCGTGCCCGAGAGGTTACAAATATTACTCAGGACGGTGAACCGATCCGAAAAATGTATGATGTGCGCCTGAGAACCGGGAATATTGAAATGGTCAGTGACAGTGCCTGGCAGTTTTTGAACCGGAATGAGTTGAGGGCCTATGGCAATATCGAAATTGAAACCCCGGATGAGATCATCTGGAGTGATACCCTGTTTTATTACACCGACCAGGAATTGAGTTTACTCCGCGGACGTGTGATCATCGAACAAGACAGCACTACCCTGTTTGGCGAAAAGGTGGACTATAATTTCTTCACCAAGGTCGCCTTTTTTGAAGACGGCATTCGTCTCGAAGATGAAGGCGGTACTTTGATCGCCAGCAAAGGAACGTATTATCAAAACCAGGATAGTGCTATTTTCAGAGGAAATGTTCAACTTGCTGATACCGCTCAATATGCGGAAGGCGATAGTTTATTTATAAACCGTAAATCTGAATATCTGGAGCTTTACAGCAATATCTTTGTGGCAGACAGCAGCAACAATGGTTTACTCACCGGCGATTACCTGCAAGCCGATTCAACCGGAAGGCGCTATGTGGATGGGAATTCCTATTTCCGTAAGATCAGTGCCGATACTACAGATACCACGCATATTAATTCAGATGAGCTGCTTTTGATAGAACATGATTCCGTCGATCTGGTGCGCTCCTATGGCAACGTCCGCGTATGGTCCAAGGATTTTTCTTCCATCTCAGACACCCTGCTTTACGATTCCTCAACCGAGATCTTTGAACTTATTTCCAATCCTATTGCCTGGCATGATAACATACAGCTCAACGGCCCCTACATCAGCGTGCAGATGGATAGCAATGAAGTCCGCCAGCTACAAGCCTACCATAATACCATCACTGTTCAAGAAGACAGTGCCACCGGCAGACTTCATCAGATAAAGGGAGATACATTGATCGCTGACTTTGAGGAAGGCGATATTTCAAGGCTCAAAATATATCCCAACAGTCAGGTACTTTATCACACTACAAATGAACAGGGTGAACCAGACGGAGCTGTAGAATACACCTCCCCTCAAACAGTCATGTATTTCAGGAATGGAGACCTGCAGCGTGTGGTTGCAGGTAAAAACGACGGATACTTTTTTGAGGAATTTCCGGAATTGGCGGAGCGAAGACTGGAAGGATTTACGTGGGACCCCGAATTGCGTCCCACCCGACCTGACACTACCGCTGTACCTCGATTTCCACCGGTTCCAATAGAACGGCCGTTCACATTACCGATGCGATACCTTGAGTACCTGCAACAAGATGTACCTGACAACTAATTCTTAATCCCAAGCCTATGAGTTCCTGGACTCTAAAATCTATTCCCCCGCACGACTGGTTTCTCTGCCTGGATGTTGAATCCTATTTTGATCACGAGCATGAGCCGGAGAAAGTTTTTGAGGAAGGATTCACCCGCCCTATTCCAGTCGGGGAAACCGATGTGATCGTAACCGTCTTTTTCAATGGTGACCCGGAGAACCCCGAATTTCATATAGAATCGGCTGAATCCCTCTCCAAAGATGAAATTGCAGAGGCCAATAAAAGCCTGACTAAGATCTTAGGTACAGATATGGATCTTCGCCCTCTGTACGACCAAGCCAAAGATGATGCAGTTCTGGGAGACAAACTTAGCGAGTTGTATGGCTTAAAGCGCATGACTCGTGCCAATCTTTTTGAAGATATTTTATACCGTATCGTACAGATGCAGATGAACCATAAGCCGACCGCCAAGAAGATGATGTTCGCTATCAGGGAAGCTTATGGAACAGCGTTAATGCTTGGCAAAAAGTCGCTCCCGGCCTGGCCACGTCCCCATCAGCTGATGAAGGCTGATCCGGCTAACATTCGAAAACTTGGCCCTACCCTGCGCAAAGGTCAATATTTAGTGGGATTGGCGAACGACATCGTAGCCGGAAATGTGGATATGGATCATCTTATGGAGTGCGATCCACAGGAATTCTATGACCTTATCACAAAAGTAAAAGGTATCGGACCAACTTCGGGGCAGGATCTGATGATGATGAGAGGGCGAACCGATGCAGTGTTTCCCTCCAACAAAAAAGGTGATGAAGAAAAAGGACTGCGCCGGTGGATCATCTACAGCTACGGAGAAGACCCACACAATACCTCCGAAGGACGATTCCAGGAACTCATCCAAAACTGGAAAGGCTATGAAGCTGCGGCACTCGAGTTTCTATTCGTTAATTATGTGTTGAAGGAGAAAGAGCGGCAGGCTAAGAAATAGAACCATCTTCATGTATACACTGGAAGCTGGAGCTTCCGGGACTGCATTACCAAGCAAGAGCTTGGTAACGAAATCTTTTCAGGATATAGGTAGAATGCTATTCCACTCTTACATACGTTTCTTCTGTTCCGTCAAAATTATCATTCCATCTGAATTCATCTCCGGAATTTGAAAGGATCTCAAAATCCCATCCGGCATCTACGCTGAATTTTTCTCCGTCAAAGGCATATTCAAGGATCTGTGAATTTTGCATGCTACCATTCTCATCTCCATAGGGATAGCGAATTTCAGATTGTGAAATTTCAAGTACAGGGGGGTCTTCGGGACACGCTACAAAATCGTCTGCGGTAGAATTTGTCCGTTCCCATTCTCCGATGAACTCAGAAAGTTCATAGGTCTCCCCGGAATCGGAATCAGAGCTATTACTTTTGCAAGCACTTAAAATGAATAAAATACTTACACTTAGATAAACAAGATATTTTAATTTATTCATGCGATCGTAGTTGATTTGATTTGTTATTTAACGAGTATCAAAGCCCTGATGGGACGTAATAGACACAGTGCCTTATTTAATTTTGCTGATCCCCTACAAAGCTTCCGGCTTGGGATTAGTGAACAAGGCAAAGGTCACATCATCCAGCCTCACCCCCAGGTGTTCATCGGAAACATGCATGAGCATACTGTCTTTGGGGAGATGAACCACACGGGTTATTTGTCCCTCTTTATTCAATACCAGCCACATTTCGGAATCTCCCAAAATGTTTGATTCCATCCAGAATTCTCCTTTGTGGTAGATCATCTTACTGACCGGAGCTTTAACCTCCGGAAGAAGTTCCTGCATCGTTTTCCATTGTTCATCCATATGATCTGATCGTATGGAATCCCTTTCAGCTTGAGATAATTCTTCTGTTGGTAGGTTCACCGGAATAGTATTTACCGTGTCATAAGAAGCATTGACCTCAGCAATAAGATCACTTGATGTATCAAACAGGAACAGTGTTTTTTCTTCAGGGTTGTATGTGGAAATAGTTCCTCCAGAGAATGGTACCAACCTTCCCCCTCTGGTAACCCCATCAATAATCAAGCGTGCATAAGGCTGTGCATTCAATGTAAACTTCTCTCCATATCCTTCTGCACTCAGATCATAATTTATAAGAAATAGTTCTCTCTCCTTGTCTTCGTTCCTCAGAAATTCAAAGGAGTTTAGCTCAAATATCCATTCATCATCTTTCATTGGATAGGCTTTGGCAAGTGAGGTGGATTCATAATTAACCGGAATCACTTCTTTAAGCAGGGCAACATCTTTGTCGAATACCAAAATCTTGTCATTTCTTTGATCATAGGTATATACGTTCCCCTGGGCATCTACCGTAAATTCATAAGCATCCTGAATTTCACCGGGACCTCTACCGTCTCTCACTGTTTTTATCAGGTTTCCGCCATCGTCAATAACGATCAGGTTAGAAAGTTGTCGGTCGGGAATTAAGATATTCCCATTCTCCAGTACCACACTTTCATATCCTAAATGAGAAAAGTATATGCTATCCACTTCACTCATGGAAAAGACCTCTGTTGCCGTAAATGAAAGCAGGTCGTCTATATCCGGCGTAGTTGATCTCTGCTCATATTCACCACAAGAAACAAAAAGCAGAGATATCAGAGTGAGTGCAAGAAAAGGTTTGATAATTTTATTGGTAGTATGCATGCGATTGATCTTATTAACGATATCGCAACTATATTATAGCCGAACCCTTCGATAATCAAGTACAAATTTCAGGATGATCAACAGCACCGTGACCGGGATAACGATCCACACCATGATGCCTTCAAACTGATCTTTGAATGGATGCTGAATGGAGATGAGTACCAGGTAGGCCAGATATAATCCATAGTAGGTCAGAAAGCCAAACGCCTCCGGCCTTCCCAATTCTTTGCCCGGCCAGAATAAAGGCAGACAAGCTCCGGCCACGATCACCATAATGGGAAGATCAAGATTGACCGCATCCATAGAAACATCGATTGCTCCCGGAGCAATCAACACTGTCAGGCTTAGCGTAAGCAGAATGTTGTACAAATTACTTCCCATCACGTTGGCAACGGCTGTGTCGGAATCACCGTGACGAACTGCCGAAACCGAAGTGGCAACCTCCGGTAAGGAGGTCCCGATTGACACGATCGTAAGACCAATGATCAACTCTGAGATCCCTAACACTCCTGCAATTTCAACAGCCGAATGTACCATAAACCGCGACCCCATTACGATCAGCACCAGGCCGATAAGTAACAACACCACATATTTCACATAAAAAACAGCCGTCAACGGCTCCTTCAATTTCGTTTCCCCGCCATTAATAGAAATATTATCTGCACGGTCTTTTCGGATTTGGAAATACATAAATACGGAGTACCCGATCAAAGCCATAAATATGATACCCCCGTCGAGCGGACTTAATAACCCATCCATTGCCAAAACAAAAAGCAGGCCGCTGGCTGCTAATACCATCGGGACGTCCACTTTGATGATACGATTGGTGATCTTCAGTGGGTGAACCAATCCTGCGATCCCAAGGATCAATAAAATGTTGGCGATGTTACTTCCAAGGATATTCCCCACCACAAGGTCCGGTTTCCCATCTACGGCAGCCTGTAAACTAATGGCTAACTCGGGAGCACCGGTTGCAAATGCAACCACGGTAAGTCCCATTACAACGGGAGATACACTCCATGCGGCCCCAAATTTATCTACCGACCTAAGAAATAATTCAGCTCCGCCGATCAGCGTGGCCAGTCCAGCTACAAATAGTAAAACCGTAAATATCATTATATGCTTTTGATGAATTTTAAGGTTCCAAAACTAAAACAATTAATACTCTTAATGAACTTTTCTGTAACAAAATCTTCCGGGACCATCTTTTCGATGGGGGATGATGTTTAGCTTCGTTTCCATATATTGCGTGAAACTCAATTTTATTAAACGACCATGAAACTGAAAATTCTACTTTTTACCATACTCGTTACATTTTTAACTGTTTTCCAGGCATTTGCCCAGCGTACCATTATACACGCCGGAACGCTTATCGATGGAACTTCTGAGAATGCCCTTTCTGAGGTAAGTATCATCATCGAAGGCAATACCATCACTGCAATTGAAGACGGATATGTGAATGGAAACCGCGACGACCGCGTCATAGACCTTCGCTCCAAAACCGTCATGCCCGGACTCATTGATCTTCATGTTCATCTTGAAAGCGAGACAAACCCACAGAAGTATTTAGAAGAATTTACTTTTAATGAAGCCGATTTTGCCATGCGATCCACTGCTTTCGCTAAGAGGACGCTGATGGCCGGATTCACTACTGTTCGTGAACTTGGTGGGTCTGGAGTTAACATTTCACTCAGAAATGCCATTAATCAAGGCTTCGTGGATGGCCCGCGCGTTATTACCGTAGGGAAATCGATTGCCACTACCGGCGGACATGCAGATCCAACAAATGGATGGAAAAATACGTTAATGGGTGCTCCCGGCCCTGAAGATGGAGTGATCAATGGTATTGCTCAAGCTCGTGAGGGAGTTCGTCAGCGCTACAAAGAAGGTTCTGATCACATTAAGATAACCGCAACCGGTGGTGTTTTAAGTGTTGCCAAATCCGGAGACGCCCCACAGTTCTTTGAAGATGAGCTGGATGCTATTGTACGAACAGCCAAAGAATACGGAATGCATGTTGCAGCACACGCCCACGGTGCGGAAGGTATGAAACGAGCTGTAGAAGCCGGAGTACTTACTATCGAGCATGGAACTCATATGACCGAAGAGGTCATGGATCTTATGATCGAGAATGGCACCTATTATGTACCTACGATCTCAGCCGGAAAATGGGTTGCTGAGAAAGCGAAAGTTGAAGGATATTATCCTGCACTTGTAGTACCCAAGGCACTGGAGATAGGTCCAAAGATCCAAAACACTTTTGAGAGAGCGTACAAACATGGAGTGAAGATCGCCTTTGGAACCGATGCCGGTGTATTCCCTCATGGACTGAATGGACGGGAATTCGGGTACATGACAGAAGTTGGAATGCCTGCCATGGAAGCCATCAAAAGTGCCACTACTGTAGCTGCTACCGTCCTGGGAATGCAAGATCAGATCGGAACCATTAAAGTTGGAAAAATGGCGGATATCATAGCCACAGACAAGAATCCGCTTGAAGATATTTCAACCATGGAATCCGTTTCTTTTGTCATGAAAGACGGTAAGATCTATAAACAATAATACTGCAAATCAGAGAAGAATAAGCAGGTAGTTTATGCCATCATATTCTAATCGAAAAAGATTAATGCATAAAATTCAATGGACCTACCAGGTAGAGGGTATGAATGCGTTCATGTTCTTTGGGATCATGATCTTTTGCATCCTCACCTTTGGGTTCACTGACTTGATCTTTTTCACCTATGGCATTCTGTTCTCTTGTTATATACTTATGCAGGGAACCTATTATTGGTGGCTTAAATATTCCTCACTTAAAGGAGAGCCTATTCCGCAACCCCGTGTTTTGGATCGATTCAGGACATTCAAAACGAGTGACCATATTGGGATCCTGCTTATCCCTGTTGTGTTGTGCTTACAATGGTTTATCTCAGGAAAACAGCTGAACAGCAGTAACCTTTTGGGATGGGCATTGTTTGCCAACTTCTTCGCCGTGCTGGAATATATTAACTACTATCAAAAGCAATTGATGTATGACAACAGATATGACTTCCGGTACTTACGATTAAACAGGAAACTAAAAGAGGCTCCGCTCAGTAAAGACCTTATCAACAACAGAATTTAAAACGACAACTATGAGTATTTTACGAATCATATTTGCCATCATACTTCCTCCGCTTGGCGTATTTTTGACCGTTGGAATTAAAGGCGCGTTCTGGCTTAATATCCTTTTGACCATTCTTGGTTTTCTGCCCGGTATCATCCATGCCGTCTGGATCATTGCGAAGCATGATCAATGATCCATTTTCTTAATTCATGGCAGAATAGCAAATGTCCGTTCATTTTTGTACGATTAGTATGAATATGAATTAACCACCAACAGCCATGACTATCCAGACCATTAAAGATCAATTGAACTCATCTGAGCGGCCGATCGCGAAATCATTTCACACCGGAGAACATTTCAAGGTGTTGCTATTTGGATTCAAAAAAGGAATGAAATTAGACGACCACACTGCTCATCACCCCACCAAGCTGCTGGTGCTGGAAGGAGAAGTCATCTACCATCAATCAAAAAAAGATGTCCGCATGAAGCAGTTTGATGAGATCGATATCCCGGCAGAAATGGAACATTCCGTGGCGGCTTTAGAAGATAGTTTGGTGCTGCTTACTCAAGGTTGATGAATATCGAATATTAAATGCGGATCTTTTCTCTGACAGCTATCTCTCCAAGGTCATAATTATCTGAATATTCTCAATAAGCCATTCAAAATAAGAACAATGCTCCGAAATTTAATCACATCGAAGATGAATTTGGATAGATGTTAGATGTGAGGTTTTAGGTTTTAGGTGTTAGTGTTAATGTTATTCTCAGGCTACACTAACACCTAAAACCTTGCCCCTGAAATCATTACCTCATCCTTTATGGCTATTCCAATATTTATTAAGAATTTATAATATTAATATTCAGAGTAATCTGTTGTAGGAGAATTTTCTTTTCGTTAAATGTAAAATCTTGTATTAAACATTCATTTAAAGACAGATCAATGAAATATAAAAATATTCTATTCGGAGTAATTGCACTATTATTTTTCGGGGCAATCGGTTGCGATACTAATATCGTGGACCAAAATAATTTAAGTAGTGAATCAGGGGCGGTGCTATCCAATGAATTTTCAATGGATCAAATGGCAACGGCTGCAGAAACAAACAGTATTATTGACGGTGAGTATCTATTGCTATTTAAAGGCAATAAAATACCCAAAGGGTTTTCTGATGATATTGAGGATAAAGGCGGTAATATTATTTATCAACATGACTCCGGTTTTGCTTATGTAAGCGGACTGACAAGTTCTCAAGCCGAAGAAATGCGTGCCAGAAAAGACATTTCAGAGCTTACTGCTAATGCTTCATTTTCACTGAACCTGCCAAATGATGCAGAGTTAAGTTCAGAAGAAGCTGTGGCTTCATCTACTCAAAATCCTGCCGGTTCATTTTTCTATGCCAGACAATGGCACTACCCCGCAATTGATGCTGATCAGGCCTGGGCTGCCGGATATCTTGGAAGTGAAGACGTTACCTTTGCAATTTTAGATGGTGGAATTGATTATACCAATTTAGACCTTTCCGGATTGGTTGACCTCTCGAGATCGATCTCTTTTGTACCCACTGATGATGCCTTGGTTGATATCTATTTCCCGGGTCGAAATTACATCACAGATCTGCAATATCATGGTACCCATGTTGCAGCAACAGTGGCGAGTAATGGAATTATTGGTGCAGGTACTACTTCCAAAACAACGTTAACGGGAATAAAAGTTTGTGATGTGTTTGGAGACTGTAACTTCGGGGCGATCTTCTCAGGACTTCTTTTTGCATCTGAAACAGGGGTAGATGTTGCAAACATGAGTCTCGGTGGAGGATTCCTTAAAGCCGGTAACGGTAACTTTGTGGGATTCATCAACAGTCTTATGAATACTGTACGCCGTGCCGGTGTAACCGTGGTTGTTTCAGCCGGAAACAGTGCAGCTGACTTAGACAAAGATGGAAATATTTATAATGCGTTTTGTGATTCACCTAACGTGATATGTGTTTCAGCAACAGGACCTATTGCTTCTCAATCAGTTAACGGGCCTTTCACAGACGTCGATGCTCCCGCTGTGTATTCAAACTTTGGGAGATCATCAATTGATGTTGCAGCTCCCGGTGGAAACACGGGCGCACCGGTTTGGGCCACATGTACTCAAACCAGTTTAGTCGTTCCTGTTTGTCAGACCGGAAACTTTATCGTAGGACTGTCAGGTACTTCTATGGCTTCTCCGCATGTATCCGGACTGGCAGCTTTGATCATTAGTCAGGGCACGAATAATCCTGGCCAGGTAAAATCTGCGATATTACAATCTGCTGATGATCTGGGACAGAACGGCACGGATAAATTTTATGGAAAAGGACGTATTAACGTTGCAAAAGCGTTAGGCCTATAGAATTATTCTCCATTTTAAAAGAGCGGCAACTTTGATCAGGTTGCCGCTTTTTTTTTGCACAGTATTGACCATCAGATGGAACAATACCTGAAAGGAATACACTCTAAGCAGGAAAGAAACAATGACTATTTATCCTGTTAAATATTACTTCCTCATTTAAATAAATCCCGAGGCAACCCTTCCGCCTTCATCCCTGTACAGGTTAATGAACGATAACTAAACCCTGTACATATGAAAACAATTAAAACATCCTCTTTCCTTTTTATAATCCTATGCTCCGCCATCAGCCTTTCCCTGATCGGATGCGGAGGCAGCACCTCAGCCACAGATGATGACGGTGGCGGCGGTAATAATGGCGGCGGCACCGGTGAGCCCTCAGCCAATGCTGTGGGAATGGAAAGTCAGTCATTCACCCCTGCTGAGATCGAAGTAGAAGTCGGAACTACCGTTACGTGGACCAACGGAAGCAGTGTTACCCATACCGTAACCAGCGGAACCAACGGGCAAAGTGACGGGATGTTTGACAGTGGCGAGCTCTCTCCGGGAGAGACATTCACCTATACATTTACCGAAGTTGGAAGCTATCCCTATTTCTGCATCCCGCATGTAAACTTAGGAATGACAGGTACCGTAAACGTTGTGGAGTCTTATGGTTACTAAGACCATCACGGTTTTCATTTTCTTACTGTTTTTCCAGCTACAGATCGAGGTTTTCTCTCAGGATGTAAACAGCAATACAGTCTATTATTCTGATAGCGGAACAGCTGAATTTACTTCAGATGTTCCCCTGCATTCTTTTACGGGAAGATCTGATCACCTCACCGGGATGATAAATCCACAGGAAAACCTGATCGACTTCTACCTGGACCTCAACACCCTGAAAACCGGTATCGGGAAACGGGACCGGGATATGTATAGCACATTGAATGCAGACGAGCATCCTTTTGCTGAATTTACCGGGTCAATGGATTCCCCCGGCCTGCCAACTGCAGGAGAGGAAACTACCGTGACCGCTACCGGTGAGTTTACCATCAATGACATTACCAAAGCAATGAGCGTGGATGGAACACTGACAGATACCGCGGAGGGAATTCGCCTCAAAGCGACCTTCCCTATTCTGTTAAGTGACTTTAATATCGAGCCTCCCGGCATTCTGTTCTACCGCGTCAATGACGAACAGACCGTGGAGATCGATATACTCCTAAAACCCATGCAACGAGATGAACTTTAATACCCGAACTATGAATATGACTCCAAAGCATCACGGCATTCTCTATACCTTGTTTCTTACAATAGTCTTTCTGGCATTTTACGCTGCACCCGCAAATGCTCAGCTAACCCGTGAACGGACCGTTACCGATCAAGAAGTAGAACGGACATTCTGGGCGCCGGTCGCCGTGGGAATTTCCACCGTCCAAAATCCGGATGGGAAAAATATGATGAGCTCGGTCGTACATACCTTTGGGCTCACAAACGGCGGACTCGATACCTTCTTTGGAATGGATGACGGTGCCAATACCAAGCTGAATATCGACTATGGTATTTCGGATCGGCTCTCCGTTGGTATAGGCCGGATGACCTTCAACAAGGTCGTGGACCTCCGCACCAAAGTGAACCTGCTTCGGCAAACGAGATCCGGCAGTATGCCTTTGGACGTAGCCGTAAAGGCATCGATGGGAATTAATACGCTGTCCGGATTGAATTATACGTTTGAAGATCGGCTGAGCTACTTCGCTTCCGTTATGGCCGCCAGGAAAATGGATCGGTTCAGCCTGCAGCTCACTCCTATGGTCGCCCATTTCAATAATCCCGTGTTGGGGAGTGCCGGACAGTTGTATGGGATGGGTGTGCTCATGCAGTATGAGATCAACGAGCGGCTGTCACTGAATACCGAATACCTGCCGGTGCTTGGAGACCGAAATGCCGGAACCTCCGATGCCATGGCTATCGCACTGAATATTGATACCGGCGGACATATTTTCCAGCTGTTTTTCACAAGCTCCCAATGGCACAACGAGCAGTTTATCATGGCGAATAACCGGGACCGTTTCTGGGAAGGCGATTTCCGGTTTGGTTTTAATATTCACCGGGTATTTGGCTTTGGAGGAAAGTAACGAAAACCACAGGCAACCCTTTGTCGCATGGGATGGTATAGGCTGTAGGAGTCATCCGTAATTTTCTTTTAATTACATACCAATATGAGTCCGAGATAAATTTACTCTTTGGTTGTCACCCTGAGCGCGTTAAACATATAATTAGATTTAAACTGTATTCCGCGAAGGGTCTCAAAGTCAAAGTAAGACAGTTGTTTTATAAGTTGAGATCCTTCGCGTTCAACACATTGTACTTAGATTGGTTTTTTTAAGCGCTCAGGATGACGACTTCGAAGGGGATTTCTCGTACTTAGATTACCATTGTTTAAATAAAACAGGATCTTTTGTTAGCCGATATCCTTAAAGGATGCCGCAAGCATCGCCGTGAAAGCCAGAAAGAGCTCTATGAGATGTTCTATGCCTATGGCATGAGCATCACGCTGAGGTACGCCGATTCCCGAAATCAGGCGGCCGCTGTTTTAAATGATGCCTTTATGAAAGTTTTTGAGAACATAAGATCCTATGACACCAACCGGGACTTCAAACCCTGGTTTCGCAGAATTGTGATCAACACCGCCATCAACCAGTACCACAAAGACAGGAAACGCCTTCAGATGACGGACCCGTTGTCGGGTGAAGACGATCTTTTTTCCGAGGAACACATTATCAGCGGCATTTCCTATGATGAGCTTATTGGGATGGTACAGGAATTGAGTCCGGCCTACCGAACTGTTTTTAACCTGTATGTAATAGAAGGATTTAAGCATGAGGAAATTGCCGGAATGCTGGATATTTCGGTTGGAACCTCCAAATCCAACCTCTCCAAGGCAAAGAGGAACCTGCGTGAACTGTTAGAGAGAAATTTTATTTGAGACCGAACTATGAGTAATAAAGAAGAACATAACGATCCGCTGGAGCAGTTGTTCAAAAAGAAAGCTGAGGAATATGATATTTCCTACCGGGAAGAAGACTGGCTTGATATGGAGAAAAAGCTGGACCGCATGCAGGCTGCCAAAACACGTCAGCGCCGCACCTACCTGGCTGCCGCCGCCGTTCTGCTGATCGTTTCCGCACTGGGTTATTTCATTTATCAGAACTCCAATGAAATTGACCGGCTGAACCGACAACTGGAGGATACCATGACCACGGACATCCTCCCCGATTCCACCCGTGAAGACACTACTCAAGAACCGGAAACACCTCCGCAGGTCGACCGGGAAATGCTGGCCGATCTCCCACAGGAAATGGAAGAACCTTCTGAAAGTACCGATGATATCTCCCCCGAGGCAACCCCCGAACAACAGGATCAGCAAGTGGTTATGGATGCTGATCCTGTATCGGTTTCAGGTGACGAACTTGCACGTATCGAACTGCGGCCGGTTTCCTATCCGGAACGTATGGATGAAGAGCTGTCTGTTTCATCAGGGAACAACATTCCCGGCAGTACTGACTACCTTGCTTCCGTGAGTTATGGTCAGGCCGCCGCCCCTTCGGGACTCGCTCGCCAACAGGAGCAGCCCGGCAGAACAGAGCTTTCACGTCTTGAATTCGGGCTTATAGTTTCGCCCGATATCAGCACCATTGGCGGGATCTCTAACTTTTATGAGCCCGGCTATAAGCTCGGTGTTACTGCCGGTTACCGCATCAACGACCGCTTTACGATTTCGGGCGGACTCATTCATTCCAGCGTTAAATACAGCTCGGGAAATCAGCATTACAACCCGCCGGCCTACTGGAATCCGGGCGGAACACCCAGCGGGATCATAGCTCAGTGCTTTATCCTCGATATCCCGATCACCGTGAAGTATGATGTGATGCAATTCGAGAATTCCCGCTTTTTTGCCACGGGCGGACTCTCCTCTTACGTTATGCTCAGCGAAGATTACCAATTCGACTACAATGGTTATTCCCAGGGACAAACCACCACCCTGAACGAGCGATCCGGTAAAACGCATCTGTTCAGCAACGCCGGTTTTTCCATCGGCTACGAATACGATCTCCACCAAAACTGGAGCCTGAAAGCCGAGCCCTTTATCAAAGTTCCCATCCGAGAAGTAGGCTGGGGAAATGTGAAGCTTTATACGCTTGGTACTTTTGTTTCGGTCAGCTATAAGCTTTAGGAATGAATTGAATATCCAATAACGAATATTCAAGAAAATCGTCCATCGTCCCGAGTAGTCGGGAGTCGTTCGTTCCATCGCATATCAAAAGAACTGAATTACGATTAACCGATGGACCGATAGATCGAACGGCGAATTACTTTGCTACCCCTCCTCTCATAGTGTGGATAAATAGTCTGTAACTTTATTTGCAGTGTGATCCCCCATCTCTTTTAAGTCTTCAGCAAAGCGGTGACTTAAAAGCTCCGGCCCCGGAAGTCTCCGACTTCCATATATGTAACCGGCTCCCTAAATATCCAATAACGAATAACCAATACGGAATACCCAAGTGAAACCCTTTATGATTCCCCGAATATCGGGGCGTGCTGGGTGTTGGATATTGAAGTTCATCCATCGCTGATCGGTCGTTCGGCCTATCGCATATCAAAATAACTGAATTGCGATGAACCGATAGATTGATCTGTTTTACTTGTCTTTCTTCTCCATCAGCACCGCCACCTGAAACTCCAGGCGCTTTACCTCACGCAGGATGGAATTTTTATCCATTTGCATCCAATGCCAGAGCTTTAGCATTTGTACAAATAGTATTGCGATGAACATACCGCCACCGTAACGCAGCAACAGTTCAGTGCCTTCAACGGTAAAAAACTTGTAACCCACCCAGAAGGCCAGTACTGTAAAAACCAACTGAATGAAAGTGACCAATATAGCCCACCTTCCCAGTTTACCTTTATACAGATCAAACCACATTTTAAAGACTCCTTGTTGGTCCAGATCCTGATAAAATTCAGCTTCTTCTGCGTTTAAAGATTCTTTGATCAGTTTATCGATGTCTTTTTCATTTTTCATAACAGTCACCTTTTTTGGTTAATACTATTCTTTAGTTCTTCGCGGGCATAAAACAATCGTGATTTAACCGTCCCTTTTGAGATGCCAAGTACCTTGCTTATCTCCGACAAACTTAAATTTTCCAGGTAAAACATAGTTAGCACGATTTGCTGAGTTGGAGACAATTGTTGAATCCCGATCCGAATCTTTTCCAGATCATCCTTATTGTCTTCATCACTGCTTTGCAGTTCGGAGTCTGCTTCCACTTTCAGGGCCTCTGCTTGCTTGCGTGCTCGCTGTTGTGCCCGTATCCAGTCAATGGCCTTTCTGCGGGCAATCGTTAAAGCCCAGGCCTCGAAACTGATCTTCAATTTTAGTTCCGCAAGCTTTTCAATGATCGCATACCAGTATTCCTGTGCAAGATCATCAACAGATGCCTGATCGTTTGTGTAATAATAGATCGTTCGAACTAACATGGGATGAAATTTTTTGATCAACAACCGTAATGCTTTCTCATCGCCATTTTGATAGCTGCTAATCAAAAACTCATAATCGATATGTTCGCTTTTTCTATTCATTATCCGGTGATATAGTCGCACGAAATTTGAAAAGGTTCAAATTTATATCTCATTACCCACCGGGTGGTTGGGAATGTTATGCCCGGCCATCCGGTCCAATGTTCATTTTTGTTATAGTACATAAATGCTGTACTCAATCTACTAAAAACACCACAGCCGGTGCCCCACACACCCTCCGCCTCCCTCGAGGGAGGACTTTCTTTGTTATTACTTTTGAACTCAAACCCGATATTTATAAGGATCACTAAAATACATTTGCGTAACCAATTTGTTACATATATATTTGTAACCAATCAGTTACATATTAATTTTTCTTTATGCCGCAAGATGTATTCCATGCCATAGCCGACCCTACCCGACGTGAGATCATAGACCTGTTAGCGGGACGATCCATGCCGGTCAATGATGTAGCCGAACAGTTTGATATGAGTAGGCCGGCCGTTTCCAAGCACATAAAGATCTTACATGAATGTGAGTTAGTGGTCATTAGAAAAGAAGGCCGAAAGCGGTACTGCAGGGCTGATACCCAAAAACTGCAGGAAGTGATCGAATGGGCCTACCGCTACCGAAAATTCTGGAATGAGAAGCTGGATGCACTGGAAGCCGCTTTGGCTGAAGGTGATACATCGTCACAAACATGAACCACGAATGAAACTTAAATGAAAAAGCATCGCATCTATACTACGAGTTTTGCAAGTGTGTATCCACATTATGTCACCAAGGCGGAGCGTAAAGACCGAACCAAAGCAGAAGTGGATGAGATCATACGCTGGCTGACGGGATATAGTCAGGACGAGCTGGAAACCATCCTGGAAAACAAGACCGACTTCGAGACTTTCTTTGCGGACGCCCCAAAGCTGAACCCTTTGCGAAGGGCAGTTAAAGGTGTGATCTGTGGTATACGGGTAGAAGACATGGAAGAATCGACCATGAAAGAGATCCGCTACCTGGATAAGATGATCGATGAACTGGCAAGGGGTAAAGCAATGAATAAGATTCTGAGAAAATAATGAACAATTTAAGCCGGGTCATACCACGGCGAATGCCTGGAATCCAATTATCTTTTCAGGTTTAAAAACTTGACCTCAAACTAACAATCAGATCCCCGTCTTCAAGGGGATGACCTATAAAACTCAGATAAAATATGAAACCCCTAATCCTAAGGCTATGAATAAAAAATACGGTGTTTTCACAGAACCGGGGACTGTTCAATTCGAACTGCTGTTACCGGGTCCTGCCGAACGCATATGGGAGTACCTCACCAAATCAGAACTAAAAGCCAAGTGGCTTTCTGCCGGTGATGTAGAGCCGAAAGTTGGCGGGAGGGTCTCTCATTACTTTGATCATAAAACGCTGAGTGAAGAAGACGATCCTATTCCTGAAAAATATGCCAACTTAAAAGAAGGTGATGAAGGTCATGGAAAAGTAACCGCATACGACCCACCCCGGCTTCTCAGCTATACCTGGGTAGAAAATGAGGGGCAATCAGAAGTAACCTTCGAGTTACTTCCTCAGGATGATGGGAATGTCAAGCTTATCTTAACTCACCGTAATCTTGGAGACGATATCGATGTTCTCTCGGGAGTTGGAGCCGGATGGCATACGCATGTGGGTATTCTCATTGATGTACTGAATGGAAAAAAGCCACGGGGATTTTGGAAAGTCCATATGCCGCTGGAAAAGGAATACGAGCGGATGTTGAACAACCAAGTATAAAATGCCATAAGCAGTTGTAACCACACCCTTAAACTCGTTCCAAACCACCCGGTTGGGAATGAGTAATTAATACCCCTCATAATTATATAAGCAGATATCATTTATTTTTGAGTATCATGCGTCTATTATGGAACCATCTGAACTTTCATCACAACTTAGAAAACCTACCGGGGAAACCGGAAAGGAAATCGGGAAAGCCCTCAACGAGTCTAATCAAAAACTCTATGAGCTGGCTTTTGAGATGATGGAGCTTCGGGAAAATGACACAGTGCTGGAGGTCGGCTTTGGCAATGGAATACACTTCCCGGAATATTTCAGAATACAGCCCAGGCTATCCATTGCAGGAGTTGATTTTTCAAAGGAGATGTGTGAAGAAGCGAAAGCTCATAACCCCAAATTGATCGCTTCACAAAAACTATCCTTGCATTGTGAAGAAACCTCTGCGCTGCCCTTTCCCGATGATCGGTTTGATCTGGCGGTGGCTTTAAACGTTATATATTTCTTAGACCCGCCGGAAATTCATTTGCGGGAAATACGCCGGGTGCTCAAACCAAACGGGCAATTTCTGATCGGCTATCGTCCGCGGCATGCCGTGGAGCATCTTGAGTTTACCAAACAGAATTTCATTTTGTATGAACGGGATGAACTGGAATCGCTCTTTAAGGAAAACGGATTTGGGATCATTGAAGACACCACCCGAACCTACGAAAAACTGAGCTTGGATAAATCCAGGGTAACTGTTACTGATGCGTGTCTGTTAGTACAAAAAGTATAACTGTTGTGCCTTCACTGACGGCTAAAGTAATTTTATTTGCGCTGCATTTCTCATTCACCTATACTTATCAGGTACAACACCTATTCAGTTTCAGGTGAAATTCATTGTAGATCTAATAGACAAATAGACGATCATGAAGACCACTAAAGAGACCAAATTTGGGTTAAACATCGAGACAGTTAACTGCCCGGAATGTTCTGCAAAAATGCCTAAGATACGTGTCCCTGAAAACCTTCATCAACTCATGTGGGGTGGCTGGACGTGTCCTGAGTGCGGCTGTAAAATGGACAAATGGGGAAAGCCTCTCGATAGCTGATACGTCAGGAATAAATGTATGCTTTTTTCGGACTTCCATAACAGTGTAGGCCGATCAAAACCAACCTATTTTTTAGGCTTCCCTTTCTTTAGCATTTACACTGTATTTAGCGTATGGTTTTGCTTCAAGCCGTTCTTTCTGAATAGGTTCTCCGGTAACCTTACAAATCCCGTAGTTACCGGTTTCAATACGGTTCAATGCCATATTGATCTCTTCCTGCTTCTCTTTCTCCTTCTCGATCATTATGTAATATCTTTCCCGTTCATCCTCAGAAGTACCAATGTTTCCCTGATGATGGGCGGCTGATGAGTTGGTATCATCGAGATTATTCTCCATCTCTTCCAGGTGATCTTGATATTGCTCAATTTTTTCTTCGCTCTCCTTTTGCTCCTCTTTCAGCTTCTTCTCAAAATGCTCAAGTTCCTCATCTGAAAATGGAGTATTACGAATGGGTGCTTCTTGCTTTTCCATAAGTGCGATTTTTCATTATTTGAAATTCACCTATATAACAGGCAGAAGCATGACAGCATTTCATGGAGCTTGTTCAGGTCGTTATAAACCCCAAAATTACTTCAGGTTTTACTACCTTGGAATATGACCAACAAACTTCTTTTACTGTTCAGCGTTCTCTTTTAATTGCAGGATGTTCTTCCCCCTCAAACGAACCTCCCAAGTTCATGCTTGGGAACTTCCGGGATGATTATGATATTGAATATGAGATCTCAAAGGATCTTTGGTTTCAGAAACCAAACGCAAAATTTCATGTTGAGGAATGGAGCCGTGAGGAGCAATATCTCATTGCACGAAATGATTCGTTGAATCCATCCGACAGCGGCCTTTATACCCGTTTCGACTGGATGGAGTTTGAGAATATGCTTCCTTATGAGTGGGGCTTTTGCATGACCGCCTACCGTGCGGAAACCATCGAAGACGCCAGAAATGTATCCCCTCCGGACCGCGAAAACCCCAAAACCGGCTGCAATGGATTTCCTTTTTCAAGGATGAGGGTTGCTGGTTGATAGGTGTATCCTTCAACTCTCGAGTGGGAACTAGAGCATTGAAAGCCTCATAACCTTTGGTGACAACACCCTCCGCCTTCCATCCGGTCGGCACCTCCCTCAAGGGAGGATTTACTATCGCTAATCGCAAATCGGTCGTTCGGTCGTTCGAAAATCAAGCAGAACTGAATTACGATTAACCGAGGGACCGATAGATCGAACTGTGAATTTAGCGTAGTCCGTTGGGAAGGCCTTTGCAAATACGGCTGACGGCATCATGACTGTGCAGGCTTTCCATGTGTACACACCGCACCACAAAGTCGCGGATGCTGTTGTAGCTGTCCAGTTCATCATAAAGCAGCCGGGCTGCATCTTCCACAAACTTTTGAAAAGCACCGTTGAGCTCGGCGAAAGCCTGTTCATCTTCCCGTTTCACCATAACCTGAGTTTCCGTTTTAAGGGCATTTCGGCAGATCTGAACCAGGTCTTCCACAAAAAATTCATCCTTCAGGGCAACCGTTACATTGGCAACACTGCGCTGACTGTGGGGAATGGCTGCTACTTGTCTTGTCTCCCTGGCGTGCTCGGCCAGTTCATAGCTGCACGGACATGCACTGCTGTACTCAAAATCGAGGTGCATGTGTTTCTGAAACTGATCGTAATTATCCAGCCGGCCTTCGAGCTGCACCTTGTAATACTGATATCCTTTCATTCCGGAACGCAGACTGTCCATCATCATCGGGTAGTTGAATGATATCCGAAGAAAAGATTCCTGACTGTCCAGATTATCTTTATAGGCTTTCAGAATTTCTTCCAGCCGGTCCAGGTGAAAGACTTTATCCTGAAACTTGTAAAAGGTTCGCATGATGCGACTCATGTTGATCCCCTTCTTACCCATTTCGAGGCTTACATAGCCATCCACTGAAGCCTCAAGCGTTATAGGCTCCCCTTCTCTTCTCCTGAACTTTAGCGGAAGCTTGAAATTGGATATTCCCACTTGTTGAATAGGCACATTGGCTCCTTCGATGAGTGAGGCCGGGCCGTTTTGCAGATCGGGCAAGGATTCCTTGTATTCAGGTGTTACCGTAAAGGTAGGGTCATAAAAGCGTTGTACTTCTTGTGAGATCATAGTTCTTCTCTTACTGCTAATTGGATAATGAATAGTCTGTTAAATTCCCCGATAAGGACAGTATTCGGCGATATTTCGTTCCGTCTCGAACAATTTCACCATATATAATTTCCCGCCGTTGGTGCAGGCCGCTTCCACTTCAGGACGTAATTGCTCGAAAAAAGCACGAACCAGATTTTCCGTCGTGGGGATAATTCCCTGCAGGAAAGGGACATCCAGATTCAGGTTCCGGTGATCACATGGATCAAGTATTTTCTCTTTGATGATGGATTTAAGTTGCCCAAGATCAATAACAAATCCGGTTTCCGGATCGGGTTCTCCCGCTACCGTCACTTCGAGTACATAGTTGTGACCGTGCCAGTTGGGAAGGTTGCACTTGCCGAAGGTATCCTGATTCCACTTATCACTTTTATCTGAGTTATGGAGTCGGTGTGCGGCGTTAAAATGGGTTCTGCGTGTTACAAATATCAATGGTTCAGCCTGTTTATTATGTTTTCAGATACTTTAACACTGAAAAAATATAAACAGTTCTGCAAGTAGAAAGATTTTTTATTTAGAGAATTCAGGAGGAATTGACTAAGCCTAAAATAAATATATTTCCAAAAGTCGTCATCCTGAGCGAAGAGAGAACAAATATTGGTTTGTAAATTTTATCGCGAAGGATCTCAAAGCTAAAGATGGTAAATATTGCATGCTTTGAGATCCCTCGTGTTCAATGCCTTATTCCTTAGCAACTTGGTACTCACTCGGGATGACGACCTTTTTTAAACATCCTTTTTCATTATAATTCCTCTAGTAATCAGATATTTCAAACTCAAATTACTTAATATTTAACTCTGCTTTTATTCGCGAACCTAACCAGTGAAAGCATGATCGGAACTTCGATCAAAACACCTACTACCGTTACTAAAGCAGCTCCGGACTGGAGACCGAACAGCGCAATAGCAACAGCTACGGCAAGTTCAAAGAAGTTACTTGCTCCTATCATAGAACCGGGAGCGCAAACCTGATACGGTAACCCGATCTTCTTCCCTCCATACCAGGCCAGTGCAAAGATGAAGTACGTTTGAATGATCAATGGAATAGCTATCAAAACAATATCCAGCGGTTGAGCGATGATCTTTTCACCCTGATAGGCAAATAATAAGACAAGGGTGATCAGCAATGCGGAGATAGAGACCGGCTTGAACTTCGGGAGGAACTTTGAAGTGTACCATTCCTTGCCTTTTCGGCTGATCGTGATCTTATGAGTGAGGTATCCTGCAACAAGAGGGATCACCACAAAAACAATGATCGAAGCTGCCAGCGTATTCCATGGAATGGTGATATTGGTAATACCAAGCAATAACCCGACGATAGGAATAAACAGGATAAGGATCAGAAGGTCATTCACCGAAACCTGTACCAGGGTATAATTCGGATCCCCATCTGAGAGGTAAGACCATACAAAGACCATGGCAGTACAGGGAGCGGCTCCCAGTAAAATAGCTCCGGCTATATATTGATCAGCCAACTCAGGACTCAGCCAGGCCGAATAAATATGATCAAAAAAGACCCAGGCAAAAAAGGCCATGGTGAAGGGCTTGATCATCCAGTTTATGATGACGGTCCAAACTACCCCTTTGGGGGATTTCCCGATCTCCTTAAGGGAGGCAAAATCAACCTGAAGCATCATTGGGTATATCATCAACCAGATCAGAATGGCAACGGGGATGTTTACTTTATAGATCTCCCAATCACTTATGATCTGAATGGAATCACCTGCCAGATATCCGACAGCAATTCCAATAGCAATACAAAGTAGAACCCAAAGTGTTAAGTATTTTTCAAAGAACGCAATTTGTTTGTCTGCCATGAATTTTCAAAAAGTGTTAATAATGATTTTATGGATTGAATTACTTATTTGCCGGAATCAGCAAAAGTGGTTTTGAGGTATGCCGTGCTACCCGCAGACTGTTACTGCCTATAAAAACATCTTCTGCATATCCTTTACCCTGTGATCCCATGAGGATCATGGACATATCATTTTTATCGGCATATTCCGTGATCTCGATCCAAATATTTCCGTGTTTGGTTTCACTTTGAACTTCCCTTACACCAATCCGCTTGAGATAGTCTGCCCGCTCCTGAAGCTTTTCTTTTTCACCTTCCTTAGGCATAGTCTGAACATTCAGTACGGTAACAGAAGAATCCCGCAACTCTTCTTGCTCAAAGGCCTTCATAGCCTTATCTCCTGCTTCAGAAAAGTCTATCGGAAGTAAAACACTTCGTCTTATGTTCCTGCAGATCGATACCTCCCCTTTCCCCGGCTTGTCCGAAATACGAAGCAGTAATAATGGAACCTTTGCCCTGTGGATCATTTCTGAGGCTACACTTCCCAGTAACATATCTGCCAGAAGGTTATGCCCTTTATTACCGATCACCAGAAGGTCAGCGCCGATCTCATTCATAGATCTAAGTATCTCGGTTGGAGCGTAGCTTCCTTTTTCAACTTTCAGGACCCATTCCGTTTCCAATCCCTTTTCCTCTAAATATTCAGCATGATCAGTAAGCTTCGATTCATAGACAGCTTGTTCAAACTTCTCCTGTCCGTTGGGATATTCTTTGGTCACTACCGTAAAAAGGGTAACCTTTTGAATACCTATCTCTTTCAGGTCAGCCATTCCCTGCACCAGGTCTTCAGTAGAAGGTGACAGGTCAAGGGCGAGCATTGCGTGCGTGAATTTCATGGTGAACCTCCTATTGTCGGTTTTTGATTCGATACTATAAAGAATATACAATGCTCATTTTAAGAGAATATAAATTCCAGTATTTAAACCTCAACTGTTTGCAATAATGACCTAACAGCAAGCTGCCAGTTCACCTGTTGTATCAAGACTTGGCTTACAAACAGTTGGTTTTACTGTGAGCATAACGGTCACATCCTGTGAAGTCTCTACGATCCGCCCCACCGAATACCGAATGGTAGGATGTGAAGAATCTCCAAACTCTATAAATAGCTCGGCATCATCCTTGTACTCGATCTTCTTACCAACGATCTCAAAGATCTTGAGTGCTTTCTCAGTTCTCCATTCTGCAATATTATTTGAAGATTCGTTTATCGAGAGCTGAACAACGGTTTCATCGTACTGATGAGCATTTCCACCACAGTCTACAGAATCCACTTTATGGTTCTGGACCTCCGTAATGTGGAGGTCGCCCGACAGACGGGTGTCATCCGGCAAAATAAAGGAAAGTTCTTTGCTGTTATTCGAAACTAATGTGTTGATAAAAGTTTGGGTATTCATGATCGTAACCTCTTATGATGTCTTTTAACGTAAGTTTGAAATAGTTTTTTCGGAATCCATCTCACAGATAGCCCGTCTGATAGATCTGCCTGATTTATAACGGTCAGACGGACTTGAAGCCGTCAGACCGTGAACCGAAAGCAAATTCATTTGCTATATCGAGCACACTTTATTATGAATTTTTTGAATTCACTGCATTCATCATATAAAACATTTCGGTAGCTATCTGCCGGCACCGTTCATCGTAAACTTCCATTTCCCGATCAGTTCCATCTGCTTCCTTGGGATCGGTATATGTAATGGATTTTCGATATTCAGCTCCCGGCACAAATGGACAATTTTCGTCGGCATCCGAGCAGGTCATGATGGCGGCAAAGTTTGCTTCAGGATTGAAATCATCATCGAATTTCTTGGAGAAGCAGATCATGGGTTTGGCATTATTACTGAATGAGATCTTGTACTTAGGGTTTTCTCCACCCGGATCCTCTGCTTTAAAACCGGCTCTTTCAATAGCCTCAACCGCCCTTGGATTGAAAGCCGTGGCTTCGGTCCCGCCGGAATAGGTTTCGACATTTTCAATTCCGTAAAAGTAAGCTGAAGTTTGAGTCCAGATCTGCGCCAAATGACTCCTCCGGCTGTTATGCGTGCATATGAAATTCAGCCTGACTGTTTCGCCTTTCTTTGATTCGATGTATTCGGCTACTTCCCTAAGCTGGTTTTTTCTATCCGCAGGAATGGAATCAAAATCAGACTCCAGTCTGGCGACATAAGATTTTAATTCTGAGTACATATCTGATTTTTCTTATTCATGAAGTCCGGTTTCTTTTCAACAGCAACCTGATCCCGGTTCACAATATCCGGCTCCATCCGTCCCGAGCATTGTTACTTTCTTCTGCTCTCCATCTCCGGCCTTTTGCGCAAATACGGTAATGCTATAGATCCCGGTTCCACCCGAATTGAATTCGGCTATTTCAGTCTCATTCAAATATTGGGAAAGGATGTCTTCAGGAATATCAATTGGTTTTTCTTTCTGGATGGTGATGTTCTCAAATCCGGCTTCTTTGATATGATCCAGATAAGTTTTCTTTTGGATAGCTCCGGCAACGCATCCGGCATACATCTCGGCATCCTCCCGAAGTGCATCAGGCAGTTCTCCTTCCAGAACGATATCCGAAATACTGAAATGTCCGCCCGGTTTAAGTACTCTGAAGATCTCTGCAAACACTTTTGGTTTATCCGGAACCAGGTTCAATACACAATTACTGACCACTACATCGGCTACATTCTCAGAAACCGGCATCTCCTCAATATCCCCAAACCTGAATTCTACGTTATTGAACCCAAGCTTATCGGCATTTTCACGGGCCTTTGTGATCATGGATTCGGTAAAATCAATTCCCAGGACTTTACCCTCGGCACCGGTTTCATGACGGGCCACAAAGCAGTCATTTCCGGCACCCGAACCCAGGTCGATCACATAATCTCCTTTTTTGATCCGGGCAAACTGTGTTGGAAGTCCGCATCCCAAACCCAGATCGGCATCCGAATTGTATCCCTCAAGTTCGCTGTAATCATCCGTCATGATGTTATATACCTTTGTCGAATCTCCGCCGGCTCCACAACAGCTGCGGGCATTATAATCTTTGGCTTGTTCACTGATCTCGGAATACTTTTTACGAACGGTTTCCTTGAGTTCTTCGGGCGACTTGGTTCTTGTTTTCATCTTAGCAGCAGGTTGGATTTGGCATTGAAAATTCCTTAATCATAGCTTCCATAACAGATTTGAACTCAGCCAGATTCTCCTCATCAAAACAATAACAGGTTCGCACTCCTTCTATCTCGCCTTTTATTATGCCGGCAGATTTCAAGGCTTTTAAATGCTGGGAAACAGTAGATTGCGCCAACGGGAGTTCTTCGGTGATATCTCCGCAGTAACACGCATTTTTCTTTGCTAAAATTTGAAGGACCGCTATCCGTGCCGGATGGGCGATCGCCTTTGCAAATTCAGCTGCTTTTATCTGCCTTTCGTTAAATAATTCCGCTTTTGTAATAGCCATGATCGTATATCGTAATTTTACGATTAATAGTAAGGGTGTTAGCAACCATTGTCAATAGTTTCCAGACTTTTTTATTGGTATGGATCGGGAAGTTGCTGATCAACAAACATCAGCGAAATCCGTGCAATCCTAAAATCTGTGATAAAAAAAAGAGAACCCCAATTCCTCAGGGTTCTCCTTGATCAGCACACCTCACAGTGATGTGAGACGTATATTTGTAATTAGAATGTTACTTGATCAATGTCATTTTACGTGTGATCGCTACATCCCCACTGTTCAGGCGATAGATATACACACCGCTTGAAAGGTTGGAGGCATCAAAATTAACAGTATTCATCCCTGCAGAGAAGGTCTCTCTGTTAGCGATGGTTGCTACTTCCCTACCCAGCATATCATATACTTTCAGTGTTACTTGCTGTGAACTCGGCAGATTGAAACTGATCTGAGTTGTTGGGTTAAAAGGATTTGGATAATTCTGATTCAGGCCGATCTTGTTAGGAACTGATGTGAATTCTTCCTCATTATCAGTTACTAAACCGTCTCCCAGATAGCCGTAGCTGTCAAGGGCAGTCCATCCGGCTAACCAGTTGGAGCCATCAAAAGCTCCGGCATAGTTTACGTTGTGGAACCAGCTATCATCCAAAGACTCTGCCATTCCATATACAGGACTATCTTCTTCTGGACGAGGGTCCAAACCGCCGTCATTACTTCTGCTTATTCCACGAAGCATTGGATCTGTGATATTATTGCTGTTGGCAGTAAGCATGGTTTCCACAAAACCTGCACTTGAGAAGTCAGCAAACGTGCTTCCGCTTCCAAAGTCAAAGAACACACTATTGGAGATATTCAGAGAATCTGCTTCAAGCCGGCCACGCGAATCGATGGACGTTCCGTCCACATCTTCCACATTCACTGCGTCTCCGGGGTGATCGGTAAATACCGAGTTGGTATATAATCCTCCGGTGTTATCACGGAACTGCAGCATCTGTCCGGCATCTCCGGATGGCGTTGAACCAATTCCGGGGCCAATGTAGGTTACATTCGAAATTTCAGGATACGCGTACGGAGTGCCGGTCTCATTTCCGCCGGCTCCATCCATTTCTGCCGCACGACCTGTTTGGTCGCTGTCGAGGATCGCAAACCAGAATTGTCCTTTTCCGCGGAAGCCCTGATCCCAGTCAAAAGCGTCATCGCTGTTAAAGGCACTTACCAGGTAGCGGGCATTAACCGTACCGCCGAACCACTCGTACCCGTCATCGCCACTTGCAAACGATTCAATGTATTCGATGGTGGTTCCGGCTCCAACGCCGCCCATGGTCAGTCCCTGGATCTCGTTACCCGAGCTTGAACCAATGTTGATCCCCGTGTGACGGATGGATACATAGCGAAGCACTCCGGAGTCGTCCATGTCATCGGTTCCTCCATAACCTACCAGAGCAGGATCACTGGAAATTTCGTTCACCCCTTCAATGGTTGCTTCGGTAGCGTTATTGGTGCTGGCGTTTCCTAAGATCACCAGGCCACCCCACTCTCCGACATCATCTTTGGTCAAGCCTGCATCGTCTTCTGCTGTGAAGATGACCGGGTTGCTTGGAGAACCTTCTGCAAATATTTTTGAATCGCGGGTGATCACCAATCCGGAAGCGTCCAGATCTTGACCGGCTGCACCACGAACGGTTGTTCCGGCTTCGATATATAGATCAGCTCCGTTGGTTACGAAGATCATGCCGTCCAGCAGGTATTCGTTGTCAGCTGTCCAGTAAGTATCTGTGGTAATATTCGAATTTATAGTTACCATTCCCGGAGTTCCACTATCAGCCAGGTAACCGTATTCATCTAAAGCAGTCCAACCGGCAGCCCAGTTTGAGCCACCAAAAGCGCCTTTGTAGGCTACATTTCTAAAGAAAGGATCATTTGGAATATCAGCACCGCTTAATACAGAGCTGTTAGCAGGCCTTGGATCCAGACCGGCATTGTCTATTCTGCTGATACCATTTATCTGAGGATCAGTGATCTCATTACTGTTAGCGGAAAGCATGGTTTCCACGAATGCAGCACTTGAGATGTCAGCCAAAGTAGTTCCGCTTCCGAAGCCAAAGAATACACTGTTTGAGATGTTCAGTGAATCCACTTCCAGTCGGCCACGGGAATCGATCGCGGTTCCGTCCACATCTTCCACATCAATAAGTTGAGCCGGGTGGTCGGTAAAGACCGAGTTGGTATAATATCCACCGGTGTTATCACGGAATTGCAGCAGCTGCCCGCTGTCTCCGGATGGCGTGGAGTTTTCTCCGGGGCCAATATAGGTGGCATTCGAGATCACAGGATAGGCGTATGGAGTTCCGGTCTCATTGCCGCCGGCTCCGTCCATTTCAGCTGCACGACCTGTTTGATCGCTGTCCTGAATGGCAAACCAAAACTGTCCTTTTCCGCGGAAGCCCTGATCCCAGTCAAAGGCATCATCGTTGTTAAAAGCACTTACAAGGTAACGCGCATTTACGGTACCGCCGAACCATTCGTACCCGTCATCGCCACTTGCAAACGATTCCACGTACTCGATGGTAGTTCCGGCTCCAACTGCTCCCATGGTAAGTCCCTGGATCTCGTTGCCGGAACTTGAACCAATATTAATTCCCGTGTGACGGATCGATACATACCGAAGCACTCCGGAGTCGTCCATGTCATCGGTTCCGCCGTAGCCTACTAGGGCAGGATCACTGGAGATCTCATTCACTCCTTCGATCGTAGCTTCGGTAGCATTGTTGGTGGAGGCACGTCCCAGGATCACCAGACCACCCCATTCCCCAACATCATCTTTGGTTAAGCCGGCATCGTCCTCGGCTGTGAAAATAATTGGATTTTCTGCTGTACCCTCAGCAAATATTTTTGAATCGCGGGTGATCACCAATCCGGCCGCATCCAGATCTTGTCCGGCTGCACCACGAATGGTTGTTCCGGCTTCGATATATAGATCAGCTCCGTTGGTTACGAAGATCATGCCGTCAAGCAGGTATTCATTATCGGCAGTCCACTCTGTATCAGTTGTAATGTTTGCATTTACAGTTACCGTTGTTTGAGCCATAGTTAATATGGGGACAAACAAAAGTGCTGCAAATAGTAGCGTTACTTTTTTCATTTGTATGTTTGGTTTGTTGTTAGGATTAATGAACAAGGTCTAAACACATTATAATTTGTATTTAATACCCAGTGAAAACGTTCTTCCTGTCCGATAACCACTGTACAAATATTCATCACCTTTGAATATTTGTGATTCTTTGATTTCGGGATCTAATAAATTACTTGCTTTAACGCTCAGCTCGAAATTCTCCAGCAGCGTTTTGTTTGCAGTAAAATTGAGTGACCCATAACCTCTTTCATAAATATCCGGGGTAGCTCCTTCTGCTACTATCGATAAACGATCTCCAAATTTGTTATAACTGACAGAGGACGTAAACCCGATGTCCGGATTTGTGTACCCCAGATCCAGGTTAAACAGGTATGGAGACTGCCCCTGCAGATCACGTGTTGAGGGAGCATCCGGTCTTGCATCACGGGCAACAATGAGTTCAAGCTCCGGGATGTCAACTTCAGATCTGACAAAAGTGAGGTTGGTACCAAGATTAAAATGTCTAAGGCCGTGAGCTATAAAACCCAGATTCTTACGAATCTCCATTTCAAGTCCATATACACGCCCTTCTTCTACATTCTGGATGGAAAGTGCATCATTTCCAATATCAGTCCTGATCACCCTTTCAAGGGGATTCTGGAGTTCTTTATAAAACCCGCTAACTGCAAGGATCTCGCCAGGACCTGTGAAGTATTCCCATCTCACGTCATAGTTTGTGATGAGTGTACGTTTGAGTTCAGCATTACCCTGAAAAAGTAAACCGCCCACAAAGTCAAAGGTTATATAAGGCGCAAGCTCACGGAATGTTGGTCGTGCCACCGTCTTGGTGTAGGCGGTACGGATATTCATATTATCAGAAAGGCTGATTATGGTATTTATAGATGGGAGGTAGTCAACGTTTGAAAGACTTCCGACATCAAGGGCCGTATCCTGACTAACAACTTCAAGATCCATTTTCTCCAAACGAACTCCCCCTACAAATTTCAGCCAATCGGTAACAGGCAACTCTGTCATTATATATGCAGCATCAATTCTGCTAACGGCATCGTAATTACTACGATCTGTGGTAGCATCCTGTACATAATTTCCGAATCTTGGTCTTCCTGAACTCGAATAGCCAAGTACACCTAAAGAATCAAAGAAAGCATCAACATTACCCTCCACATCATTCAATGTGATTCCATCTGAATAGAAGTCAAATCTTCGTTCATTGAAGTCTCTGTCTACATCCACAATACTCCCGCCAAATTTGATATTTGCTGAATTCCCATTGAAAGAATTGAAGGGAATAGTGATATCAATCCCTGCTGTTATATTGGATTCTTCCAAATCACGATAAAACCTACCCGGTCGCTGAAAGTTGTTTGTAGGGCTGGAATACAGGATGGCTCCGGATGGAAACGTATCAACCTGTGTGGTAAAGTATCTTAGATCCGGTTCGTCTTGAGTATTTGTTGCTGTAGTAGCTTTCCACTCAACCGTTGTTTTCAGGAAATTCTCGAAATAGTTCTTCCCGCTTAACTGAAATGTTTGAAGGCTTCGCTCGGTGTATTTCACAGTCCTTGTCTGAAATAAGGCGTCAGGTATATCTTGCTGAAACCCTTCCAGGTATCGCCCTTCAGCCGATCCGCTTTGAGTCCTTAGAAAACGAGCTGAAACTCTGTGATTGTCGCCAAGGCGATAAGAAAGGTTAGCCATTCCGCCCCAATCCACACTCCTCTGACCGGAATTGTCAGAAACATCTAATCTTTTATAGAGGGACTCACTAGCATCATAGTTTCCAACCAAGTCGTATCTTGAAACTCCTCCGTCATTGTATCCGGAATAATTTTGACTGTAAGTGAAGCTTCCGGTATACCCCAGGTCATTCCCAAGAAAGGAAAATTGGTTCCCTATCGAGAACCCATAACTCTGGTTCATTGTGCTTGTTTGTTCTCTGGGCCTGAATTCATTATTAAAAGCTTTCGATAATCGATCCAGAGTTTCAGTTGCTTCAGGGTTATTCCTAGTGTCTCTTAGTGAAGGAATTTCGCCCCCTGAATTAATGAAGTCTTGAACTTCCTGAGGGATAGATCTTCGTCCACCGTCAAATCCTAAGTAATCCGTATCACTTGGATCTCCGATCGCAAGTTCTTCCATCGAGGATTTTGTATTGAATCCTGTTGATGCCGAAAGTTGGAAAGAGAATTTTTCAGGAAAATCTTTGGTAGCAATGTCAACCAATCCGCCACTGAAATTACCGGGTTTGTCCGGCGTAAAAGTTTTCAGCGTGACGATATTCTCTAAAAGATTAGATGGGAATATATCCAGCTGAAATGATTTTCTGTTTGGATCTGCACTTGGTAATTCTGATCCATTCAAATGGGTACTGGTATATCGATCTCCGAGCCCTCTGATGTAAACGTATTTACCTCCAACTACGGAAGCTCCTACTACTTTTTTCAAAGCACCGGCTGCATCTCCGCTTCCTGAACTAGATATGGATTCTGCTGAAATGGCATCACTGAAGGAAACTGCCTTTTGACGTTGCCTGAGTAATCCGGCATCGTTATCGAGAATGGCATCTGCTGTAATGATCACATCTTCCAGCATTTCCGTTTCAGGCTGAAGTGCGATATCAAGAGTGAGGGTTTCCCCTGCTTCTACTTCTACACCTGTTATGGTCTGCTTCTGGAAGGATACATAACTGACTATAAGAGTATATGTACCGGGTTCTACGCCACGAATGGCATATTCACCGTCCAAGTTGGAAGAAGAACCCTGGGTGGTTCCTTCTATAACTACATTAACTCCAATGAGAGTTTCGCCGGTTTCGGCATCTACAACGGTACCAGAGATGGTACCGGTACTTTGCGCTTTTAGGTTACTTGTAACTGAAAGCGCAAAACAAACGACTAAGAATAGTATGTGTTTTTTCACGTGTGCTGATATGTTTAGTTTTGCTTTCATGATTGTGATGCAAAACTAAACTTCAGCCGTTGTCGAACTGTTAACGAGCGGTTATGTTTTCTTTATCTATAGGTTACCGCAATGTTAACATCTAAATATTACGAATCAGAACCTTTACTTTCTTTCTTGTTCTGATCGTTTTCTGATGCAATATCAGTACTGTCTTCGGAGTCTTTGGCAGATCCCTCTTCTTCTTTTTCAGCTACTTGAGAATTGGTTTCTGACTCCTTTTCATCATCATTTGAAACCCCATTGGATTTTGAAGGCTTTTCAAAGATCCCGTCCGGATATTTACCATGTGGACGGTCGCCAAGTAATTCCCTAAGAGCGTGATGATCAAGTACTTCTCTCTCAAGAAGTGCCTTCGCCAGTTTCTCTAATTCTTCTTTGTGATCATTAAGCAACTTAATGGTTCTCTCATGATTTTTATCAATAATACTTCGTACTTCCTGATCGATCTGTTGACTGGTAGATTCAGAATATTTCTTATTGAACCCAAAGCTATTTTCTGCATTTTGGGAATCTTTAAGTGAAATATATCCGAGTTTTTCACTCATTCCGTATTCTGCTACCATGGCAAAAGCCATTTTTGTAATACGTTCAAGATCATTTTGTGCACCGGTGGAAATTCGCCCAAAGATGATCTCCTCAGCTACTCTCCCTCCTAACAATGCACAGATCTTATCATCAAGCTCTTCAGTTGTCATCAGGAACCGTTCTTCCAGCGGAGTTTGAAGAGTATAACCTAATGCTGCCAAGCCTCTTGGAACAATACTCACTTTCAAAACAGGATCAGTATGTTCAAGGAACCAGCCAACGATAGCATGACCTGCCTCGTGATATGCAACGATCTTACGTTCTTGCGGGCTTATCAGTTTATTCTTCCGCTCGAGACCTGCTATAACTTTTTCAATGGAATCCTGAAAGTCTTCCATTTCTATGCTATTCTTTTCTCTGCGGGCAGCTAACAAGGCGGCTTCATTACAAAGGTTTGCGAGATCAGCTCCGGCAAATCCCGGGGTCTGAGAAGCAAGTACTCTGAGGTCAATATCACTTCCTAACTTTAACTTTTTGGTATGTACCCTAAGGATCTCAACCCGGCCATTCAGGTCGGGTTTATCGATCATGATCTGTCGGTCAAAACGTCCGGGACGAAGTAAGGCAGAATCCAATATATCCGGTCGGTTGGTGGCTGCCATAAGGATCACACCCTTGTCAGAGTTAAATCCATCCATTTCACTCAGCAACTGGTTCAGGGTATTCTCGCGCTCATCATTAGACCCCATCGCCATTCCTCTTCCACGGGTTCTTCCGATGGAATCGATCTCATCAATAAATATAATACAAGGTGCTTTTTCTTTTGCCTGTTTAAAAAGGTCACGAACACGGGCAGCACCAACACCTACAAACATCTCAACAAAGTCAGAACCACTCAAACTGAAGAATGGAACACTAGCCTCACCGGCAGTCGCTTTAGCTAATAAGGTCTTACCAGTTCCGGGAGGGCCTACTAAAAGTACACCTTTCGGAAGAACACCGCCAAGCCTGGTAAATTTCTGTGGGTTTTTGAGAAACTCTACAACCTCTTCAACTTCAGCTTTTGCTTCCTGAAGTCCGGCTACATCTTCAAAAGTAACTTTCGTTTCAGTCTGTTGATCATAAAGGGAAGCTTTGTTCTTCCCAATATTCAATACCTGTTGCCCAGGATTCATCTTTCTGAAGATGAAGATCCAGATTACGATCAATATGGCAATGGGGATCAACCAAATGAAAACACCACTAAACCAATCTTCTTCAATGCGAACGTCAAATTCAACTCCATTGGATTCCAAAATAGGACGTATCTCATCGTCCCGAAGCATAGTGGTATTGAATTTACGAAACTGGTCTGTCTCACCGGTAGCAAACGGCATGTTATTGTCCGTATTCTCAGGACGTGTAACAATACCATCAGTAATGGCCTTGTCAGAATATTCTCCTGTTACATTAACCCCATTGGTTATCGTAATCTCTGTTACATAGCCGTTTTCAACATACTCTAAAAACTTGCTGTACTTTATCCTGTTCCCCGTATCAGGAGAAAAGAACATAACTTGAGCAATTAACAGTACGAAAAATAGTACAAATATACTCCAGGTTGGAAATTTTGGAGCATTAGCTCCTTTCTTACCCTTAGGCTTAATCGGTTTATTTTGTTTTGGATCTTTCTGGGCCATTAAAAAATACTTATAAAAATTATCTTAGATTTCAATATAAGGATACTAACACTCAAATAAGTTTAAGTGAGTCAATTATCTTTATTTAATAGAACTGATGATTGGCAAAAAACGTGCCATAGAAATTTCTATGACAATTCATCAAAAGAGACCACGTCTCCTTCTGCCGTTTGCATTTTCATACCTTCTTCTTTTGGTACCATCCTTCCTATCACGACAAAATCGTTAAAATGTTTTACGAATTCTTCAACTTTATCCTCCGGTAAGGTGAACATGAGCTCGAGGTCTTCGCCACCAAAGAGAGCGTAACGATCTACATCTTCCTGCATTTCATCAGCCACTTGCCTTGTTTCTATGGCAATGGGTAATGCAGCCTGGTATATATAGGCGCCAAGTTCAGAAGCATCCGATAACGCGCTTACTTCACTGACAAGTCCTTTAGTTACATCTATCATTGAGGAGGGTACTACTTTTTGATCCTCAAGAGCTTGAATGAGGTCTCTTCTGGCTTCCGGAACTAATTGTTGCTTAACTACAAATTGGTAATCGCCAAGTTCAGGCTGAACAGATTCATCTCCATGCTCTTCCCAATATTTTTTTTCTCTCATTAAAATTCTCAGACCTGCCAAGGCCCCGCCTACATCTCCGGTTACGCATATAGCATCACCTTCTTGGGCTCCTTTTCTATATGTGATCTTTTCCTTACTTACCCGTCCATAAACACTTATGGAAACCACCAGGTTCGCGTGATTGGCTTTGAGATCACCACCAACAACTTCTACATTGTGATTACTCCCTGCCGCATTGATCCCTTTATAAAGATCTTCGATCATTTGAACGGACATCCTGTTAGGTACTGCCAGATTGATCAACATGGCTTCAGGATTTCCATTCATGGCATAAACGTCACTGACACCTGCAGACACTATCTTATACCCTAAGTGATGAAAAGGAGTATAAGTAGGGTCAAAGTCGACTCCCTCAACATAGGTATCACTTGTTAGTAAGGTGAGTGAACCGTTGTCTTCACGTATAACGGCAGCATCATCACCAATGGATTGAACTACATGTTCATTTTTATAAGAATCAAAGCCGGCGATCTTTTCGAGGAGAGCTTTACTGCCGATGCTTTGAATGGTTTGGAAGGATTCAGACATTATAGTACTGGGTTTAAAAATAAAAAAAGGCACCTGCGTCAAAGAGACACAGTTGCCTGATTTTTTTGAAAATAAATTTTAATTCATTTCGCGACGAGTAGAATAGTTGATTCTAAATGTGCTAGCTCGCTTCAATTCTTCCTGGACGTCGGTTAGAAGTCCGAAGTTAGAATTTTCATCAACCCGAAGAGAAACAATCAATTTAGGCTGTTCACGAAGCTTATCGTACATCAGAGTTCTAATCCCTCCAATATCTTCTACAATAGCATCATCGATCTGAACCTTATCTTCGCCAAGTCTATTGCCCGGAAGTCTTTCAGGGCCAATATACACATAAGAGAGAAGGCGTTTCTGCTCAATCTTCTCGATGTTCTCGGCTTGTGTAAGGTTGACGCGTACTTTCAATGTTACTTCTCTTAATACGGTGGTTACCATAAAGAAAAACAACAGAATGAAAATTACATCAGGCATTGCAGAAGTTGGCACTTCCTGCTTGCTTCCACCTCTTTTCTTTTGAAAATGTCCTGCCATCTTAACTGTCTCCCGGTTCTGCTATTGAGATTTTCTTAGGGTACATGTCCTGAACTTGTTGCTGCTGAGGACTTTCTTCATCCAAAGCACCGTAAGGGACACCATAATTAGCACGTGATGCTTCATCACGCAGTTCTTTATAAGCACCCATCACTTCATCAAGCATATTCACATAAATGCGATATGGAGTTTCGCGCTGAGTTTTTATAGATACAATAGCTAAGTCCGGAGTTTCTGCAAGATCAGGATCGTTATTTGGATTCTTAATGAATTCAATAAGTCGATTCTTTACTTCAGAGATCTGATAAGGCTCTTCATCCATTAGAATTCTACCTTCAGCGTTCACCAAGATATTCATCAGGTTTCGCTGTCTAATGGGTGGTGGCTCCTCATCTTCCAATGGCGGTGGTAACACCAAACCAATTCCGGTATCCACATTTATAGTAGTGGTAACCAGAAAGAAGATCAGAAGCAAAAAGGCGATATCAGCCATGGACGAACCATTGATCTCTGCATCTTCTCTTTTTCGTTTCTTTATTAACATAGATTGATATCCTATTAAAACTTAAAGGTACCGCGCATTCCGGTCAATATGATGGTCAATGCCATAGCACCCAGCATAAAAACTGATGTGAATACTCCGGCTTGTGGTACATCACCAAATACAGCGTAGCTTATTCCAAACACTACAAATGGGACGGCCATCATACCAATTCTTTTGAAGTCTTGTTTTCCATTGGCAAGACTTTTAATTCCGGAGAATATTATTCCAACTACTCCAAGAACTATCAAGCCAATTCCAAGACCAACACTTATTACAACCATGATTTATCCTATTTATTTTGGATTTCAGTTATAATTATTCGCTGTCAGAATCAGCATCTGGACCTACATTAGGAACAATCTGCTTACCTTCATTCAATAGAATAATAGAATCGATCAAAGTAATGGAGCTTTCTTCCATTTCAGCGATGATACGGTCAATTTTAGATACACAGTAGTTGTATCCGATCTGAAGAATAATACCAGCTATCAAACCACCGGCTGTAGTCAAAAGGGCAACTTTAATACCACCCGCAACAATACTTGGGGAAATATCAGCAGCTGCTTCAATATCATCAAATGCCTGAATCATACCAACTACCGTACCAAGGAATCCAAGGAGTGGTGCAATGGCAATAAATAGAGACAGCCAAATAAGACCTCTTTCAAGGAAACTCATTTCAATTGAACCATAGGCAGAGATCGCTTTTTCAGCGGCATCTATACCTTCATGGGAACGCATCAAACCAGCTTGAAAAACTGATGCAACAGGCCCTCTTGTTTGTGCACATAGTTCTTCGGCAGCTTCTATACCACCATCTTGAAGAGCTTCTTGTACGTTTACTATAAATTTTCGTGTATTGATGTCGGCAAGATTAAGGGTGATGATCCGCTCAAGGAAAATCGCTAATCCCAAGATAAGAGCAATGAGCACCGGCCACATCCAGCCACTGTCATTACCTTCGTTAAATTTTGCGACAATAACGTTAAAAAACCCTTCGTCAGCAGGGGCTTGTAATAGAAAAAGAGCAATCGACGATATCATGTCTACTCCGCTAATTGTTTAAATGTTAAAGGCTAAGATTAATGAAGCGAAAGAATAGGTCATTTTATATTAAATGTCAAAGTAACATCCTTTTAAAAAGTGCTTTTTTACGTTCTGTTACGCTCTACAGAAAAATCACCTAAACTTAACCACATCTTTGAGGATCATCAAAAAATAGCACTCATAACTAATTTAATAGTATGAATGGCCGGGCGCTCGGTCACTGTTCTTCCATCATAGTTCAGGCTAAACCTGATTAAATTATTAAACCTGTAGTTAGCTGCAAGCGACCAAATAAAATTGACCCCCTCCCCGGTTCCTTCCGTAAGTTCATAATTACCATATGATGACGAATTACCGTTTAGCTTTGTTGTCCTTAACTCCATTCTAAAATTTGATTGTAATCTGCGCCATAAATATGTTCGGTGCGTAGTTGAAATTTTTAAAAGATCTGCAATCACATCCTTATCAGGATACCGGTCTTCTTTTCGGACATAAGAAACCTCAAGGCCGGCATTCCAGGAACGGCTTATTGTTGAATTAACCCCCGGCTTTAAACTTCTTGACCTGATGTCAAAGTTTCGAGTTTGCAATCTGTTACTTTCACTGCTGTTTATACTGTTTTGTCCCTCTAATAATAAACGTGTTCTCTCAGATACATTGTACCCTGTATTAAAGTATAACACATTCGCATAACTTTGAACCGACTCCGTACTGCGTTGGTTCAACATGCGGCTTTCATTGTAGCCTATTCTCAGGTCTGCTTTATCAACCTTATTCAAAAGATCCAGTTCTTTTTCCCAAAGTATTCTGCCTTGCACAGTAGTAGAGTCATTTCTAAATGAACTTAAATTGAGCAGATATACATCTTTTAGATCCTTAGTAGTTGAATTCTCACTGATATCTACTCTTGACCGCAATAGTATGCCCGAAAACCAGGTATTATCGCCTGCCAGCACAAACGGCCTAAAATTGTTTATCATGCGAACATTCAGATCTATGGAAGGCAGAAGTTCATCCGATGGTAAATACTGTCGAATAAACCTCCCTTCATTCGCACTTACCTCCGGAAAAAATTCATCCACTTGCTGTACCCCGTCATCATTTAGATCATCCCAAACATATTGGCCGATCTCCGGTCCTACTTCAATAAAAGTCTCCTGCAGTAAGGCACGTCTGCGTGTATTGGCCTCATAGAAGAATTCCCCTTCAATGAAAGGAGTGTTGGTGGAATAGTTTGTAACAGACTTGATCAATAACCCCCTACGACTTGCATTCCCTGCATTTCTAAACTCTTCGGTTATATTCTTCTCTCTGAAAACCACTTGATTTGAGGTTCTGAAATTGTTGCCCGGGTTATAAGCTAAACTATATCGTTGCTCCAAAGCATGAGATTTATCCTGAAGTTTGTTTTCCAAAACTCCACGCTCTTTTCGATATGCAACCCCGGCTTCAAGCTCAAGGTTCGCAAAATTGACTCTCATGCCGGGACCAAGGTTATAGAATTGTTCAGATCGATTATTCAATGAATCCGTATCGGTATCCTTTTGCTCCCGATTTTCTTGTTCAAAAGACAGAAATGGAGTAAAGATGACTTCCTCTCCATCAAATTCCTTGCTGATCCTTCCACTGTGGCGAAACCAATTTCCTTCTTCCTCTGATCTCCGGTCTTTACTTTGCACCCAATCCTGCAAATAGCTAACCGTTAGAAATTTATCTTCGCTTGAAAATGAAGCCCCTTGTCTAACCCCTCTAAACCCATCCCTCTCAATAAAGCCAACATCTCCGCCAAACTCGATCAATTCTGTGGGCTTGATGGAAAAACTTGCTTCATTTAAAGCTTCTTTACTCTCTTCAGGTCCGGATATATTCCAGCGTCTGTCAAATTCCACATCCCGGGTTCTCTCAAAGAAACGAAATCGCTTACCTGAGTACCTGCGACTTACCTTTGCATTTATTTGCCCAAGTTCTGAGGGTGCATCCTTAATAATGATCCCTGATTCATAAGCTATATCCGAATTGTCGTCATCATCCAAACCTGAAAAACGATTGGCATCGAAATCACTGGCTGCCCACTCACCAAATACTTCTACATTGTTTGTAAGATCATATTTTCCATTGATTGCAGCCATTTGTTGTTTTTGAGGTGCAGGAAGCTGCCGGAATGGGGCATAATTTCCCTGGCCAGGACCTACCCATTCATATAGTAACCCATTAACCTGACCACTTGCTCTTCGATAACTTCCCTCTCCTTGTCCAACGTTTGAAAACCGAACCCTGTAGATCGCATCCTCAGAACCAGGTTGATGTTCATAGATCGTAAAATTCTCTCCATTTAATGTGGTATCGACTTCAGCATATAGAACATACCGGTCACGCTCTTCCTCCGTAGCAACTCCTACACCACTTACTACTGCATCATCAAGATCATCACCTACATATTGCAATCGTTCGATATCACTTTCACTCAAAGCCTGCTGAGACAAAAGGTCATCTCCATCTGCCTGACGAATAATGGTGGCTCCAATTTTGAGCCTTCCATTAAAGAACTCATCACCTCCTTCAGCGGCAACCAGAGTTTGGTTAAAATCCCGGTCTATATACTCATACTCAACAACGATCCGGGTTTCATCTTTAACTAACAGGTTATTTGTGAAATTGATCTCACCCAGCCCGTAGTCTATGACGTAATCATTATCTGCCCCCCTCTCCACCCTTTGTCCATTAATATACACTTGCTCGGTTCCTGCCAGGATGATCACAAATTCCTCATCATTTTTCCCCGTAAGCCTATATGGACCCTGAACTCCATCTTGCCCATTGAAATTCATTGACTTATAGGTACCCCTTACAGCAGATGCTGCCCCGCTATAACTTCCGTTTTCTGTATAATAGGACCCTGTAGCCCCTTGCAATCTGCGGTTTAACCTGGCAAATGAACTTCGTTCAAAACTCACATCTACATCTCCCATTTCCAACCCGGCATTTGGAGCCTCAATCTGAATAAAAACCTTATCAAATTCCCTGAGATTTTGAGTTGTGCCGTCGGGTTGAATAGGAATGCTTTGATCAGTCAAAGAAGCATTTATATTGATATTTTCCGTGAGTGCTCCGCTAAGCTCAAAATTCAATCCGCTTTCTAAAGAGAAATCCTGGTTTGAGCCAATAATAATTCCACGACTCAAACTACCGGACTGCCTTAAACTTGATGTGATCGTCGGCTGTTGATCCAACTGTCGGACCATGCCTGCTAAAGAATCAGGGTTTTCAAATAGATCCGCACTTAATTCAGTAGGCTTCAGGGGTTGAGATCTTTTAGGTAAGGTAAAAGGATAGATCTCATAACGAACCGTGAGTTGGCTTACACTTTCTACATCCGTCCAAGTCCGGTCAAAAGAAATGGTACCGGAAGATGGATCAAAATCCCATTTGGTTGTAGTAATAGTATCTTCATTGGCCGTTACAATAAGACTATTTGGCAACACCCAGTCTCCCAGATAGTAGGATGAGTCTGCCAGGATAGGGCTAAGTATTTTTTCCTGAGAAATGGTGGATTGGGCCTGCACATTGATCACAGGAAACAAGCACATCAGAATGATGCCTAAGGTACAAAAAAGGTGATCTTTGATAGCCGGTGCTGCCAGATGAATCTACATTTGTTAAAGTGTGATTAAGGCTAAAGCTTTCAAAGGAAAGGGTCAACAATCAGAGCGATTTAAACTTTTGCAGCCCACGATCCAAAAATTTCACGAAATTCTCTGCCCGGCTGTATCCAAGGCTTTGTTCTAAAACCCTGCCTGACTCAGGATCTACAATAACATAGGTTGGCAGAGCCACGTTACCGGTTAACTCAAATTGCAACAGTTGATTTTCAGGTCCTTTGGATCCGCCATCAGTATAAAGCTTCACAAGCTCCATTTGATCAAAACGTGATGTTACTTCCTCTAACGGAAATACATTCGATTCCATCGCACGACAGTTGGTACATGTATAGCCGGTAAAATCTATAAAGACAGGGATACCCTTTTCTCTGGCTACTTCCCGTGATGCTTCGTAGTCATCAGACCAGCCATCATCCGCACTTGTTGCCGCTCCGCTTCCGGGCGTGGTTCCTATGGAAGCTACCAAGCTTACATCGGTTGCTTGTTTTGGGGGAAGGAAAGCATCCCAGATTCCCAAAGAAGAACCAAGCAATCCTGGTATCAGATAAAAACTGAAAAGCAGAAAAGGAATAGATAAAAGCATACGTCCCGTAGTAATGCTTTCCGGCTTTTTCTCATGTTTGAGAGAATAGGTTCCAAGCAAATACAGTCCTGTTAACAAGAAAATGGCGATCCAGGCTGCAATGGTCATTGGTCTGGAGATCATTCCCCATTGCCATACTAAATCAGCGTTTGAAAGAAACTTAAACGCGGCAGCAAGTTCTATGAAACCAAGTAATACTTTTACCACATTCATCCAGGAACCACTTTTTGGAAGTGATTCCATCCATTTCGGAAAAATGGCCAGTATCACGAACGGGCTCGCAAATGCAGCTGAAAATCCAATCATCCCGATGATCGGGTAAAACCACTCACCACCTGTGGTAGCGGCAAATACTCCTCCTACAAACGGAGCTGTACAGGAAAATGAAACTGCGCTAATGGTAAGCGACATAAAAATGATGCCGGCTATACCTGAGCTTTGATTACTTTTTCTATTCAGCCAATTTGTAAGCTGATGGGGCAGTTGTAGCTCATACATACCCAGTAAACTGAAAGCAAATGCTACCAATACAAATGCAATAAATAGGTTTACCCATGGGTTAGATGCAAAATTCTGAGCACCTGAAACCCCGAACACAGCTGCCAACAGAACTCCTAAAACGGTAAATGTGATAACAATGCCTAGCCCAAATAAAAATGCTTTCCCTATTCCCTTCCCGTTGTCCTCTTGTTTAGAAAAGTACGATACCGTAAGAGGGATCATTGGGAATACACAGGGAGTTAAAAGAGCAGCAAAACCTGCTAGAATAGCGATCCAAATAAAACCAAAAATCCCCTCGCCGCCCAATGCTGATTCCTTTATTTCAGCTTCAGAACCGGAGAGTTCTGCATTGCTGCCATCATCAACAGCACCTTCGTAGGGACTCTCTGAGACACCTATAACCTCAACTCCTGCTATTATAGATTTTGTTTTAGGAGGAAGGCAAACTTTATCATCGCAAACCTGGTAGTAGACTTCAATATCAAGATTTTGTTTTCCCGTTTGATTGGTTTTAACAGCTACCGGAATAGTGAAGGTTGCAAAACTGCTGTGCCAGCCTAATTCTGCTTCAAAGTTAGGATCGAACTCAATATCTGCATCTGATTCTACAGGGTCACCTGCAAATACAAAGTTATCAGAATTGGCTGAAAATTCGGTAGGGAAAGGGCCTGCATCTTCATCATTTAGAATAGAATACAGATGCCAGTTCCCTTCAATGGAAGCCTCGATCTCAATTTCAAAAACATCACCGGCCAATATTGAATCCGGAGCGTTAGATATATTGAATTTAACCGGATCAGGTATTTGTGCCTGAATAAAAAATGGGGATAACATCAGAATGATGATCCCCATTACTTTTATAGAAAGTGATTTCATTTGCATTAATTTCATTGAGTTAACCTAAGTAAGTTTCTCCATAATTATATAGAGGTTCAGCCGGCTATATTTCTTACGAACTCTAACTTAGCCCACTCGAAATTATTACAATAGAATTCGAAAAGGAAGTTATTATTCCTCTTTTACAACCCAGAATTTTACTTGTGGATTCAGGTCGCCAACAAGATTCACAGTGGCGGTATACTCGCCTAATGCTTTAACATCCTGGTCAAGGCTGATATCTTTTTTGTCCACTAAAATTTCGCGTTCTTCTAATGCTTTCGCAATATCTGCATTTGTAACTGTTCCGTGAATTTTGTCTTCTTCACCGGTAGTTACAGAAATGGTCAGGGAAGTAGCTTCCAGCAGCTGAGCCAACTCTTTGGCTTCCTGAACGGTAAATTCTGCCTGTCTTGCGGCTTCTTTTTTAAGTCGCTCAAGCTCTTGGATAGCTCCTTTGGTCGCCATAATGGCTTTACCCTGAGGAATCAGGTAATTTCTGCCAAAGCCATCTTTTACATCAACAACTTCGCCGGAATGTCCTACTTTTTCTACGTCTTCTCTAAGAATGATCTTCATAATTCTGTCGTCTTAATTTTATCGGAGATTTTCAGCTACATATGGCATAAGGGCCAGAAAACGGGCGCGTTTAACTGCCGTTGTTAGCTGTCGCTGATGTTTTGCACTTGTGCCGGTTACACGACGCGGAAGGATCTTGCCTTGGTCGTTGGTAAAACGCTGAAGGGTTTCAGTGTCTTTGTAATCAATATACTCAAGTCCGGCACGGGTAAACTTACACTGCTTTACCTTGCGTTGATTTTTTTTCGGGTGTGATGGATTCTTAATCATAATTCAATTTCTTTTGGTGAGGATTCTGTGTTAATCGTCGTCTTCGTTGTTGTCATCATCGTCTTCATCTTCAATAGCAAAGATGCCAGGAACTTCGTTTTTCTTTTGAAGTTCACGATGGCGCAGCATTTTTGCGTCATACTTAAGAGTCAGGTAACGAAGGATGTCATCGTCAATTCGTAATTGTCTTTCAACAGAGGCAATAGCTTCGGCAGGAGCAGTGAAATACATATTCACGTAATAACCGCTTCCTTTCTTGTCTATGTTGTAAGCAAATTGGCGCAGGCCCCACTCATCAACTTCATCAATTTCTCCACCGTTATCTTCAACCAGCTTGGTAACTTTATCAACGGTTTCTTTGAACTTATCCTCTTCGAGAACAGGATTTATGATATAGGTAAACTCGTAATAGTTCTTGCTCATTTTTTATATGTTTTCTTTGGGTGCTTTCTGAGATGAAAGCAGTCACTCTGGCACTTTGCCGAGCAACAGAAGGACCAAAGATAAGCTTTTTTTGAAGTCTATTCCAACCTTTAAGAAATGATTCTTTAACTAAGCAGTAAATTAGTAATTATCGCCCCGCTATTTACTCTTTAAGTTCGGAAATCCCAAACTGGAAATGGTCAATTCCGGATATAAAAAAACCCTGTCTATTTTATAAATAAACAGGGTCCATAAATTTCTTAACTATATATTATTTACATGGATGGAGTTGAATATCCACCATATGTATTCAGAATATCCATCAGTCCTTCTCCCGGCAGTAAAGGCTCAACCCCATAATACAATGTCAGGATTGCAAGCACTGCAATGGTTCCTTTATAAAGAAGCGTTGGGGTAAACAATTGAATAGGCTGATGCTCTTCTCTGAAATAAAGATATACCATAACTCTGAGATAGTAATACACACTTGCAGCACTGGCTAGCACACCAACAATAGCCAAACCGATCATTTCCGCATTGATGGCTGCCGCAAATACATAGTATTTACCAACGAAGCCAACCAATGGAGGAATACCCGCAAGAGAGAATAAAAATACCGATAGTGAAATTCCCATCAGTGGTTCTTTATAACCTAAACCGGCCAGATTTTGAACCTGATTGAAATCCAGGCCTTTGTTGCGTTCGTAATAAGCGATCACTCCAAATGCACCTACATTCATAATCGTATAGGCAAATAAGTAAAACAATACAGCACTATACCCTTCAAAAGTTCCTGCTGCCAAACCTACTAAAGCATAACCGGCATGTGCAATACTCGAATAGGCAAGCATTCTTTTCACATTGTCCTGAACGAGAGCAATTATATTACCAAACACCATGGTTATGATGGCAATCACACTCAAGACCAATTGCCAGTTCAAACCATCCATAATCGGTAATGCTCTAGATAAAACAAGGATGAATGCAATAAAAGTCGCTGCTTTAGACGCCGTTGCAAAGTAAGCAGTAAGTGTAGTAGGAGTTCCCTGATACACATCCGGAGTCCACATATGAAATGGCACTGCTGAGATCTTAAATAGAAATCCTACGAGTAAGAGTGCAGTACCTGCCAGGAATAAAAGATCGGTACTGGCTGCTGCTCCGATCTCAGGAATGCTTGTTGTTCCTGTAGCGCCATAAAGCAGGGCCATACCATATAATAAAAACCCTGTTGAGAATGCTCCCAACAAGAAATATTTCAGTGCCGATTCCGCACCTGATTTTTCATCTTTGATCAAGCCTGCCATTACGTATAGACAGATGGACATTGTTTCCAATCCAACAAATAATGTGATCAGATCATTAGAACCTGCTAAAGCGAGCATACCTGTGGTAGCAAATAAAATCAGTGCATAGGTCTCACCATAATAGTGCCCTATCCCCCTCAGGTAATCTTCTGAAATAAAGACACTAAATAATGCTCCGGCTAAAATGATCATATTTCCAAAAGCTACCGGACCTCCATAAACCAACATACCTGAAAATGCGGTATCTAAATTGGTATCCAAGGCCTGCAGACTTACAAATAGTGCCGCAGCCAAAGAAACTACGGTGATCCAAAAGTTAAGTGGGCTTTCTTTTCTGAAAGACTCTACCACAATAACCACTAAACCGGCTACGGCAGTGATCACTCCGGGTAAAAAAGCTTGTATGTCGCCTAAATAATCCATTCGCTAAATTTATGAAACGCTTTCAATTGCTTTGGCCAAGTCCACATCTTTTTGGGTAACTTTGCCCCCTGCATCATGCGTACTCAAGCTGATCTTAACCGTATTGTACACATTGAACAGTTCAGGATGATGAACTTGTTTTTCAGCTTCCAACCCTACACGGACAATAAATCCAAGGGCTTCACTGAAATCATTAAAACTAAATTCTTTGCTAATCTTGTCTTCGTTAAACTCCCATCCTTCCAGAGAACTCAACGCTTGATTGATATCAGATTCAGAAAGTGGTTGTGCCATGATCTTATTTGGTTGATGCTAATTGTGATTCTGATTCACTTACATCGTAAAATCTTGCAGTCCAGTTTGGGAGATCTTCATTTCGAGCCTCTTCCAGTACCGCCATACTTTTAGCTTCAGAAGCCTCGATCAATTCTGTTACCTGAGCTTCTGAATACTTCGTAAAATTAACAGGGTGAATACCGATCCAGAACATAAAGACCACTAACGGTACCAACAATCCTATCTCACGTCCATTCAAGTCTACCAATTTTTCATTTTCAGGATTGGTTAAAGGACCAAACATTACTCGCTGGAACATCCACAACATATAAACAGCGGCAAGAATAACACCGGTTGTTGCAAGTATTGCAAAAACTTTATTGTCGTACAGTTCTGAGAAGAATGAACCATTCAGGATCAAAAATTCTCCTACAAATCCATTTAAACCGGGAAGGCCTATAGAAGCCAAAGTTGCGATCATAAACATAACGGTAAAGATCGGCATCTTTTTGGCGATACCACCAAAGTCTTTGATCATTCGGGTGTGGCGACGATCATATATCATCCCTACAATAAGGAAGAGTGCTCCGGTTGAAAGTCCGTGATTGATCATCTGAATAATAGCTCCCTGTACAGCCACGGTATTCAATGCAAAAATTCCAAGTACTACAAAGCCAAGGTGGCTTACGGATGAGTATGCAACCAATTTCTTCACATCTTTCTGAACCATAGCCACCAATGCGCCATAAATAATTCCGATCACGGCTAGCGTAGCCATCCAAGGTGCAAATTCCATAAAGGCATTTGGAAAGATAGGAAGACATACACGGATCAGGCCATAGGTTCCCATTTTCAGCATTATAGCTGCAAGCACTACTGAACCGGCTGTCGGGGCTTCAGTATGTGCATATGGTAACCAGGTATGAAAAGGAAACAAAGGCACCTTGATACAGAAGGCTAATGCAAAAGCAAGGAACAGGTAGGTTTGTTCAACAAGACCTATGGTATATATATCACTTGATAAAAATCTCCAGTCAGTAGTAAAAGCTGTTCCCCCACCCATAGTAGCTCCGGCATCATATCCTAAATAGATAAGACCAACCAACATGATGAGTGAACCTACAAGGGTATAAATGAAAAACTTAACGGTAGCCTGAATGCGTCCGGCTCCACCCCAAATTCCAATAAGGAAATACATTGGGATCAATGAAAGCTCGAAAAATACATAGAAAACCATTAGATCAAGAGAGGCAAAAACTCCAAGTGAAGCGGTTTGCAATAACAACAACATACTCAGATAACCTGCCAGATGTTTGGTCACAGAATTCCATGAAGACAAGATCACGATCGGCCCCATAAAGGTGGTCAACATGAAAAGCAGCAAGCTTAACCCGTCCAGGCCTACCAGATACTTGATATCCAATGATTCCATTAGACGACCGCCTTCCGTTAAGTATTGAGCCGTTCCGGAGTTGGCTATATCAAAACCGAACATAAGTGGCAATGATGCCAAAAAGGTAATGACAGTCACCAACAGAGCGATCCACTTTCTGGAGTTTTCATTCTTTATCAACAAGATCAGCGGAATGCCTAACAGTGGTAAATAAATGACGATATTTAAGAGTGTTTCCATCAACTAATTTGTGACAATTACATTACCATTAAATAGAGAATTACGATCACACCGATCACAAAGGCCAGTGCATAACTTGATACTACGCCGGTCTGAACATAGCGAAACAAGCTGCCAAATAACTTCACCGTACCGGCTGTGGCATTTACAAAACCATCTACGACTTTCATGTCGAAAACGGCAAGTACTTTATCTGAAAATTTTACCAGCGGACGAGAAACAAGACCTTCATAAACTTCATCGAGATTATATTTGTCTTTCCAGGTAGCATAAAGCCCGCCAAATCCTTCGGCCAACTTGGCGTCAGACTCTAGCTGATTATTATTGTTATACATTCTGAATGCAACCCACGTACCAGCTACCGCTATTGCTATAGAAAGACTCATTATACCCCACTTGATAGGTTTGGCCAATACAAGCTCATAATCAGCTGAAATGTTGTAGAGCCAATTATGAAGCAGGTTAATATGAGCAGTTTCTCCGGTAAACGTTTCAACGATAAAATTCGGAACTCCTAAGAATCCACCAACTGCTGCGAGACCTGCAAGTGTCCAAAGAGGAATGGTCATTGTAGCAGGGCTTTCATGTAGATACTTCTCAGCTCCAATTGCTTCCTTGAAACGCTGACCAAGTTTAAACTCACCGTGAAAAGTAGTGAGCGTAAGACGGAACATATAAAAAGCCGTGAGAAACGCTGTGATCATCCCAACCCCTAAGAGAGCCAAATACATATATTGCCCAAACTCTCCTGCGCCGGCATTCGCGGTCATTGCAAGAATTTCATCTTTAGAAAAGAATCCGGCCAGTGGCGGAATCCCTGCTATGGCGATCGTGGAGATCAAAAAGGTTTTGTATGTGGAAGGCATGTACTTTCGAAGGCCACCCATATTTCGCATATCCTGCGGGTCAAAATGAACATCTTTGCCATCATGCTCCAACTCATGCTCTACATGGTGCATGGCATGAATAACGGAACCGGAACCGAGGAATAAACAAGCTTTAAAGAAAGCGTGAGTCACAACATGGAACATCGCTGCAGTAAATCCACCTGCACCCAATGCCAGGAACATATATCCCAACTGAGAAACCGTTGAATAAGCAAGCACGCTTTTAATGTCATTTTGGGTAATGGCGATAGTGGCCGCAACAATAGCAGTAAGTGCACCTATCACTGCAATGATCAACATCACTTCAGGTGACATTACGAACATAGGCGACATTCGGGTAATCAGATAGATCCCGGAAGTTACCATCGTAGCAGCGTGAATAAGTGCTGAAACAGGAGTCGGACCTGCCATCGCATCCGGAAGCCATACAAATAATGGGATCTGGGCTGATTTACCGGTTGCCCCAATAAACATCAGCAATCCAATTCCGAAAATATACTCGCTTGAAAAAGCATCCAGGTTTCCAAGAATTACATCAAAGCTCAGGCTTCCAACAGTTTGAAATACCATGAACATAGCGATCAAAAAGGCAAAGTCACCGATACGGTTATATATAAAAGCTTTTTTAGCCGCATCTGATTTCGCCATATCGTGATACCAAAAACCAATCAACAGATAAGAACAAACTCCTACCCCCTCCCAGCCAAGAAATAATAGCAACAGGTTGTTACCGAGTACAAGATTCAACATCGCAAAGATGAAGAGGTTCAGATAGGCAAAAAACTTCCAGTACCCTTCATCATCAGCCATATACCCCATGGAATACAGATGAATCAGAAATCCAACTCCTGTTACCACGAGGGTCATTAGAATTGAAAGCTGATCGAGACGGTAAGCAATGTCAACACTGAAGCTTCCAACTTCCATCCAGGTGAACAGCTTATAAACCACCGCTTCAGAATCGGCATTGATGTTCAGAAAGAAATAAACTGCGATCAGAAAAGGAATAAAAACAGCGAAATTCGCAATAATGCCAATTAACTGTTTTTTATTTCGATAGTTCTCTGCGAATAGCCCGATGATCCCGTTGATCAAAAAGCCGGCTAATGGAAGAGCAATAATGAGAGAAAACAACGCCGTAGCGGATTCCATTTATTAAACTTTATTTGTTTACGATAAAAATAATGTAACCGCGGCTACCACGGCTCCGAAATGGATGGCAAAGATACAAAAAACTTTAGGAAGGTAAAGACTGATTTGAATGAATTTTGAGGAATTTAAAATGAGTTTAATTTGCAGGGGAAAAGGGAAAGATTAAAAACTTTCTTATTTATTAGGTAAAAAAGATGTACTTATATACCCAGTTGAAATCGACGATTAACCTCTATGTAACTAATAATATTTTCTTCTTCCAGGTAGTATAGTTGCTCATCAGTTAATTCAGCAGCAAACCCAAAAAGTGCATACCCCCACTTACCAAGTATTTTATCATCATTTATGCCGTACTTGTCCTGAAGTTTTTCAATGGTTTTCATTGACCATTGGTTTCCCTCCTCAGTTCCATACTTTTCCCCATCGAATGGATCTACAAAAACTATGATAAATTCACCTGGAATAACCTCCCAATCATCACTTGATATATCTTCTAATAGACTGACCTGAGATTGTGCAAGATTAGCTGATATACCCCTAATATTATTCTTATATCGATAATTTATCTGGTATTCTTGTAAACCTATTGAGTTTTTTAGACCCTCTATATTTGTTGATCTATAGAATTTTGATCCGCGTTTTTAAAGAGGACAAATTTCTTACTTTCTTCTAAGGAATTCGATGCAGGAGTATCACAACTAAAACTAAACAAAGAAATAAGTACCGGGAGGAAGTATAAAAAGTATTTTTTATGATTCATTTCAGACAAGTTTTCAGATATGTTCAAATAAAAATTATATCAATTAAAAGCGGTAATCAACATTTTAGGATCTCTCCCAAGTAATTAACTCTCTTAGTTATCTAATATTCTTCGTTCATTGTCATGTATTTGCCCCCATAGCATCTAACGGTATAGGACAATCAATGGACTCCGAAATTGCTCGCAGCAGTTCTTTCTCTTCAAGGGTAATTTTTTTGTCAGACACCACACAATGGATCATTGCACTGGCGATATATTTTTTCACTGGGTTGGCAGAAGCTGCGAATTCATCAATTGCTTTTTCAAGCATGACAAAGCCACACTCTTCTTTGGGCAGAAACCGAACATTATCCGGTATTACTTTTTGGATGGGTCCCAGACCTGATTTCCACGCAGATTCAGGATTCTCATCCGAAATATAAGAGAGCGCAGAAAGCAGCACCGAGATCTCCTCACCCATAGGTTTTAAGTGATGATGTCGAATTTCTGGTTCTTTATTTTTGGCAAAAGCGGTATCAAGCTGTCTCTCAATCAGTTTTTCGAGAGCAAATGAGAAAATGTTTTCAACTTCATTTGTTAGTTTCTTCACCATTCTGCGAAAAAACTTGTACTGACTTTCACTCATTTTACGTAATGCCGGAAAGGACAATTCCGCCAACGGTAAATGCCACTTTCGTTTTCCTTCCTCAAGTTCAGTCATCAAACTTCTCACCTGTTTAGCCATTCCATCTTCAAGGTCACTGCTAATCCATTCGGGGAAAGTATTTCCTTTGTTTTCATTAGCTGTTAACAACAATGCGTAGATCAATGCTTCTGCTGCAAATGGCTCATGGGCAGCATTTTTCAAGGTTTCGGGAATTTCGCTCAACAGTGAGCCGGCATTACTTACATGACCGGCATCGAGCGTACCAATGGCCGCAATAATAACTTCGGGAGTCAGGGCTGCATGTCCACCCAATCCTGCTCGGGGCTTGTGACCGCTTGTTGAACCGGAAACATGGTTTTGTTGAAATTTTCTCTGAATACGTTTCTTACTTTTTTTATCGGATGCACTAAGCGAAGGGCTTATTGCCTGAATGCGTTTTTCGATAGGTGGATGAGTTGAATAAAGACTATCCAGAAAAGAATTGAAGCTGTTTGCAAAGAACAGATGACTCATCTCCATTGCATGTCCATCCTGTATTTTCGCACCATCCGTACTTTGAGATATTTTTTTAAGCGCCCCGGCCAATCCATCAGGATTTCTGGTGTACTGCACCGCAGCTGCATCAGCCAGGTATTCGCGCTGACGAGAAATGGCCGACTGTATCATCCTTCCAAAAAGCATTCCGATATATCCAATAATGATCAGAGCCAAACCAAAAAGCATAATGACCAATTTAGATTTACCACCGCTGTTATTATCCCGATTGCTTTTTACCCGTACTCCACCGGAATAAAACATACTGCGAATGATGACCATCCCCATGACATGAATGAGTAATATACCATTCAGAATACCGATCAGACGAATATTGAGACGCATATCCCCATTAAAGATATGACTGAATTCATGAGCAATAACGCCCTGAATTTCATCCCTATTGAGCTGTTCCAGGGCTCCCCTTGTTACTCCTACCGCTGCATCCTGAGTTGTTAATCCAGCTGCAAAGGCATTGATATTCTCTTCGTTGTCAAGGATATATATGTCAGGAACCGGAAGGCCTGAAGCAATAGACATCTCTTCCACCACATTCATAAGCTGCCTTTCGGCGGAGTTTGTGGTAGCGGGCTCCAGTTTTCGCCCGCCCAGCATTTCGGCTACAGCAGAACCTCCTTTTCTGAGCTGAGCTATTCGGAACAAGGTACCTGTTATTATTACGGTACATACAATAGCACTGACTATGACAAGCAGTGCAGGATTCCAAATTTCATCCGCCATTCCTTGCGAATAGAACAATATCATCACCGCCAGGTATACCGAAAATACAATACCAACAACAGCCAGCAGATATAAAAACACCAGCTTCCCGGTATTCCGCTTTGCTCTATCCTGCGCTTCAAAAAAATCCATTTATAGTAGTACTATTGGTTTTGAGAAAAAGCCGCCAAAAATCAAAATGATACTTTAGGAGCTTCCCGTTCCTCCGGAGATTCTATTTTAAACTGCTGGGCTGGAGAGAAACCAAAAACACCTGCAAACATCACATTAGGAAATTTCTCGCGATAGGTATTATAGTTCATCACCGCGTCATTAAAAGCCTGACGGGCAAACGCAACCTTATTTTCTGTGGATGAAAGTTCCTCGGAAAGCTGCATCATATTCTGATTCGCCTTCAGGTCGGGATAGTTTTCAGAGAGAGCAAATAATTTACCCAGTGAGCCCGTCAATGCCTGCTCGGCCCCCATCAGGTTTTGCATGGCTTCAGGGTCATCGGGCTGATCAGCTGCTTTCTGCTCGGCCTGCTGTGCCTGATTTCGAGCCTGAATAACAGCCTCAAGTGTCTCACGTTCATGCTCCATGTAAGATTTTGCCGTTTCTACCAGGTTCGGTATCAGATCATAGCGTCGTTTTAGCTGGACGTCGATTTGTGCAAAGGCATTTTTCAAGCGGTTTTTAAAAGTAACCAGCTTATTGTAAATACCAACAGACCAGGCAATTACAACAACCAGGATGATTACGAGGGTAATTATTGCATTCATAACTTTAAGGGTGTTTTACGGATGTCTTTTTCGTTACTACATCTTGTTCCGCCAGAATATAAGAGATGTTAGTTGGGGTGCAAATAGTGTTTTTATTTACCCCACAATCACCGATCATAGCTTACCATTTACAATCTTTAAACCTAAAACTGCAAAACTTAAGACACTTGATTTTTTTAAAAAATAAAGAGGTGCTATTTTAGCTCTTAAGGTTTTTGCAGTTGAAGCCGATACACAAAATAATACAGCTTCAAACGCCTTAATAATATTTAAACAGTTGGCTATATAATAAAGACTATAGATTGGTCCGATTTTCATTTCGGCTAATTCACAGAATTTGTATGTTTGAAGCCATTAAATTTATTTCTAACAATTAATACCCATAAATCTTGAAGTCAATATCTGCTCAAAGCCTGATTGTCTCTTTTATTAGCCTGATGGTTTTTTGGTACATAATGAGTGGCTTTTTTGATATTACCCACACATTAATGGGTGTGATTAGTGTGGGTATTGTAATGGCGATCAATTATAAACTCAAAGCTAACTCCTATTTTGAGGGCGAAACCGATGTAATCAAGGATATTCGCTTGTTTTATGCACCGTGGTATTTTGGCTGGCTTATAGTTCAGATAGTTATATCCGGAGTTCATGTAGCAAAGATCTTATTGAGTCCTTCACTTCCTATTAAAACTTCCATGGTTAAGTTTAAAGTGAACTTTCCCAATCCCCATTGTAAAATGATTCTTGGAAATTCCATCACCTTAACTCCCGGAACACTAACCGTAGATATTCGCGGAGATGAATTTATTGTACATGCTATTTCTCCAGTTTCATTTGAAGGTATTGCCAGTGATGAAATGCCCCAACAAGTATTGAAATTATTCACAAATGAAATGTATCCAGTGGTTTCAGATTTTGAAGTGATCTATACTAAGGAGGAACTGAGCTAATGGATTCATTTTTCCTATATACTGCCGTTATTTTGACCGCAATTATTGCCTTTCCGGCATATCGTGTGGTGAAGGGCCCTACTGTTTTTGACCGACTGGTTGGAACAAATGCAATTGCCACCAAAACTATTGTTCTGATCTGTTTGATCGGATACATTTTCGATCGCATTGGGATGTTTATAGACATCACACTGGCCTACGCCATTCTTGGCTTTATCGGATCACTTACCATCGCCAAGTACTTCTCATCTGAAAGAGTAAATGTCCGCTACGATGATTGATATAACCTCCATTTTGACCATAGTATTTGTAGCAGCCGGTATTTTCTTCTTGCTGATCGGAAGCATTGGGATCATTCGCCTGCCGGATTTTTATTCCCGCACCCATGCTACCAGTAAAAGTGATACGCTCGGAATGATGCTTGTAATTATAGGTCTTATAATTTTTGAAGGGCTTACGATCAACAGCGGAAAGCTGTTTCTGATCCTATTGTTCATCTTATTGGCTAATCCCATTGGAGCCCACGCATTAGCCCGTGCCGCACTTAATGCAGGACTTAAGCCTGTTTTTCCTGATAACAAAGAAGACAAAACGGAAGACTGATGTATTGGGAACTTGAACTCATTTTATTCATTTTTTTATTGATCACAGCTGTTATCGCACTGGAGAGTAAAGATCTTTTGGTCGCATCCGTAATGTTGACCATGTTCAGTTTCTTAATGGCATTATTATTTACCACTATGGGAGCCGTTGATGTGGGATTCACCGAAGCGGTAGTCGGCGCCGGTGTTACCGGAATTTTATTGATCGTTGCAATTTATCAAACCACTTATAAAACAGAAGATTGAAGTACCTAAAATTACTTTTGATCATAGCATTTACTCTTGTGCTGCTTTTTGCAGCAGCAGATCTGCCGTATCGCGGAGATGCTGATAACCAGATGAATCAGGAAGTGAGCATGACAGGAACCCCTGTGCCCGGCAACTATTATATACAAGAGGCCTACAACGATGCTCACACTCCCAACATTGTAACGGTGATTTTAGGTGACTATCGTAGTATTGATACCCTTGGCGAACAGATCGTGATCTTCACGGCAGGCCTGATCGTGTTCTTGTTACTAAGAAACCGAAAGGAAGAAGAAGGAGAAGACAATGACAAATAGATCTCCAAGTCCTATTATTTTATTTGGTACTCGGTTCCTTAGTCCATATATCATGGTTTTTGGATTTTATGTGATCTTCCACGGTCACTACTCTCCCGGAGGAGGGTTCCAGGGTGGTACTTTACTGGCGGCTTCACTTCTTTTAATTCGTATTGCAAGTGGTACCAAGATCGCCAACCTGCAATTTAAAGATTATTTGGCAACCCCTTATGCTGCACTTGGTGTGGTTATCTATTTCGGAACCGGTTTATTAGCAATGATAATGGGAGGATACTTCCTCGACTACGAACAGCTTTCCATTCCGGGTCTTGAAGCAGCAGATCTGCGTTATTGGGGTATTCTTATCATTGAACTTGGGATCGGCCTAACTGTAATGACCGTACTAACACTTATTTACGATAACATGGTGAAAGGAGAAGATTATGCTTGATTTCTTTATGGGGCATTATGCATACTGGTTTACCATCATTCTATTAGCAATTGGACTATATGGAATGCTTTTGAAAAAGAATCTGGTAAAGAAAACCATCGGATTGTCCATTTTTCAAGCCGGTGTGATCTTGTTTTTTGTATCTGTGGCCATGAAAGAAGGAGCCACTGTACCCGTAAAAGCATATGGGCTCCCTGTTACTGAAGTATCCAATTATATGAATGCCCTTCCCCACACTCTTATGCTTACAGCTATTGTAGTGGGTGTAGCAACTTTAGGCGTTGCTTTTGCGCTGATCATCAATATTTATAATCGCTACGGCACCCTTAACGAAGAAGAACTTTTAGATAAGATTCAATGATCGGATCCGAAATACCGGCGTTAATACCCGTCACATACATCCTTTTTGCGATTCTGATTCCAGTCATCGGACTATGGAAACGTGAGATCATCTGGCACCTGAGCTTGCTCGGAACCGGTTTGGCTACATTTTTCTCTGCCTGGGGATTTATACACCTCATCCAAACTGGCGAAACCATTCGTTATTTCTTTGGCGGGTGGATGCCCCCGATCGGAATCGAGTTTGTATATGATGGCTTAGCCGCTTTCATCGTTTTGGTTATTAACGCCATTGCCTTCCTGGTACTTATTCATTCCAAAGAGATCAGTAAGGTCGAATTCCCAGGAAAGAAACTGGCTTACTACACCGTATCCATGCTATTGATGCTTGGCTTTAACGGAATGGTACTTACCGGTGACCTTTTTAACCTCTATGTATTTCTCGAAATTTCCTCACTCTCCAGTTATGCGTTGATCGCGATCGGAGAGAAACGAGCCCCGTATTCAGCATTTCGTTATTTGATCATCGGAACCGTGGGTGGCTCACTTTATCTATTAGGCGTTGGTTTTCTTTACACCGTTACCGGCACGTTGAACATTATTGATATGCACACCATGCTGCCTCAGGTTATTGGACACTCTTCGGTGATCGCAGCGCTTATTCTCATGGTTATTGGTGTTGGTGTGAAGGCCGCTTTATTCCCGCTTCACGGATGGCTGCCGGATTCATACACATTTGCATCCTCTACCTCCTCCGCGTTAATAGCACCTATAGGTACCAAAGTTGCAGCTTATATTTTATTTAGAGTGGTACTGTTCCTGTTCGGAGTTGAACTGATCGACGATCAGCTGCCGGTTACAACGATTATTGGAATTTTTGCAGGAATCGGGATTCTTTATGGTTCCATTATGGCCATCGCGCAGAGCGAAATGAAGAAGATGCTAGCTTATAGTTCGGTTTCACAAATCGGATATATTATTATGGGGCTTAGCCTCGCTAATCCTTTTGGTTTTATAGGAGCTGTACTTCACATTTTAAACCACGCCATGATGAAAGCACTACTCTTCCTTGTTTCAGGAAGTATGAGGCTGAAAGAAGGGCACTCTCTTATCACGAAATTTGATAACTCATACCGAAAGAAGTACCCCTGGACAATGGCTGCTTTTACTACCGCAGCAATTTCCATGGTAGGACTTCCACCACTCGCCGGATTCTTCTCAAAATGGTATCTGGCACTGGGAACCATTGACAACAGCAACTGGCTGTTACTCTCGGTCATTCTGATCAGCTCTCTGCTGAACGCCGTGTATTTCTTCCGAATTTTAGAAAAAGTATATCTCAATAATCCGGACACGGAGTCAGCAGAAGAAACTGAAGTAGTTGAAAGAGATGAAGTCGGTTTCAGCATGATGTTCCCTATGGCCGTGATGGCGATCGGGTTGTTGCTGGTGGGTATTTTCAATGTCTATATCGTAAATATAATTTTCACCATGTTTCCGGCAGGATTTTAAATAGATAAATAAACGATGGATCTTACGTACATCCCTTTATATGCTGTTCTTGTATCGCTGGCTGCGGTGCCGTTCATCTTGCTGAGTTCGAAGAAACCGAATCTCCGTGAGTTCTGGACCATCCTGGCCGGTGTGATCAAATTCCTGTTGGTACTTACATTATTACCTTCAGCTCTTCAGGGAAACACCATTGAACTGGAACTACTTGAAATTGCTCCAAATCTTCCGCTGGTGCTTAAAGCGGATACTTTCGGAGTATTTTTTGCACTCATAGCTTCCGGACTCTGGATCTTTACTTCTTTCTATTCCATCGGCTATATGCGCGGTCACCATGAGAAAAAACAGACCCGCTACTTTGCCAGTTTTGCCATATGTCTGAGTTCTACCATCGGTATTGCCTTTTCCGGCAACCTTCTGACTTTCATCATCTTTTACGAGATGTTGACCCTGGCCACTTATCCGCTCGTAATTCACAGCGAAACCAAGAAAGGGATTGCAGCCGGACGTAAATACCTTACCTATACCTTAACAGCCGGATTACTTTTGATCGCTGCTGCAGGGATCACCTATTCCCTCACTGGAACCCTTGATTTTCAGGCCGGCGGGATCTTTGAAGGTGTTGAGCTCTCTCAAACAATGGCTGTAACTATTTTTATACTGTTTCTTGGCGGTGTTGGAGTGAAGGCCGGAATTATGCCTTTACATAGCTGGCTTCCATCCGCGATGGCGGCACCAACCCCAGTTAGTGCATTGCTTCATGCTGTAGCTGTAGTGAAATCCGGTGTGTTTGGAGTGATCCGTGTAGTTGGGTTTATCTTTGGTCCAGAGGTAATGGCTGAATTCGGCCTCAACGAAATTTTGATGGTACTGGCCGGAATTACCGTAATTGTAGCTTCCCTCCTTGCCTTTGCACAAGACAATTTAAAACGACGACTTGCATACTCTACCGTAGGACATCTTTCCTATATCGTATTGGGCGTTGCGCTTTTGACCGAAACAGGTTTGATCGGAAGTATCATGCATATTTCCTTTCACGCCACAATGAAGATCACCCTCTTCTTCTGTGCGGGAGCCATTATGGTTAATCTTCATAAGAAGGATATCAGTGAATTGAACGGTATTGCCAAAGTGATGCCATGGACCATGGCTGCATTTACCATTGGCTCTATGGGACTGGCGGGGATTCCTCCTGTAAACGGATTCGTAAGTAAATGGTACCTCGCCTCCGGAGCACTTGAAGGCGGAATGATGTTACCTGTTATCATTTTAGTAGTAAGCGGGTTATTAAATGTGGGATACTTCTTTCCCATCATACACCGAGCCTATTTCCGCAAAGGAGGTCCTGAGCTTGAAGGTCATACCGAAGCTTCGCCATTTATGGTTGTTCCTTTGTTCAGTACCGCAATACTCTCAATTTTATTTGGATTGAATCCCGACCTGTTCTTCAACTTCTTTGAAATGGCCACTTCGGTAGCATCCACAATTTTTAATCCATTGTAATTATGAAAAACTGGCACTGGATAGCACTTGGTAGTTTACTTATTGCGAGCCTGATTCTGGAATTCACATACCTTGCGGATTATGCTTCCCATTGGTGGAATCATATCCCTGCATTTTATGCACTTTGGGGTGGACTTGGGTGTGCCGCTTTGATTTTTATTTCCAAAGGATTAGGTAAAATTTTCATCTTAAGCGACGAAGACTATTATGATGCTTGAGCTTCTTTCTGTCCCTGCTATTATTCTTATTCTGGGAGCTTTCTTGCTTCCTCTTATTCCGGAGCGTATCAGAAATACGGTTTTCATAATCTTTCCTTTGGTTGCATTAGGAATGGTTTGGACTATGCCGGAAGGAAATCTTCTTCAGGCATCTTTCGCAAGTTATGAATTGGAGCTCCTGGCCGTTGACGGACTGAGCAGGATCTTTGGACTTATATTCGCACTTACAACAATCATAGGTGGGGTATATGCTTTTCATATCAAAGACCTTGGGCAGCAAAGTTCAGCTTTGGCTTATGCCGGAGGTGCTTTAGGTGTAACTTTTGCCGGAGATTTCTTTACCCTTTTTATCTTCTGGGAAATTATGGCAGCCGCTTCTTCTTACCTGATCTGGGCAAGAGAAAATGAAGAATCCGCCAAAGCTGGAATGCGCTATCTATTAGTTCATATTTTTGGGGGTGGATTGTTGTTCACAGGAATTTTACTACATCTTAGCAGTGGCGGGTCATTATATATCGAAAGTATAGATCCCGCTTACACAGCGGCTAATATCTTTATGTTGTTAGGTGTAGCACTGAATACTGCGGTGCCTCCGTTGCATGCATGGTTAGCCGATGCTTATCCCAAAGCAACCATTACAGGCGCAGTTTTCATGTGTGCGCTTACTACTAAATCTGCCGTTTACGTAATGATCCGTCTCTTCCCCGGTTGGGAGATCCTGATCTGGGTTGGAGTGGTCATGGCTATATACGGAACTATTTACGCTCTGCTTGCAAACGACATTCGGGAAATTCTGGCCTACAGTATTATCAGTCAGATCGGATATATGGTAACTGCCATTGGCATTGGGTCAGAGTTGGCTTTAAATGGAGCTACTGCTCACGCGTTTAATCATATTATTTATAAATCCCTTCTATTTATGGCGGCCGGTGCTGTTATTCATACTACCGGAACCAGTAAGCTGAGTGAACTGGGTGGGTTTGCCAAAAAAATGCCCTTGATCATTGGACTTTATATGGTTGGTGCTCTATCCATATCAGGAATGCCATTCCTTAATGGCTTTGTGAGCAAGACCATGATCTCAGGAGCACTTGGTGATGCACATTTAGAATGGCCTATTTTACTCTTACTTATAGCTACCATAGGAACCTTTCTTCATACCGGACTTAAGCTTCCTTACTTCACCTGGTTTGCTGAGAAGAAAACTGAATTTGAAGTTTCGTCGATCCCGACGAATATGAAAGCAGCTATGGGAATAGGAGCTTTTTTCTGTATCCTTTTTGGCGTAGCTCCCCAGTTGCTATACAGTCAGCTTCCTTACCCAACCGACTTCCAGCCATTTTCGATATATAACTTCGTGGAGATGACACAGATCCTTGTATTGGCTTTTGTTGGGTTCTGGTTCCTGAAAAAACATCTCAATCTATCTTCAACAATTTCTTTGGACACTGACTGGTTCTATCGGCGCCCTGCGGCAATTGTTCGAACCGTTTTTGTGGAGACACCAAATAACCTATTCGGAGTTGCCGAGAACGGTGCCTTAAAGCTTGCTAATAAACTCGCAGCACTATCCAATAACCCTATGAAAGGAATTCTTCCAAGTTTTGCCATGGAAGGCAGAGAAGTCAAATCTGACGGTTTTACCGCATCTATGAGTGCAGCTTTGGCTTTTATCCTATTTGGGTTTTTAGTAGCAATTTTGGTTGTCTTGCTTTAAATATCCTAAGGATTGGATATCTTATTGGGTATAGTTTATTCAACCCAAAAAGAATAATTACAATTGAAAGATCACCAACACTTCAGACTGCCTGCCCTCACCCTGGTATTAATTGTGGCGGTGATAAGTTTAACAACTTCCTTAAATGCACAATCAACATCTGAACCAAGCCCGGCAGTAACCGATTCTGTAGAACTAGCTCTATTACCTGCACTTGCTTACAATTCTGATTGGGGCTTAGTTGGCGGAGGAATAATGAGTAGGTATAGTTACAAAAACGAGATAAAGCCATTTCACTCCTATTTTACTGTTTTTGCATTAGCATCAACAAACGGTTTGTTCGCAAGCTCTTTTTTCTTTGATAAACCACAAGTATTCGGAAGCGATCAAAGGTTGAGTTTTTCGGCTTTTGTATCCCGCTTTTTTCAGAATCAATACTATGGTATCGGCTCTTATAATAAAATAGACTTAGAACCTGAGGGAAATCCTGAGTATTACTTGTATGAATCTTTTACTTCTGAGATCGAACTTATACTAAGAAGACCCATTGCCGACCTCAATAACGGTTCTACATTGGATGTTTACGGGATCTTGAACACCAACTACAGGACTCCATTGGGAGAAAATGACGGGAAATTGATAGTACAAGACAGGCCGGCCGGAATTGATGGGGCTCATACTATAAGTTTAGGTTCAGGCTTGATATGGGAAAATCGCGATAATGAATTCGACCCAAGTACAGGGTCTTATGCCAATGTCGGTTTTCAGGTAGCTAACGAGGTTATCGGAAGCGGTTATAATTACATAACAGTTGAAGGCGACCTCAGAGGTTATATACCTTTTCACTTTGTCAGGGATATTACCTTTGCCAACCGCCTCTCTTTCATCCATACCTATGGTTCTCTCCCCTATTGGAAACTTGCTGATCTTGGGGGCGAAGAAACCATGAGAGGTTATCCTGAGAATAGGTTTTTGGATGACAATGTGATTTTTCTGAACACAGAACTTCGCACCTGGCTTTGGGAGTTTCCCGAATACAATATTAAACTTGGGGGCACCTTATTTGCTGATATTGGACGAACCTTTAGCAATGGAGCCGCTCTGAACAATATCTTTAACGACCTTAAGTACACTCTCGGATTTGGAGGGAATTCATCCTTCTTTAATGAGAACTTTATTCTTCGGGGAGATGTAGGGTTCTCAGAAGAAGGATATGGGGTCTACTTCACTGCAGGTTATATGTTTTGAAGGGCGATCAGATCAACTAATAGGTTGAACTCAATAAGTTCCGGTTTCTGTACATTATTTCTTTGGTATGCTCCTTATGTAAATTGGCCGCATCCAGGAGCATTGCCTCATTGCCTGGAAATGGAATGATCTCAGAATTGATCATATCCCTGGATTCTCCAGATAACGCACGTTCATCTCCTGAAAAAGAAGCAGAAAAATGCTCAAATACAGCTGTGATTCCCACGTTTTCTGTCTTCACCAATTGATCGGTTCTGAGGTCTACATAGTCTAGCGTCCCTCCTACCATCGCTTCTTTTACTTGTCTGACTTTAGAAATTTCAGCTGAAACAGTAACAAAATTTGGTTCCCTTATATCATTCCCCAGTGAATCTTTCTTCACGTTTCCTCTTTCATCCAAAACGTACTTTGTGCCGTCTTGTATCTCTTTTTTTTCTGTGATGCTCTTTCTTTCCAGTCTCTCAGGAGTCACACTGATGTTATTGATATTTAACACAATAAAATAGTCGTACTGGACCTCTTCATCTTCAGATACACTGTATTGAATCCACCGGTCATTTAGATCGCTTAAGCCTATTTTCAAAAGCTCAGATTCAAAACGAGCAGGCAATACTACTTCCGAATTATTCTCAGTTATAAAAAGAACTTGATTCGTCCCCAAATACTGAGACTCGCGTAACATTTCATTTACATCTCTGTAATCTGAATAAATATCTCTTACACGTTCAAATTCATAGTAGGCTTTTCTGGCATTCTCTCTTCCACCTGATTCGAGATATTCTATCCCTCTTTTATAAGAAATTTCTGCTGCCTGTTCTTTTGATGCTATCAATTTTTCATCATAATCTATCAGAGTAAATTCGTCCATTAGAACTGTTGGAAGCGTTTTAATTCTATCCTGACGATTATCCAATCGCTGATAAAGATGATATATTCTAACATAGTTCTCTTCTCTGCCTTCTCTTTCAAGAAACTCAATTTGATCCATATCAAAGCTATTCGCTTTCAGGTAAGCTTCTTTAAGCACGTATAACTCTTTATCATTGTTAGGCTTTTTCCGAAGCTTTTTAACAGCCTTCTCAATGGCCTTGTCATATTGCCCTTTCTGCAGAAGTCTTTCAGAAGAATTACATCCTACAAATAAACCTACCGATATAATGAGTACAAATAATCTATATATCATAACATCCCTATTATTTTTTTATATCCAGAAAGTACAAATACCAAACAAAAAAATTGCTATAAAAAAAGCCTTCCTGATTTCAAGAAGGCTTTTTTCTTTTAATACTCTTCGTTAAAGGATTACTACCAGCGCAATAAGTTGATCTTACTCACATCAACTGAAAGGTTATTTCGGAAGATAGCGATGATGATAGCTAAACCAACAACAGCCTCTGCAGCGGCAACAGCTAATGCAAAGAAAACAAGGATCTGGCCGTCAATGTTGCCATGATGACTGGCAAAAGATACCAAAGATAAATTCACTGCATTCAGCATTAATTCAACACACATAAAAATTACGATGGCATTTCTGCGGATCAATACCCCTACAATGCCAATTGTAAACATGATAGCACTAAGACCTAAAAACCAATCAATTCCTACCATAATTAAATATTCTCTGTTCTTTTAATTTTATGTTGTGCGATCATTAATGCTCCGACAACTGCTGCAGTTAATAGAATTGCGGTTAATTCGAAAGGCAATAAATACTTGGTATAAAGTACATCTCCCGCAGCTTCAACAGTTCCTAACGTTGCCATATTTTCTGAGATGGCAGGCAGCATATCCGTAACACCGGCAAGGCTGTAAAAGATCTGACCCATTACGCCAATTGCCAAAAAGAATGCCAGGAAGTACTTGATCCTGAACTTATCAAACAACTTTTCTTCATCCCCTACATTCAATAACATGATCACAAACAGGAATAATACCATGATTGCGCCGGCATATACCAATACTTGTATAACTGCCAGGAACTGTGCATTGAGGATGAGAAAAATACCGGCAAGAGAAACCATGTTCAAAACAAGAAACAAGGCACTGTTTACCACATTTTTATTGATAACCATAGCCAAAGCCGAACCTACAGCCAAGACTGCTAACATGATGAATAAATAAACGATCATATATAAAGTATTTTGTGAGCGTCAAAGGTAGCCATATTTGCTTCCGCCTTCAAGAACATGATGCCCTATTTTTCATAATTATTCAATTTTAAACTTCAGGTCAGGATCATCTGATGAAATAGACCAACCCTATACCACCCACTAACCAACAGTAGTAAGAAAAGTAATGAAAGCCTTTTCTTTTCAAAATTATAATGAGGTATTTAAGGGCAAAATACCCAGATATAAATGCTGCCAGAAAACCAATAACAAGATTGATCAGCGCAGCATCCGAAACTCCTACTTCAATAAGTTCTTTTACTTCAAGCAGCATAGCTCCTGCTATAACAGGAATCAGCATCAGAAATGAGAAATTAGCAGCTTCTTCTCTTTTAACACCAAGCCAGAGTGCAGCGGAAATGGTTGAACCTGACCTGCTGATACCGGGAATCATTGCAAAGGATTGTGCAATACCGATCAGAAAGCTGCTGGAAAGATTAACATCCTTTTCTGTTGACCCAATAAATTTTGTCGAAAATAGGATCAGACCGGTTACGATCAGCATCACAGAAACCAATAGCGGATCGGAGAAAATTGCCTCCACCTGATCTTCCAGTGTAAAGCCAACAGCCATAGCGGGAATCATACTCACAAGTATTAATCCGATAAGCTTCACATTAGGATCATTTTTTTTAGCTGAAGGAGCCTTTAAAAAACCTAAACCTGAAACTAAAAGATTCAGGATCGTCTTCCGATAGTAAATGAGGATACTGCATAACGTTCCAAAATGGACAATAACTTCGAAAGTAATACCCGTCTCAACTTCAACCCCCAAAATTTGTTTACCAAGTACCAAATGCCCTGAACTGCTGATTGGTAAAAATTCAGTCAACCCCTGAATAATCCCTAACAAAAAAGATTGTAAAACGTCCATTGTCCATTTATTATATTTGTTTACTTTTTTAAGGCGAGAAAATAATCATATCATCAGCTAATACTAAAAAAGAATTCAGAAAATGAGCGAATACGCAATTGACATGGAAGCACTGACTGAAAAAATTGAGAAAGACAGTGCATTTATTGAAGACATCCGAAAAGAGTTAGATAAAGTTATCATTGGCCAGCGTTACATGATCGACAGGCTTTTGGTAGGATTACTTACCAACGGACATGTACTGCTTGAGGGAGTACCCGGACTGGCTAAAACACTAACTGTCTCAAGTTTGGCAACAGTGTTAAATACAGCTTTTCAACGTATTCAATTCACACCGGACTTACTTCCTGCTGACCTTATCGGTACGCTCATTTACAATCAAAAGGAAGGAGATTTCTTTGTAAAGAAGGGTCCTATTTTCGCAAATATCATTTTAGCAGACGAGATTAACCGATCACCGGCTAAAGTTCAAAGTGCCCTACTCGAAGCCATGCAGGAGAAACAAGTTACGATCGGGGAAGAAACATTCAAACTTGAGGAACCTTTCCTGGTATTAGCAACTCAGAATCCGGTGGAGCAGGAAGGAACATATCCACTTCCTGAAGCACAGGTTGACCGTTTTATGCTTAAACTCAAGATCGATTACCCAACCGAAAAAGAGGAAATGCAGATCATGAGGATGCAGGCAAAGACCGGTGAGAAAGAAGTGCTGAACAAAGTAGTAGACCCAAAAAAAATACTGGCTGCCCGTAAAACTATAAATGAGATCTACATGGATGAGAAGGTGGAACAGTATATTGTAGATCTTGTGTTTGCTACAAGAAAGCCTAAGAATTATAACTTAGACGATCTTGAAGACCTCATCAGTTTTGGAGCTTCTCCAAGAGCTACCATCAATCTCAATCTTGCATCAAGAGCAAATGCATTTATGGAACACCGGGCGTATGTTACACCTGAAGATGTACGAACCATAGCAATGGATGTTCTTCGTCACCGCATCATTCCTACCTTTGAGGCTGAAGCCGAAGACATTAATTCAGAGGATATCGTGACTAAGATCATGAATACTGTTCAGGTTCCTTAGTGGTATTTTTTAACATAAGAGTTACAAAAAAAAGGCTCACTTCCTTAAAAGAAGTGAGCCTTTTTTGTTTCAGATAAAACAGGTTAACCTTTTTTTGATCTGTTCTTTAATTGATCATATCCAATAGGGATCGCAAAGCATAAAATTGCGATCACTGATATTATGATCGTGGTTAAATCTATATCCATTGTAATAAAATTTTAGTATTGATAAGACATTCCCTTATTAATATTAGGTTTATAGCAAATTAAAAGGGTATTACTTCTTGATCGGGCTATTAATTATTCTGAAATGAGTATCAGAACAATGGATATTTCAGAGGTGGGAATGAAAGGGAAAGATCCGTTTCTTTATTGTCAGACTGACTTCTCTTTTTTCTAATCTCTCAAGATAGTCAGAGGACAACCAACGGCTAAACTTCTCAGTTATATGTTTTCCGTACGCATCTTCTTCAGTAAGATCTTCAGCTGTAAGTAACGTATTCGAAGTTGACGAACTTAACGCTCTCTCACTTTGATGGTGGACAGCGAATAAAAAGTTTTGAGCAGAAGGTTCAGAAGACTTTTCATCAGCCGATTGTATCTCAGCTTCAGCGTTAACTGACACACTTTCCGGCACTGCATAAGCCTGCAATGAAATGGAAAAGGTAAGTAGAAGCGTAAAAAATATGGAACACCTGATCTTCATAACCATATGATACGAACTTATTGAAGAACTGTTTTCACTCTTTCAAAAGAAATATAATTGATTCCATAAATTCTAAAGACATAAAAAAAGCCCCGCAAATTAACTTGCGGGGCTTTTTAATTAGTTATCTAAGGAAAAGATTATTCTTCTTCGTCAGAAGTCTCTTCTTCTTCCTTTTTAGCTTTAGCTTCTTCAGCCTTTTTCTTGGCTTTAGCTTTATCAGCTTTTTCCTGAGCTTCGGCTTTTTCTTTTTCTTCCATATCAGCTTTCAAAGCAGCCAATCCAGACATCTCACCTAGTGTTGGAGCACCGGTTTCTGTTTTAGATGTATCTACTTTCTTCTTAGCCTTTTTGGCTTTGTCCTTATCGGAATCAAGCTGACTTAACTCAATGTTTTTGTTGTTCTCATCGAAGTTCAGAACAAAAGCATCTTCTATCTTGTCGCCTTCCTTGTGGTCGGCTTCAGTTGCTTTGCTATAGTTCAGGAATGCTTCAGCACCTAATGGAAGCTTAACAAATACGCCCTTCTCAGTTGTTTTAACAACTTCACCTTCAACAGTGTTACCGGGTGCGTATTCTACAGCATATTTCTTCCAAGGGTTGTCTTCCACTTGCTTGTGGCCAAGGGTGATTCGACGGTTATCGAAATCAACGCCAAGGATTACAACCTCGATCTCCTGATCTTTGTCAACCACTTCATTTGGGTGATCAACTTTCTCAGTCCAGCTCAGGTCAGAAACGTGGATCAAGCCATCAATTCCGGGCTCAAGCTCAACAAATACACCAAAGTTGGTAAGGTTGCGAACAACACCTGTGTGTTTTGAACCAACAGGGAATCGCTCCAGGATATCTGCCCATGGATCTTCTTCCAGTTGCTTAACACCAAGAGAAATTTTCTTCTCTTCTTCGTTGATGTTCAACACTATACATTCAATCACATCATCTTTTTCAACTAGTTGAGATGGATGCTTGATGTGCTGTGTCCATGACATTTCAGAAATGTGGATCAGACCTTCAACACCTTTTTCAAGTTCGATGAAAGCACCGTAATCAGCGATAGAAACAACGCGACCCTGAACTTTATTTCCTTCAGGATATTTCTCATTAATAGCTTCCCACGGATGCGGTTGAAGCTGTTTCAGTCCAAGAGAAACTCGTTTGCTCTTCTCATCAAAGTCGATAACAGCAACATTTAAGCGCTGGTCAAGCTGCACGATCTCGTGCGGATCATCCACACGGCCCCAAGATAGGTCAGTAATGTGAAGAAGACCGTCAACACCACCAAGATCGATGAATACACCGAAGTCTGTAATGTTTTTAACAGCACCTTCAAGAACCTGACCGGACTCAATAGTTTCAAGAATTTCTTCACGCTGCTCTTCAAGATCAGACTCGATAAGCGCACGGTGAGAAACAACTACGTTTTCTGCAGCCATGTTCAATTTCACTACCTGGAATTCCATGGTCTTGCCAACATAAGCATCAAAGTCACGAACCGGACGTACATCAATTTGCGAACCGGGAAGGAATGCATCGATACCTAACACATCTACAACCATACCACCCTTAATGCGGCGTTTGATGTAACCTTCAATGATATCACCATCGTCATGAGAAGCTTCAATTTTCTCCCATGCTTGTAAGATATCTGCTTTACGGCGAGATAAGATAAGCTGACCTTCTTTGTCCTCAACTCTATCCAGGAATACTTCAATATCATCGCCCACTTCCATTTCTTCGAGGGCTTCATTAGAGAATTCGTTAACCTGGATGATACCTTCAGACTTAAATCCGATATCAACAACAACGTATTTCTCATCAATAGAAACTACACGTCCCTGTACAATTTCTTTTTCTTCAATTTCATTGAGGGTATCTTCATACATACCCACCATATCATTGTACTCATCATCAGTATATTCATCAGATGGGCGCTGGAGATCTTCAAGTTTGAAGACTTCTCCTTCTACATCACCGGAGTACACATGGGTAAGAGTTTCTTTTCTCTCTTCTGCGGCAGTTTCTTCAGCTGTAGCTTCTTCATTTTCTTCTGCTTCAGCAACTTCCGTAGTTTGGTCAACCGTTTCTTCGGCTGCTTCTTGTTCGTTTTGTTCTTGTTTTAATTCTTCAGTCATTATAATTGGTTATTGGTTTACCTCACAATTGACTTTCAACTGTGGGATAAGTTAAAATTTAAGTTTTGTTTTGTGATGCTATCACTTCTTTGATCTCAGTGCTGATAAAAGCAACTTGTTCCTCAAATGTCATTTCAGAAGTATCGATCAAAATAGCATCGTCTGCCTTTTTCAGGGGATCAGAACTCCTGTTAGAATCCTTTTCGTCCCTCGCAGCAATATTTTGCTTCACTTCTTCCAGTGTAACATTTTTACCACTGCTCTTTACTTCTTCAAATCTACGCTTTGCTCGTGTTTCCAGATCTGCAACCATAAAAAATTTAAGGTCTGCATCCGGAAAAACAGCTGTTCCAAGGTCTCTTCCGTCCGCGATGTAAACATTTTGCTTAACAACTTCTCGCATGAGTTGATTTACAAAAGCTCTAACATCAGAGTTTGAGGCGACCTCACTAACATTCTCAGAAATCTCCATGCTTCGGATCTCGTCGCTTACATCACGACCATCCAGAAAAGCGTGGAATTTTTTCTTTTTGAAATGAAAGGAAATCTCGCTTTCTTCAAGCTGTTCAAAGAACTTTTGATAATCTTTTTGGCAGTTCAAATAAACCAAGGTAGCCACGCGATACAACGCTCCCGAGTCAAGAAACTGAATCTGAAGTTTTGCCGCTACGGCTTTAGCTGTTGAACTTTTACCCGATCCTGCGGGCCCATCTATTACGACTATCATACAGATCAGTTAAATTAAACTTATATTGTTAATTATTCAATCATTTCTTGTTTAATATTTTCATAACTCTTAATTTTGGATTCTCGAAAAAATTCGAGGAATAATTAATTTCAAAAGCATATTTCGCAATGCCAATAACCAAACAAGCCAAAAAACGCGTACGCCAGGCTGAGCAAAGAAGAAATCACAACCGAAGTCGTCGTTCTAAAATGAGAACGCTGATAAAAAATGTATATGAGATTTCTGACAAAAAAGAAGCTGAAAAAGCGCTCAAAGATGCTGTCTCTTACCTCGACAGAATGAGTGTAAAAGGAATCATTCACGAAAATAACGCAGCTCGCAAGAAAGCACAGCTTACCAAGTACGTAAACAACCTGTAAGTTTAGTTGGATGGCCAACCCTGAATCGAAAGCGTTACTCGTAATTTTAGATGGATTCGGGTTGGCTGAAGATCCAACCGTCAGCGCTATTGATAAAGCTGACAAGCCTTTCATAGATTCGCTCTTCCAAACTTGTCCTCATTCAAAGCTCTCTGCAAGTGGTGAGAACGTTGGATTACCCGACGGTCAGTTTGGTAATTCAGAAGTCGGCCATCTTAACATAGGTGCCGGAAGAATTGTGTGGCAAGAGCTTTCCAGAATCAATAAAGCCATCAAGGACCGCTCTTTCTTCGAAAACGAAGAACTTTTAAAAGCCGTTGAAAAAGCCAAATCCCGTAATAAGATCCATATCATGGGCTTGTTTTCGGATGGAGGGGTTCACAGCCATAACGAACACTTGTTTGCACTGCTTGAGCTTTGCAAAAAACATGGGATCAAGCATGTTTTTATTCATGCGTTCACAGACGGCAGAGACACCTCCCCCAACGGTGGATTTCACTATGCAAAAGAATTAGAGGCTAAAGCATCTGAAATTGGTGTAGGGAAATTAGCTTCCTTAGTTGGACGCTATTATGCTATGGACCGTGATAATCGCTGGGAACGCGTTAAGCTTGCTTATGACCTGCTGGTACACGGAGAGGGGGAAAAATTCAGCTCGGCTGAACAAGGACTCCAATCCTCCTATGATAATGGAGTAACAGATGAGTTCATCAAACCTATCCTCCTTGATAATTCTCAAAAGTCACGTATTGAGAAAGGTGATACAGTCATTTTCTATAATATTAGAGGAGATCGGGCACGAGAGATCTCAAGAGCCCTTAATGAGCCCGGCTTTAATAAGTTTAAAGTGGAAGACCTTGATCTTCACTACACCACTTTTACCTCTTATGATGAAACCTTCCGGTTCGCACATGTTGCTTACCCTCCTCAGGAGCTTGCCAATACCATGGGGGAATGGCTCAGTAAGAAGGGCGTGAAACAATTTCGCATTGCAGAGACTGAAAAATACCCACACGTCACCTATTTTTTCAACGGCGGAGTGGAAGCCCCGAACAAAGGAGAAGACCGGATTGTAATTCCAAGTCCTAAAGTAGCAACTTATGATCTTCAACCTGAAATGAATGCTGAGCAGGTTACAGACACCCTTTGCGAGAAATTGGCTTCAGAAGAATATCAGTTTTTGGTACTCAATTATGCCAACCCGGATATGGTTGGGCATACAGGAGTAATGGAAGCAGCTATCAAAGCCGTTGAGACCATTGACATACAACTCAAGAGAGTTATAGAGACCGCAAATAAGCACGAATATCATTCTCTGATAATTGCAGATCATGGAAATGCAGACTGCATGATCAAAGAAGATGGGAGCCCGCATACTGCCCATACCACGGCTTTAGTTCCGGCTATTTTAGTAAATTATCCGGAACAGGTTACATTAAAAGACGGAATACTTGCAGATGTATCTCCAACAGTATTAAAGCTTATGGGTATTGAACAGCCCGAATCGATGACCGGGACCTCATTATTTTAATACTTCGTTATTGCATTTAGTTTGCATTTACTATACCGCCCTACTACCTTCGAGTAGTAATGAACTAAAGCTGTGTTTCATTCGTTTTTTTATCCGAATCACATAAGAACATTTTTAGACAAAAAAGGATTTAAGGAATACGTCAGATGGAGGGAAATTTTTCAAGCAAAGTTCGCGATGTTATACAATTCAGCCGAGAGGAAGCTCTCAGGTTAGGACATGATTACATCGGTACAGAGCATCTAATATTAGGAATTGTACGTTTAGGTGATGGAGTAGCTGTCAGGATCTTGAAAAATCTTGATTGTGATCTCTTTAAACTCAAAAAGACTATAGAAGACACCGTGCGCGGAACAGGCGGTTCTGTTCAGGTTGGTAACATCCCGCTTACCAAACAGGCCGAGAAAGTTCTAAGAATTACTTACCTGGAAGCGAAGCTTTACAAAAGTGATACCATCGGAACTGAGCATCTTCTCTTGTCTCTATTGAGAGATGATGAAAATATTGCTGCTCAGATCCTTCAACAATTCAGTATCTCCTATGATGCGGTTCGTGAAGAACTTGATCATATCATATCAGGAAAATCCCGCGAAGACCAAAGTGATGCTTCATCCATGACCGCGAGTGCTTCCTCCTCAAAAGGTCCAACCGGATCAGGAAGTTCAAGAGAAAAGAAAATGGAAAAATCAAAAACCCCTGTACTCGACAACTTTGGGCGTGACCTTACTGAACTCGCTGAAGAAGGACGTCTCGACCCAATTATTGGCCGGGAAAAAGAAATTGAACGTGTTGCTCAGGTATTGAGTCGACGTAAGAAGAACAACCCTGTCCTAATTGGTGAACCGGGTGTTGGTAAAACTGCCATTGCTGAGGGTTTAGCTACCCGAATTGTGGAACGAAAGGTATCACGTGTACTGTACGATAAGCGCGTGATTGCTCTAGATCTCGCTGCCCTTGTTGCCGGAACTAAATATCGCGGACAATTTGAAGAACGCATGAAAGCCGTGATGACAGAACTCGAGAAAACGGAAGATGTCATTCTATTTATTGATGAGCTCCACACCATAGTTGGAGCAGGCGGTGCAAGTGGCTCACTTGATGCTTCAAATATGCTGAAACCTGCTCTTGCCAGAGGAGATATTCAAGCAATTGGAGCAACCACACTGAACGAATACAGGCAGTTTATTGAAAAGGACGGTGCTTTGGAACGCAGATTCCAAAAGATCATGGTAGATCCTACCACACCTGAAGAGACCAACGAAATTCTAAATCAGATCAAGCCAAAATATGAGAAACATCATAGTGTACGATACACTGATGAGGCCATTGAAGCTTGTGTAAAATTAACGGATCGCTATGTAACCGATCACTTTTTACCTGATAAAGCAATTGATGCTTTGGATGAAGCAGGTGCACGTGTTCACCTTTCAAATATAACTGTGCCTCAAAATATCATTGATCTCGAGGAAGAGATCGAGACTACCAGTGAAGAAAAAAATTCAATGGTTAAAAAGCAGCGCTTTGAAGAAGCGGCCCGACTCCGTGATAAAGAAAAGAGGCTTATTGAAGAGCTTGAGATCGCACAGAGTGAATGGGAAAAAGAGTCTGAGAGCATCGTTTATGATGTTAAGGAAGAAGATGTAGCCTCGGTAATTGCTATGATGAGTGGTGTTCCCGTAAACAAGATCACTCAGAAGGAAGGGCAAAAGCTCTTAAAGATGAAAGAAAGTCTCTCCGGAAAAGTTATCGGGCAGGAAGAAGCTATTGTTAAGCTTACTAAGGCCATTCAACGAACACGTGCAGGCTTAAAAGACCCATCCCGCCCAATTGGTTCCTTTATATTTCTGGGACCAACAGGTGTAGGTAAAACCGAGATGGCCAAAGTGCTTTCAAGGTATTTATTTGACAAAGAAGACACGCTCGTTCGTATTGATATGAGCGAGTATATGGAGAAATTTTCTGTCTCCCGCTTAGTAGGAGCTCCTCCGGGATATGTTGGATATGAAGAAGGTGGTGTTTTAACTGAGAAAGTAAGACGCAAACCTTACAGTGTTGTTCTTCTTGATGAGATTGAAAAAGCTCACCCTGATGTATTCAATATTTTATTACAAGTACTGGATGATGGAATACTGACTGACAGCCTTGGACGTAAAGTTGATTTCAGAAATACGATCATCATCATGACTTCAAATATTGGAGCTCGTGATATACGTAATATGGGTAAAGGAATCGGGTTTGATACCGATGACTCTCCTTTTGATTACGCCAAAATGAAATCCACGATACAGGATGCATTGAAAAAGGTATTCAATCCTGAATTCCTAAACAGAATTGATGACGTTATTACCTTCAAGCCGCTTGAAAAAGGCGATATCTACCAGATCATAGACTTGTTGAATGAAGAGCTGTTCAGCAGAATCAAGGAACTTGGTTTTACTGTTGAGGTAACCAAAGCAGCTAAGGAATTTATCACCGATAAAGGCTTTGATCAAAAATATGGAGCCCGCCCGCTTAAGCGCGCAATCCAAAAATACATCGAAGACCCCTTGGCTGAAGAACTCCTCGAAAACAGGCATAACGAAGGTTCCGTGATCAAGATCAAGATGAATAAATCCAGAGACGGATTGGATTTTGACTGGACAGAAGCTGATACTGAAGCCTCTTCTGAAACTAAAGATGCTGATCAGGAAGAACAGGATGCTTCTGAGGAAGCAAAGGAAGTCTGATCAATATGATCAACTGAAATTAAAAAGCCCCGCACATTCATAGTTAATGCGCGGGGCTTTTTTTATATCCTTACACTTCCTAAAAACTAGCATTTAGATCAAGGGTTTTACTCAACCCTGACAATGAGTATCTATATGTTCCCTTTCGGGATACACTCAGAGGTATCAGATCTGTCATGCTCAACGAAGTATTGAAACTCTGTCGCTGAATAGCTCGTGCTGCTACATTTATTACATGAACTTCTACACCCGTAAGTGCTGAACCTGATCGGGAACCTGTAAGTGCAACCACCGTTTGATCTTCCGGAACATATTCAGCATACAACAATGTAGACCTGAAACTTGCACTGCCATTTCGTTCGCCATTCCTCACAGAATATACTCCCATCCTACCGTTGGAACGAATGGTCACATAACCCCCATCTTCAGAGATCACCACATCTTCCACACTTTGATCAAAATTGATCTCAGCAAGATCGTTTCCAAAACGGTCAGTAATTACCACTATGTTATCTGTTCCAGGGCTATAGGTTGCGATCGCAATAAATTGCCCATTATCTGAAACCTTTACGGTACGAATGGCTCTGTTGCTACTGTAATAAATATCTGTTGATGTCAGATCACTATTCACAACTTTGGCCCGAGACCCCTCAACTCCTCCACTAACAACCTTAGGATTATACAGTACCACTGTTCTAAATGCAGGATCTGAAGCAAGCTCAGAGATCGACTCCCCTTCTGTACTTTGCGAACTGTTTGAAATAGACTGCTTGACGCTGCCGAGGGAATTGTAGAATAAAAAATTCGCAATGTTCTCTCTTACAACAAATCCGCCATTCAACTTTGCATAGATCTTAGCTGAGGCATCATCACTCTCTATATTAAATGAAGTGCTGAACAATTCATCACCGTTTCCGGCGTGAATATTAATTGAAGAACTTTTCAATACTGCAGAAATAGCTGTCAGATTATTCACTGATGAAGATGCTGCAGTTCCAGCAAATCTAAGATCGTTGCCTTCGATGGCAATTTGGTGGCCTGAGATCGTATATTGATTCACCCCATTACGGGCAGTAACCGAAGATTCTGTTACAGTCAGGGATTGGGCCAAAGTTAATGTTGAAGTTATAGCAGTTACTATAAATAGAATAAAATATCTCATGGATTTCTTGAATTTAAATGCACCGCTAAGAACGGGATTTTTCAAGACTATTTCTTCTTTTTCAAAGGCTTTTTACTAAAATCCCTATCTTATGCTAAAATCAAAAACAAACAATCAATATGGGCTATCATCTAATTACCGGCGGATGTGGATTTGTCGGAAGAAATTTTGTAAAACGTCTTCACAGAAGCACTAATGACACTATTTTTTTTATTGATGATCTCTCCGTAGGGACTCACCCATCAACATGGCTTCCTGAGGGTACTCCGGTCGAGAAGCAAAACGGACTGGAATTTTTTGGAGAAGATAAGCGAATGGTTTTCCTGAAACAGGATGCACGCTATTTCATAAGAGCCATGCTCGATAATGAAAATCATATTAAGGATACTTATGGGTTGCATGTTACACGCTTCAAGGACGTATTTCATTTTGCGGCCATTGTAGGCGGCCGTGCCAAAATTGATGGTGATCCAATGATGGTGGCTCTTGACCTCTCCATTGATGCCGAGTTTTTCCTCTGGGTATGCCGACAAAAACCCAATCGTGTATTATACCCCAGCTCAAGTGCAGCATATCCCGTAGATCTACAGACAGAATCTGATGCGATCGCGCTCAGTGAAAGTGATATCGATTTTAAAAAGATGGGACAGCCCGACATGACCTATGGTTGGTCTAAACTCACCGGGGAATATCTCGCGCAAACTGCTGCAGAACATTATGGACTTTCTGTAACCTGTATTCGTCCGTTCTCAGGATATGGAGAAGACCAGAACCTTTCCTATCCTATTCCGGCCATTGCACGACGGGCAGCACTCAAAGAAAATCCTTTTGAGGTATGGGGAACCGGTGAGCAAGGTCGAGACTTTGTTCACATTGAAGACGTTATGGATTGCACGTTATATGCTATGGAAAGAATTACAGATGGAAGTGCCATTAATATAGGAAGCGGCAAACTCACCTCCTTCCTTGAAATAATTGAGATCTTCACCTCATTTGCAGGCTACAACCCCGACATCAAAAAACTACTGGATAAGCCTGTTGGCGTTCACTCCCGATATGCCGATATGAGCTATGTGAATAATGACCTTGGATGGAAACCTAAACTTTCCCTTGAAGAGGGAATGCGGCGTGTATATGACGTTGCTGTAGATAAATACGCTTAAGCCATATGCCAACTATTGTTTGTTTCGGACCGGGGCCAAAATTCAAGGGTGGAATTTCCAATTACAACACCTCCCTGGCCAAAACCCTGGATAAGGATCCCGAAAACGAAGTACATATTGTTTCCTGGACCAACCAATACCCTTCCATTATTCCAAGGGAATTTGTAGATAAATCAAGCCACTCTGATTTTTTGGAAGGCACACGGGTTAAAGTGAAGTACATCACCAACTATAACAATCCTTTCAGCTGGAAAGAAACGGCCAGGTATATCACTTCCCTAAATCCAGATAAGGTAATCTTTCAATGGGCTATTTCTATACAGGGCATTCCAATGGGCTCTATTTCCAAATGGCTGAAACGAAATTCCGATGCTGAGGTAATTTTTGATTTACATTTTGTGGTTCAAAAAGAAGGCAGCACTATTGATGAAAGGCTTACCAAACGAGGCATCAAACATGCTGACACCTATATTACACACGCTTATAAAACTGTAGATGAACTGAAAGCACTCTACCCAGATCGCACATTTGCTGTCAATGAAAGTGGTGATAGGTCTGCTTCAGGAGATACTACAGTAATCAAACTCTTTCACCCGGTATACGATCTCTATGAACCGGATCCCGACTTTGATACCGAAGCATTCAAAAAAAAGCTGGGATTAAAGAAACATGTATTTCTTTTCTTTGGATTCATTCGAAAATATAAAGGGTTGCACAACACTATCCGTGCTTTTAAAAAAGTAGCCGATGTACGGGATGATGTTTCTTTATTGATTTGCGGTGAGGAATTCTGGGCGACGCTCGATACTTCCAAGTTCACTACAAAATTAAAACGAGTGCTTTTTGCTCTCGCTCAAAAACTTTTCCTCAAAAATAAAGAGAGCGAACAAGATTACCGTCCACTAGAATTAATAGAAGAACTCGGACTCCAGAAAAGCACTGTTGTCAAAAATGAATTCATCCCTAATGAGGATGTACACAAATACTTTCAAGTCAGTGACTGCAGTGTACTATATTATTTGACAGCCACCCCATCAGGAGTTGAATCACTAACCTACAATTTTGAACTCCCGATTTTAGCAACTGATGTTGGTCATTTTCCTGAAACAATTAACGATGGATATAACGGCTATTTGGCAAAAGACAGGGATATTGACTCTATGGCCGAACAAATGCTAAAGTTTATTGAAAGACCTTTACCCAAAGAAAATGTGCGCAAATCTGCAGAAGATATGAGCTGGAAAAATTACGTTTCAGCCATACTTTTTGACCACCTTGATTAATTACTGAAATTTAGAAAAAAAGTGATTTATTCATTTGGCAACCGTCTGAAATAAGCCCTATATTTGGAGTCTTTCGAAGAACGGGGAGTGGCGCAGTCCGGTAGCGCATTCGCTTTGGGAGCGAAGGGTCGCAAGTTCAAATCTTGTCTCCCCGACTAAAGAAAGATTTTTCGGCTTATTCCCGGAAAATCTTGTTTTTTTTGACATATTGTAAGTTGAGCGCCCGTAGCTCAACTGGATAGAGCAACGCCCTTCTAAGGCGTAGGTTACAGGTTCGACTCCTGTCGGGCGTACTAGCTTTTTGCTAATAACAAAAGGCGACATGGCCGAGTGGTTAGGCAGAGGTCTGCAAAACCTCGTACGGCGGTTCGAACCCGCCTGTCGCCTCATTGGCACCTTGTTATTTTTTGACATATTGAATTTTCATTAATGCCGCGTTCGTCTAGGGGTCCAGGACGCCGCCCTTTCACGGCGGTAGCACGGGTTCAAATCCCGTACGCGGTACAATAAATGGAGCTCGTAGCTCAGTCGGTTAGAGCGCTAGGTTGTGGCCCTAGAGGCCGTGGGTTCAAATCCCATCGGGCTCCCTTTTATCTAACTGTGGACTTAAAAACTCCACGGTTTTTTTATTGAAATAATTTTAATGCCGCGTTCGTCTAGGGGTCCAGGACGCCGCCCTTTCACGGCGGTAGCACGGGTTCAAATCCCGTACGCGGTACATATCAAAAAGCCCCGTTCATAAGTTATGTGCGGGGCTTTTTTAATGGAATAAACTTTTGCAAAATATCAGTTAGACCCTTTCCCGAATTCTTGGCTTTTGCTTCTCAACATGATTCTTATTGATCAGTTCTCCTAGTAAGCCTGTGGAGAAAAACTGAACCCCCACAACCATTAACAAAATACCCATAAATAATAAGGGACGGTCTCCAATTCCTGCTCCATACATAAATTTAATTAATGCCAGATACATATTAATACCTCCACCTATCAATAGTAGCAACACACCAATAGTCCCAAAAAAGTGCATAGGTTTCTGAAGATACTTTTGGACAAAAGTAATTGTAATCAAATCCAGGAATCCGTTCATAAATCGTGACAGGCCAAACTTCGTCTTGCCATATTTACGGGGATGATGTTTCACGACTTTCTCAGTGATCCGGGAATACCCTTCTCTCTTAGCCAGCATTGGAATATAGCGATGCAGTTCCCCATACAAGTAGATGTTCTCAACCACATCAGCCCTATAGGCTTTCAGTCCGCAGTTAAAATCATGTAGATCAATCCCGGCTACTTTCCGGGTTACAAAGTTGAAGAATTTAGAAGGAATGGTTTTTGATATCGGATCATGACGCTCTTTTTTCCAACCGCTTACAAGGTCAAAACCATCATCTTCAAGCAGTTTTATCATCTCGGGAACCTCTTTGGGGTCATCCTGAAGATCAGCATCCATGGTAACTACATACTTACCCTCGGCGGCTTCGAATCCGGCCTGAAGTGCCACACTCTTACCATAATTATGATGAAAACGAATTCCCCTGATCACCTTTTTCTGCTCGCTCAGAGAAGTGATCACTTTCCAGGAATCATCCGAAGAACCGTCATCCACAAAAATGACTTCGTAGCTGAATGTATGATGCAATGCATCAGCAATAGCCTGCTCTAATTCCGGCAATGATTCATCCTCATTGAAAACGGGTACGACGATACTTATTTCCGGACTTTTAAGTATTTGTGATTCTTGCAAAATGGATGCTTTTAAATATGTTTAGAATTAGTTTACTTTCACGGACTAAAAACGTTCTAAAATACACTTTCTGCCTGCTATGAAAAAATTGTATTACTCAATGGGTGAAGTCAGCAAATTAACAGGGCTTGAACCTCATGTTTTGCGAAACTGGGAAAAGACATATACCGAATTACGCCCCAAAAAAAACAGCGCCGGAAACAGAGTGTACAAAGAACAGGAACTGGCACTCATCTTTAGAATAAAGGAATTACTTCAGGACAGGAAGTACAGCTCTGAAGGTGTTCAGGAAATACTCAGTAATGGGGAAAAGAAACAAGGACCGGAGTTGAGCGCCACAGCCCGCAAAGACCTCAATGAGATCAAGGTGTTTTTGAATGATCTGTTGGAACGTTTGTAGGTTGATATACAGAAAGCAGAAGGCAGTAAGCGGGTTCTGCCTTCTGCTTTTCTTCCTACTAATTAATACCTCCCTTCCTTACTACCAGGATCATTAAGAATTGAGCGCACACCATCACCGCCATTCCCACAAGATGAAGTACCTGTAATACCCGGGGCATATCCAGATAATATAACCCGATCCCGATCATTACTTGTGCAGAAACCAACAGGACATTCAATCTTCCCAAGGTTAAAACCAATCCTTCTGCCTTATTTTTATTTAGAATGTAGTATAGGAATGCTCCTGCAAAGATCACCAGCCACGAAAAACTTCGGTGGATCGGAAATACGTCTCCCACATTTTCCAGCCATATACCTCTCGGTAACACTTCGGATGCGTTTTTAATAACATCTACTGCTTCCCGTACTTGTGTCCCAAGCACAAGTTGTATCATTGATAAACCAAATAAGATCCAAAGGGTCCATGTTAATTTTTTTCTGAACTGCTCTTCTATTCTAACCTTAAGAAGATCACTTGTAGCTTCGAATGTAGCGTACAAAAGAGTCATGATGATCACCATAGCTACGAGCATGTGCGCAGTGATCATCCCTGCATGCAGCCCTGTTTTTACAACTACCCCTCCTAACCATCCCTGAAACAGAACGAGCACAAAGGCAGCAAATGAGCTGTAAAAAACTGTTGGCTTTGCCTTTCTGTATCTAAAAGATATCACAAATGTGCCGGTAATGAGTAGCCCGATGAGCACACCCACCAATCGATTCACATACTCGATCCAGGTGTTATAGACATTAAACTGACTCGCATCAAATTGGGATGGTAATTCAGCTAAACTGGTGGGAGGTATCCACATACCGAAGCATTTGGGCCAATCGGGGCATCCCAATCCGGCCCCCGCTGCACGAACAAGTCCTCCCACAAGGATCAGAAATAAAGTGGCTGCTACGGTTAGGATCGCTGTTTTTTGGAAAGTGTTCAATTTCATCATCAAAAGACTGTCAAATAAGGGGAATAATATTTAAATTCAGGGCTGCAGATAGCATAATCTCTACCCCACTAAATTTACATGAATTCAGCCGAAGAAAACATCCTCATCAAGAGATCTTTTACGGATGTGATTTCCGATTACTACCAACTGACCAAACCGGGCATCACCATGTCTGTATTGGTGAGCATGTTGGTGGGATTTATTCTCGGCAGTGGAGCTAACATTGATTTCGTTATTCTCATTCACGCACTCATCGGAACTTACCTGATCGCTGCGGGGACCGGTGCTCACAATCAGTTTATGGAGCGTGTTTCCGATCGGCTGATGAAGCGAACCTCAAAGCGTCCAATGCCCGACCAAAGAGTTGATTCCAAAAGTGGAATGATTTTTTCACTTAGTATGATCTTTTCAGGGTTGCTTTATCTTATTCTCATGGTCAATCCCGTCGCCGGAGCTGTGTCTTTTGCGACCTCTCTTATCTACCTCGGTGTTTATACACCTATGAAGAAAGTATCTCCGATCAATATTGCGATCGGTGCTATTCCCGGGGCGTTGCCTCCTGTTGGAGGTTGGGCTGCAGCAACCGGAAATATTGCTGAACCGGGCATGTGGCTTTTATTTGCGATCATGTTTTTCTGGCAGGTTCCACATGTACTATCCATAGCGTGGCTTTGTAAAGATGATTATTCCAGCGCCGGGCTCAAAATGCTCCCTAAGAAAGACGATAAAGGATACAAGACCGTTTTTTGGTCTATGATCTGTGCACTTTGCCTGTTTCCTGTTACCCTTGCTATGTATCAGCTTGATATTTCAGGAATGATCTTTCTGGTACTTGGAATGGTCTTTGCCCTTGGGTTCTTAGCATATACCATAAAATTTGGCCTCGACCGCACCAAAGCTAATGCAAAGCAAATGATGTTTGCCTCCATTGCCTATCTCCCCCTGGTTTGGATCGCCGTGTTTCTCGACCGGTTTATTTCTTTTTAAGGGAAGGACGATTGACGACGGACGAATGACCAACCAATGTGAAAAAGACATTTGGTTTTCTTTCCCGCACCACGGGTATTAATTAGATCTTTTAGTGGCGAGCATAACTAATTCATTTGTACTGAGATTAGTTACGTTTTATCCGGCATCCATTCAAAGTTTTCGGTTTTTGGGAACCGATTCATAACCTCCCTTAATTCCGGTATAACACCCAGTTTCCGATTTTCCAGATTAAGCCAGGCGCCATCAACGGTGACTTGGGCAGCTTTTATACTGTCTTCACCTTCCTTGAAAATCTCATGCAGAAAGCTCCACCGGGAGCCGTCTCGTCGCATGGTTGTCAATGCACAGGTTACCTTGATGATCTCTAGCAAATTTATTTCTCTCTCGAATTTGGTCTCCTCCCGGAACAACACAGGTCCAAAACCCAAGCGACCGATCTCAGTAATGGGGAGATCAAAATCAGAAAACATTCCGACCCGTGTTTGGGCGGCATAGTCATTATAGACGAAATGACGCATGTGGCGGTTGGGGTCCATATCCGCCCACGTTACCTCAAAGGTTTTACTGTATGTCTGCATTATGGCGGTATGTGTTAGTTAGCTTGCTATAAAAGGAATGGGTGTATTCACATACATGCCATTCTCGGTATAACGGTCTTGGCTATAACTGGGAGTTTGAAGAATGAATGCTTGTGCGCCAATTGCTTGAGGCAGAGTCTTCCCAACTGCTCAGGAGTATCACAAAGCAGAGCACCGTGACAAGGGTAAAATAATAATCAAAGGTTAGAGCTTTTTTCCACCTCAAAATTTCCTACCCTGAGTTATGAAAGATCAGCGAAAAAAATTTAAAGGATCTCCAAAGAGGTTTCATCCCAAAGTTATCACCATTTTGTATGAGGACTATGATATTATTGTCATCGAAAAAACACATGGCTTGTTAACCGTCGAAACCGACAAAGAAAAGGAAAACACCGTTGATTATTTACTCAACGGGTATGTCAAAAAAGGTAATCCTAAATCCAGAAAGTGTGTGTTTGTTGTACATAGGTTAGACAAAGACACCTCAGGAGTTTTAATTTTTGCTAAGAGCGAACAATCGAAAAAATATCTGCAGGATAATTGGAAGAAAGCTACCAAAACTTATTACACCGTTGTAAATGGAGTACTTGAACAGAAGGAAGATATCCTAAGCTCCTATCTTACACAGAATGCGATATACCGGGTATATTCAGTAGAAGATCCAAAAGCCGGTAAACTTTCGAAAACAGAATACAAGGTTCTTAAAGAATCCGAGAATTATAGTTTGATAGAGGTGAACCTTTTGACCGGCCGAAAAAATCAAATCCGTGTACATTTTTCCGAAGCAGGACACCCTGTTGTCGGCGATAAAATGTATGGGGAAAAAGAAAAAGGGATCAATCGGCTTTGTCTTCATGCAGCAAAACTTTCAATAAATCACCCCGTCACCAAAGAACGAATGACTTTTGAAACAAAGATTCCCGCATATTTTAATTCACTATTGAATTAAGAATTGGGGATTATGATTTCCACTCGTTACCACCCGGTTATTCTCCTTCCTTGTCAGACTTACTTACGACTCTGTTGAGGCCTTAATTTTTTGAAACGCCCCCAAATATTTATAAGCACAGGCTTCATTAATAAATTGGAGAATGCTGAAATCGTTGCGATAACCAAAATGCCCATAATAGGAATGATGGAACCAAAAATAAATGTCGCACCCAACACATGACCAAGAATACATTCCGCTCGATAAATTGGTAAAAACAGACCAACTAACAACACACATAGAGCTGTATACATCGTGATGTTTTCGTAACCAAACTCAAAAGTCACTGATTGAAAAATACTGACAAGCAGCATTCCAAAAAATCCTATTAAAATTCCTTTTGGAATCTTTCCCTTAGCAGATGGATCATCAGGTTGAAATGAAATACGTCGTTTTATGCGCGTTGTTGAAAACCAAGCCAAAAGAGGGAGTACAACAATATTCCACCAGTTAGATATCGCCGGCAAATCAGAACTATGTAGAAGGTGGTGACTTAACACTCCGCCATTTAGGTGCTCCCAAAGTAAATGTGCAAGGACAAAAATTACTACTGATGCAATGAAATAGTTACTCAGTTTTTTGAAGTATTCTTCACTCATGTTAAGCCTTGAATTATGATAGGTTTTCTGTAGGACTCTTATGCACTCACATTGTTGCAAATTAAATAGTAGTCCCTATTTCTTCTTGCTACCAACGACCAAGGCTAAATTCCTTACAACTAGCAACCCTGAAAACCAACAACACCTCCTCATACCCATTTAAATACCCCGCGAAAATCCGCATCACCCGCGTTCTATCCCTCACTTCCCATGAATAGCATTATAATCCTTGATCACCGTTTTCAGGAATTCATCTCCCCGGAGGTCGTGGTCTTGTACCCCTAAGCGTTCTTCTATTTTCTTACGGGTTTTCTGGAGCATCAGGAACCAATTGTCGTAATCGTAGTGGGAGCGGGAATCGAGTACTTCTTTGATGATGCGAATGTCTTTGTCGGTCAGCTCGGCCACTTGCGGGAATACCTGTTGGTAGGCATCGGCTACTTCAGCGAACAGGGTGTTGTCCAGCTTCACATTCTTACGCTCTTTGATCACGCAGGTCTTCCCTAAAATATCCCCGATACGCTGCCCCTTTCCGTTCATGATCACCGTCACAAAGGCAACCACACCGCTGGTCATGCTGATCTCTACCAACCGAAACATCCATCGCACCAGATAACCGCTGAGTGTTGCGCGGGTTCCATCCACCTTGACCACGCGAATACCCACGATCTTTTTACCTAAACTATATCCATTCGAGATCACTTCCGAGATCAGATGATACAACATCATCGGGATCACAAGCACGATATACAACACCCACATATTTTCCTGAATAGCACTTTCAGGATTTATTCCGATATCATTCACATATCCCCAGATCCAGATAACCACCAGATAGTACACCCCGATAAAGAATCCGTCCAGAAAAAAAGCAAGGATACGCTCTCCCACTCCTGCCGGCTCATAGCTTAGTTTTACATGCTGACTGGTTTCAATTCCTACCATCGGATCTTTTTTTGATGATTATTTATGATGATCGGTCTGACGGCTTAACGTCCGTCTGACCGATGGTGAATTTAACCTCTCTTACCTGTTCATCCATCGGACGGGTAATCCGTCAGATGGAAAAACCGAAAATCTGTTCGTGTCGATTACTGCGGATTTACTATCTTATTTGCGAACAAAATTGAGCGTGAAGTTATGCGCATGATTGGTAAAACGAAAGCGGATAAATTTATCTGAATGAGAGAAGTAGCCTTTTTGCGAAAGAATGCGGACAAGTGGAAGGAGTTCGAGCAGTTGCTGAAGGATAAGTCCGGCAATGATCCCGATAAACTCGCTGATCTATATATCGAGCTCAGTGCTGATCTCGCTTACGCACAGGCCAACTATCCCGGAAGTAAGACCGAGCAATATCTGAACCAGCTTTCCGTGGCTGTTCATAATGAGATCTATCGCTCACGGAAAGAAGAAACCGGGCGTATCATCACCTTCTGGACCAGAGAAATTCCCCAACTTTTTGCCTCTAAACAGAAAGAATTACTATATAGCTTCATTGTTTTCAGTATTGCCATCGGCATCGGGATCCTTTCGTCCATGAATGATCCTTCTTTTGTGCGATTCATTATGGGGGATGCCTATGTAAATATGACCATCAGCAATATTGACCAAGGTGACCCGCTGGCAGTGTATAAAAAAGCGGAAGAGATGGACATGTTCTTCGCCATTACCGTAAACAATGTTCGGGTTTCATTCTATGCTTTCGTGAGCGGACTGCTGACTTCCATCGGAGTGGGTATGGTATTATTAAATAACGGGGTGATGGTCGGGGCTTTCTTGCACTTTTTTGCCCAATACGGCCTTATCGGAGAAGCATTAAGGGTTATCTTCATTCACGGTACCCTTGAACTTTCCGCCATTGTTATTGCCGGAGCAGCCGGGTTTGTGGTTGGAAACGGATTTCTGTTTCCCGGAACCTATTCCCGCAAAGACTCTTTCATTAAAGCCGGACGTGAAGGATTAAAGATGATCGTGGGACTTGTCCCTGTATTTATAGCTGCGGGCTTCCTTGAGTCTTTTGTAACCCGATATACCAACATGCCCCTTTGGTTGAGCTTATTCATAATTTTGAGTTCTTTAGCCTTTATTATCTACTATTTTGTGCTACTTCCCATGAAACTAAAAGCAAAAACATGAGTGATTTTAAACTTCAAAAATATCGCGATCTCGGGGCCATATTAACGGATTCCTTTGTGTACATTCGTCTGCATTATAAAAGTCTTGGAAAGGCCCTGTTGCTTTTCGTATTACCTTTTTATCTCATTTCCGGAGTGTTGGTGGGAAATGCTTATACCTCTTTCTTTTCTGCCCTGATGGAGAATCCTGATGTAGCAGGAGACTCAATTATCGGCAGTGACTTCCTGTTTGGTTTTTTGCTTTTGACACTTTCATCCGGAGCTCTGCTTACCGTTGCTATGACTCACATCCAGCTCGCTCGAGATAAAGAAGAGGTTATACTTTCCGATCTGATCGAGCGATTTGGAAGAAACTTCATCACCCTGGTTGCACTATATATCCTGATCATTCTCGTGGTAATACCGGGTTTCATTTTATTTATTATCCCGGGAATTTACATTGCCATCAAATTCTTTGTGGCCCCTGCTGTTGCTGTGATGGAAAATAAAGATCCTATCCAATCCCTTAAGCGATCGTGGGATCTGGTTCAGGGACACTGGTGGTTTACCTTTGCCACCTATCTTGTTATGAACCTCGTGACTACTTTTATGTCGTACGTACTCATCATTCCCATGAGTATCTTTATCGGATTTATGAGCGCATCAGGTGCCGGATCCAACGAAGCTATTGGAACCGGAATGGGCATTTTTTACGGGTTACTGGTTGTAGTCGCTTCCCTGTTTTCCGTACTGATGCTGATCGCGCTGAGCCTTCAGTATTTCAACCTCATTGAACGAAAAGAAGGTATAGGATTACGCCGGCAAATCGAGGAACTGGGTTGATCGAAATCATCTTCCAAACAAGCTTTCAATTGTGAGCTCTACCCTAACCAAATATCTCTTTTTCAGTCTTTTATTTGGGCTTTTGAGCCCCTATATGGGCATCGCTCAAAATACTACACAACCGCAGATACCTGCCGACAGCAGTATAGTAGACACCAGGACCATAGACACTGAAACCCTTAGTGAACTCACCGAAGAGTCTGTATTTGAATACAATGAGGTCGCCCAAAACCCTGATTCCCTGATGAGCCGAATTTATGGCTGGCTGATGCAGATCATTCAATATATCATGGATAACAGGTGGACCTCCGTGATCATAAAGTTCATCTTCTTTGGGATCTTTGCCATTGTGCTTGTTGCGCTCATCAATCAAATTTTAGGTGGAAATTTATCTACCGCTTTTTCAACTAAGAAAAATTCGGATAAACTCTCTTTGAATATCGAGCAATCTGAACTCGATGAAACTGACTATGATGAAATGCTGGATTCCGCCCTGGCCGAAAACCGGTATCGTGATGCCGTTCGAATTTTGTACCTGAAAGCTTTGCAACAGCTTAACGAAGCTGAACTGATTGTGTGGAAAGCCGACAAGACCAATCACGATTATTTGCTGGAACTGAATGATCACCCTTCAAAAACTTCTTTTTCTCGCCTCACCTCCTATTACGAATATGTTGAGTATGGAGATTTTCAGATAGAAGAAAACGGATTCAGCAGCATTCAGGATATCTATCTGGAATTCCAAAAAAGGGCCGTTCAGTCATGATCAAGAAAGAACGCACTTACTATATTCTTCTTGGAGTGTTGATCACCCTATTTGTGGTCTTTGAGATCCTCAAACCAAAACCGCTCGACTGGACTGAAAGCTTCTCTGCTGAAGATAAAATTCCCTATGGAGGGTTTTTGATCCATGAAATGCTGTCCCAAACCTTTTCAGAAGAATCGATAACCACGAATAACAGCCCTATCTTTGAGTATTCCGATACGCTGAATGCTAACAAGAACTGGATCTTTATTAACACATCTCTCAATTTCGATCCATGGGAAAGTAAGATCCTGTTTTCACAAGCAGAACAGGGAACCGATATTTTTATAGCTGCAAGACAGTTTGGACAATTCTTCACAGATACCCTTGACCTTACCACTTCCCTCAATAATCCTTTTTTGCAATCAGGTAGTATACTAACCGATGATACGGTGACGGTTAATTTCACCAATCCCGGTTTGAAGAGAGACGGAGGTTTTTCTTACTACAGAAGTACTACCGAGACCTTTATCGCCAATGTGGATTCAAGTCTTCAGGTTACAAAGCTGGGTACTAATCATCAAGGAAATACCAACTTCATTCGTATTAAATGGGGCGATGGAAATATCTACTTCCACTCTAACCCTACCCTCTTCACCAACTATTTTGTACGAGATAAGATCGGGGCAGACTATGCCCTCACTGCCCTTTCTTACCTTCCCGATCGAGCAACAATATGGGATGAATACTATAAAGATGTACGAACCGAAAACAACAGTGTGGTCCGTTATGTGGTTTCTGAAGACCATCTCAGGTGGGCTTGGTTTCTGACTTTAAGTGGCGTGGTGTTATTCATGATCTTCAGAGCAAAACGGTCGCAGCGGATCATACCAAAGATAGAACCTCTCAAAAATTCCAGTATTGAATTCGCCAAAACCATCGGCGACCTCTATCTTGAAAAAGGGGATCATAAACTCATTGCCGATAAGAAGATCCGTTTCTTCTTTGACTATATTCGCACTAACCTCGGCCTTGATACGGATGATATTGATGAGCATGTGAAGAAAGATATTTCCAGGCGTTCAGGTATTGATGAAGCCAAGGTTCATAGCCTTTTTGATCTGATCGACCTTGTATCAACAAAAGAAGAGATCACCCCAAAAGAACTGAAATTACTAACCGAACGAATTGACGAATTCTATAAACAGAGTCAACGATGAGTACAGAAGACAAAGATATGACAAATAATCCATCCGACAACGCTAAACCGGATGCCGCACCCTTTGAAAGCAGAATAGATCTTTCAGGAGTGGAAAAACTCGTTAATGAGATCCGTTCGGAACTTGGAAAGATCATTGTGGGGCAACACCGCATGGTAGATCTTTTGATAGCAGCCTTACTCGCTGACGGACATGTCCTCATTGAAGGCGTTCCCGGTGTAGCCAAAACCCTGACCACAAAATTATTGGCTCAGACCATCAGCGCTGATTTCTCCCGTATCCAATTCACACCGGATCTTATGCCTGCCGATGTGATCGGAACGTCGGTCTTCAACCCAAAGACCACTGATTTTGAATTTAAAGAAGGACCGATCTTTTCCAACATCGTGCTTATTGATGAGATCAATCGTTCACCTGCCAAAACTCAGGCGGCTTTGTTTGAAGTGATGGAGGAACGCCAGATCACCGTAGATGGGGAAACCTATTTCATGGAACCACCTTTCATGGTGGTAGCTACTCAAAACCCGATCGAACATGAAGGTACGTACCGGCTTCCAGAAGCTCAGCTCGACCGATTCCTGTTTCGGATCGATGTGCCATATCCTTCCCTGGATGAAGAAGTAGAGATCTTATCCGGAAGTTATGAGCGGAAAAATAAACTCGACATCAGTACTCTGGAAAAAGTGATCTCATCCGAAGAAATTTCTAAACAGCGTGATGTTACGGCTTCTATTCACGTAGAACCTGAATTGATGAAGTACATTGCGGAAGTGATACAGAATACCCGAAACAGCAGTTCGGTTTCCATCGGAGCTTCGCCACGGGCATCGGTCTTTGTAATGAAAGCTGCCCAAGCCTGGGCAGCCATGAATGGCCGTGATTTTATTACCCCGGAAGATGTAAAGGAAGTTATCAATCCGGTATTAAGGCACCGAATTACCCTTACACCTGAAAAAGAAATGGAGGGCATGAAACCCGATCAGGTGATACAGATGATCCTGGAAAAAGTGGAGGTGCCAAGGTGAGTTTGAAATTTATTAAACTACTAAAAAGAAAGTCTTCCCTTGAGGGAAGTACGGCTTTAGCCGGGATGGGTGTGGTCACCAAGGATTACCAAGTTGATTACAATTAAAAAACTCCTGGCACCAACACCCTCCGCCAGACTTCACATTCGTTCAGTCCGGCACCTCCCTCAAGGGAGGACTTTCTCACTAAAAAGATCAACAGAAATTAATCAGACAACGAACGCTCCAAGGTCTTTCAGACGCTTGGAGGTTCTTTACTAAGATATACCATGAACCCCATCACCATCTTCAAGCAAACACATCTAAGTAACCTGTTCTTTCAGGTACTTGCAGGAGTGGCTTTCACTTTTCTGGCGGGATATTTTGTCCCCGCAGTGGGAGCAATTGCTGAGATCTTATTCTTTGGGTTTGTGGTCATTTTTGGGATCGACCTGGTGTTGATCTTCAGTAAAAAAGAAGCCGTTTCCGGAAAACGATTTGTACCTAAGCGGCTATCAAACGGAGATGAAAACATTATTCGCCTGCAGATCTCTAATAGATATAATTTCGGAATACGGGCTGAGATCGTTGATGAGATCCCTCATCAGTTTCAGATCCGTGATTTCAGTATACCTGCTGATCTCAAGGCAAATGAAACTCAGGAATTCACTTATGAACTGCGGCCAACCGAACGAGGTGAATATGATTTTGGTAACATCAATGTATTTGCGAATACCGCGATCGGCTTCATAAAAAGAAAGATCAGTACCCATGCTTCGCAGATGGTTCCGGTGTATCCATCCTTCATTCAGATGCGGAAATTTGAGATGTACGCCATCTCTAACCGCCTTACCGATGTAGGCATCAAAAAGATCCGCAGAGTGGGGCATACCATGGAATTCGATCAGATCAAGGAATACGTACGGGGAGATGACGTCCGCTCCATCAACTGGAAAGCTACAGCACGGGCCAACGACCTGATGGTGAATCAGTATCAGGACGAACGCTCTCAGAATGTGATCAATGTTATTGATACGGGCAGGGTTATGAAAATGCCTTTTGAGGGACTTCACCTTTTGGATTATGCCATCAATACCAGCCTGGTGATCTCTAACATCGCACTTATTAAAGATGATAAAGCCGGGTTGGTCACCTTCTCCAATAATGATTCGGTCGTCGTTAAACCGGAAAAAAAACGAACACATATTCAGCGTATTCAGGAGGCACTCTACAAAGTCGATACCAATTTTCTGGAATCAGATTACGAACGATTGGTTGTTTCGCTAAAGAAACATGTAAATCAACGAAGCCTTGTTTTACTGTATACCAATTTTGAAACTTTTTCGTCCATGGAGCGGCAACTACCCTACCTTCAGCGTATCGCCAGAGATCACCTTCTGGTTACCATCTTTTTTGAGAATACAGAGATGACCAAGTTGCTTCATAAAGAGGCCTCAACCATCGGACAGATCTACACCAAAACCATCGCTGAGAAATTTACTTATGAAAAGAAGCAGATCGTAAAGGCATTGAATCAGCATGGCATTCAAACCATTCTTACTCCTCCCAAAGAACTTTCCGTGAATGCGATCAATAAATATCTTGAATTGAAAGCCCATGGATTGATCTGACCATTTGACCTTAATTTGGAATCATTTCAAACCGTATCTCCTTTTATTGGTACCCTTATAAAATCAGATCATTAGCATGAAATACAAAAAGCTGGGAAGCTCCAAACTTGAAGTAAGCGAGATAAGTTTCGGGTGTATGTCACTTGAAATCGAAAAGGGAGAAGAATACAACTCTTCCCTCCTTCAAAAGGCAATCGAAGCCGGTATTAATTTCTTTGACACTGCCGACCTCTATGATAAGGGGCTTAATGAAGAAATGATCGGGAAAGCCCTGGAATCGGTACGTGATAAAGTTTTGATAGCTACTAAAGTTGGCAATGTCTGGAATAAAGACAGATCCGGTTGGAACTGGAACCCTACCAAAGAACTCATCCTGACAGAAGTAAATGAAAGCCTTCGTCGCCTTCAAACCGATTACATCGATCTATATCAATTACACGGAGGCACCCTTGAAGATCCCATTGATGATATCATTGAAGCTTTTGAACAGCTTAAGAAACAAGGTAAGATCAGAGCTTACGGCATCTCTTCTATTCGTCCCAATGTGATCCGCGAATATGTTAAACGCTCCAACATCGACAGTGTGATGATGCAGTATAGTTTACTGGATCGTCGTCCTGAAGAGGAGGCCCTGGATCTGCTTGCTGAACATGACATCAGTGTGATCACCCGGGGAACCTTAGCTAAGGGAATGCTGATCGATAAACCGGCTAAGGACTATCTTGGTTATTCCGTTGAAGAAGTGAAGAAGATGCAGGAAGCCGTAATGAAAACAGGTAATCCCATTGCTGCTTCTGCTCAGTTCGTGAACCAACATCCGGCTGTGGCCTCGGCGGTATTAGGAATCCGGACAGAAGAGCAGCTTATTGAGATCCTCACGAAGTACAATTCCACGATTCCTGAAAAAGAACTGCAATCACTTTCCGAACTTATGGAGCCAAATGTTTATGAAAAGCATCGCTGAATAATTACCACAAATCAGCATTTATCTTAATACCTTAGGATATAATTTTTGACCCAATTCACTACATGACTATTACAACGATCACTGAAGAAAATGACCTTCAGGAACTTACTTCAACCCTTTCCCGGAAATCTGAATTTGCCATTGATCTTGAGTTTGACCGAAATCGTTACCGCTACGGCTTCGATATGTGCCTGATGCAAATTTATGACGGTGAAGATTGTTATTTGATCGACCCACTCAGTGGGAATTTGGACATAAAAACGATCTTCCCTCCCATTCAAGATCCAAAGATCAAAAAGGTTGTTTTCGCTTTCGGGGAAGATCTTCGGCTTTTCCATTCCCTGGGATGCTTTCCCAAGAACTTGTATGACCTGGATGCAGCAACCAGCCTCTTAAATTTCCAGCCGGCATCTCTCACCAATTTGATCAAAGAGGTATTAGAGGTGGAAGTGAACAGCAGCTCTCAGCAGAGCAATTGGTATAAACGGCCACTTTCCGAAGATCAAAAGCATTATGCTGCCGATGATGTACTCTATCTTCTCGATTTCAAAAAAGAACTGGAAAAGCGTGCAGAGGAAGCAGGAATATTAGATTGGATCAGGGAAGAAAATGCTGTTTTCGATCAGCTTGATTACAGTGATGAGGATCATAATAATCTGATCAAAGAAAAAGACAAGAATGATATGTCGGTCTTTGAGTGGCATCTCTACTGTAAACTAATGGAATACTTTGATTCTCTGGCAAAAAAATATAACAAGCCGGTCTATCATCTGGTAAATAAAGAATTAGTTGAATCCCTGGCAACGGATCCCAACATGGTAAAAAAGTGGCAGAGCATGAAAGGAATTTTCGGAAAACTTAAGAATGATAAGTTCCAAAATGAATTAGAGCAGCTACTTGAGAATTCCAGAAATGAAGTTGAAGAGAAAGGGCTTTCTAAAAGTAAAAAAGCCAGCATGACCATGACTCGGGATGAATATCTTGCAATGAGAAGAGAAGCCAATCGCATTAACGAGATCAAGAATAAGGTTTTCAATCCCCTTCAGGATAAGATCACAGAGGAACTTGGAACTCATGCAAAGTCCTTCATCCTTCCGAACCGTCTGGCTAAAGAGATCATTGCCGGTGAGGCAGAACTGGTTCCTGATTATAAAATTCAGCTATTTCGAAAATATGGAGAAGATCTAGGGCTCGACCTAAGTGATTATTTGTAAAAAAACATCACTTTTAAACCTGAAGTTTATTGAATGATTATTTTCCCCGGGCAGTTAAGTACCCGCTACTATTCATCAAATATTATTTTTTACAATGCGTCAAAATTACAAGAAGTATACCCTTGAAGATCAGGAAGTTTGGAATATATTAGCAACCAAACAGTTAGAGAATTTACCCGGAAAAGCTCACCCCGAATATTTAGCTTGCCTTGCAGAATTAGAGAATGTATTGCACGCCCATGCTATTCCAAGATTCGTAGAGCTTAATGAGGTTTTATCTGCAAAACATGGCTGGTCGATTTCAGTAGTACCGGGGCTTATACCGGTTGAGGATTTCTTTAAGCTACTTAAGAACCGGAAGTTCAGCGCCTCAACATGGCTGAGAAGTAAAGATCAGCTCAATTATCTTGAAGAGCCTGATATGTTCCATGATGTTTTTGGTCACATTCCCCTCCTCATGAATGAGTCATATGCCGACTTTGCACAAAAGCTCGGAGCATTGGGAGTCAAGTACATTGACAATAAAAAAATAGTAACCCAGCTTCAAAGACTGTATTGGTTTACTATTGAATTTGGGCTGATCAAAGAAAAAGATGATACCATGATCTACGGCGCCGGTATCATTTCTTCCTCCGGTGAAACTGATCATGTTATGAATGACGAAGTGGAGATCAGACCATATGATATTTTTGATCTCATTGAGCAGGATTTCATCACCAGTGAAATTCAAACCAAGTATTATGAACTGGAGGATTTCGATCAGCTTTTCCATTCTATTGAGAACTTAGAGAGCTCTTTACTGGAAAAGTCTGAACCGGCTTAGCGGATCATTGATTATATAGAGCATCAGCTTGCTAAGCTTTTAACAGAGCTTACCCAAGTTGATGTTTCCCATATGAAGCTACATTTTCAACCTTCCACGTGATTGATTTCTCGAAAGGGTGACGGCGAACTTCACAATCCTGAACCTGACATAATCGGCACGAAAATTCCATGCAGTAATCGGTGTGAATGAAGATCTCGATCCGATCCCCGAATTTTTGAGCGATCAGTTCTTCGATGCGGTCCAGCTCATTATGGGCTTCTCTAACGGTCAAATACCAGGGAAGTGTTAAGTGGCAATCTACATGCAGGATCCGACCATACTTGATGATCCGCAGGTTATGAAGGTCTATCCACTTGGGATCTCTGTTTTTCTGAAGGTATTCGATCATCTCTTCCAGCAGATCATCATCAGATTCATCCATGATACCTGCAACGGCTTGCCTGAGAATACCGATTCCGGTTTTCACTATGATCAAAGCAAAAATGATCGCGACCGCACCATCAAACCATAAAATTTCGGTAAACCAGATAAGGATCAGTCCCCCAATGATACCAATGGTAGTATAAGTATCGGTTTGGAGATGTTTCCCGCTCGCCTGCAGCGCCGGTGAATCATTCTTCCTTCCTGTTTGATAGGCCCACCAGCCAAAACCATAATTGATAACAGCAGAGATAGCGATAAGAATGATCCCCAGATCAAGCTTTTGTAATGGTACCGGATCAATGAAACTTTGAACGGCCTCGGCTATAATAAAAAGCCCGGCAATAGTGATCAGTGTCCCCTCAATTCCTGCTGATATAAATTCAACTTTACCGTGCCCGTATGGATGGTTTGAATCTTTGGGTTTTGCTGAAAGGATCAAACTGTACAATCCGATAAAACCTGAGATCACATTTACGATACTTTCCAGCCCATCCGTTAATACCGCAACCGAACCGGTGAAGTACCATGCAACCATTTTGATGACGAAAAGAACAACGGCTACAGCCACAATGAACTTCTGTACCCGGATATTCTCCCTTCCCTTAGTCATTTACTCACCGAACATAGTCTCATAATCCTGAATAGATGCTTCGATGACCTTATAGGCGTGTTGCTCGTCAAAGATTCCCTCTACATACACATCATTCATATCTTTTCCGGGAATGAGTTTATAGGTGCTGAAATAGTGGCGAAGCCGTTCTAATAAAACAGGAGGAAGGTCATTTACGCTTTCAATGTCTTTGTAATAGGTGTCATTGTCTAAAACAGAAATGATCTTGTCATCCGCCTCTCCATGATCTACCATGTGTAACCCGCCGATCACTCTCGCACTCAGGATCACCTCATTTCGGTCGATGGGGCGCTCACTTAACACGCAAATATCCAGCGGATCGCCGTCCCCTATCACATCCTGACTTGATAGCTCTCCGACTCTATCTCCGCAATAGGTTCTTGGTATAAATCCATACAATGAGGGTGGTAAGGAAGAACTCCGTTGCGGACGGTCCACACGCATATAACCGGTTTTCTTATCCACTTCGTACTTGATGGTGTCAAAAGGGGTAAGCTCGATGAAAGCATTTACTTTTTGGGGTTGATCGGGGCCAACTTCGAGTCCGTGCCACGGATGAGGTCTCCAGCGGAAAAAGGGGTTGGGAAAGTTTGGCATGATGGGAAGAGGGTGAAATTGAAATTCGTCAGCAAAGTAAAGTTAATGACATAAATTTGCTTATACGAAATGTATTTAATTAAAAAACCCCGACCGGGTACTCACCGATCAGGGTTTATCCTGTTTTCCATGTAAGATCATTTGTCATTAAAACTGTAGGGGCGTATTGCGATACGCCCCTACGGTAATGGTAAATTATAATCTACGAACAACCAGTTGTCGATCCACAGGTGATGCACTTCATACACGTGCCGTTTCTCACCATGGTCATGCTGCCGCATTCGGGGCAGGCCTCACCGGTATAGCCCATTTGCTTGGCTTTGTCGTAGTCACTTTCGTAACTGTCGGATGATTTCACAACCGACTCCTGTGCAGTCCGGGATTCGGCCGCAGTCTGAGATGTATCTGCCATTGATGGCGCCGGTTCTGGTTCCGGCTCCGGAGAACGTGCCGTAGTGCTTCGGGCATCGGTATTAAATTCAGCACTGTCCACTTCGGGGTTTGCATCTGCAGTTGGACGCAAATGTCGAGATTCTATTTCCTCAGCCGGTACGTGGGCCAGGTCTTCTCTGCCCAGGTAGGTAACCGCCAATTCACGGAAGATGTAATCAATAACAGAAGTACTCATCTTCACGTGGGGGTTTCCGTTTACCATACCGCTTGGCTCGAATTTGGTAAATACAAAGGCATCCACGAATTCTTCCAACGGTACGCCATGCTGTAATCCAAGTGAAATGGAGATAGCAAAGCAGTTCAGCAAGCTACGGAAAGCAGCACCTTCTCGATGCATATCTATAAAGATCTCACCAAGCTGACCGTTATCATATTCTCCTGTTCTGAGATATACACTCTGTCCGCCGATCTTCACTTTCTGGGTGTAACCTTCGCGACGGAATGGGAGTCTCTGACGTCGTGCCACATACTTGTGGATGATCCGCTCGGCCACTTCAAGAACTTTGTCTTGTGCCATGGTGGTCTCAGCATCAACAGATGCTTCTTCTTCCTCTTCGTCAATTTCTTCCAGCACATCAGCCATAGAGTTCAGCGGCTGACTTAGCTTGGAACCATCACGATATAAGGCATTTGCTTTCAGCATCATCTCCCACGAATCCATATAGGCATCTTTCATGTCCTCGATGGTAGCTTCATTTGGAAGGTTGATGGTTTTGGAGATCGCTCCGGAAAGGAACGGCTGTGCAGCAGCCATCATTCGGATGTGGCCTTTTGCTGAAATGAATCGGGTTCCGATCCTTCCGCAACGGTTTGCACAATCGAATACGGCATAATCTTCTTCTTTCAGATGCGGAGCACCTTCAACAGTCATAGTCCCGCACACATAATCGTTGGCTTCCTGAATTTGCTCATTGCTGAATCCAAGATGGCGCAGCATGTTGAAGTTCATATCGTTGAGCTGCTCATCAGAGATCTCAAGTACATCCTTACAGAAATCTTCGCCAAGCGTCCACTGATTGAAAGCAAACTTAATATCAAAACTTCCCGGAAGTGCCTCGTTGATGGCATCCAGTTTATCTTTGGTAAATCCTTTTTCCATCAGGACTTCAGCGTTGATATGCGGACATCCTTCCAAAGAACCGGAGCCTTTGGCATAGTCGATGATCTCCTGAGATTCCTTCTTGGAGTATCCAAGATTCTTCAATGCTTTAGGTACGGCTTGGTTAATGATCTTAAAGTATCCGCCGCCGGCAAGCTTCTTGAATTTCACCAGTGCGAAGTCAGGTTCGATACCGGTCGTGTCGCAATCCATCACCAGACCAATGGTTCCGGTTGGTGCAAGAACGGTAACCTGTGCATTTCGATATCCATGTTTTTCACCGAGCTTCAATGCTTTATCAGAAGCTTTCTTAGCTGCCTTAACCAGGTAATCCGGACAGATGGAAGCGTCAATTCCCATCGGCTTCACGGTTAAACCTTCATATTCCTCAGGGTCAGCATTGTAGGCTGCTCTTCGGTGATTACGGATCACTTTGAGCATATGCTCTTTGTTACGCTCGTAACCATTGAAAGGACCTAATTCCTTCGCCATTTCAGCTGAGGTGGCATAAGAGGTCATGTGCATGGTAGCGGTAACCGCGCCTGCAACTGAGGCTCCTTCTTCACTGTCATAAGGAAGTCCCTGCACCATCAATGCGGCTCCAATGTTGGCGTAACCGAGCCCAAGCGTACGGAATTCATACGAGAGCTCTGCAATTTCTTTGGATGGGAACTGAGCCATCAATACAGCGATCTCAAGAACCACGGTCCACATGCGGGAAGCGTATTCCAGCGACTCCATATCAAATTCTTTGTACTCGCCATCACCTTTGAAATACTTCATCAGGTTCAGAGAGGCAAGATTACAAGCCGTGTTATCAAGGAACATGTATTCTGAGCAAGGATTACTTGCTTTGATAGGGCCATCTTCGGGGCAAGTATGCCATTCGTTGATGGTGTCATGATATTGTGTTCCCGGATCGGCGCAAGACCACGCTGCATAGGCGATGTCATCCCAAAGCTCCCGGGCGCGCAGGGTTTTCATCGGTTTTGGATCACGCCCTTCTTCTTCGGCATCCTCCAATTCAACCCGGCCATATAAATGCCAGTCGGAATCATCCTTTACGGCTTTCATGAATGAATTCGGCACACGTACGGAATTATTGGAATTTTGTCCGCTTACTGTTGAGTAAGCTTCTGAATTCCAGTCCGTGTCATAGGTATCGAATTCAAGATCAGTGAATCCCTGAGCAGCAAGCTGGATCACGCGCTCTATATAATTAAGAGGGACCTGATTTCGCTTCGCTTTGCGGATCTCATCGGCAAGTGCCTTATTCTTCAATGGATCACGGCTCATAGCTCCGTTAAAAGTACGGCCTTCAATTTCTACCGGAGTGTGGCAAAGCTTAATAATATTCTTCAAATGCTTTTGTACACTTTTGGAACCGGCTACAAGAGCTGCTACTTTCTGTTCTTCACGAACTTTCCAGTTGATGTACTCTTCAATATCAGGGTGATCCAGGTCAAGTGTTACCATCTTGGCTGCACGTCGCGTGGTTCCGCCTGATTTAATAGCGCCGGCTGCACGGTCACCGATCTTCAGGAAGCTCATCAACCCTGAGCTTCTTCCTCCGCCACTCAATGGTTCTTCTGCTCCGCGAATTTGAGAAAAGTTACTTCCTGTTCCGGATCCATATTTAAATAGGCGTGCTTCACGAACCCACAGGTCCATGATACCGCCTTCGTTTACAAGGTCATCATCTACACTCTGAATAAAACAGGCGTGTGGCTGGGGATGAGTGTAGGCATCTTCAGATCTCTTAAGCTCGCCGGTCTTTCCATCTACATAATAATGACCCTGAGCAGGACCATTAATTCCATACGCCCAATGTAGTCCGGTATTGAACCACTGCGGACTATTTGGTGCTGCCATTTGATTGGCCAGCATATACGCTAACTCATCGTAGAAAACCTTCGCATCTTCCTCGCTGTCAAAATAGTCATGTTTCCAACCCCAATAAGTCCAACAACCCGCCAATCGGTGAAAAACTTGTTTACTGTCGATCTCGTGCGTGAAGCGCTCCTCTTCAGGAACATCCTTAAGCGCTTTTTCATCCGCCTCCGAACGCTGCAACCATTTTGGTACTCCTTTTTCTTTAACCTTTTTCAGTTTTGCAGGCACTCCGGCTTTACGGAAATACTTTTGGGCAATAACATCAGTGGAAACCTGACTCCAGCTTTCCGGTACTACCACATTTTCCATATGGAATACCTGGGAGCCATCCGGGTTTTTTATCTCTGAGGTTCTTGTTGCAAATTCTATGTTATCAAATGGAGTTTTCCAGTCGGTCTTGGTGTAGAAGCGAGTAAATTTCATTGGCGTACTTCGTTAGCTTATTGTTACTGTTTTACCTTCGTAGATGAGATACTATGATGAGATACTATTCAAACAATTTCCGATAACTTATCTCCTTAAGAAGTACGAACTAATATAGACGAGAGACCGACACACAGCAAGAAAAAAATCGATTACTTTTCCACAAAATCGGGTACTTATCCACATTGTGGTTTTCGGTTTTTATAAAGTATTTAATTATTATAATTATTATTGAATATAATATTATATAATAAATTGATTCCAAACTATTGATCAAAAAAAAAGCCCCTTATTTTGAATAAGAGGCTTTTTAATGTCCAAATCTGATGTATAGCAGCTTAAAGTTATCCACACTGCTAAAACAAAGTTAACCTAGAACAAAAACATTATCTATTAATAATTACTCTTATTAAAAGTATTTTTTTGTATTGATATTTAAATAAGTATGGTAAAATATAACGGACAGTATATGTTATTAAATACTTTCATCATTTAAGGGTACCTGAAGAATCAATATGAAAACTTCAGTCCGCCTTTAAAGTGGGTCCCCCGAGTATTGAAGCCATAAACTTCTGTATATTCTGAATTCAAAATATTGTTTACAGAAGCAAATATTGTAAGCTTCTCATTGAGAAAACTATACTGAATGCGGGCATCCAAAAGAACATAGCTGTCTAACTCTACTTCATCATTAGTGAAGGTCTGGGAATTATAAAACAGATCATTTCTCTGTCCTATAAACGAACCGCTTAACCCGGCTTGAAGATTTTCGCTGAACCTTTGCTCTACTGAAGTTCCAAACTGATGATCGGGTCTGCGGATCAAATTATCTGTTTCCTCACCATTTTGTGTAATGGCTCCATCCAAATAATTATAGAACAGCTTAATCCGTGTTGTTGTGAACTGATACTCTGTTGATACTTCCAGCCCTGAATCATTTTGCTCGTTGATGTTGATATATCCCAATGTCCCATCATACGAGATCATGTCTTCGATATCTCTTTTGAAATAGATCACGCTGGCCTGTAATTTTGAATCTGCAGACAGAAATTCAATCCCCGCATCAAAGGTCAGGCTTTTTTGTGGTTTAAGATCTGTATTGGCTCCAAAGGGACCAAAAAGTTCATTCAGTGTCGGTGCCTTGAACCCAGAACTCACGGAAGCTAAAAGTTTGAACTGTTCATTGAAATTATAAACAGGAGCAATATTAAAGGTCCAGTTGCTTCCGTACTCAGAATGGTTGTTGTATCGAAGCCCCAATTCTCCATTCAATCCAAATCCGGATTCCAGATATGTTGTTACATAAGGACTTAGAATACTCGATCCCTCGTTAATAGCATCTAACTTAAAATTCAGGTTTTGGATATTGAAACCTGCCAAAAATCGAACTTTAGAAAACTTATTATAGGTAACATACAGATCGGAATTAAACAGGGTAGCCTCGGGATTGAACACTCCAAAACTGTCCGTAAATTTACGCTCTGTACTTGTAAAAGTAGCTGCTTCTTGTATTACGAGGTCCCCGGTATCGTAGCGTAAACGAGCTCCGGTATTTAACAAATCGGCTTCATAGGTATTCGCTCCGTCCGTAAATGCTCCATTATCGTAGTCTCCGTCATACCGTGAAAAATTAATAAATGGAGTAATGCTCAGCCCCTCAACAGGAGAAACCGATACTTGTGAATTTAATGCAAGTCGTTCGAATCCATCCTTGTTAAAATCAGGCTGCCCATCCGGATCAGCTTCAGAGATCCCATCTGTAAATTCTCGTGACAAATTTACGGAATAACCAACGAGCCCGGTCCGGCCATTTGCCCCCAAAGACAAATCATTGGTATTGTAGGAACCATAAGCCGCTTTACCATTCAGATTGAAACTTCCATCTTCTGGTTTTTTTGTGATCACATTGATCACTCCTGCAATGGCATCGGAGCCATACAGTGTACTCATACTTCCTTTTACGATCTCAATGCGCTCTACGTTTTCAAGTGGCAGTAACCTAAGATCAAAAGCTCCTCCCTCTCCAGATGGATCCGTAACCGGAAAGCCATCGATAAGAACTAGTGTATATTGAGTTGAAGCACCTCTTAGATATACCGACTTATCTTTGCCGGGACTTGAAACCGCTCCGTTAATCATTACTCCATTTTGTTCGTTCAACAGTTCTGAAAGGGAAGAACCTGAATAACGTTCAATTTCCTCACGGTCAATAACAGTTACAGGCTTTGTAGTTTCACGCTCTGTGGTGGGTGTTTTGGAAGCGGTAACAACAACTTCTCCCAGATCAAGGGTATCAGCAATCTGGGCAAAGCCGGTTTCAGAAACTGCCAGGAATAACATTATCAAGATGGTAATTAAATAGTTCATGTAGCTTTATTTAAAAGTTTTTGGATATAATTAGGCGGGTAAAACTTATAAGTCCCAAATAGATATAGTTATTCCAAGGGCTGGTCTTCAGCCTGTGAACTTCCGGTATAGTTTAGGAACAAAAAGCATAATTGTTGATCTGCACATCTTTTTACCCGAAAGAGGTGTGACAGTTAAAATGATGGCAGGTCTCCTGGCTTTCCGTTGGCAGCGCCTTCCCGTTTCATATAATTTGAAACAGTGGCAAAGGTGAGGCTGCAAGTGATCGACCTTTCGGCAGATTCGGATTACAGTTGCGGGAACAGCTCTCGTATCTCACGAGATTCCCTTTTAACTCCGGGCGATTTTACGTCTGCCCGAGACCATCATTAATTCGACCCAAAAGTAAATACATTATGGAATAATTCAAATCTGGATTTTTATTTACTTATACAATTCATATTGACATACTCTTCTATTCTGTTAATAATCCTTGTACATAGAATTATCGCTCTAACTGTCATAACATTATCAACAACACATGAATAGGTTCAACAAAATCATTCTTTTTTGCGGGGGGATTACTCTCGGCTTTCTTCTTGCTTTCACACTCATTCAGGACAAAGATGCACCCATCACATCAGAGATGATCCGGAATGCCGCCTCTGTTATTGGGTTAGAGTTTACAGAAACCGAACGGGACACCATGGTCTCCTCGCTAGAAAGTACCCGAAATAATTTACAAGCTATCCGAGATCTGCATCTCCAAAATTCAACTCCTCCTGCTCTCAACTTCAACCCTATTCCTGTAGGCAAACGCTTTAATTTCCAACAAGGTGCTCAGGTATGGGACCTTCCCGAAGATGTTAAAATTCCTGAAAACCGCAATGAATTAGCATTTTATACTATTGGTGAATTGGCCTCCCTTATTAAAGATCAGAAGATCACATCCGTTGAATTGACTGAATTCTTTTTAGACCGAATTGAAAAACATGATGAGAAACTCGAAGCGATCATCACCGTTACCAGGGAACGAGCCCTTGAACAAGCTGAGCAAATGGATGTTGAACTTGAAAATGGCATCTACCGAGGACCGCTTCACGGAATTCCCTATGGTGCTAAAGATCTGTTAGCTGTAGAAGGCTATAAAACTACCTGGGGAGCAGCTCCATATAAAGATCAGGAGATCGACGAAACTGCAACAGTGATCCAAAAACTGGATGAAGCCGGGGCTGTCCTGATCGCCAAGACTACTCTGGGCGCGCTCGCTTATGGAGATATCTGGTTTGGAGGAAGAACAAATAATCCCTGGAATATTGAGCAAGGGTCAAGTGGTTCTTCCGCCGGCTCAGCTGCAGGAACAGCAGCGGGATTTTTCCCCTTTGCCATTGGCACGGAAACTTTGGGCTCTATCGTCTCACCCTCTACCCGAAATGGTACTACAGGACTTCGCTCTACCTACGGGAGGGTAAGCCGAAACGGAGCTATGGCTCTGAGCTGGAGCATGGATAAGATCGGACCTATTACCCGAAGCGTTGAAGATGCAGCCATTGTATTCAATGCCATTTATGGTGATGATGGGAAAGACCAAACGATCGTTAATTTGCCCTTCAATTATAAGGCAGACCTTGATATTACCACTCTAAAGATCGGTTACCTGGAATCCGCCTTTGAACAAGATTACTGGAATAAAGAACGGGACAGCTTAGTTCTTGAGACCATGAGAGATCTGGGAGTTGAATTGATCCCCATTGAGTTGCCTGATTTCAATGCAGGACCTTTACGATTGATCCTGACTGCGGAAGGAGCTGCTGCCTTTGACCAATTAACCCTTACCGATCAGGATGATTTGATGGAGTGGCAATCGCCAAGTGCGTGGCCGAATACATTCCGTGCCGCTCATTTTATTCCTGCTACCGAATATATTAATGCCAATCGGGCCAGATATGAGCTGATCCAGAAGATGGATTCTGTAATGCAGAAAGTGGATGTGTACCTCTCTCCTTCTTTTGGCGGAGGAAATTTGCTGGTAACAAATCTTACCGGCCACCCAAGCGTGGTTCTTCCAAACGGTTTTACGGATGGTGGAAATCCAACAAGCATCACTTTTGTGGGAGATCTGTTCAATGAGGCAGCTTTACTTGCCGTTGCCAAGGCTTATCAAAATGCTACCGATCATCATAAAAAACACCCCCCCTGTTTCTGGATTGAAGGGAATAATAGGTTCCAAAACGAACACTAAACGGTTCGATTTGTATCGTTCACCGGTCAAATTTCTTCTTAGAAGGAGTTTTCTTAACCCCTTTTAAAAGCTTGTCTATGGTGAAGGTGCTTTCTATTTTATTTAAAATCTATTCTAAATTTTTTAGTTATGCCTGAAGAATATAAAGTGCCCGATCAAACACGCATTGGTCACATTCACCTGAAAGTTTCTGACCTTCAACGCTCCCTCGATTTTTACTGTGGATTACTGGGATTCGAACTGATCACAACCTATGGAGACCAGGCCGCTTTTATTTCAGCAGGAGGCTATCACCATCACATAGGCTTAAATACCTGGCAAAGTAAAGGAGCACCACCAGCCCCAAAACGCAGTGCAGGCTTATTTCACACCGCCATCCTTTACCCCAGCCGAAAAGATCTGGCTGAAATTCTTCAGCGACTTATGGATGCCGGCTATCCTATTTCGGGTGCTTCTGACCATGGAGTTTCCGAAGCTATCTATTTAGACGACCCTGATGAAAATGGGGTTGAATTATACCATGATCGGCCCAAAAGCGAATGGCCGCGAACTAACGATGGAAGCATCGAAATGTATACCCGTGGTTTGGACATTCAGGATCTTCTTGGTGATTTAAAATGATCCTTCCTGATTTATTTACTGTATCCTAACATACCTCACCTTATCTTAACCCTTATTTCAACCAAAAGATTTTACCATGACCAAGCTCATTACTTTTCTGTCAATCTTTATTTTTGGATTTACATCAACCACTTCTGAAAACGTACGCTGGGGACAGATTGGCCACCGCACTACAGGAGATATAGCCGAACATTACCTCACCGATAATGCCGCGAAAGAAGTGAAACGCGTTTTGGGAAATGAATCGCTGGCTCAGGTGAGTACCTGGATGGATGAAGTTCGCTCTGATGGTGATTATGATTACATGGCCCCCTGGCATTACGTAACCATCCCCGAAGGCGAAACATATGAAACTGCTGAAAAGAATGAAGACGGAGATATCATTTGGGCTATCGATAAAGTAGTGTCTGAATTAAAAGAAGGTGGACTTACCCCAAAACAGGAAGCTGAGAATTTAAAAGTACTGGTTCATTTGGTGGGCGATCTGCACCAACCACTTCACGTGGGTAACGGAACCGACCGTGGCGGTAACGATGTAAGGCTTCAATGGTTTTGGAGTAACTCAAATCTCCACCGGGTTTGGGACAGCGAGATGATAGACGATAAGCAACTGAGTTTTACCGAACTTGCTGACTTCATCAATCATCCAACAGATGCACAGATCAAAGAATGGCAAAGTTCCTCCGTTCTGGATTGGGCGTATGAGTCACAAGATTTATTACCTCAGGTATATGACATGCCCGAAGACAAAGAACTTAGTTACGAATATGCCTACAATAACTGGGATACTGTTCAAATGCGCCTACTGAAAGCCGGAGTACGCATGGCCGGTTTGATCAATGAGATCTATGAATGACAGTGAGAAGTAATGAAGTGATCAAGTAAGCCTAAAGGAAAGCAGTCTCGTGGCGTACTTTATCACTTCTTTACTTCTATCGGGGAAATAAAGTTTGGGATTGGGGAGAATAAAGGAGAACTTGAGAGTGCAAATTAATTAAAGGCAACATCGGTATTTTTTCATTTAGTACAGTATTAGTTTCCCTTCTCTGGTTTGTTTTAACTAACATTTAAATTTCGCAGCCGATTTTAGAAATGAAATATGCTCATTTTTTAAGCATATAGTACACTGTGCCTGCGAACAACACTTATATATTTATATTATGGAATACGGTAAAGTAAAATGGTTCGATACTCAAAAAGGTTTTGGGTTTATCCAACCTGATAATGGTGAAAAAGACATCTTTGTTCACCGAAACAACATTGAGAACCTCGGATTTAACGAAGGTATCAATGATGGCGAAGAAGTAGAATTTTCTGTGGAAGAAACTGATAAAGGCCTTAGCGCTACTGAAGTTTACATCCTCGAATAATTCCTTCCTTCGAAGAAATTAGAGCCCCGGACATTAAGTTGTTCGGGGCTTTTTTTATGGCTTTATGTTATTCTCAATTATTCTTGAATAAAAAAAGGCCATCATAATGATGGCCTTTTTGATATCGTACTATTTTTAGGGTCAGTACTTAGCAGGCATTCCTTCTTCAGGAATGGAATTTCGGATGAATTCCCTGATATCCTCATTGGAAGTAGCAAGGTCTTCAGAACGCAAATACATCATATGACCGGAACGATATCCTTTAAAGGACATACGATCTTTTAGCTTGCCGCTTGGATCGGTATGCCACATAGTGTATTTGGCATCAAAGTAGTTGGTACCGCCATCATAATATCCTGACTGAGTCATTACATGCAAAAACGGATTTTCCGCCATTGCAGATCTCAAGTTCTCGCCGGTATTATTGCCACTTCGATCCCAGGGATGTACAGGGCCGAATGTCCAGTACTGAAGATCGGTTTCATATCCCAACTCATCTCTTAAATAGTGGTTAATGGCCGGTGTGAATGCATGATTCCAGGCGGTAAGTGCCGGATCAAAATCATATCGTTCTCCACCATTCTCCCGATCAATTCCGCGATATCTTGAATCAAGACGTCCTACAGTTAATCCTTCATCCCGAAGTAATTCTTTCCAGAAAAACCCTGTTGAAATACTCAAATTTCGGTCCAGAATTGCCTGTTTTGAAATACCGGAATACAGAGACACTTTTTCGGCAATTTCATCACGTTCTTCATCACTAATAAACCCGCCTTTTGCCAGTGCCGGTATGTATTCATTAATCGTGAATTCTTCAACCTCAGGGAGGATATCATCCAGATCTTTCTGCTGAAGGCTGTTATCTAAAGCATCATGATACCAGGCTGTTGCTGCAAAATAAGGCAACGGTGTAGCATCCCCGACCGGGCCGCTACGCTCTATTCCAAGTCCGGTAGGTGAAACCAATATAACCCCATTCAAATACATCCAATGAGACGACTGAAGGCGATTAGCAAGTCCTGAAACCCTGGTTGTTCCATAACTCTCGCCTATAAGATATTTAGGTGAGGGCCAGCGATCTTGGCGGGAAACGAAGGTATCGATCCAATCGGCGAGGTAATCAACATCTGCATTTACCCCAAAAAACATAGAGCGATCTGTTTCCTCATCCAAAATCCTGGAAAAAGCTACGTTCACCGGATTTACAAAGACGATATCTGCAACATCTAAAATCGAATGTGGATTATCTTCTACTCCATATGGTTGAATGGGAAAGCCTTCATCATCAATTTTAAGTTTTTTAGGTCCGGTATAACCTATGTGCATCCAAACTGAAGCTGAGCCCGGCCCCCCGTTAAAAGAAATAACAAGTGGTCTTCGGGTTTTATCATTAACATCAGACCTTTCATAGTAGGTATAAAAAAGTGAAGCAACGGCTTTCCCGTCCTCATTCCAAACCGGTTGATTCCCTACAGTGGTAGTATAGGGAACACGCTCCCCTTTTATGGTTACCTGGTGTTCAGTCGTATTACTCCAATCAATTTTTGAAGTACGTTCACTGGATTCCTGCGCCACTACTGAAAATGAAAACAGCATAAATACTGTCAGCAGCAAAGGCTTTCTTATATTTATAAGCATAGATATAAATGGTTAATTATGATTTGACAATTCATAGTTAGTGAATAAAGCTGTCAAATTATAATCAAAAACAGTAAAACCTCTTGCTAAGTTAGCTATCCGGCACGAGTTGATTGTCTATCCTAAACCTGAAATCTATAACCGTTGAGTCTCTCTCAACTTTTAGAAAAATTCTACTCCCTTTTTTATACTGAAAGTAATTGATCAGGTCGTCCATTTTAAGATTGAATACGTTCCTTCCATTTATTTCATTGATCACATCTCCTTCTTCAATACCTGCTAAAAATGCGGGAGAGCCCTCCCTAACATAAGCTACTACGTAGAATGGAAGATCCGGAATTGGGGTGTAAACTTCGATCCCGCTCGAATTAAAGTAAAATTCATCATTGTAGTTACTGTTCTTGCGGAGATACAGTGAACCATTCTCATAATGAAAGATCACTTTAAATCTGCGTAAAACATCCCCCCCCCCAATACTTCCTTTTCTATCTTCGATCCTAAGGACTCTGCGTACAGAATGACTATCAGGAAATGCTATAACCGGTTCCTCGAAAATGAATTCCCCAATTTTCATTGATTGTACCATTCCAAGTTTTCCAATTACTTTTCCACTTAAACCTGTTCCAATGATTGAATTTACATTAGCTTCAGGTACTTTTATGCTCTCATCTTTTGACTCATATAACGAAAACGAGTTACTTGCCCCGGTATCAAGAAGCAACCGGAGAGGCGTAAATGCCCCCCTTCCTTATGTTTATAACCTACTTCAATGTACGATTTATCATTTTGTACCGTCAGTGGAAGCTCATACCATTTTCGGTGCTCAGGAAGCTCCCTGAATTTCTCTTGAAAAGCATTCGGTTCGTAGATCCTAAGTAATTTACGGCTATAGTTAATTTCAACAGCAAAACTTTCAAAAAAGTCGTGGCCTAAAATCCCATTTATTTTGGTTCCCATGAACGTATCAAGCTGGAAAATATCTTCCTTGAGTAATAAAACTTCTGCATTTGATGCTACTATCCTCTCGCCGATCTTAATATTATTGTCTAAAGACAGAAAAGCTTCTATTGAGTTCCCCTCTCCAAGACCTGCAAGCCGTACAGTTTCAACATTATTCAAATAAAGTCCCTCATCATATACCGAGGTTAGAATATTTCCGCTCGCCCCGGAATCCAAAATAAACTTCATAGGAGCTGAATTGTTTATGCTGGCCTCAATGACGATAAGATTATTGATCAATGTAAAAGGTATGGTTACGCGGCGATCATTATTTCTTGTGATCTCGAATACTTTTGAGAGTGATTCCTGTGCGTACAAGCTGCTACAGCCTATTACCAATGATAATAGCACAACCGGTATTCCTGTTTTCTTAAATGCACTTAACATTACCAATAGAGATTAGCTTTAATATTCATGTTTGATTAACGTCTTTGATTGCTCAAAAATTTGCACATTTATTTAATACTTAATAGCTAATATAAAATTAACAATCACTTTTTGGTATTAATTATAGAAAAGCAGATATTAAAGGTGATGCAAAATGTATGGTAAGAATCAGTATTAGTATATTCAGTATAGTATTTGTTTCCCCTCTATAGTTTGTACAACTAACAATAAATTAACAGCTGCACTTAATATTTCTGTTTAACTTAATTAATAGTAATAAACGCAGTTGTAATCAATACAAGACAACAACATTATGGAATACGGTAAAATTAAATGGTTTGATGCACAAAAAGGATTTGGATTCATCGAACCTGACAATGGTGGAAAAGATATTTTTGTTCACCGCAACAACATCCAGAACCTTGGTTTTGAAGAGGGGCTTGCTGATGGCGAAGAAGTAGAATACGACGTTGAAGAAACTCCTAAAGGCCTTAGTGCCATTGAAGTTTCTCGAGTTGGCTAATTCTAGCCTGTGAGAATTTAAAACCCCGCATGTATATCACATGCGGGGTTTTTTTGTATCTGTGAATCTTATCCAAAACCTGATATGGCTTCTAAACCCTTCGATATTATTCTAATAGGTGCTACCGGTTTTACCGGTAAGCGCGCGGCAAACTATCTGAAAGATAATGCTCCTAATGACCTGAACTGGGGGATTGCCGCACGAAATTCTGAAAAATTATCTGCTGTTGCTGATAAGCTTAACCTCTCAGTTGATCGTTGTTTTACCGTTGATACAACTGACAAAAAACAGGTTGAAGCCGTAGTTAAGCGAACAAAGATCGTCATCACAACAGTTGGGCCATTCTCCTTATATGGGGAAGAAGTAATAGCTGCTTGTGCCAGATCCGGTACTCATTACCTGGATATAACCGGAGAAGTTGGGTTTATCAAAAAAATGAAAGATCGATACGGGGATCTTGCTGAACAAAGTGGCGCCAAGCTCATCCCCTTTTCAGGTTTTGACAGTATTCCGGCAGATCTCTCAACGTTGCTATTAAGCAGAGAATTTGATCAACCTGAAAAATTGAACATCAAAGCTTATTACAGTATTAGCGGGGGATTTAATGGGGGAACCATAGCTACCATGCTTAATAAATTTGAGACAGGGGAGTATAAAGAAATGAATGACCCACGTCTTTTACTTCATCAAAGTGATCAGCTTATTCACCCCCCTGAGAATGGGCATTTTTTTGGATATGACAAGAATATCAATCGATGGTCTTCACCATTTATTATGGGAGCCATTAATTCAAAAGTAGTATATAAGAGTGCTTCTATCATGAGGAAAATGAGGAAGTCTTACGCCAAAAGCATTTCCTACAGTGAGCATTCTTCTTTAGGAAAATGGTATAACCCCCTCCCTTTTTTATTTATTTCATTGATGCTTTTTTCATTGACTATTTTTGGGCCTTACAAGTGGTTCAGAACGTTCCTAAAAAAGATCATGCCTGCTCCGGGGGAAGGGCCTTCTGAAGACCAGATTCAAAACGGATACTTCAAAATGAAAGCAATGGCAAACGATTCTCAAGGAAATCATCATACCCTTACGATGTCTTACCCCGGTGATCCCGGAAATAAATCAACGGTTTTCTTTTTGTGTGAATCAGCCTTATGCCTGGCTGAATCTGAGAATAATATCACTGAAGCAAAAGGCTTTTTGACTCCAGCCACTGCCTTTGGAATGAAATTAGCTGTACGATTACAACAGCGCGGATTACAAGTAATGATAGATCCGGAGTGATTTAAACACAATTATGTGTACTTTAAGCCTGCAATGATTAAATAAATTACCGAGGTTTCAGTGAGTGTACAGAAAGTCACATTCAACAATAAGATTGATAAAGAATTCAGTCGTACTGTTAAACAAAGAGTAAGCGACTATTTTGAGGAAAGAAATTTATCCCGGCATTCGAATGCTTCCATGGTGATAAAAACCATCACTCTTCTTAGCCTTTATTTTGGAGCCTACGCGTTGATAATGTCTGGGCAATTCTCTTTAGGTGTGATGTGGCTACTGTGTGTTACCATGGGCATAGGGATGGCGGGTATCGGATTTTCAGTTGCCCATGATGCACTTCACGGAGCTTATTCTTCTAACAACAAGGTAAACTATGCATTGGGTCTCACCTTCGATCTGATGGGTGCAAACGGTTATATCTGGAAGATCACCCATAATATCATTCATCACACCTATACCAATATTCATGGTCATGATGAGGACCTTGAAGTAGCTGCATTCATTCGTTTATCTCCACATTCTGATTTTAAACCCGTTCACAGAGTACAGCATATTTTAGCTTTTTTCGCTTATAGCTTTGCCACTTTCTTTTGGGTGTTTGTAAAAGATTACTGGTACTTCTTCAAAAGTCCTCTGGGACCATATGAGAACAAGAATCATCCCACCAAGGAATGGATCACCCTCATTGTTACAAAAATTATCTATTACGGCTATACTATAGCACTCCCTCTCCTTATTCTGGATATAACCTGGTACCAATGGCTGATCGGGTTTATAAGCCTGCATCTTACTGCAGGTTTTATACTGGGAGTCATATTTCAGCTTGCTCATGTGGTTGAGGAAACCATGCACCCCGAGCCAAATGAAGATAATATGATCGAAAATCACTGGGCTATCCATGAAATGATTACTACTAATAATTTTGCCCGCGATAACAAACTTCTTTCCTGGTATATAGGTGGATTGAATTTTCAGATCGAACACCACTTATTTCCTAAAGTTTGCAGTATTCATTACCCTGAGATCAGCCTTATAGTTGAAAAAACAGCTAAAGAGTTTGGCATTCCTTACAATCACCACAAAACGTTTAGAGAGGCCATAGGCTCTCATTATCGAACGCTAAAGAATTTCGGAGACCCTGACTTTAACTTACCATCGGCTGCCTAAATGTGAATTCTAATATTAAAAGCCTCAAATTCATCTCCTAATTTCATACATTCTATGCGGGAAAAATACTGTATAGGTTAGTAAATGAAATATGGATAGTAGTCCTTTAAACTTCTTTTTGGGGTGGGCTCTTTTATTTTTTGTAAGCACGGGTTTATTTGCTCAACCTGTTGCAGATGAGGGGACCATTGATCTTACAAGCATAGATTTTCATACTCAAGGTGCAGTTGAGTTAAATGGGGAGTGGAAATTTTACTGGGAAGAACTTCTTGAGCCACATGCTTTAGATTCTACTTTAAAAACCAGATTTGTCAGCTTTCCCCACCTTTGGAATGAAGATCCACAACTTTCCTCATTTGGTTAGGCCACTTATGCTCTCGAAATTCAAAAACCCAAAGGCGCTTCCCAGCTAGGGGTTACCATTCCTGATATGTACACGGCCTACACGCTATATATAAATGGAATTGAAGTTGCTAAAAATGGACAGGTTGCAAAATCCCGGGATGAGTATACCCCGTTTTGGTTACCTAAAACCATTTCTATTGATCAGTTTAATTCGGACACTCTTGAACTTGTTCTCCAGATTGCCAATTTCAGGCATAGCAAAGGCGGATCCCGGCTTCCTATTTCGATAGGAAATATTGAATACCTGGAAAAAAAGCGGACTATCAAACTTGGATTCAGTCTGCTTTTAACCGGCTGTTTATTTATGATCGGTTTATTTTTTCTGGGATTGTACCTTTTTGGTCGCCATGAGATCCCGATGCTGTACTTCGCCTTTGTTTGTTTCTTTTTCAGTTATCGTATTCTCGGTACTGAATTGTACCCCTTGCATTATCTACTTCCTAACCTTCCATGGCTTCTTACTGTAAAAGCCGAATATTTTAGCCTTTACTTTACCCCTGCTCTTTTTTGCATTTTTGTACAACAACTTTATCCAAAAGAAACGTCAAAACCGATCATCTATTCACTATCGGGAATATTTGGAGCATTCTCTGCTTCCGTTATCTTGCTATCTCCTTATTACTTTACAAAGACAGTTGATCTGTTTTTCATGATCGTTTCTTTATTTATTACCTATATAACCTGGGTATATATAAAAGCTGTTAAAAATAAGAGAGAGGGGGCAAAATTTGCTTTAGCAAGTGTAGTACTTGTGTTCATCGTATTCCTTCATAACTTGCTTGAGTACAACACCATACTTAAAGAGAACCTGCCTCTTAATTTTATTGGTTTCTTTTCCTTCTTTTTTCTTCAATCTCTCATTCTTTCCTACCGCTTCACCAACTCATTGACAAAGTCTCGCATAAAAGCTGAAGAAGCAGCAAAAGCCAAAAGTCAATTTCTCTCGACCATGAGTCATGAGATCAGAACCCCATTAAATGCCGTAATAGGATTATCAGAGTTGTTACTGCACTCAGATTCCGAAAAAGAAAACAAAGAGTTCGCGTTGAACATAAAGCAAAGTGGAGAGCACCTTCTCGAGATCTTAAACAACATCTTAGATTATTCTAAGTTTGAATCAATGGGTATTGAAACGGAAATGGAACCGGTCAATATCAGAAAATTAGTGAAGGAGATCACCCAACTTCTGTCTCCACTTTCTTCAAATAAAGATCTGAAGATAGAATTAAAAATTGAAGAAGATGTTCCTGAGTGGATCTTATCTGACTCAACTCATTTAAAACAGATTTTGATCAACCTTATAGGTAATGCTATCAAGTTCACCGCAAAAGGATCTATTTCTGTATTCCTTCAAACGAATGATGAAGTAAATAGAAAGGGGGATCTTAAGTTTACGATCAGCGATACCGGTCCCGGAATATCCAACAAAAACATCCACCGTTTATTCAAGAGTTTCTCCCAGGCCGATCCAAGTTCTACCAGAAAGCACGGCGGAACAGGTTTAGGCTTGGTAATAAGTAAAAAATTGGTAGAAGCTTTGGACGGCGAGATCTGGTTTGAAAGTGAACTTGGGAGCGAAACCACTTTTTATTTCACATTAAAAGCCCCTAAAACTTCAAATCTGGCAACTGACGAACAAGAGTATGACCTTAATTTAGAGCTATCAGAAGCTAGAATATCGGACCTTCATGTACTGGTTGCAGAAGATAACCTGATGAATCAAAAAGTTATTCTTAAGATACTCAAGAATATTAATATTTCAGTTTCTGTGGTAAATAATGGGCAAGAAGTATTGGACAAACTGAATAAAGAAACTTACGACCTTATACTTATGGATATGGAAATGCCTGTAATGGATGGGATAGAATCCACAAAAAGAATCAGAAATGATATACCTGAAAACGAACAACCTGTGATTATCGCAATTACTGCCAATGCATTTTTGGAAGATCGCGAAAGGTGTTTAAATGCAGGTATGAATGATTTCCTTACAAAACCTGTCTCCATGGACGATATTAAAGATATGATCTACAAATGGTTCAGCTAATTTTTACAGAGCTTTACCCTGTTATAGCATCTTTTTTCAAATAGGTTTAAAAAGGTTGCTTAAAATTGAACATTAGTTGAAGAAATTCTCTTAAAAATATGATCTACAACACAAAGTTATTGCTTTGTTTAATGGTTTTTGGCCTAATGATCTCTGCATGTAATCGGCCTACAGATATTTCTGAACAAAATGTAAGTCGTGTTATTCAAACACTCAGTGCTGATCATATGAAAGGTCGTCATGCTCTTAAGCCAGAGATTCATCTATCTGCTGATTTTATTTCCAATGAATTCAGAGAAATTGGGCTTTCTACATTATCAGGCCTACCAGACTACAAGCAGAATTTCACCATTTACTCTGCAAAACCCATTGAAACTTCTGTACACATAAATGGCCAAAAACTAGACAGTAAATATTACTTTGGTCTTGCAATGACACCGAATCTGAAATGGAACACAGAAGATGCAAACATCAAAAACATTTCAAGTGAAGACAATTACAGGGAAAAATTCAGAGCACTTACTGATGATCAGGAATCTTCTGTAGTTCTGGTATCTAGGGAACACTCAAAATTGTTTCATAGATATCGATCGTACTTTGTACGATCAAATCGTTCTCTTGAATTGAACAAAACACCTCATGATGTTTTCATATTAACTGATCAATCTGTACGTAGTTTTAACATTGATTTAGAATATGATATAACAGACCATGAGCTATCAAATATTGCAGGAATGATCGAAGGGAATAAAAAAGATGAGATCGTTTTGTTTTCTGCACATTATGATCACATTGGAGTGATCTCCCCTGTTGATGAGGACTCTGTTGCAAACGGAGCCAATGATAATGCCTCCGGGGTAGCTGGAATCATAGAATTGGCCCGGTATTTCAAGAGTCTTGCTCCACCCAATCGTACTATATATTTTGTTGCTTTCACTGCTGAGGAAATCGGTGGTTATGGATCTACATACTTTTCAGATCAAATAGATCCTGAGAATATAGTTGCTTTGATGAATCTGGAAATGATAGGTAAACCAGCTATTGAAGGCCCTAATACCGCTTGGGTTACCGGTTTTGAATATTCTTCTTTGGGTAATATTCTAAAAGAAAGTGCAGCCGACATAGATTTTGAGTTTTATCCTGATCCTTATCCAAATCAAAACCTATTTCTGAGGTCAGATAACGCCCCGTTTGCACGACTTGGAATACCTGCGCATAGTATCAGCACAACCCCTATCGACATAGATCAGGATTATCACAAGGTTAGTGATGAGTTCAATACTATTCATATTCCCCATACTACGAATACCATAAAAGCTGTAGCAAATGCATCAAAGATGATCATCTCCGGGGAAAAAACCCCAACCCGTATCGATATTGAAGAGATAAATTAATTACTGTTTCAATACTGCTTCAAACCCGGGTGTTTATTCCATACCATTGTTGGGTGATACCATGAATAGAAGCTTTTCCTATCGCCAGATCCTGACTTGGAATGCCTATTATTTTTCTTCCGGGAAAATAAGTTCTGAATAACTCCAATGCCTGCTCATCATACTTTTTATCATAAAGAGGCACCAATACTACTCCATTGGCAATATAGAAAGATGTGTAGCTGACAGGTACACTTTCCATCCCGTTTGAGGCCGTTTTCTCATTACAAACTTTTGGCAATGGCAAGGTCTCAATATTTATATTTTTCCCATTCTTTAGCTTAACCGATCTTAAGATCTCTTTATTTTTCTCAAGATCTTCATAGTTAATATCATCCTTGCTTTCACACACTGATGTTACAACTGTATCTTCATTAAGCCAACGGGTGACTTGATCAACATGACCATCTTTCCCATCCCCCTCTAACCCTCTCTTTAACCGTATGATCTGTTTAACACCAAGATACTCCTTCAATTTGGACTCAATCTGAGCTTTGGATAGCTTGGGATTTCGGTTCTTATTTAACAACACAGATTCAGTAGCTAATAAAGCTCCGGCTCCGTTCACATCGATTGCACCTCCTTCAAGGGTCATGCCCGGCTGAACCCTGTTTATGCCGAACTTATTTGCAATAAAGGACGGTAATATGCTGTCATTTCCCCAAACAGAGCTTTTTCCACCATAACCATTGAAATCCCAATCAGTGATCACGTAATCATTTCCTTTTTGAACGAAAACAGCACTACAGTCTCGTGCCCAAACACTATTTATCTTTTGCTGATGGATCACGATCCTGTCGAGTTCGACAGGCTTCAGAGAAAGCTTTTGCATTACCCGATTTCGAACTTCCAGGTTTTCAACAAAAAGGTGAATGGGTTCAAAAAAGTGCAATTCTTCAATAATCCTGCAATACACCTCTTCTACTCTATCAAGCCGTTCCCCTGACCAAATTTCTTTGTTTGAAGGCCAGTGTAACTGTGTTGCTGCGTGCCTGTGCCACTCAGCCGGCATCCTGAATTTTGATCCGCTATTCATTGTCATTTACAATCTTGAAATTTTGGGCACTTTAACCAGCATCAAACCAATGAAAATGTACTTTATTATCATGTATTTATATTAGTAAGGTTGAATTGTAAATTATGTAATGTATATGCTAAAAGTTAAAGCTAAATAAATGAACCTTCCCGCTCTGTTTTTATAAATAGAACGGATGTTTAACATAGTATTAATTGACGCCTTTATGTCTTGGGTATACGTATTAGAATAGCCTAAGGACTCTTAATTTAATCTTCAGGACAATGAGTAAAATTAATTGGAATGACATTGAACCTATTCTGGACCAAGTTCTGGATGTTCCAAAGGAAAAGCGAAAGTCTTTTATCGAACAAAAATATCGCGGGCAGACAGAACTTAAAGAACAGATCTTTGAATACCTCCATTCTATAACAGAGTCAGAAGGTTGGCTTGAAGGTTCCGATAATTATAAAGATGAGTTACTGAATGGTCTTACTGAAGTCATGATATACCAATGATTTCATGAAGTTACAGGCAGTTCATCAATAACTTGAGTTGCAAAATTGGTTTATTACCTCCAATTTTCTATCATTATCTATTATAGATAATGCGAATTTAGATCATCAGAAGAGAAGATATTTGGTTTATGAGTACTGCAAGTGAAGTTTCGCATTTATTAAATAGGTTAAAAGAAGGGGAACAGGGGGCATATGATAAGCTTAAAAACATTACCAACAGACATATCAATAGGCAATATTCCGATCACACTTTGTCCAGAACAGAATTAGTCCATGAACTTACCTGAAGATCATTGACCAGGATTGTATAAAGGTGAATGACAGGAACCATTTTTTGGCTATAGCGTCGAAGTGCATGAGGCAAATACTGATTGATTATGCACGAAAAAAGAATGCTAAGAAACGAGGCGGTAAAAACAAGGACCTTACCTATGTTGAAGGCATTTATTTTACCTTTGATAATAAAGCTCAAGAACTAATTGATATTGATAATGCCTTAAAAGAACTATCCAAACTAAATGAACGATTGAGTACCGTTGTCGAAATGCGTTTTTTTGGTGAAATGAGTATTGAACAAACTGCTGAAGCGCTGGAAATCTCAGAAAGCACAGTTAAAAGAGATTGGCTGAAAGCAAGAGGATGGCTTTATAAAGAGTTGAAAGGGAAATTTGAGCTTGAAAAGTAACATCTTATAAGGCTTGCCCCGGGGTTCATGAATGGACAAAAAGACCTGGCATAAAATTGAGAATATAGCAGACCGTTCACTTTCATTACCTGCTAAAGCCAGAGAGCTATTTATTAGCAAAGAATGTCAAGGCAACACTGAATTGCAGCATGAAGTAGAAGCGCTGATAAAATCCATTACCGATTCCGAAGGATGGCTCGAAGATCCCGCCGATTTTATTAGCGATATTTTCAAAGACCTTCCTGACGAGCTTGATGTGTTACAGAGCACCAGATCTTTAATAGGTAAAAAGGTTGGTGCTTACACCATCATCAAAGAAATTGCAAAAGGCGGGATGGGAACGGTTTTTCTTGCAAAAAGAACTGATGGTGTTTTTGAGCATAAAGTAGCTATTAAATTAATAAATGCAGACAGAGCCACTGCAGACAATATTGAGCGATTCAAACAAGAACGAAACATCCTGGCAGAACTAAATCAGCCGAGCATTGATCACATCTATGACGGAGATTTAACTGCCGATGGGGTTCCCTATTTCATTATGGAATATATAGATGGGATTCCTATCACTGAATACTGTATTCAAAACAAACTTCCTCTTTCAGGCCGTATTAACCTGTTTAAGAAAGTTTTGAAAGCAGTCCAGCACGCACACGAGAATTTGATTGTACATCAAGATCTTAAACCTGATAATATCTTAGTTACTAAAGAGGAAGATATTAAGATCCGGGATTTCTGAATTTCAAAATTACTTCGGAGGAAAACCAAGGAGTCCGTTCCTGAAATAAAGAAACATGCTTTAACACTCTCCTATGCTGCTCCTGAACAGATAAGACAACAGACAATTACAACTGCCACCGACATTTATTCTCTTGGGTTAGTATTCTATGAATCCCTTACAAACAGGCTCCCTTATTCTTTAGATGGTCTTTTATTTACCGAAGCTTATGAAAAGATCCTTTACTTCAATCCCGTTCCACCAAGTGGTAATGTAGCCCCTAATGCAGGTTTGACAACCAAAGATATTGGATCTGATCTTGATGAGATCATCTTAAAGGCTTTACAGAAACATCACAGAAATAGATACCGGTCTGCTTCTGCATTCTTAGCAGATCTTAAAAAGTTTGAAAAGCATTTACCCATATCAGCTCGTGATAAAACCCTGACCTATGTTTCAAAAAAATACCTTCGGAGAAACAAAAAAGCCCTGGGCGTAGCAACCTTTATATTAATTCTGATCATCAGCTTTGCTTCATTTTATACATTCAGGATCACCGAACAGCGAGCACAGGCACAAATGGCCGCAACAAAAGCAGAAGAAGTTTCAGATTTTCTGATCTAGCTTTTTGAAGCCAGCGACCCGGCAAGCAACCTTGGTAATGTCTTTACCACCCGAGAACTCCTCAGAAATGGAGTTCAAAAATCTGAACAATTATCCGGTCAACCCCTTCTTCAGGCACGACTTTTTGATATTACCGGACAAGTTTATCGCAACATTGGGAATTTTGAGCAGGCGAAATACCTGATTGGAAATGCGATCAGTATGCGAGAGCGAAACTTGGGGTACTATCATCCTCTTACCTTGGCAAGCAAACATAATCTGGGATTAGTATTGAATGATATAGGGGATTATCATGAGGCGGAAACTATTTTTAGGCTGGTATACGAGCAGAGAAAAAAAACCCTCGGTAGTGATCATGTAGAAACCGCTTCAACTCTTTCAAATCTTGCTTACAGTATTCGAAGACAAGGTAATTATACGCTGGCAGAAGAATTGGCTCGTGAAAGCCTGAATGTTTTTACAACAAAACTGGGTACTGATAATATTCAAACACTGGATATTATGAATAAGCTTGCTATAACCCTCCATAATAAAGGTGAATATCAGGAAGCAGAGGATATATACCTTGAAGTACTGGAAAAGCGTACAGAGCTTCTTGGATCTCCTCATCCTGAAGTAGCACAAAGTATTAATAGTTTAGCTGCATTGTAATTAATCACCGGGCAATTTCTTGAAGCCAGATCTTTAATGATGGAAGCGTTAAGGATCCAAAAAGAACTATTTGGTCCTATTCACCCAAATGTAGCAGTCGTCATCAATAATCTTGGACTGGTAGATACTGAACTTCAAAATTATGAACGTGCAGGAGAGTATTTTGAAGAAGCGTTAGCTATGCGTCTCGAGATCCTGGGAAGAGATCATACCAATACCGGAATTAGCTTTTTTAGCATCGGAAATCTAATGCTTGAAATTAACCGCCCTGACTCGGCTATTGCCAGTTTTGAAGAAGCAGCTTCAATTTTTAAAAAAGAACTATCCGATGATCATTCATTTATGGTTCACTCCAATTTAGGGATCGGCAGAGCTCTCAGTCAAAAGGGGTTATTAGAGAAAGCGGAACCTTATTACTCAGAAAGCTTCGAAAAAATTAAGGAGATTCATCAGAATTATTCCATAGAACGTGCAATGGCTGAATACCATGTAGGAAGGTTCTATTTGAAATTAGGCCAAATATCCTATGCTGACTCTCTGCTAAAAAGTTCCTATCAAGCTTTAGAAAGAATAGAAGGGGATAATAAGAACAGGCAAGAGAAAGTCCTTCTTGCCCTTCAAAAGATCTGAAATTAATGATCTTAGCCAACTCTATATGAATGTTTCTTTCTCTATTTAAAAGGTATGGAATCATAAAATTCCAAAAATATCAGGGATATAATTTTTCCATTTTCATCTTATGTTCATTACAGGCATTCATATTTAGGTAAAATGTTCATTCAACATAAGTATGAAAAGCACTTACAAGTTTTTCCATAAATGCCTTCAATTATTGCCTAATCTTAGGATTATAGGTTAAAATTCATCAATCAAATGCTTACCTTCTTGACTCCTGAAAAAATAAAACAACCAAAAAGACAGCATGAGCGTAGATTACAAATCGCATCCGAAAAGTAAAACCGGACTTGGGTACCTCGGTCTGGATAAACACGAAAATGTATTTTGGAACCTTTCACCGGCTGAGTTATATGAGCAAGCTATTATTCGCGGTGAGGCCATTCTCACTAAAGATCATGCATTGAGAGTTTTAACCGGACAATATACCGGCCGTTCTCCAATGGACAAATTCATTGTAGACCAACCCTCTATTCACGATGATATTGATTGGGGTGAGATCAACCAGCCTATTTCAGAAGAAGTTTTCGATAATCTTTTTGATAAAACTATTAGCTATCTGGAAGACAAGGATCTCTTTGTTAAAGACCTTTTTTGTGGTGCTGACAAGAAAAACAGGCTTAATGTACGTGTAGTGAGTGAAGCTGCATATCACGGACTGTTCTCACATAACATGTTTATCAACCCTTCTGATGAAGAGCTCAAAGACCACGAACCTGAATTTACAGTATTGGCGGCTCCTCATTTGAAAGCCGATCCCGAAAAAGATGGAACCCGCACCAGCACATATATACTTTGCAATTTTGAGAAGAAGATCATTCTCATCGGAGGCACACTGTATTCCGGAGAAGTAAAGAAGGGTATTTTTGGAGTAATGAATTATTTACTCCCCAAGAAAGGTGTAATGGCCATGCATTGTTCTGCAAACCATGACGAGAATGGTAAAACAGCTGTTTTCTTTGGATTGTCAGGAACAGGAAAAACCACGCTTTCAGCTGACCCTGAAAAGACATTGATCGGTGATGATGAGCACGGGTGGAGCGATGAGGGAACATTCAACTTTGAGGGAGGATGCTACGCAAAAACCATCAACCTGTCTCAGGAAAATGAACCTCTAATTTATGCTACAACCAAGATGCCCGGTACTATTTTGGAAAATGTAGTACTTGACAAAAACCGTGAACCAGATTTTGATGATGTAAGTCTTACACAAAATACTCGCTGTTCATACCCACTTGAATTCATCCCGAATGCAAGTAAAAACGGTAAAGGCGGACATCCTGAAAATATTATCTTTTTAACCGCAGATGCTTTTGGTGTACTCCCTCCTATTTCTAAATTGACTCCTGAGCAAGCAATGTATCACTTCATCAGTGGATACACCGCTAAGGTTGCCGGTACTGAGCGTGGTGTTACAGAGCCTCAGGCAACGTTCTCAGCTTGCTTCGGTGCGCCTTTCATGCCATTGCACCCAACCGTTTATGCAGAGTTGTTAGCGAAAAAAATTCGCACGCACAACTCAAATGTATGGTTGGTAAATACCGGCTGGACTGGCGGAGAGTACGGAACAGGACATAGGATGAAACTTCCTCATACCCGACGTATGCTGAGTGAAGCCATCGCAGGTAATCTTGAAAATGTTGAATTCGTCAAAGATCCTGTATTTGGAGTTCAGGTTCCTACTGAAGTTGACGGGGTACCAAGTGAAGTACTGGTTCCCCGTAACACATGGGCAGATAAGGAAGCCTATGATGCTAAAGCCAAAAAGCTGGCTGCAATGTTCATTAAGAACTTTGAGCAGTTTGCAGATGAAGCAAGTGATGAATTGCTTGCCGCTGCTCCTTCAGTATAAACTGAATTTAAGAGTTCATTTATTAAAGCTCGTTTCTTAGATGAAACGAGCTTTTTTTATATACTTTATTCTTCAGCCAAGGCATTCAGTTTCTCAAGATTGTCCTGAACCCGAAGTGCTTCGATCGCTTCATCAATTCCACCTTTCATAATGTTATCCAGATCATAAAGTGTAAGGTTGATACGGTGATCGGTAAATCGACCCTGAGGAAAATTATAGGTTCGGATCTTGGCCGAACGATCTCCTGTTGAAACCTGACTTTTTCGCTCAGCGGCTCTCTCCTTCTGCTTCTGCTCCAGTTCAATATCATACATCTTCGCCCGGAGCATGGTCATGGCCTTCTCTTTATTCTGATGCTGAGAACGCTCTTCCTGACATTCAACTACAATTCCGGTAGGTTCATGAGTCAAACGAATAGCGGAATCTGTTTTGTTAACGTGCTGACCACCTGCTCCGCTCGCGCGAAAGGTATCAACCCGAATATCTGCAGGATTGACATGGATATCTACTTCTTCTACTTCGGGAAGAACTGCAACGGTTGCAGCTGAGGTATGAACGCGACCCTGGCTTTCGGTTTCAGGAACCCGCTGCACGCGATGAACACCGCTTTCATACTTCATTTTCCCAAATACCTCATCGCCTTCCAACGAAAACACGATCTCTTTGTACCCACCCTTTTCGGAGTGATTGATACTCATAATGCTCATCTTCCAGCCCATCTTGTCTGCATAACGGCGGTACATCTCAAAAAGATCACCGGCAAAGATAGCGGCTTCATCCCCCCCGGTACCTGCCCTGACTTCCACAATAGCATTCTTCGAATCTTCGGGGTCTTTCGGGATCAATTTCATTTTGATGGCTTCTTCCAGTTCGGCCAGTTCTGTTTTGATCTCCTTATTTTCATCTCGTGCCATTTCAGTGATCTCGGCATCCTCATTCATTTCGATGAGTTCCTTATTTCCCTCCATCCGGTTCGTAAGATCTTTCCAGGAATCATAATCCTTTACCAATTCCTCCAGATCACTTCTCTCCTTGGTAAGCTCAGTATATTTGTCAGGATCATCAAACACCGCCGGGTCACTCATTGCGGCATTTACTTCTTCGAACCTTGATTTAATTTGCTTTAGCTTTTCTTCAATATCCATATTTCGGGCTGATTTTTTCAATATCAAAAATTACGGAATTCATTCATTGATTGATAGAAGTAATCAAGATATTGATGTCTTTTCATTGAAGGCTAACCAATCCAGTTTATACGCCTGACTAAAAATATTCTTACATTCAAAATAAAAACGACTTATGCCTCTTTCTTCACTTCCCGCAAAACTGAAACTTGGATTTTTAGGTGCAGGTCAGCTTGCCCGGATGAGCAGTCTTCAAGCTTTTAGATTTGGAATTCAGGTAGCTGTTTTCTCAGACCGATCCGAAAATGAACCGGTTCAATTTATGACTCCTTTTTCTACTTCCGGTTCTTTTGAATCGGTGGATGATATGGTGGAATTTGCCAAGGGGTGTGATGTGATCACACTTGAGAATGAATTTATCAGCTCTGATATCCTGAAGGAAGTTCAGGAGAAAAGTGGAACCCCGATATATCCTTCTCCTGATAGTTTTGCACTCATTGAGAACAAACTGATCGAAAAACAGACTTTTGAGGCCGCCGGAATTCCGGTCACTCCATACAAGCTGGTTAAAAATGAATCTGAGCTCGAAGATTTTGGAAAAACTCATGGCTGGCCTTTTATGTTGAAATCATCTAAAGGTGGATATGACGGTTATGGGAATGTAACAGTGAAGAATATTGAAGATGCAAAACAAGCTTTTTCAAAACTCGGCGGCAATAATGGAGAAGATATTCTGGCCGAAGCTTTCGTTGATTTTACTAAGGAACTCGCAGTACAGGTAGCCCGAAACGAAACGGGAACAGTTGTTTACCCTTGTTGTGAGACAGTTCAGGAAGATCATATTTGTGTAGCGGTATTATCCCCGGCTCCCGTTGAAAAAATTATTCAGGAAATGGCTCAGGAATTAGCTTTCAAAGCTACAGAAGCCATTGATGGGAAAGGTATTTTCGCCTATGAGTTTTTTCTCACCAAAGAGGGATCCCTGATTTTAAACGAATCGGCCCCAAGGCCACATAATTCCGGTCATTATACCATTGAGGGAACAGTAACCTCCCAATTCGAGAATCATGTCCGTGCGGTACTTGGACTTCCACTCGGCTCAACCAGGCTGAATAAACCTGCAGTGGCCATGATCAACCTATTAGGGACGCATAAACGTCCTGCTGAAGCCGACCAAATCACCGAAGCTTTGGAAACCGAGCACGGGCATCTCCATGTATATGGGAAAGTGGATAGCAAGGTGGGCCGGAAAATGGCACATTATACCCTCCTGGGAGACGACCTTGAGGAGACCTATAAAAAAGCAACCCATGTAACACGCGAGATCGAAATTTGAAATTCTGATTTCTGAGTTCTGAGTTCTATATTCCATCCATTATTTAAATCCAATCAAAGAATTAAAAAATGAGTAATGCCATCGTCGGAGTGGTAATGGGCAGCGATAGCGACTGGCCTACCATGAAAGAAGCCACTGAAATTTTAGATTATTTTGAAGTGCCTTACGAGAAACGAGTAGTTTCAGCTCACCGAACACCGGACGTGATGGCGAACTACGGAAAAGAAGCCCGTGATAGAGGGATCAAAATTATTATAGCCGGTGCCGGTGGTGCAGCTCACCTTCCGGGAATGCTTGCCAGCCATACCACATTGCCTGTAATAGGTGTTCCCGTTAAAACCTCGGCTCTGGGCGGAGTGGACAGCCTCTACTCGATCGTGCAAATGCCCAATGGAATTCCGGTTGCTACTGTTGCCATTGGTAAAGCTAATAATGCGGGGTTATTGGCTGTTAGAATGCTTGGAATGAATGATAACGAACTCGCTGATAAGCTGAAATCCTATCACAAAGAGATGGCAGATGAATCGATGAAGAAAACACAGAATTTAAAGTAGTCTCTTTAATTTCTTGAACGGAAATATCCAGACCTTTCAGTTTCAGCTAATAAAATAAATTCCCTAAATCCTTTGTGATAGGTCTAAAATAACGTACTTTTGCCATTGGATTGACAATGGTACTTAGACTACTGCATTTTTTCAGACTTTAGTTCTGGTTTTTCCTTGCATTCCGATATTTAATTTTCAACCAGATTTAGACATTATGAACATTTATGTAGGAAACCTAAGTTATGGGGTTTCAGATGACCAACTTAGAGAAGTTTTTGAAGCTTACGGAGAAGTAAGTTCAGCAAAAGTAATAAGCGACAAATACTCAGGCCGTTCAAAAGGCTTCGGGTTTGTTGAAATGGACAACGACGCAGAAGCACAAGCTGCGATCGACCAATTGGATGGTGCTGAGATTGATGGTCGTGCTGTTAAAGTAAACGAAGCCAAGCCTCGTGAAGATCGTCCAAGAAATAATAAAGGCGGACGAAACTAAACTTTCATCGCTTAAAGATCTTAAGCCTTTCTCTATTCAGGGAAAGGCTTTTTTTATAGTCATACTTTTATTCTAAAGGTAACTTTCATGCTATTCTTGAGTATGACTGCCTTGAATTCCCATATTAAAAATAACATTAGGAGCATTTATCATGATCATGACCACAACAAACAATCTGGATAAAAGAGAAGTAAAAAAATATCTAGGTATTGTAACCGGAGAAGCTATTCTTGGGGCAAATATCTTCAGAGATTTTTTTGCGGGTATTCGGGATATCGTGGGTGGTCGTTCCGGAGCTTATGAGAAAGAATTACAATCAGCGCGTAAGATCGCTTTTGAAGAATTGGAAATGAAAGCCAACAGCGTAGGTGCAAATGCCGTTATTGGTATCGATCTGGATTATGAGACCATAGGAGCCAATGGAAGTATGCTAATGGTTACCGTGAGCGGCACTGCCGTTCTAGCAGAATAATAATGTGCAGTGTGCAATGTGCTGTGCATTGAAATAACACAGCACATAGCACATTTCTACCCAAACATATCTTTCATTTTAGAAAAGAAATTCTTCTCGCTTCCGTCCGCATTTTTAGCATCAAAATTCTCTGAGCTTTTAAATGACTGTATGGCCTCTTTTTCTTTATCTGTGAGCTCTTCAGGTACATAAATGTTAAGACGGACATATTGATCTCCCTCACCGGAATTATTAAGTCCTTTGATTCCGCGACCCCGCATTCTCAACATTTTACCTGGCTGTGTGCCGGGATCGATCTTAAGCTTGGCCTTTCCTTTCAGCGTAGGTACCTGAACCTCGGTACCAAGTACAGCGTCCGGAATACTAAGTGTTAAGTTGTAATAGATATTATTTCCATCACGGTCAAAATGTTCGTGTTCTTTTTCTTCTATCAGTACGATCAAAGAACCTGCTGAGCCACCTCTTCGTCCGGCATTACCCTGTCCTCTTAGTGTAATGTAGTTGCCATTAGAAACTCCGGAAGGAATGTTTACCTTAATGGTTTCCTCTCCTTTTATTCGGCCTTCACCACTACACTTCTTACATTTATTCTTGATGATGCGACCTTCACCACTACAAGTTGGACAAGCCTGAACATTCACCATCTGTCCTAACATGGTTCTGGTAACCTGCCTAACTTCTCCCATTCCGTTACATGTAGAACAGGTCTCAAAATCAGAATTGGTCTCTGCGCCGGTTCCGCTACACTCATCGCATTTGATCTGCTTCTTGATCTTAAGTTTCTTATCAGCTCCAAAAGCGATCTCTTCAAGTGTCAGAGGCATTCGGATCTTCATATCCGAGCCGGGCTGACCGGGCTCGCGTCGGCCACGGGAGCGTCCTCGTCGGCCACCTCCTCCAAAAGCTTCTTCTCCAAAGAATCCACTTCCGAAGATATCACCAAACCTACTGAAGATATCCTCAAAGCCCATGTTATCGAAGTCAACTCCGGCTCCACCGCCACCGAAGCCACCCTGTCCGTTAACTCCGGCATGACCAAATTGATCATACTGAGCTTTTTTCTGTGGATCTTTCAGGACTTCGTACGCTTCAGATGCTTCCTTAAATTTCTTTTCAGCATCGGAATCCCCTTTATTTCTGTCGGGGTGAAACTTCATGGCCTTCTTTCGATAGGCTTTTTTTATTTCAGCTTCCGAAGCACTTTTATCAACTCCGAGTATTTCGTAATAATCTCTTTTAGTAGACATAAATATATTTTACTCGCTTACAATTACTTTGGCATGACGAATTGTTCTGTTACCAATCTTATAGCCACTTTCCAATACCTGGAGGACTACATCACTTCCTGTATCGTCATCTGAAGCGGGTTGTTTCATCATGGCATCGTGCAGGTTTACATCAAAAGGAACACCTGTTGCATCGATGCGCTCTACTCCATGTTTTTCAAGCACACTTTTAAATTTCTCTGCCACCAACGTTACACCTTCCAGGAAACTGTCCTCAATTTCGGATTCTTCGGCAGCCTTCAATGTTCTTAAAAGGTCATCGGCTATGGGCATAAAATCTTCCAATGCCCCTGCTTTTGCTTCTTCAAAAAGCTGAACTCGTTCTCGCTGAACTCGCTTCCGAACATTTTCTAGTTCAGCTGCTTTTCGTAAAAGACCGTCTTTGGCTGAGGCCAATTCATTTTCAAGTTCTTCGATCTTTAAATCTTTTTCGTCTTTTTCAGATTCTTTCTCATCTTGTGCTTTCTCTGCCTCAGTTGATGGTTCTTCTTCAACAACCTCTTCCTGGGTCTCAAGTTCTTTTTCTGAAATTTTTTCTTTACTCATGTACTCTTCAGTTGGAATTTTGGCTTTATACTTTTCTTTATTTGTTATCCATAGAGCAAATAGTATGCCATCTGCCTTTCATACATTGCGGGATGTCAAAGTTACCCTAATCTGACATCAATTTTAGAAAGTGGCATAAAAAAACCCCGCTTTTGATAAAAGCGGGGTTTTTTGTAAAAGCTGAAAGACTACTGAGCTATAATAACACTTGGGTAATTTAGCACATCAACTTCAGGGATATTTGCATCATAGACTTCATTCAATTTTTTAATGATCTCATTGGCTACAATAGCATGTCCTCTGGGGTTAGGATGAACAGCATCCGTTGAAAAAATGCCTCCGGGACTGAAATCTGGCTGAAGATTAAATCCTCTAACACTTTTCCCAGTTACACCATCAGCTGCTGCTTGTCCGGCTGCAGTAAGTGCTAGCTGCTGAGCCTCGGTTGAAGTTAATCCCAATATATCTGCCATAAATGGATTTACATCAACCAAGTGTACCACATCTGCACCTGCTTGCTGATTCGTTGCATCAATAACTCCACTTATAACAGCGTTAAATGTAGCTCTTGCAGTAACAATATTCGTTTGCTCAGCCAACGTAAGATAGTACTTATCACCATTTAAACTTTGATCCGTCACATCAAAACCTAATGGTACAACTACTCCGATCGGAGTATCTGCAACAGCGTCATCTCCGTCTGCTTCGGTTCCCAATACAGAACCTGCAGTCAATAAAACAAGCTCGCCGGCTGTAAGTGGTCTTGATTGTTCGTAAGGCACTAATGCATCTCTTTGTTGCTGGTTAATGGCGCCGGCTCCGAGCAGCATATCATATTTTGGACCGAGATCTTCTAATTCTTCATCAATAACAAGAATAGGGTTATTTCCTGCTGAGTATTCCATCGTACGACGGGCTATGTCTTCAGGATCATGATTGATCGGTGCTTGTGTTAAAGCCATCATTGCCTGATTTACCGGAGTTAAACCTGCATTTATTTGATCTGCTGTAGCTTGGTCAAGTTCTATTCTGTTATACGGAATGGCTCTGAAAAATGGCAGGGTTACCAGTGGTGGGATGTTTAAAACAACACCAGTTGCACCGGTTTGAACCAATGCGCCTATCGCATTACCAAGACTATTCTGAAAATCACCTTGAGTTGTGATCATATTCTCGTCTAATCCGCCACTCAATGCATAACCCAGTACATCATTGTTTCCTATCCACAATGAAAAGAACGTAGGGTTTTTAGCAACTGCATCTTGTATGATAGTAGACGATCCTGGATTTGTCGCAAATCTGGAATAGTATAAGCCTAGGGCATTATTATTTTGAAGATCACTAGAGAAGAGATCCGCAACTTTAATTCCAGGGACACCCAGATTATTCACATTTAGTCTATCGCCATTGAAAGCAGGTATTGGGAATTCACCTTGCGTAGGAACCGGACCTGGAATATTAGTATCAAGCTCCGTTCTGCCTAAGATCAGACCCTGTTGAGGATCCGATAAGGAAGCATTAAATCCATTTGAGGAATTAACGTCAGGCTGAAGGAAATTACCACCTCCAACCAATTCTAACTGACCTGCTAAAATCGCAGGAAAAGCATGAATTTGACCATTAGTGTATAATGCGCCATCCATAAGTCCTGCCGTTAATGAATTTCCAATGGCTATATAATTGGAAAAATCTGCATCCCCGGCTGTATAATTAGGTTGGTTTGGCAGTGGATTATTCTCGATCCTGTCACCGATCAGTGAACTTTCCTGACCATCACAACCAGCGAAAACAACTGCGGTAACTAAGAGTAATTTTGATAATTGTTTTAAACGTTTCATAATAAAATCTCTTTTTTAATTAGTTCAGGAATTGATCAAATGTGAGCGAAAAGTAGTATATAGCTCCCATTAGCGGGTTACCAAATGAGGTCGTATATCGCTCATTAAGAACGTTACTTCCCCCCAGTTTAAGAATGGTATTATACTCTGAAAGCTTGTAGCTCACTTGCGCATCAAGCGATCCAAAAGCCGGAACTACACCGGAGCCAAATGAAGACTCCCAAAGCATGGCATCCTGCCATCGGTAGGTAGCGTTGAATCCAACATTTTCGAATACATTACGGTTTGCAAGACTTACATTATATCTCCATTCCGGAGTATTGTAACTTGCACGGAATCCCTGCTCGATCAAGGCATCCTGATCTAACAGTTTATTGTAAGAAACATTACCTCCCAGGGTATATCCTTTAGGAAGAGAATATTCAAGGTTAAGTCCCCACCCGTGTGAGTCAACCGTACCGTCTGCATTCACATCAAAACCGTATTCCTGAGTTAATACTCCACCATTGATGATGGCATCTTGACCTGGTTCGCTTTGTGAATCAAAAGTTACCGGGTCTACAGTCATCCCATTTGGAACACCTTGAATGAACTGGATCTCAGCTATAAAATCAGTGTAAGAGCTGTAATAGTAGTAGGCATCAACCATCAGTTGATCCCATAATAAAGCTTTATAACCCACTTCATAGGTCTCCACTTTTTCCGTATCAAATTCTTCAAAATCTACAATTTCGAGAGCGTCACGAGCAGCTTGGGCTGTTCCGCCACCGTTAGCGATCTCACGGGCTTCTCTAACGCTTTGTGCAGTGTAGACTCGGTTTGTTTCAAAGCGATATCGATCAACCAATTTTTGGTTACTACCGATCAATAATCGGCTCACTACATCAAGTTGAATGAACTGATCCTGCGTTGTAGGGATACGGAATCCGGTTTGGTAGGAAGCCCGGAAATTGTGATCATCAGCAACGGTAAAAGTAGCTGAGATACGCGGGGAAAGCTGCCCGTCAAAGTATTCGTTCTTGTCATAACGCAATGAGCCCTGAAGATTAAGGTTGTCATCAAGGAAGCTCTTTGAAGCCTGTACATAGGCACCGTATTCATTAATGTTAAATTCTTCCTGATTTGCTACATCATCATAAGCAAACAATGTACCTTCAGAATTGAGGTCGTATAAACGATAATTCCCACCTACAATAACTTCAACCTGAGAAGGATCGATTACATTGGAGAGGTTATACATCCCTTCGGCATGATAAAGATCTGATTTATCAAGGAATAATGCTCCTCCTTCTGCTATGGAAAGGCCTCTCAGACGATCTACTTCATCTTCAAAACCTTCGGTGCCAGGCAGGTAATTCTGTTGATTTGCGGTTGCAGCAGCATCGGCCTGCTGATGCGCTTGCTCTATGGTAGCTCCCTGCGTACGAGCTCCTGCAAATGTCTGAAAGTAAGGTGTAATGTAAGCTAACTGATTTACTCTGGTAGCTACAGTATTTGCAGCATAACTATCACCGGCATCTTCCTGGGTAGTGTAGGCGCGTAAGAAGAAGTTTGGATTTCGCAATTCAAACTTAGCGGTCCATATGTTGAAGTCATCCAGTACAAATCGGTCATTGGCTGTGTAAACCGTACTACCAAACCCAATATTATATTGCCCTAAAACCTCATAGTTATCATTAATGCGATAATGAAGAGCAGTACCAAATTTTAAACTTTCCGTAGTGTTATCAACATATTCTTCTTCTCTGAAACCTGGTGCAGAGAAGTTCCCAGCTGGCCCATCCGGGATCAATGAACGGATAGCTGCAGTTTGTGCTCCTTGTGCACCACCACCGGCAATAACACCATCCGCAATGGAGCCTAAATTCAAAATATCATCACCATAAATATTAACACCATTGAAAACTCTTCGGCCATCTCTTGGATAGTCACCGCGTTCTACAATTCCGCTTTGATCGCGATAATCCTGAGCTACAAAATCCTGGGCTCTCAAATAAGAGGCTGTAACTTTATAGGCAAATTTATTATTTACAGCGTTTCCATAACGGAAATCATAACTTTGGTAAAGAGAAGGATCCTCAACATTACTGTCAATTTGATTTACCCCTTGCTTAATATTCAGTGAAAGCCCTTGGTATTCAAAAGGACTCTTACTGTTCATTAAAAGAATACCATTTAAGGCATTTGGACCATACAAAGCCGATGCAGCACCGGGAATCAATTCTGCACTCTCTAAATCTAATTCTGAGATACCCACAATGTTACCTACAGAGAAATTCAGTCCCGGAGCCTGATTGTCAATACCATCAATCAATTGCACAAACCGGGTATTACCATTTGCACCAAAACCACGGGTATTAATAGATTTGAAAGTCAAACTTTGAGAACTGAAATCAACACCCTGTAAATTGGAAATGGCATCATAAAAAGAAGGAGAAGCTGCTGTCTGAATGTCCAAAACATCCATTTTTTCAATAGATACAGGGGATTTCAAGATACTTTCTTCAACTCTTGAAGCAGAAATTACTAGATCGCCGCCCGAGATGGTTTCTTCCTCTAACGTAATTTCAAGTCCATCTACATTAGATTGAGTGATCTCGACCCTTTCCGATCGAAAACCTACAATCGAAACGATCAGTGTTAAAGGCGGGTCTTGCTGAACGGTTAGGTTGAAAGTTCCATCCGGCCGAGTTGAAGTACCTATCACTTTACCTTCAACACGGATATTAACTCCCGCAAGAGGCTCTCCCTGGACATCGGTCACCATCCCTGAAATTACAGTTTCATCTTCTGTTTCGGATGCATACGAATCTATCGTACACAAACAAAGGGTTAGTACCACGCATAACGTTAGTACTCGTTGAATCATGTTGCTCATTGTATTGATCCTTTTAATTATTGTTCGAAAGGCCTTGTTTATTCCATCTGTAAATTTGTAGTCCCTGCTACATAATAAATTATGCGGTATTGGCCTCATTAAATGTATATCAAATAAAAGTCTGTTTTTGGTATAAATGCAAGCGCTTCCATTATTTTTTATTTAAGCATATATCTTTTTCAAATAGTATCCTTAGTCCGACTATTTTAATATTAAAACCACCTCCAATGCATTTATTACATCATTTCCGCCTTTTCTCCCCTACTCTCATTTTAGTCTTTTTGTTCTTATCTAACTGTACAAATGAAATTAAACAAACAAATTCTCCCGGAATTGAGCCTGTTTCATACCTTGCATTAGGTGACTCATATACTATCGGAACCGGAATTGATGAAAAGAATAACTGGCCTAATCAACTTTCTGAAGCATTGATCAGCAAGAACTTAACCGTAGATACAACTCAAGTTATAGCCGTAAACGGATGGACCACTACTGACCTTAAAAATGGTATTACAGAAACTTCACCTGACAGTTCATTTGATCTCGTATCTCTTTTGATAGGGGTAAACAATCAATATCAGGGATTGGATATTGAATTATACCGAACGGAATTTCGGGAATTGATTGAACAATCTATCGTATTTGCTAAAGGTGATACTTCTCGCGTATTTGTAGTTTCTATTCCCAATTATGGGGTTACTCCTTTTGGTAAGTATCGCGATCCGGAAGTTATTAGTAAGGAAATCGCTCTTTACAATGATATTGCTGAAAATATCAGTGGCGAATTTGGTATCCCTTTTGTAAATATTACCCCTATCTCAGAAGAAGCTGAAGATGATGACTCTCTGCTTGCTTCCGATCAGCTTCATCCATCTGCAAAAATGTATGCTATGTGGGTAGAGAAAATGATGCCAACAGTAACTCAAATAATTCAGGAATAATGGAAAAAGAAGAATTTGACCTATTAAAAATCCACTCTAAGAAGGATTCATTGAGCGGTAAAGTAACCCTGACTGAAACTCCCCATTTTCAGATCCCAATGGCCATTATTGTCAGTATGATCTTAAGCATTTTTGTATTGTATTGGATGAATTATGATATTCCCGGTTGGGCTGAAATGCTAATGTCCTCGGGATTGGTAATAGCCTACACCATTGGGTTCATCGCATTATTCTTCAGCATTAATGCAGGCAAAATAAATCTTTCGGACACTAAGATATCCGTTTATCCTAAAAAAAACTCCGATGAATACCCTGCCCATCCCATTAAATTGAATGAAGATTCTGTGATCAGAATCAACATTATTCAATCATACCGATTTATACTCTCGAGATCTTTACTACATATGGAAATTACCAATGGAGACTCCACCCATGAATTTGGGATGATCCTGAAAAGTCGGAAAAAGCATGAAAGATTTAAAGAGATATTGGACAATTGGTACAGAAGCGGCTTCACAGTTAAGGAAAATGATCAACTCGGAAACCGAATATTCAAACTCAGTCATGGAATCAATTACGCAGAGGTTCAAAAGATAAAAAATGAATATGGAATTGAGTGGTAATTGCTTCAACTATAACTTTAATCCTTATGCATAATGCCGAAATTCACTCTTAGTAATTTAGAAGGAGAAAAAGATTCACTGACCGGTAACCTGACATTCACTCAGTCCAAGGAATACAGGTACGGTATGGTTATTTATGGAATATTCTACTGCACCTCTATGTTAGCTGATGATTTTGGGCAGGATTGGTTTACAATACCGGGCTTTATCATTGCTATTGTGGCCTTGGTTGCAGCATATTTCCCCTACTCTTTTGCCAAAAAAGCGGGGACAGCTCATCTTAAAAAAGAGGAGATCGAGATAGATTTAGACGAACAGGCTAATTTTGAGCATATGCCGGATTCCCCTGTAAAACTAGATGAATTAAATGAGATCAACATAAATATTGTCAGCTCTTTTAGATGGTGGTCATCTTATATAATTTTGCAAGTTATCATCAATAAAGACGGAGAAGAAAAAACATTTGGTGTCGTGATCAAAAACCGTAAACAAGAAGCGCAATATTTAGAGGTGTTAGAAAGTTGGTACAGAGCCGGTTATCCGGTTAAAGAAATTACCGGATCAGGATTCCGGGTATTCAAATTAAATCAAGGACAGAATTATGCAGAAGTTCAAAAGATCAAAAAAAAATATGGCATTGAATGGTAATGGTAATAAGCTGAGCAAGATCACCTTAACGGTAAGCCTGCTCTTTTTCGGTATCAGTTGCACCTCCCTGGCTCAGCAGCCCGTTTCTGAGCGTACCATCACCATCAATATGAGTGCTTCAGAAATACTCCCTGCCGACTTGATCATCTTTAATGTGAACATTAATGCTGAAGGTGAGACTCCTCAAGAAGCTTATGAATTACACCGGGAACGTGAGTCACTGCTGGCAGATCTGCTTAAAGATCTGAATATTGAAGAAGAGAACATTGATTATGAGCCGATCCGGATGAATCGGCGACAGGTGAGCAATAACCGATATAACAATAATGATGAACCCCGCTATATCACGGCCACTAACCAATCCGTAAGTATTACCTTCTCCGATTTTTCCATCTATGAAAAGATTCAGCTAAGACTGATCGAAAACGGGTTTGACTCTTTTAACGGACAATTCTCTTCTACAAAAATATCAGAAGGAAAAGAGAAAGCTTTGATCGCCGCGATTGAAGCCGCCAAGGAACGTGCAGAACTCATAGCCGAAACGTCCGGGGTTGTATTAGCTGATGTTTCAACTATAAACTTTTCTGACCATCAGATCAGCATTCCCCGTAAAGCAAGCTCCATGGAATTAATGTCTCGGGCATCTGATGCCTCTATGATGGATTTTGCGCAAACCGTTGAGGTTAGTTCAAACATTAGCATCAGTTATTTTATCCGATAGTTTTGGCACTTATTACGATTGAAGGTCAAAATATCCTTCAGTTGGAGAGTAAATGGATTTAAAAACAAGAAAGCTGATTTTTTACTGTGGGGAACTCGCTATATCAATTCAATATTGATCTCAGAGTATCCCAAATAGTATTGGCAATTACCTTATGGCCTCTTGGGGTGGGGTGCAGTCCATCACTTTGCATCAGTTCTTCATCCCCACCGATCTTATCCATTATCATCGGTATCAGGGGTAAATTATTTTCTTCGGCTAGCTCTGGATAAATAGTTTCAAATTGTTTGGTATAATCCTGACCGAGATTAGGCGGCACCTGCATGCCGGCTAAAATGATTTTCGCATCCGGATTATTAGTCTGCACTTTGTCAATAATCTTCTGCAAATTTTCTTTTGTAGAATTCAGATCAATGCCGCGTAACCCGTCATTGCCTCCCAACTCTAATACCATAATGTCAATATCACGTTGAAGTATCCAGTCTATTCTTCTCAAACCACCGGCTGAGGTTTCTCCGCTTAAACCTCCATTTATCACCTCGTAGTTCAATCCTAAAGAGTCTATACGATCTTGAATAATTGCAGGAAAAGCCTGGCTTTTATCCACCCCTAAACCGGCAGTAATACTGTCACCAAAGAAGAGTATGGTTTTTGTATTGGAGTCCTGAGCTTGCACTGAAGAAGCAAACAATAAAGAGATAATAAATAACAGTGATTTCATAAAAATTGACTTCATTTATTCGCTATAAGGAAAAGCGAAGATTAATTATGATTTAGCAACTTTACCAATAACTTTGTCCAGATGAGAACGTAGATATTTCTCAAATTTTAAAGGAATGTTTCTGTAATAAACCGTTGTTTGTATCGGTATCATTCAAAACAAATAAGCATCGTGACAAATATACTCGAAGTAAATCAGTTATACCGCAAATTTCAGAGCGGAACGAAAACTCTCACAGTCGTCAACGACATTAATTTTTCCATTCCAGAAGGAATTTCCTGTGCCATTGTCGGCCCTTCAGGATCAGGGAAAACTACTTTGCTTGGCCTATGCGCCGGGCTTGACCGTCCTACCTCCGGCAGTGTTTCCCTGAATGGAATTCCATTGAATCCTCTTAATGAAGATGAACGTGCCCGGGTTCGTAACCAGCATGTGGGATTCGTATTCCAAACCTTCCAACTGGTTCCAACGCTTACTGCACTTGAGAACGTAATGGTTCCACTTGAATTGCGAGGCGAAGGAACAAAAGAAGTTCGGGAAAACGCACGGGAATTACTGGAATCCGTTGGACTTGGAGACCGAACCCATCACTACCCTACTCAATTGTCCGGGGGTGAGCAACAACGTGTTGCTGTTGCCAGGGCTTTTATCAATAAACCCAAGATCTTATTTGCTGATGAACCGACAGGTAATCTTGATACTGAAACCGGTGAACATATCGAAGACCTGATTTTTGAGCTCAATGAAAAGCAAGGTACAACGCTGGTCATGGTAACTCATGACTTAGAACTTGCTAAAAAATGTAGTCGCATCATCAAGTTAAAAAATGGGCAGGTATTCGAAGATTCTGCTGTGGAACAACAACCTGAAACAGTGGTCAAATAATCAGTATGGATAAAAGAAAATCATTGATGTGGACTTTCAAGATGGCTTGGCGTGACTCACGCTCCAACCGCTCCAAGTTATTCCTATTTATGGCGGCCATTATTGTTGGTGTAGCTGCACAAGTTTCGATCACTTCCTTCCGGGCTAATTTGAATTCAAGTATCGAGAGTCAGGCCAAAGAGCTTTTGGGAGCCGACCTGGAAGTGGACCGAAATGCTCCTTTTCAGCCGGAATTACAAGAGGTGCTGGATTCTTTGGGAGGCGATGTTTCTACAGCTTTGGAATTTAATTCTATGGCTTTTTTCCCAAAAAACGGGAACACCCGACTTTCACAGATATCAGCTATTGAGGGTGGATTTCCTTTTTACGGAGACTTGATCACCGAACCGGCTTCGGCTGCTTCAGCATTTCAGGAAAATGGCTCAGCTCTCGTTGATGAACCGGTAATGCGGCTTTTTAACCTGCAACCCGGTGACTCTGTCAAGATCGGCCAAATAACATATAAGATTGAAGGCGCCATCATTGAAATTCCGGGCCAGCCTGTGGCAGCTAGTTTTTTCGGGCCTCGTATCTTCATACCTAAAGAAAATGTAGAAGAAACGGGACTACTTCAGCGTGGCAGTCGACTTGAATACGTTTCGTGGCACAAATTCCCTGAAGGTACTGATATGGTGGCTGTGGAAGATCGCCTCCGAGAGCTTAGGGATGAAGGTATTCGCTTTGGCTTTGATACCGTTGAGGAACGAGAAGAAGAAGTTGGTGAAGCTATTTTATATCTCTCCAATTTCCTGAACCTGATCGGTTTTATAGCACTGCTATTAGGCGGTATTGGAGTTGCCAGTTCTATTTTTGTATATATCCGGCAGAAGATAAACACTGTTGCCGTTTTACGTTGTGTTGGTGTTTCCTCGAATCAGGCATTACTAATATATTTGATACAAGCCACCTCCATGGGACTTATTGGGTCTATGATGGGTGCCGCTCTTGGTTCACTAATACAGCTTTTTCTGCCTGTTTTAGTGCAGGAATTCCTACCCGTTGATATTGATCTGTTCATATCGTGGTCTTCCATTGCTATTGGAATTGGAACCGGATTGGTGATCTCTGTCTTATTTGCCCTCTTTCCTCTCTTGGCTGTTAAAAAGATATCCCCACTTTATTCTCTGCGATCTATTTCCATCAACCTCATTCAGCTTCTCACTAACAGGACCAAGATCACCTTATCGGCTATTCTATTGGTATTTGTTACCGGTTATGCCTGGTTAATGATCGGCGAGATCGTTCCTGCCATGTTCTTCACCTTAGGATTAGTTGCCTGTCTGCTGTTGCTTACCGGCTTTGCGAAACTGATCATGAAAGGGTCTAGAAAATTTCTGCGTGCAGGATTTTCCTATGAACTTCGCCAGGGGCTGGCAAACTTGTATCGTCCGAACAATCAGACTACTATACTGCTTCTTACATTTGGTCTTGGTGTAACAATGATCAGTTCATTGTATCTGACACAAGATATGCTACTCGGTCAAATTGATTTTGGAGGGCAGGAAGACCTTCCCAACCTTGCCCTTTATGATATCCAATACGATCAAAATGAAGGAGTAAATGAGATCATCACTTCCAACGGCCATCAGGTATTGCAAAACGTACCGATCATCACCATGCGTATTCAGGAAATAAATGGGATGAATGCCGAAGCTCTGAGGGAGGATACTACCAAAGATGTAAGCGGTTGGGCTTTGAATAGAGAATACCGCAACACCTATCGTGATTCATTGCTTGAATCTGAAACATTGGTTTCAGGAGAATGGATAGGCAATGTGGGCAATATAGATGGTCCAGTTCCTATTTCTGTAGAAAATGATCAGATGGAAAATCTGGATGCTGTTCTCGGTGATACTTTAACATGGGATGTACAGGGAATACCCATTCAAACATATATCGCCAGTACCCGAACGGTGAAATGGGATCAGCCATCCCCTAATTTCTTCGTGGTTTTTCCAACCGGCGTACTTGAAAACGCTCCTCAGTTTTTTGCTACTACCGTCAACACAAATAATAGGGAAGCCTCCCTTCGACTTCAGCAGGAACTAGTACAAGCTTATCCAAATGTTTCTGCTATAGATGTTGGACAGGTTCTTGAAACCGTTCGGTCTTTCCTGGATAAAGTGACCTTTGTGATTCAATTTATTGGCTTATTTAGCATCATAACCGGACTCATTGTTTTGGCCGGTTCAGCAGCAACTTCCCGATTTCAGCGTATCCGCGAGGCTGTACTTCTTCGAACACTTGGCGCATCAAAAAGACAAGTAATCAAAATTCAGGTGATCGAATATGTGCTTCTTGGAGTAATGGCATCCATAACTGGACTCATTCTCTCTCTGGGAGCAAGCACTCTTATCGGATATTTTTACTTTGATATAGAGTTTGTTCCAAACTTCATCATCATTGGTGTTGAGATCCTGATATTGACAGGCCTCGTACTTTTGATCGGACTATTAAATACGAAAGGAGTTCATAATAAACCACCTTTGCAAGTGTTGCGTGCGGAAGTAAGTTGATTCAATTTCTGTGCTGAAATTATGATTTAGTGATCATCCTTCCCTACATTAGGCCAAGGTTAAAATCAATCCTTTTATATGAAAAAGATCAAAAAGCGTCTTCCTGTACCCCACTTCTTAAGACAAAAACGAGTTTCAAAAAAGCCGGGGCAAGCGCCGGGAACACTGCATTTTACCGGGGAAAAGCGGGTCGAAAATGTGATCATGAATCTCTACGATTATGACACTGAGCAACTAAGCGAACATGACCTCTCTAAAATTGATGACAGCAGCCCGTATCTGGAGTCACCTTCCAAAACCTGGATCAATGTATGTGGTCTGCACAATGTGGATAAATTGAAAGAAATATGGAGTTACTTTGAACTACACCCACTGATTCAGGAAGATATTATTAGTACCAATCAGCGTGCCAAGATTGAAGAGTACCCAAACCATATGTTCTTTGTACTTCGCATGATGGTCGTCAATGAGGCGACCGGACAACTTAATGTTGAACAAGTCAGTATTGTTTTATCTAATAATTCTGTGCTATCCTTTCAGGAAAGTGATCATCAAATTTTTGAACCGGTGCTTCACCGGCTAAGGAATGGTGCGCCAAGACTTCGAAGTCATGGGCCCGACTATCTCGCATATGCTCTTATCGATACTATTGTGGATTATTACTTTAAAGTTTTGGAGCATTTTGGGGATGAAATAGAGTTACTTGAAGATAAGATACTTGATGGTTTTGACGAATCCATTCCTGAACAAATCCATGCGTTGCGCAGAAAACTCATTTATTTTCGTAAATCAGTATGGCCGCTAAGAGACAGCCTTAATTCTTTGATACGGGACGAATCTCACCTGATCCAGGAAGACAACAAGATATATTATCGGGATGTTTATGATCATTTAGTTCAAATAAATGATGGCATTGAAAATTATCGGGATATGGTAATTGGGATGCTCGATATGCACATGTCACAAGTAAGCAACCGAATGAATGAGGTTATGAAGGTATTGACCATTATCGCCACTATTTTCATTCCACTCACCTTTATTGCGGGTGTGTACGGAATGAACTTCGAGCATATGCCTGAGCTATCTTTCCCCTGGGCTTATCCGGCTATCTGGATACTCATGATACTGACGACCTTAGGGATGGTGTACTTTTTCAGGAAGAAAGATTGGCTATAACCATATAAGAAAAAAGGCTTCTTTCAAGAAGCCTTTTTTACTAACTACGGAGTGTTATTGGTATCTAAAAATTGAAACGGATGCCAGCCATAATTCTCAATAAAGATACATCCTGATCAATGACCTCTGCCCTTGTCTCGTTGGTATCAAAATCCAGATAGCTGTATGCTACAGAACGATCATTCCACATTGAGTATTGACCATTCAGATCAAGAGTGATATTCTCTGCTATTTTTGCACTTATTCCTGCTGAATAGATCTCACGATCAGCTTCAAAAATCCTACTCTTTCCTTCAAAAAAGGCGTATCCTCCTTTCAGTTTTAACTCATTTGTAACTTGATAACCTATACCTGCTTTATAGTTGATTACCCTTTTGTAATTGTTCGCCATGAAATCCTCAAGCTCTTCTTCCTGTTCTCTGATCGCTACTTCATCATTGAAATTGAAATCATTTCCCTTTATCAGGTCCAAGCCCAAATTCGAGTAATCTATCATCTCCCCCGAGATGGATACGTCAAACCCCGCAATATCAACTAATGCTAAACCTGCACTCAATTGTCCCGGTTTTTTGATACGGTATTCATAATCTTCTTCACTGGCAAAATCAGACTCAAATGGTGTTGAGCCATCATCAAGTTCAGTTGTAATAGATGAGTAGTATTCTTCATTTACTACCAGCGTACTTGGTATCAGATAACTCAACCCAATGTTTAAATTTGGGGTCAGTTTATATAAAAGTCCGGTTCGTAAAGTAAAACCGTAAATCTCGGCATCAATTTCATCGTGGGTCAAAATATTATCGATGTCGGTACTGTCCCCTTCAACATCTGAAGGAATGAAGTTAAAATTGTAGTCATTTTGATCATCTACTTCCAGAAAGTCTCTGCGATAGGTATAATTACCCGCAGTAAGACCACCTGAAATTCCTATAAATAGATCTTTCTGAAACTCGGTTCCGAAAAAGAAAGAATACTCACCTAAATTAGTCTCATATGAAACCTCTGCCTCTTGGGTAATACCGGGGTATTCCGCAAAACCAATCCTAAAAATTGATTCAAGGTAGGTCTCATTCACATCTCCCCAATCTATGGCGTACGCATTGAAAGCGATATCATTATAGTCACTTGAGGGATCTTTAAATTGATCTGTAATAGTGCTTTCATTATTTCTTGCACTGAGTCTTGTTATCCCTTTCTGGTCAGAAACACTGTTATACCCGGCACCAATAACGAAACTCCCCTGCTCGGTAGGTGCTTTGTAAATAAAGCCTATATTGCTCAGGTTGGTAAAATTATCCTCAGTTATCAAACTATTGCCCAGATAAGTGTTTTCCCTCTCAACCGACTGATTTACCAAACCAAAACTAAAGTAATTATCTTCGATCAGGCCAATAGTTGCAGGGTTGGCTAAAAAGCTCCCAAAACCATTCAAGTTGGCAACAGAGGGAAAATACCCCGTAGCCGGATCACCATTATAGTTCTGTTCACTGAATTGTAAAGCGAGATTGGAATAGCTAACCTGACTATTGCCATCTTGTCCGTATACGGCTTCAAAAGTCAATAGAAAAGCTGTCAAGAGAAATAAGGTGATCCTCTTCATAATAATAGAAATCTAAAGAATGGTTAGGGTTGAAACAGGTGCTTAGTTATTGCCCCTGCTTCGTTTTTTTGAACTTGATGAACTACGACTTTTCGTACTTGACGATTTGGACCTGGAAACTGCTGAACTTCGAGTTACCGACTTAACACCACGTTTTATTATCGAACTGGAAGATGACCGACTGTTATTATTCAATCCATTTATACGTTTACCAATGCCGGATGATGTTCTTTCTGATAACCTAGACGATCTTTGAAGGTCAATTTTATTGAAGAAACTGCCAAGGTTATTTCTCTTAATAGTCGTATTGTCATTCACATTTACTCTTCTGTTTGGAATAGTATATGTTCTTCTTTTGTTTAAAGATCCGGTATCAACACTCTTGACTCTTGAGCTGCTGAAATTTGATCCATTCCCTCTTGACCGGGTTTTACCACTACTGCTACCTGAGCTGCGTGACTTACCTACTGATGAACCGGAACCTCTGCTTTTACTTCCACCGGAATTGGTTCTCCCTTTGCCAACAGATGAGCCTCTAGATCTGCTTCCTCTGTTCACAGTTCCTGACGAACTTCGTCCCACAGTACGGCCACTACCTCTTACCCTTGAAGTATTTCCCGCGCTTCTGTTCCTTACAGAACGGGTATTCACTCCACGAGTTCTGATATCTGTACGTTTTCCTTTTAAACTTGATCTAGTTCTGGCGTCACTTCGGTTTACCAATCCACTGCTTCTTGGCCCCTTACGATATAGGTCCGCATCACGTCTGTATTTTTTTGATCTGTAATAATTGTTATAGACATACACATTATTATAATAGGGGTAATTCCAGTGATATCCCCAACCATTGTAATATGGGTAATGGTAGTAAGCGTAGGAGGGCCCTCCATAATAAAAGCCAAAACCAGCTGAACCTAACCAAACATGACTTCTGTACATGTAGTTATGGTGCCGGTACCACCAGCTGTTGTATGCCCAGGGGGTGTACCCATACACATAGCTGTCACGGTAAGCATTTCGATACCCTTTATAATATCCGTCATCAAAACCATCATCATATCCTTTCCAATAGTATTTGTCCGCATAATGGTCTTTGTACCATTGCTCTGTTTCATAGTCTTTATAGTAAATACCAGACTCTTCCAAAGCGTATTCATCTTCCAGATATCTCTCTTCTTCCGTTTGATAGGAAACTTCTTGACCAGCTCCATCTTCATAACCATCCCACGCATAGTAGTCTGAATAACGATCCCTATCTGAAGAAAACCGTTCGGTGGTTTGGAATTGGGTGTAACAACCTGTCAGTAGAAAAGGAAGAACGAGTAGGAAAAACCGGTTGGATATATTTGATGATTTCATGACAGACACCTTTAAACTACATTTTGATTTACACCATGAATATGAACCATTTCAAACTTAATTTTTATCACATGTTCATGTTAAGCTCAGATCTCACCACGTAACGATTTGGCAATGACCTCGGCCTTAGAGTTAACATGTAACTTTTTGTAGATGTTCCGAATGTGAGCCCTTACTGTATCTATTGAAATGTCATATCGGTCAGCGATCAACTTATAACTGAGACCGTCTACTAATCCATTTACAATATCTTGCTCACGGTTTGTGAGCATACTGTCTTCATTCTTTTTAGGAGCTTCTTCATTGAAATGTGAGATCACCTTTCGGGCTATTTGTGGTGACATTGGGGCTCCACCCTTCATAAGATTTTCGATCGACTCCTTTATCTCAGGAAGTGAGGTGTGCTTTAATAAATACCCTGAAGCACCGGCTTTCAGGGAATCGAATATTTTGTGAGAATCATGATAGACCGTAAGCATCATGATCTCTACCTCGGGATATTTGGATTTTATTATCTCCATCCCTTTGATACCTGACATCCCAGGCAACTGAATATCCATCAGTATTACATTAGGCCTCTGATGCTCTTCCAGGTAATCCAGCATTTCTTCCACTGAATCAACAGCTACCGGGCAGTCCATATCTTTTTGCATATCCAAATATCTCTGTATCAGATCTCTGATCTTTTTATTGTCTTCAACTATTCCAATAACAGCCATTTTATCGGTCCCTTAGTTAGTATTCAAAGTTCCTTTAACAGCGATGGTAAATCCATTCGTGCTGTCTATTTTAATATCTGCGCCAATACGATTCGCTCGCATTTCCATGTTACGCAAACCTTGTCCAGTTTTTTTAGTTCCTTTACCAGTAGTTCCATTATCCGAAATGTTAAATTCAAAATGCCCATTATGGTTTTGCATTTTTATTTCTACCTGATCTCCATTTGAATATTTTGCGATATTATTAACCGCCTCCTTAAAGATCAGATATACATTCTCTTTTACTGAAACAGGTAGTTTACTGTCCATATTCAATTCACCAAAATCATACCTTACTGACATATTTTTGGACTCAAGTGTATTCAAGACATAATCTTGCATACGATCGGTCAGATCACCAAGGGTATCATTCCGGGCATCGATAGACCAAACGATATCATCAAGGCTTGAAACGATCTTACGGCACTGACGGCCAATCTGCTCCAATGATTTCTTAAATTCAGAATCTGCATCTCCTGCCTGCAAAAAATCAGATTGCAGCGCGATCTCGGTTAAACTAGCTCCCACATCATCATGAAGGTCGCTGGCGATCCTTACCCTCATGCGCTCGATATCGATCATTTTTCTGGCTCGATAGTAATTATAAAATAAATATATGATCCCAATCACAGCAATAAGCATCAGGATCCAGAACCACCAATGCATCCAGAATGGAGCTGAGATCCGAAATTGAAATTCTTCTAAATCTTCACTCCATGTACCATTCAAGTTTCTGGCATGTACCTGAAAAGTATATTCGCCGGGAGGAAGTGATGGATATTTCACAGATCGGGCTGTAGTTTGCTGCCAACCCGGATCTATTTCACTCAATTTATATTCATACAAAATTTGATTAGGAGCTGTAAAATTAATTCCAGAATACTGAATCTCAAGATAATTCTCTTCGTGTGAAAGGGTAAAATATTCTCCGGGCTTGTACTCCCTTCCTGATGCATTAACCCCTGTGATATGAACTTTAGGAGGTACCGTATTTCCTTGATAGGAATTAGGGTTAAATCGACTCAATCCTTCCACAGTTCCAAACCATAAATAACCTTCTTTATCTTCATAGACAGCACCCAAATTTAACTCGTTAGAAACTAACCCCTGTTCTTTGTTCAAAACCTGAAAAGCCAGACTTTTATCTCGCATTTCATCATTGAAAAACTGATCCGCATTAAATCGGACTACCCCATTTGTAGTTCCTATCCAGTAAAAACCATTCTCGCTTTGATGAATAAAATAGCACACATCATCCGGTAGCCCGTCGTTGGCAGTGATACTTTGAAACCTCAGGCCGTCAAACCAGGCAATACCACCAAAAGTAGAAGCCCAAATTCTACCATTTTGATCTTCCAATATATTCATTACAGCATTATTTGGAAGGCCTTCCTGAATTGCAAAACTTTGGAATTCACCATCTTTAAATCTTGTAGCCCCTCCATATGTAGCAATCCAAACAGATCCATCTTCAGCTTCAATAGATTCCAATACACGATCACTTGCTAACCCTTCTTCTGAACTAATTTGAGTAAATGAATCATCTCTTAAACGAATGATACCATCATCATAAGTACTGATCCAAAAACTACCATTAGAAGCCTCCATGATATCTCTTACTTTTCGAAATGGAAATTCATCTTCATTGAATACCTTTACTGAATTATTTTCCATCCTCGCGAGTCCTTCCCTCATACCAATCCAGGTCCGATCTTCAGAATCAGTAAATAATTTGTAGATCTGATTATCGGGAAGCAATTCATTGATCTCCTTGTCATTAAACTCGTTTTCGATTAATGAAGTTATCCCCCCTCCATAAGTTCCTATCCAAAAAGATTCATCTACCGTCTCTGCAAAAGTTGTTACCAAATTATTGGGTAGTCCCTGTTCAGTGGTATAATTAGCAAAATAGTCACCTAAAAAGAGATTAGCGCCACCCCCAAATGTTCCGAACCAAACATTACCTTCCAAATCAATCAGAGATGAATAAATGATCTCATTAGAAAGCCCCGATTCAGTCCCAAAATTCTTAAAGTTCTCTCCATCAAAAAGTGAGATCCCTGCTTCAGTGCTTATCCAGATCTCATTTTTATTTTTTATTGAAAGACTTCTCACCAAGTTATTGACCAAACCATCGGAGCGGTTATAGATCTGAAAATCTTCTCCCTCAAGCTTAATCAAACCATTTCTACTTCCAATCCAAACGGTTCCTTCTTCATCAACTTTTATATCTCTGATGCGGTTTGCAGGTAGCCCATCTTCCGTGGTAAATGTTCGAAAGCTTCCGTCTTTCAAAAGTGTTACTCCATCTCTTGTAGCAAACCAAAGATCTCCATCCTTGTTCTCAGTAATAGTTCTGACTCTATTATCCCCCAATCCATTTGAGGTTGTATACTGTTCCATAAATATCCCATCAGAAAAATGCCAGACTCCATTTCCATCGGTTCCAAACCACATATCACCCACTCTGTCCTGATAAATAGATATCACCGTTGTATTGCGCAGTGCATTATATCTGGGATCTGCATGCACACTATCCCCTTCAACGTAATTCACTCCTGCTTCTGAACCCACCCACACTCTACCCCTGATATCTTTATGTAGCGAACGAATGCGACTGGAATTGAGTCCTTGTTCCTCAAAGAAGTTCTGAAAACGGATCCCATCAAATCTATTCAATCCGAAGCCGGTACCGAACCAAATATATCCATCATCATCCTGGACCATATCATAAACTACAGACTCACTAAGACCCTGCTCTATAGAGAATGTACGAAATGGGTATACCTGTGCATATGCAGCCTCAACGGTTATCCACATCAATATCGATATGAGGAAGAATTTTTTCATTACTTCAAATGTAACGTAAACTGATGGAGATTAGTAGAGATGAAATTGAGATATAAAAAAAGCCACGCACAAAAGTGTACGTGGCTTTCTTTCTCACGATATTAAACTGTTTTCTAACCGAGATAAGCTCTAAGCGCAGCACTTCGGTTATGATGCCTTAGTTTCCTAAGAGCTTTTTCCTTGATCTGACGAACACGCTCACGGGTAAGGTCGAAACGTTCTCCGATCTCTTCAAGGGTAAGCGAGTGCTCACGACCAATTCCAAAATAAAGCCGGATCACTTCCGCTTCCCGAGTCGTTAATTTTGAAAGTGCGCGTTCGATCTCCACTTTCAGAGATTCACCCATCAGGTCAAAGTCAGGATTTGGAATCTCTTCATTTTCAAGTACATCAAGCAGACGATTGTCTTCCCCTTGAGCAAAAGGAGCATCCATCGACAAGTGACGACCAGAGATCTTAAGTGTATCGGCAACTTCTCCAACTGTCATTTCAAGACTTTCTGCAAGCTCGTGAGCTGAAGGTACACGCTCATATTCCTGCTCTAGCTTTGAAAGTTCCTTACCAATCTTATTAAGGGCTCCAACACGATTCAGCGGAAGACGAACAATACGAGACTGCTCAGCAAGTGCCTGAAGAATAGATTGACGAATCCACCAAACGGCGTATGAAATGAATTTGAATCCACGGGTTTCATCAAAACGTTTAGCCGCTTTGATCAAACCGAGGTTTCCTTCGTTGATGAGGTCACCAAGTGAAAGACCCTGATTTTGATATTGTTTAGCTACAGAAACTACAAACCGAAGATTAGCTTTTGTAAGATCTTCGAGGGCTCTCTGACTTCCTTTTTGAATTTCTTTGGCTAACCGGACTTCATCATCCGGGGTAATAAGTTTCTCTTTTCCAATTTCGTGCAGATAGCGATCTAATGACTCTGACTCACGAGTAGAGATTCCAGAACTTTTTGCCACTGTATATACCTTTTAATGAATGTTTGCGTACGCGGTTGCGCAGATTATTGATATTCTTCAAGCTTTTAAAACATGTGTAAAAAGCTTAGATATTGCGTCTGCGACTTAATGAATTTTACAATTGGAAAATATACGTAATTATTGCCTCAATTTTAAATACGCAAACAGATGTTTTTAAGGATCAATTCTATTTACCAAGGAAAGATGACCCTGGAAAATCATCCTTCAGCTTAAAAAATTCAGCTACGGTCTTGGCAATATTTGAAAATGTTTTGCCGGTTCCAAGATCCTCAGCCTTTGCAGAATTTTTCGGAAATACCAGCAACGGCACAAATTCACGGGAATGGTCGGTGCTTTCAGAGCATGGGTCATTGCCATGATCTCCTGTAATGATCAAGAGGTCCCCTTCCCTGATCTTAGAAACAATAGCAGGAATAGCGCGGTCAAATTCGGCTAAGCTATCTGCATATCCTTCCGGGTCGAGTCTATGACCAAAAAGCTGATCGGTATCAATTAGATTGACGAATACAAAACTGTTATCAAGACCGGCTGACATCAGGCTTAAAAGTTGTGAAATCCCTTCCGCGTTACTTTTGGTTGGGCGATATTGCGTGAATCCTTTTCCTGCAAAAAGATCAGCTACTTTACCTATCGAATACGTTTTAACTCCCGAATCATACAATTTCTGAACTAAATTATTCTCCGGTGGAAGTGAAGAATAATCGTGTCGCTTGTCAGAAATACGTTCAAAACTTCCTGCTTTTCCGGTAAAAGGACGCGCAATTACACGCCCCACCTCATGCTGACCTACACAAATATTATTTCTGGTAAATTCACACCATTCATATAGTTTTTCTACCAAAACGACTTCCTCGTGACACGCTACCTGAAATACACTATCGGCTGAAGTATAAACAATTGGATATCCGGTTTTGAGATGCTCTTCCCCAAAATCATTAATTACATCCGTGCCTGAATATGGTTTATTGCAAAGTACCTTATCTAGTCCGATCCCTTTACAAAAATCCTGGATTAGATTTTCCGGGAATCCATCGGGGTATGTAGGAAAAGGCTTATCGAGCTGAATACCGGCAATCTCCCAATGCCCTGTAGTTGAATCTTTACCTGCTGAAACTTCCCGCAGCTTTCCATAGGCTGCCAAAGGATTTTCATTCTCTTCTATTGAAGCTAATGGAATAATATTTCCCAGACCCATTTTTTGAAGATTTGGAAGCTTTACACCGGTTTCTTCTGAAACATGACCAAGTGTATTCATTGACTCGTCACCATATTCTGAAGCATCTTCCTGAGCCCCAACTCCTAATCCGTCAACCACTATTATATATGCGTTTCCCATTATACTTCTGCTAACTCTGCCTCATCATCATTAATAACTTTAGACAGGGCCTTTTTAGCCCTTTCTTTCACCTGATAGGCATTAGGTGACTCTTCTGTTATTTTAGTAAAACCTACCTGAAACTTAGCCCTCATCGATCCACCGATTGATAGATTCAATCCAGATTCCAGTTTTGATTTCAATTTTTCCATCCAAAAGGAAACTGCTTCTTCATCATCACTTTGAATCAAAAAAGCATAAACGTAATCAGAATTATATCCTATAAAACCAGGGATCCCATATCGTGAAGGGTTTAGAACCGTTACAAAATCTGTTTGAATATTTTGAAGGTCCTCGAGCCTGAATTTTGTTCTCAATGCAGATACATCATCGGGTGTTATCAACCCAAGCCAGGTGGAAGTCCCCGTACCTTTCTTAAGCTTGGCTAGTTCACTGTTAAGTGCCGCCTCCCAAAGTTCAGGCATAAAAGCTCCAAAGTTTTGGGTAAGTAGCTCTTGCACCATACCTGATTTCTTTACCGATGATTGAATACTCAATGCCGCTATACGTGCTAAGTTAGACAACTTATGTTTGGTAGATTCTTTGAATGTCAGCGGATCATTATCATAGCATATTACCACGGCCTGTCTCCGGTCATGGATCATAATGGGGACGGCATAAGTAGCACCCTCCGTCCTCTTCTCATTAGAAGTTATTCTTCGTGGATTATTATTGAAGTGCATGGTAAAGATCGGCTCTCCTTTTTCGAGTGCTTCATAAGCAACACTTTTTTCTTCAAGCTGCAGTCCAAGTGCAGGAGCCTTTTTTGAATTCTGAGATCGGAGAATCACATTCCAGGATTCCATACCTGGTGCCAATAAAACCGCTCCTCCGTTAGGCAGGCTCTTCTGCATTTCTTCGAGCATATTTACAAGTATTTCAACTCGATGTTGCCTGTAATCCAACTTATTAATTGATTCTTCATAATCTTCCCATTCCTGCTGATTTTCATGCAGATCAACCACTTCAAGATAGGTGTCCAATACATTCACTAATGCATTATTGTAAGCCATCACCCGATCCTGAATAACCTCTTGATCGATCTCCTCCTCACTTTCCAGAACTGTAAGCGCAACTGTTTCTCCCTTATTTATAAACGGGATGATGAGGATGTGTTTGGCTTGCACAAAATCAAAATAGTGCATCAATTTGGCTTTTGGGATATCCTCCCCAACCACTAATTGTATAACCTCCTCAGCATCTTTAAACTCATCGAGGAAATGATTTTCAAAAGCCACCCGATCCTGAAACATCACATTCGGTAAACCTGTGCTATTGGTTCCCCAAACAAATTGTTGCCGGTCTCGATTCACCCAACACATGTAGGAAAGCTGAACTTTGGTTGAAGTTCGAAATAAGTGCACCAGATCCTCAATGATCTGTTTAAATTCTCTTAATGCTTTTTTTTGTCGGTCTAAAGACATTCGCTTTGCTGATTAAAAATATTTTAGTTTTAGAGTGTATGGATTTTCATGGTCATTTACCCATTGTTCAGATCTCCTTAGCCATGGCTTCTGCTTCTTCTACCATACGCTCAAATGAGGCTAATCCTTTATTCCAGAAATCAGGCTGAGTGATATCGAGCCCCATTTTAGCCACCAGATCTTCCGGCCACTCAGAACCGCCCGCACTCAACAGTTCCAGGTATCGATCAGCAAAACCATCCGGTCGCTGTGTATATTCTTCATACAGTGCCAGCACCAGTAACTCCCCAAAAGCATAGGCATAAACATAACCGGGTGTGTGAAGAAAGTGTGGAATGTAACTCCACCAAATTCCATATTCATCTGTGAGTTCAACAGCATTTCCATATAATGCTTTCTGTTGCTCCATCCATAATTCAGAGAAACGTTCGGCCGTAAGTTCGCCCTCCTCGCGCCGCGCCGTATGCATAGCATGCTCAAATCGGTTCATTGAGATCTGCCTGAAAACGGTAGCGATAGTATCATCGATCTTACCAATAAGAAGAGCCAGTTTTTCTTTGGGGTCATCGAGCTCTTTCATAAGTTTTTGGAATACCAGCATTTCCCCAAATACAGAAGCCGTTTCAGCCGTAGTAAGAGGAGTTGAGGATTGTAAAACTCCTTGCTGTCGTGACAAATACTGATGTACTCCATGGCCTAATTCATGTGCAAGGGTTTGCACATCGCGGATCTTACCATCAAAGTTCATGAATACATAAGGGTGTGCGGAAGGAACTGTTCCGGCGGAATACGCCCCTCCTCTTTTCCCGGGTTTGATTGCTGCATCGATCCAGTTTTTATCAAAAAATTCCTTGGTGATCTCCCCCATTTTTGGATGGAAATTAGAATAGGAATCCAACACCATTTTTTCAGCAGAACTCCAATCAATGGTTGCTTCATTTTTCATGATTGGAGCATACCGGTCATAATCCTTCATCTCATCCAAACCAAGCAGATCACGCTTTAACTTATAGTAGCGTTGAACCAGCTCATACTTAGAAGTAACGGATTCGACAAGGGCATTCACCGTTTTACTATCCGTTTGGTTGGCCAGATTTCTTGAGTCGATCCAGCTGTCATATTTACGAAGCTTGTCGTTGGTTGACTTATCCGCCAAAATGGTATTAAACACAAAAGTAAGCTGCCTGCTAAGTTCCTTGAACTTTTTGGTCAGAGATGCATGAGCACGAACCCTAAGATCCCGATCACTTTCATGGAGCTTGCTCAACACCTCTTGTTCACTTAGCTCTTCCCCATCCAATTCAAATTTTGCAGCTCCAAGGGTCTCATCGAAAAACCTAACCCAGGCACTTCGTCCGGTTACTGATTTAGCCGACATTATCTTTTCCTGTCCTTCTTCCAGTACATGATCTTTGTATCTACGGGAGCTTTCCAGATAATGTTTATATGTACTTAAAGCTTCATTTTCAATCAATCTCTGTGCTTTCTCTTCAGGAATATTCAGCCATTCAACATCAAGAAAAACCAATTTTTGACTGATCTCTGAAGATAATTCATTTGTTTCAGCTACCAGTTTCCCATAATCTGTGTTGCCGGTATCAGTAGACCATTGCAAATAGGCGAAAGAGCCTATCTTTCCTGACAGGTCTAAAATTTCTTCGTATTCATCCAGCATTTGTTTGAATGACTTTGCATCCAGTCCGGAAACTTTGCCACGGTATGAATCGGAGAAAGCCTGAGCTTCTTCAAGCACCTTTTTCTTATCTTTTAAAAGTTGTGGGTCTTCGTTTGAAGCATAGAGGTCAGAAAGGTCCCAATTAATATTTTCAGCACCTGTTTTTTTGTTCTCTGTCTTTTCGCTCATTCCTTAATATTTTTGATCTGATGATACATTCAATGCCTGAAATTAAGACATTGAATATAGGGCTTGAAGCAAGCGAATTAAAGAAATAAGAAGAGTTTTATTTTCACTATTAGAGATCAGTGATTTATATCAACCCAAGATCTCTTTACATATTAGAATGGGGTCCCCGTTCAGAAATATCAAACTCAAATTTCAACTCGAATTTTCCATTGGTTTCAACTTCATACTTTGCATGAAGCTGCCCGAGTTGGGCATGAATAAGACTTAAACCCAGACTTAAACCCAGACTTGGAGTATTTGAAAAATCCTGTTCTTTGCTGAAACCCGGGCCATTATCTTTATAGGAAAACGTGATCCTCTTATCTGCTACCTCCATCAAAATATCTATCTTGCCGTCAAATGTTTTAAGAAATGCATATTTGAATGAATTGGTCAGTAGTTCATTAAAAAGTAAGCCTAGTGGTATAGCCTGATTGATATTCAGCTGATGTTCTTCAAGGTCAAGATTTATTTCTACTTGTTTTTTAGATTGCATGGTGCGTTTTATTGCCGGGATAAGCTGATCGAGATAATGCTTGATATTTACGGAAGACAATCGTTCTGTTTCATACATTAGTTCGTGTACCATTGCAATAGAATGGATGCGATTGATACTTCTTTGAAGAGGAAGCTTATGTTCAGGATCCACCTCCATACTCTGCAACTCCAGAAGCCCGGAAACAATCGCCAGATTATTCTTTACCCGATGATGAATCTCAGCAAGTAAAGTTGTTTTCTCTTTCAATGCATCTTTTAAAACTTCTTCCTGATCTTTGCGGGGACTGATATCAATAAAAGTTGTTGCTACCCGTAATACTCTTCCCTTTTTATCCAGTAATGGGTTTGCATCTACCTGTAACCATACATAATGTTTTATCTTGGGATTATACACTCCCATGATCACATTCTTGATATGACTTTTCTCAGATATAGCCCGCGCTGCCGGTAACTCATCAGCTGGGAAAGCGGATTCGTCACTTTTAATAATTTTCCAGCCATCATCATGCACAGTACGGCCATAGAGCTGATCTTTTGTAAGCCCCAACAGTTCTTCTGCTTTATTATTTGAAAGTAAAATAGCTGACTTTTCGTCCTGAACTACCACACCTATCTGCAGATCATCAAAAAGAAAGTTCAGTGATTTATCAAAATGCTCTTCAGAAATCGATTCTTTTTCAACTGCAACTACATTATGTCCAATATGAATGACTATAAGTTCTTCATCAGATCCATCTGAGTATAAACTGCATTCCCATTTAACACTATTGAAGCGGTCGGTATCCCGTATCTTTATCTTATTGATGATCTGAAGCGGGCCACTCGAATAATCCTGTACACACTCCGTAAGTAATTCCTTGTACTCTTCTACTTCACCGGAAGAAATAAAAGTTGAAAAATTTACCCCGGAAATAGAATCTCCGGGGAAAAGAAAAGTTTGAGCATAATGATCATTGCAAAACAAAATATCCCCTTTAGTATTTGTGACCACCAAATACAGGGTTTTTGAATGTTTTATCCATCCGGGAATTCCGGACAAAAGAGGCATTTCTACATTTTTCAAACTTGTTCCCTCAAACATCATCTCAGCTCAATATGACATAGCTTATACTTTATATCATTTAAATTATCGGTATATATTTGCTGAGCATAAATTACTTCCAAGAAGGAATGTAGCTAAAGAGATTTTATTTAGCTACTTCTTATCCAAAACAAAGCATATTAGCCCTGTATTAGAGGTAAATATCGGTTTGTAGAAATTATCGTTTTTTAAGAATGTAATCCTTAATTTTGGGGTTATTAAAAGCACTGAGAATCAGTTGTTTTTAAATCATTTTAAAGGATTATTCATTAGCACAATAAATCGCTCTCAAAATACCGTACGAGGTTAGCCAGACCATTGAAATCACTTGAAGCCGTATTCGGCCCCAATTCAGCACTTGTAGAAGAATTATACGATCAATATCAAAATGACCCAAAATCGGTTCCGGCTCACTGGAAAAGGTACTTTGATGAACTTGAAGGCAAACCGGTAGATAAAGCTGAACCTGAAAAACTTCAGCCTGAACAATCAGCACAGAATGTCTCTGATAGCAAGCGACAGGAATCAACGGAGACGAAAAAAGCTTCTGTTCAACAAGATGCTAAGAAAGAAGTTCAAGCACCTAAAAACGCAAGTTTAGAAAAAATCAAAGGTGTGGCTACTAAGATTGTTGAGAATATGGATGATAGCCTTGAGGTTCCTACAGCTACCTCCCTCAGGGTTCTTCCTGTTAAAATGATGGTGGAAGATCGTGCTATAATCAATCGTCATCTGCTAAAAAGGAATGAACCTAAAGCTTCTTTCACTCATTTTATTGCCTGGGCTATTATTCGTGCATTGAAGGAGTTCCCGACTCTGAATAGTTCTTATCTTTATAAAGATGGCAGCCATTATCGCGTAGTTCCTGATTCAGTAAACTTAGGTGTTGCTGTTGACCTGGAAGGCAAAGACGGTTCTCGTAACCTGGTCGTTCCAAGTATTAAAGGCGTAGATAAAATGAACTTTAAAGAGTTCTTACATGCTTACGCTGAACTCATTGACAAAGCCCGAAATGGCAACTTGCAGATAGAGGATTTTCAAGGGACTACAATAAGTATTACGAATCCGGGGACTATCGGCACAGTTTCCTCGGTACCAAGACTGATGAAAACCCAGGGAGCTATTATCGCTACCGGTGCCATTGATTATCCGGCTGAGTATCGTGCAATGTCTAAGGAGATCTTGAATCAGCTGGGAGTGAGTAAGGTGATGACTGTATCATCTACTTATGATCACCGGGTAATTCAGGGAGCTGAATCCGGCATGTTCCTGAAGAAAATGGATGATCTTTTAAGCGGACAAGAAGATTTTTATGAACAGATTTTCTCGGATCTGGACATCCCATATGAGCCACTTCCTTATGGGGAAGATAATTATACAGGTCCGTTTTCAGGTGGACAAAATACGCTTGAACATGACCGCCGGGCAGTGGGCGTCTGGAGACTTATCAATATGTACCGTATGCGTGGGCACGTATTGGCTGACCTTGACCCACTTGGAAAAGAACCGGGTAAAAATCCCGAACTTGACCTCGATTATTACGGACTTTCCCTTTGGGATCTGGACCGCGAATTTTACTGTGGCGGCTTAGGTGGAAAAGAACGAGCTACGCTACGCGAGATCCTCAGCTTGCTTCGTGATACTTATTCCGGAAACATTGGAGTTGAATACATGCACCTCCTGGATCTGGAAGAACGAAAGTGGTTGCGTGAAGCCATGGAGTCGACCGGAAATAATGCGCAACTCTCCAAAGATGATAAGCGTGAGATCCTCCATAAGTTGAATCAAGCAATGGCTTTTGAGGAATTTTTGCACAAGAAATACATAGGCCACAAAAGATTTTCTCTTGAGGGAGCCGACACACTCATTCCTATGATCCACTTCTTGCTTGAGAAGGCTGGTGAACATGGAATCGAAAAATTCTTCGTAGGTATGGCTCACCGCGGGCGGTTAAATATGCTCGTTAATATTATGAATAAGCCATACCATCGCGTATTTGCTGAATTTGAAGGAAACATCGACCCCGATTCCATTCAGGGCTCCGGAGATGTTAAATATCACCTGGGTGCACGAGGTATTCATAAAACAGCCAATGGTAACGAAGTTGAGCTTCAGCTCATGCCAAACCCATCTCACCTCGAAGCTGTAAATCCTGTTGTTGAAGGAGCGGTTCGAGCTATGCAAGATCATCACGACAAGGAAGATGCTTCTAAACGCGTGGTCCCTGTATTGATGCATGGTGATGCTGCTTTTGCCGGGCAAGGTGTAGTTGCTGAGACTTTGAATATGTCTCAGCTTGAAGGCTACAGTACGGGCGGTACAGTTCATATTATAATCAATAACCAGATTGGTTTTACAACGCTTCCTAAAGACGGCCGCTCTACCGAATATGCTTCCGATATTGCCAAAACGGTATTGGCTCCCATTTTCCATGTAAATGGTGATACTCCAGAAGCTGCAGTTTATGCCATACAAATGGCACTTGACTATCGTCAAAAATTTGGGAAAGATGTTGTGATCGACCTTATTGGTTATCGTAAACACGGTCATAATGAAGGTGATGAGCCCGCTTTCACCCAACCCGGTATGTATAAAGAGATCAATGATCATTCACCGGTACGTGATGTTTACACTGAGCATCTTGTTAAAAACGGTGAACTCACCAAAGAGGAAACTCAGCAGATCTTCGATGAGTTTGATCAGCTATTGCAGGAAGCTTTTGAAGATGCCAAAAAAGCTCCAAATCTTGAGGTTACGGACAACCTTATAGACCGGACAGAAACCCCTCAGGATGAGTGGAAGGCCTACCCAGATACTACCTATCCTGCTGAAGAACTAAAAGATATTGCCGTTAAACTAAATACTGTTCCCAAAGATTTCGACGCTAATCCAAAACTGCTTAAGCAGTTAGCAAAACGTGCCGAGATAGTTGATAAAAATGAAAAAAAGATCGATTGGGGTTTTGCAGAATTGCTCGCTTTCGGTTCACTTCTGAAAACAGGAACCACTATCCGATTGACCGGACAGGATGTTGAGAGAGGAACTTTTTCTCACCGCCATTCGGTACTTCATGGAACAGAAACCAACCAAAAATTCGTCCCTCTCAATAACCTCTCTGATGATCAGGCACGCTTTCATGTTCACAATAGTTTGTTGAGTGAGTTTGCCGCTTTAGGATTTGAATTCGGTTACAGTGCTGAAAAACTGGATGCTCTTGTTATTTGGGAAGCACAATTTGGTGATTTCGCCAACGGAGCGCAGATCATCATCGACCAGTTTATATCTGCAAGTGAAGCCAAATGGGGACAGAAAACAGCGTTGGTAATGAATCTTCCTCACGGATATGAAGGTCAGGGGCCTGAGCACTCATCTGCCCGCCTTGAACGATTTCTGCAGCTATGTGCTGAAGACAATATGCAGGTTATGAATGTAACCACTCCGGCTCAGTATTATCACATGCTGCGCCGTCAAGCTCTTCAGGAAAACAAGAAACCTGCTATTTTGATGACTCCAAAAAGTTTACTTCGTCATCCAATGGCAACTTCAAGCAGGGATGAATTAGCCGATGGTAAATTTCAGCCCTTCATCATTGATAAGGACTTTACAGATCCCAAAGATCTCAAACGATTAGTGATCTGTTCAGGCAAGGTATATTACGACCTAATGAAATATCGACAAGAGCATGAAGTTGACAATGTAGCTATTGCCCGGCTCGAACAATTCTATCCTTTTGCTGATGATGAGATCGAAGAACAACTTAAAGATTTCACGTCCATCAAGGATATTGTATGGTGTCAGGAAGAGCCCAAGAATATGGGAGCCTGGACATTCGTAGCACCCCGGTTTATGGAACTGCTTCAAGACGGACAGAAGTTAAGATATGTAGGCCGTCAGGCTTCTGCTTCCCCGGCTGCCGGGCAGAAAAAAATTCATGAAGCTGAACAGAATAAGCTTGTTGAAGATGCCATGACTGTTAAGTAAAACTCTTTACAGTATAAATTTGAAGCCTGACAGTTAACAATGTCAGGCTTTTTTTTTAAATGAAAAATCATTTCTTTTTCTCGTACAACGATCAGAAATGAGACTCTTTTATGTCCAAACCTAAATCCGCTGAAGATTTCTTTAATCAACTTACCAACTGGAATAAAGAGCTTTCCTATTTACGAAATCTGATCTCTGATACAGAACTTAATGAAACCATCAAGTGGGGAATGCCGGTTTATACTCTTGGTGGGAAGAATGTATTGGGATTAGGGGGATTTAAGCATCACTTTGGAATTTGGTTTTTCAATGGTGCATTGATAGACGATCCTGCCGGATATTTACAAAATGCTCAGGATGGTAAAACCAAAGCTATGAGACAACTTAGGTTTGAATCATTTGAAGAGATCGATCCCAATATTATAAATGATCTTGTTCAGAAGGCGATCAATAATCAAAAAGACGGTAAAGAGGTTAATATAGATGTAAACCGAGAAGCTGAGATCCCATTTCTTTTGGATAAAGCTTTTTCTGGTGATAATGAGCTAAGATCTCATTTCGATAAGTTAACTCCAGGGCGACAAAGAGAATATGCTCAATACATTGCGGAGGCTAAACAAGATGCTACAAAAGAACGCAGGTTGGTCAAGATCATTCCAATGATCAAGGATGGTGTCGGGCTGAATGATCAATATCAGAAGTGAACCATGATTTACAATTCATAATCAAATTCATAGAAATGTTTTCCATCATCGATGATGATCTGCATCTCTCCTGACAGCCCTTCCAATTCGCCGGTTCCGGAATCGGGAACAACTTCCAATATCAGTCGGTCTTCGCCTTTGTCCATCACGCCATAATGCTGGAGCACAAAACTGCCTTTCTTCCCATTCAATGTTCCCCGAACTTGCTCAATTGCTACATAGCTGGCTGAGCCTTTTACAGAAGTCATCGCACTTAGCATCTCGCCTTTGCTAACGGCGTTAAGATCACCTAAAAAGGTTTTATCGATGGACATTCGGTTCAGCGTAACGCCATCCCTTCCTTCTGCATTACCATCAATGGGATTCAGTTTTACTTCAAATTCGCCGGAGATCTTCATGAGTCTATATTTTTGATTATTGCAGCCAATAACGCTCCTAAATATGCCATTGGAATATAAGCTCCCACAAGGTCAACTATATTAAACCAAAGCGGTGATGGAAGCACAACTACATTGCTCACCCCTCCTAAAAGAAAAAAACAGCCAATGAATAGTGCCCACTTCTTGGGCTCGGATACCACAAAATAAGCTGTCAGAAAAGCCCCTATCAAAGTTCCCAAAGCGTGCGCCAAAAATGGCATCAAAAAATGCCGGGGCTGGAACAGGTGCATAGATTCCTGCAATCCTTCCATGGTGGTTACATCAGCACCAGCGGGCGGAGGTATGATGTAGCTACTGATCATGATGATCCCCATGTTCACTATCCCTCCTACAATGAGACCTGCAAGAGCAGCCAGGGAATTTCTTAAAAATGGTTTCATACTCGATTATTTAATGTGTTGGAGAACAGCAGATTATAGGAAAATTGGAATGTAATGGAAACGTAAAATCCTGACTTCTTAATTTACTCCTTAGGATCAACATCTATGAAAAAATCCTTACAAAAAACCGCTCCGTGGTGCGGTATTTTTAGACTACAGACCACGAAATTAGATCGAAAAAACATAACGCTCCGATGGAGCGAGAGCAATATTAGAGTGCTATTCATTACAAAGATTGTGTCCCTAACGGGACAGTTTTGCATGTTTCTCATAAAAAAACCCTGCACAACTTAATGTGCAGGGTTTATAGTTTCTTGTTACGACGCTGGGCGTCATAACATCCGCTCCAACGCAGAGCGTTGGAGCGAGGAAATCATTAGCGAAGATGAATTACATCATTCCGCCCATGCCTCCCATTCCTGGCATTCCGCCGCCCATGCCACCTGGCATGCCGCCTCCGCCATTGTCATCATCGTCACCTTTAGAAGGCTTCTCAGAGATAACAGCTTCAGTGGTGAGCATCAATCCGGATACAGAAGCAGCATTTTGCAAGGCTGTTCTGGTAACTTTAGTAGGATCGATAACACCGGCTTTGATCAGGTCTTCATACACTTCGGTACGTGCGTTGTAACCGAATGCATCTTTGCCCTCAAGTACTTTCTGAACAACAATAGCGCCTTCAGCACCGGCGTTGTTCGCTATCGTACGAAGAGGAGCTTCTAATGCTCTGCGGATGATTTGAACACCCACATTTTCATCATCATTATCGCCCTTGATCTTATCAAGAGATTTAATGGTGCGAAGCAGAGCAACACCACCGCCGGGTACAATTCCTTCCTCAACGGCTGCACGTGTTGCATGCAATGCATCTTCAACACGAGCTTTCTTCTCTTTCATTTCAACTTCAGAAGCTGCACCAATATAAAGTACTGCAACACCGCCACTTAATTTGGCAAGACGTTCCTGAAGTTTTTCACGGTCGTAATCAGAAGTAGTGTTCTCAATTTGTGACTTAAGCTGATTTACCCGAGCTGTAATGTCATCTTCTTTGCCGTTTCCATCAACAATAGTAGTGTTGTCTTTGTCGATAGTAACACGAGATGCGCGGCCTAAGAAATCAAGCGTAGCATTTTCAAGTTTGTAACCACGCTCTTCAGAAATTACAGTACCGCCGGTTAGGATGGCAATGTCTTCAAGCATAGCTTTTCTTCTGTCACCAAAGCCTGGAGCTTTAACGGCAGCAATTTTCAGAGAACCACGGAGCTTATTAACTACCAAAGTAGCCAATGCTTCGCCTTCAATATCTTCAGCAATGATCAATAACGGGTTTCCGTTTTGAACTACTTTTTCTAGAATTGGAAGCAGGTCTTTCATCGCAGAGATCTTCTTGTCAAAGATCAGGATGTAAGGATCTTCCATTTCGGTTATCATCTTCTCAGAATCAGTCACGAAGTAAGGAGAAAGATAACCACGGTCGAACTGCATACCTTCTACAGTTTCGAGGTAAGTCTCAGTTCCTTTTGCTTCTTCAACAGTAATAACACCGTCTTTACCAACTTTTTCCATTGCATCGGCAATCAAGTTTCCGATGGTTTCATCATTGTTGGCTGAAATGGTTCCGATCTGAGCGATCTCTTTACGATCGTCAATATCACGGCTCATTTTTTTGAGATCCTCAACGATCACTTTAACCGCTTTCTCAATACCGGATTTCAGATCCATAGGATTTGCACCGGCAGTAACATTCTTCAGACCTTCGCTTAGAATAGCCTGAGCAAGAACGGTAGCAGTGGTTGTTCCATCACCGGCATTATCGCTGGTTCTGGAAGCTACTTCTTTAACCATCTGAGCGCCCATATTCTGGACTTTATCAGATAATTCAATTTCTTTTGCAACGGTTACACCATCTTTTGTTACCGTAGGTGATCCGAATGATTTTTCTATAACAACATTGCGTCCACGTGGGCCCAAGGTTACTTTAACAGCATTGGCCAACTTATCAACACCCTTCTTCAGGGCGTCGCGTGCTTCAATGTCATAATGAACTAACTTAGCAGACATAATTATCTATAATTTTAAGTTTGTGATTTAATTTCTTTGGAAAGGTGGGTTACGATACAATACCCATGATATCAGATTCGCGCATGATCAGGTACTCTTCTCCATCAAGAGTTACTTCGGTACCTGCATATTTTCCATAGAGCACTTTGTCTCCTTTCTTCACGCTCATCTCAATTTTGTTGCCGTTTTCTACTTTGCCGGCACCAACCGCTACCACTGTACCTTGTTGCGGTTTTTCTTTAGCCGTATCGGGAATGATAATTCCGGAGCTGGTTTTTTCTTCAGCAGGCTCAGCCTGTACCAACACACGGTCGCCTAAAGGTTTAATCTTAGCCATTTTTATGACTCCTGTTAGTTTTGGTTATTAATTAAATTTTTTGGGCAATGCCCTACTTTGTTTCGTATTAGTTAGTGCAACTTCCGTACCAAACCAAAACAATTATATACAAACCCGTCTAATATGGTAGAATTGACTGTTTTTTAGGCGGAATTTCTCAGGAATTAAGAAAGCCTGTCAGACTGTTCTAAATGCTCTGACAACTTTGCATAGGTTTCGGGCAACCAATGCTCGGCACGATCATCAAAGTTAAAACCATCGGGTTGATAATCTCCCAATACCGGCTTCAGAGAATTGCTCAATTTTTTTCGCCGTTGATTGAAGGCGGTTCGAACTACGGTTTTCAATGTTTGATCTGAAAAGCTCAGATCCGGTTTGTCAAATTTTAGTTTGATAACGGCACTCGTAACTTTTGGTGGTGGGCTGAATGAATTACGTGATACCTCAAATAGAATCTCAGGTGTGCAAAAAAGCTGGGTTTGCACACTAAGTATCCCATATTCCTTCGATGAAGGTTCTGCAACCAACCGCTCAGCTACTTCCTTTTGCATCATAAGAATGGCTTCAGAAAATAACTTTCGGTTTTCAAGAAGGTCGAACAAGATCGAAGAGGTGATATAGTAAGGTAGATTTCCGATCACTACATCATTACTGACCGGATCAACCATATCCTGCCAGTTAACTTTTAGCACATCCTTTTCATGGATTACCAGGTTTTCAATTTCCTGCTTCAGTACTTTTACTGCTCTTTGATCTAACTCGATCGCATGTACATTTGTAAACTTTTCGGTAAGCCACTTCGTTAAAGCTCCGGTACCCGGACCGATCTCGATGATCCGATCCTCTTTCTCTGCGACAATGGCATCAATAATTTTAAAAATGATGTTCTTATCCGTCAGAAAGTGCTGGCCGAGACTTTTTTTTGTTCTAAAAGACATGTACAGTAAAGAATATTCAGTTATAAGTGAACAGAAGCTTGGCTTTTATTAAGCAAATGTCAAAATAAATCACCTTTATCTCTTATTGATAACTGTTCACTTTAAACTGTAAAAAGATTTGTAAATTATCCTTCGCTTGGTAACCTTCCAAGTAAACCCTCATAGATACATACTTAATGAGCTTTCTTGAAAAAATCGGTTTAGGCCAAAAGAAAAAAGAGATCGCACCACTAATTGGTGAAAAAAAGAAAAAAGAACAGGAAAAGTATTCGCTAAGGAGAAATCCCTATATTCGCATTCTCATACTGATCTTATTTGTCGCGATCAGTGCTTTTTCTTTACCGCGTAACCCTGTTAATTCCGGATTAAACTACACCCCGGGGCAGCCATGGAGAAATGCTGATTTAACTGCCCCATTTACTTTTTCCATTCAAAAAACGGATGCAGAACTGGAAGAGGAGCGTGAAGAAATTCGAACTTCTACAGCTCCTATTTTCCGAATCGACCAGAATATTCCAATTACTGTTCAAACCCGTCTTGATTCCATTTACAGGGAAATTCAGCCTGTTTTGGAATCATACCATGCCTGGCAAGAAGCAACACGACAATCAGCCACTTCAGCAGATGCCGACAGTGCCAATTTTGCTCTCGAGATCAGTGAATCTGAAATAGATTTTACTGAAAGTTCATGGGAGGTCCTGCTTGAGAGTTATGACCAGGTTCAGGAAAATAATCTAGCTCCAAGTCAATTTGTAGGGGTTGAGATAAAACAACAGCTTGAACTTCTTATTGATCAATTGATGAGTCAGGGAGTGATCAATCAAAATAAAAGCACTCTGCAAACCAATAATATCATCATCCGGAATAACAGGGAAAGCACAGAACAATCGGTTGACCTTGCCCGGATCAGGGATCTTAGGGAAGCCAATGAATTTGTACAGTTCAGGCTGAACAGAGTTTTTAGTGAAGATCAGTCCCGCCTCGCTATGGAGATCTACAACAGAGTAATCATTTCTAACCTACGTTTCAGTGAAGAAGATACACAGGAGCGTTTACAAGTTGCCTTATCAGATATCTCAGAAACAAAGGGAGCTGTTGCTCAAGGGCAGGTTATTATCCGTAGAGGTGACTTAGTTTCGGCGGAACGCGCTAACATTTTAAGAAGCCTGGCAGAGGCTCGTTCAGAGAATGCCAGCCAAATTGAAAAATGGGTTCGTTTCGCAGGACAACTGATCATCATCATTGCAGTCACTTTTGTTTTCTTTATGTATATCTATCTTTATCGAAGAAGTATTACTTCAGACAATGCATTATTCCTGTTAGTATTCCTTATCCTTGGTTTGGTTTCATTTTCTGCCGGGTTAATAAATTACTTCGATATTGCAGATCCCTATATAATTCCGGTTGCCATAGCCCCAATCGTACTTACCATTATTTTTGATTCCCGGGTCGGCCTGGTATCAGCAATCATGCTTGCAAGCCTGTTGGGGTTAGTAAATGGGAACAGTTTTGAATTTGTAGTTGCTACGTTTACGGCCTGCAGTTTAGGTGTTTTTTCTGTTCGTGATATTAAAGACCGTTCTCAATTCTTTTTTACCACACCCGGTATTGTCTTCATAACATACTTAATGGTAGTAGGCTCCTTTAATGTAGCTACATTAAGCGGTTGGGATATGTTCACTTCAGACCTGATGTATATTGCCATCAGTTCTGTTTTTATCTTATTTACCTATCCGATAATTCTATTATTTGAAAAGGTTTTTGGTGTTACAACCGACTTTACCCTCATCGAGCTTGGAGATACCAATCAGCCATTGCTTAAAAAGCTGATGAATAAAGCGCCCGGAACATTTCATCATAGTCTTCAGGTAGCCAATCTATCTGAGGCTGCGGCTTCAGCAATAGGAGCAAATTCGTTGTTATGCAGGGTCGGGGCTCTTTACCATGATATCGGAAAGATGGTAAAACCGGAATATTTCGTCGAGAATCAATCCAAAGGAAATAATGAGCATGATAAGCTGAAACCACAAATGAGCGCGATGGTTATAAAAGCGCATGTGAGTGAAGGTGTAAAAATGGCTGAAGAAGAAGATCTGCCGAATATCATTATTGACTTCATAAAAACGCACCACGGCACATCAGTGATCCGTTATTTTTATGAAAAAGCCAAGGAAGATGATAGCCTCAAAAGCATGCTTCAGGAAGATCAATTTCGATATGAAGGTCCCCTTCCATCATCCAAGGAAACAGGTATACTGTTACTTGCTGACGGAATTGAAGCGGCCTCTCGTGCCATGAAAAACCCAACCTACAGCAAACTCGAAAATCTTGTAAACCGAATGGTCGATGACCGGGTTGCGGAGGGACAACTTAGTCACAGCCCGCTTACATTCAGGCATCTTCAGGTGATCAAAGAAACATTCCTGAATATTTTGGTTGGTGTTTACCATAGCCGGGTTGAGTATCCTGAAGACAAAGAACGTGAGGCCGAAGAAAAAGAAGCAGCTGAAAAGCTGCAGAAAAAGGCTGAGGCCTCTGAAAACGGGATAGAAGAAACTCAGGAACAAGAAAAAACAAACGACTAACTGTGGCATTCAAGCAAGAACTGGATATATACCTGCAGTTTGCAAAGCTTGAAAAAGGACTGAGTGAAAACTCCGTAGTCTCTTATAAAAATGATCTTGAACGATATTTTTTATTCCTCACCACAGAAAAGAAGATCAATGACCTGGCAGGTGTTACGCTTTCTCATATTGAAGATTTTTTAAATTTCTTGGTAGATGAAGAATTACTTTCTGCAAGCTCCCTGGCACGTAATATTTCAAGCATCAGGGGATTTCATGAATTTGCCGTTGTGGAGGGCATCACCAAGGCCAATCCGGCAGAGCTTGTAGAACTTCCCAAAAAAGCATCTAAGCTCCCCGAAGTTTTAGACAGAGATGAGATAGAAGCCATCCTGACCACTCCCGACCTGACCACTCCTTACGGTATCCGTGACAAAGCTATCCTCGAAACATTATACGGAACGGGAATGCGTGTAAGTGAACTTACAGGACTAGAACAAGATCGTCTTATTTTTGAAATTGGCTTTATACGAGTGATCGGTAAAGGAAACAAGGAACGTCTGGTACCTGTTGGTGAGATCGCCCAGGATTCTATTTCACATTACACAGAACACGTACGTCCTCAATTCTATAACCCGGAAAAAGATCACAAAGCTAAAAACAAGGTCTTTCTCAGTATGCGGGGAAGTGCGTTATCAAGAATGAGTATCTGGAATATTGTTCAGAAAGCTGCAGAAAAAGCTGATATCAAAAAAAACGTTTATCCTCATATATTCAGGCACTCATTTGCTACGCATTTGCTGGAAGGTGGTGCCGATCTTCGTGCGGTACAGGAGATGCTTGGACATTCCTCCATTTTAACTACTGAGATCTATACCCATATCGACCGGTCATTCCTGCATCAGGTGCATAAGGAGTTTCACCCAAGAGCCTGATATTTCAGCTAATAAATCATAAAAATTTTCGTTGAGCAATAAGCTTTTACTTCTGCTATTTTAGGAACCAACTAAATTTATCTTATTCATGGCTTTTACAAGAATTCTATTACTGGCTTTCACGCTTCTTTTCACAACCCAAACTTTAACGGCTCAGGTTCTTACCTCAAAATCCTATGGAAATGGCATAGTTGTTTCAGCCGATTACCACGCCTCTGAAATTGGGAAACAGATCCTTCAACAAGGCGGTAATGCTGTTGATGCAGCAGTAGCCGTTCAATTTGCTTTGGCTGTAACATTGCCGCGAGCAGGAAACATTGGGGGTGGCGGATTCATGGTCGTCCATTTGGCAGATGGTGAAACCAATACACTGGATTTCAGAGAGAAAGCTCCCGAACGAGCAACCCGCAATATGTATGTTAGAAACGGAGAGTTTAAATCTGACTTGAGTTGGGAAGGTATTTTAGCAGTGGGTGTACCGGGCACGGTAGATGGAATGGTCAAAGCTATTGAACGCTACGGGCGTATGCCGTTAGACATGGTCATCCAGCCGGCCATAAAGCTCGCCAGAGAGGGATACACTCTTTCCTATACTCAGGCTCAGGACTTGAATAATCATAAGGATACATTCAAGAAATATCAGGCTTCAGCAAGATACTTCACTACCGGGGATTCAACTTTATTCGAGGAAGGTGACCTTTTTGTACAGGAAGACCTGGCCCAAACTCTTGAGCGTATAGCCCGTTTTGGAAGAGAAGGTTTTTACTCAGGCCCGGTTGCTGATGCGATCGTTAATGAAATGAGTCGCTATCGCGGATTGATAAGCTATCGAGACCTCAGAAACTATGAGAGCGTTTGGAGAGAACCCATTGTTGCAGACTTCCTGGGATACAAATTACACATCATGCCGCCACCAAGCAGTGGTAGCGTTGCCATCGCACAGATACTTGAAATGATCGATGATTATCCATTAGCTGAAATGGGGCATAATTCAGCGGAATATGTGCATGTAGTGAGCGAAGCCATGCGCCGGGCTTTTGCTGATCGCTCTTATTATTTAGGTGACCCCGACTTTATTGATATTCCTATGGAAGAGCTTTTAAGTGAAGAATACAACAATGATCGAATGGCTTCTTTCAGTGCCGATCAAGCCACAACATCCGAATCTTTGGAGCATGGTGAAATTACAGGTTTTTTAGAATCATCTGAAACCACTCACTTTTCAATAGTTGATAAGGACGGTAATGCTGTTTCTGTGACCACTACCCTCAACGGATCATTTGGAAGTCACGTTTCTGTTAGCGGAGCAGGGTTTCTTTTGAATAATGAGATGGATGATTTTTCTGCCCAGCCCGGGGAACCCAATGCCTACGGCCTGATCGGTGCAGAAGCAAATGCTATTGAACCGGGTAAACGGATGCTGAGCAGCATGTCTCCCACTATTGTTACCAGGGATGGAAAAGTTGATATGGTATTAGGTGCAGCCGGTGGTCCAAGAATTATTACAGCTACTCTTCAAAGTTTCCTAAATAAAGCAGTATTTGGGATGAGATCGCAACAGGCAACAGCGCAACCCCGTTTTCACCATCAATGGCTTCCTGATATGATATTTTTTGATGATTTTGGACTGAGCCCTGACACACAACAAGCCTTAGAAGAAAGGGGACACAGATTATTCCCAATGCCCGGGATAGGTAGAGCTCATAACATTTATGTTGATCAGAACGGGGACCTTAACAGCGGAGTCGATCCAAGAGGTGATGGCCATGCCTCGGGTTACTAGTTACATAAGCACACGTTCAACCAGTCTTCTAAAATTTTTCAGTTAATAAAACTCTTATATAAATGAAGCAATCTTACCAATCAATTACATGGGAAGAAGATCATCTGTCAATTTTAGACCAAACTCAGTTACCGCTTAGAGAGATCTATTCTGATGTTAATACCATTGGTCAGGTTTGGGATGCCATAAAAAAGCTGAAAGTACGTGGTGCCCCTGCCATCGGCATTGCGGGGGCCTACGGTCTATATCTTGGGGTCCGGGAACTCGATTCCAAGAATTTTACCAGTTTCAATGTGGAACTGAACAGATGGATCGAATATCTGAAATCATCACGGCCAACGGCTGCCAACCTCAGTTGGGCACTGGAACGGATCAATCAAACCGTTTATGCCAATAAGGATAAAGAGCTTGACGAGATCAAGGAGATCATCCTGAAAACGGCAAAAACCATCCATGATGAAGATAAACGTGTATGTAAAAAAATAGGTGAGAACGGCTCTGAATTAGTAAAAAAGAACTGGAATATTCTCACCCATTGTAACACCGGAGCCTTGGCTACCGGAGCTTATGGAACGGCTTTTTCAGTGATACTGCACGCCCACGATCAAGAAAAAGATATTCACGTTTGGGTTGATGAAACCAGACCACTTTTACAGGGAGCACGACTGACAACCTGGGAATTACAAAAAGCCGAGATCCCCTTTCACCTTATCACAGATTCAATGGCCGGTTCACTTATGAATGCGGGTAAAGTTGACATGGTGGTAGTAGGTGCAGATCGGGTTACTGCCAATGGAGATACCGCCAATAAGATCGGAACCTATTCGCTTGCTGTATTGGCAAAAGAAAATGAGATCCCCTTTTATGTTGCCCTGCCACTTTCCACTTTCGATCTTGAATCTGAAACGGGTGAGGAGATCGAAATTGAAGAAAGAGAACCTGAAGAAGTTACGCATATCAGCAAATCGCCTATCACACCAAAGAAAACGGATGCTTATAATCCTGCTTTCGATATTACCCCAAATAAATATATAACTGGTTTTATTACAGAAAAAGGAATTGTGAAGCCTGACTTTAAAAAGAACATCAGGAAGCTTTTTGACTGACCTTTCCTGAACTTTTTCCACCGGGATCTTTTTCATTGGAAAGCTCATTATCCGGTAATTGGATATCTCGATCCCGATGGATGTTGATGGTGACCCCGGTTGTACTTCCAAAAATAATACCTAACCCTACCGCTAAGTACATATTATAACCTATCAGGTAACTGACACCAAATCCTGACATTCCACCGATAATTACTGCAATAAGCCAGATAAAAAAGCTTTTCATTTCACCAATTTGTGTATGCTTTCTCCTTACAACGATAATTGAAGCTTAAATGAGGTGGCCTCATCAGAGGAATAATCTAATGTGGCATTAAGCTGTTTAGCAAAGGCTCTGATTATACGCATTCCAATTCCCTTAGCTGTTTTTTGCTCAAAATTAGACGGCAAGCCAATACCGCTATCAGTTACTTTCAAGAATAGCTTGTCCTCACTTTTAAAAATTTCAATAACTACATGCCCCTTATCCCCTTTCTTAAAACCATGTATACAGGCGTTCATCACCAATTCATTAGTGATCATTGCAAAAGGTATCGCCCGATCCATATCCAGATCGATGCCATCATCTGCATGAACTTTTAGTGTAATATTCTTTTGTTCCTTACGAAGTGATTGTTCAATTCTGTTACTTAATTTGATCGCATAATTTTTAAGGTCTACATGATTGGCTCGCTTAGTTTGAGACATAGACTCATGCACAATAGTAAGGGAACGGATCAGTGAATGTGAATCCCTTAAGATCTGCTCATTTGTCTTATTTGAATCACTTTTAAGCTGAAGTTCCAATACTGCAAGTACCATCGTCAGGTTTGTACGAACCCGGTCATGGATCTCATTCAACAATTGATTTCTTTCATTCAAAGCAGAACTTAATTTCAATTCTTTTTCTCGCAATTCATGAGTCTGATCATCAACTTCCTTCTGCAGGGATTTATTCTAGCTTCCCACCAGATATATGCTTCCCACCCCAATGAAGAATACCAAAGTGATCGAGATCCAGGTCACGATCTCAAAAGACTCATTTACACTCGTCATGCTGGCAATAGCATCTGAAGTAACTCCTGAGCCTGCAAGTTCTTGCTCTATTGACTGAGAGCCTAATAGCTTTGCTGAAATGATAAACATCACCAGTACTAAAACTACCGTGGTTATTGCGGAATAGATCCAGGTCAGGGAAACTTCATTCTTAGGAGGAATATCAAACTGCTTTTTCCTTAAGCGATAAACAGCAGGTGTTAAAAAGTAGAGCAACGGTCCGCCGATCAAAAAGGATTGTAAGAACAAACTCACCCACCAACTCTTCCAAATTACCAATGTTTCAAAAAGCGGCAGATTATAAAACCGGCTCCAAATAAAAGCTCCAAGAGAACATGCCAAGGCTGCAAAAAGTGATACTACAATGTAAAACGTGAAACTCTTGATATTCCTAAGGCTCAGATCAAACGACACACAATAGTAACATAGTGCATAGACTGATAAGCCAAGAGTGAATGACATGGAGTACAAAAGCGACCAATACCAAGTCATCGAAGCCGTAAATGCGAGCACGAAAGTCGATACAAAAACCGGGATAAATCCCCATTCAAAACCAAGCCAGAATACCAACATCATCCCAATAAGCATGGGGATCTGGATCAAAAAAACCTGTCCGATCTTATCCTGATTCAGGATATCAGAAAACCCAAAAAAATGCTCCACAATAAAAACGGAAGAGATACTTAGCCCTATCAGTCCAACCCAGATACTAAAAAGAGTAATAAATTTTAGATCTCTGATCCCAAATTTGCCAAGGAGATAATCCATTGTAAGGGGCTGATAAACATTGGCTGTCTGCCCTTTCTGATCTTTAACCTCCATTCATTCTCCGATATGTTTTCATCATTTAATTAACTGGGACTAAAGCAGTTATCTTTGCTTTGAAAACTTGCTGGCAAAAATATACAATTATCAGATGTCAAACACACAGAGCCTATATATTTACTTCTATTGCCTCGGCCCCTACATTATGATGAGATCCATGCCAACATACTTCACCATCTTTTAAAATAATAAGTTGAGGAGATTCATGACGAACTCCCAGCATTTCTGAGATCTGAGAAGATAATGCACGCTGGCCGATCACATCAACCATATAGAAATCGGCCTTCCTCCTTTCCTCTTCTGAAAGCCTTTGTATGTTTTTCAAAGCAAAAAAGCTGGTGGCACACCGGTTACTGTGCTTGTAGATCACTTGTGGTTTAGTGTTGGAGGCTTTCAACATGTCACTGAGCTCATCCTCAACATGCATCGAAGCCCAACCAAAATCAGCTTTGCTCTCACTTTCAGAATTAAATATATCGCCAATTTTTTCAAATAAACTCATAGAGTATTCCTGTTCATAGATAATTAATTGGTCTTTTAGAAAGATAGCATCATAGAAAAAATACTTGCTTAATATCTAACTTCTAACTGATCATAAAAAATTAAACCATTTTTAATTATAATCCATTATACCTAAATAGATAGAGTTAATGATTTAAAGAAATAAATGTAAGGAGATTCATGAATACACAGATCAAAGCACATTGGTTAGGTCACTCAGCTTTTAAGCTGGAAAGCCAAAGCGGAAAAATAATCTATATAGACCCTTTTCTGAAGGATAATCCCGCTACCCCCGATGAGCTTAAAGAAGTTGATAAAGCCGATTATATCCTGCTCACGCACGGACATGAAGATCACGTGGGCGATACGGTGGAGATCGCAAAAAAGACCGGGGCTAAAGTTGTTGGAATTTTAGAGCTTGTAGGTTTGCTGCAAGAAGAAGGCTTGCCGGAAGATCAAGCCGTCGGATTTAATAAAGGCGGAACCGTTCACTTTGATGATTTTTCTGTTACCCTCGTTTCTGCCAACCACAGTTCATCCTATAAAGGAAAATATGCGGGCGATCCCGGCGGACTCGTTATCTCATTTGAAGATGATATTTGTGTATACCATATGGGTGACACTAATATATTCGCTGATCTCGAATTATACGGAGAACTGTACGCACCCCATGTGGTACTTGCCCCAACCGGAGATCATTTCACAATGGGGCCGGAGGAAGCTGCTTATGCTGTGGATATGATAGGCTGCGAAATTGCCGTTCCATGTCATTACGGAACATGGCCACCCATAGACAGTGACCCGAATGAATTCAAAGAAATTCTTGAAGATATTTCTGACACCAAAGTCATCATTCCTGAAAAAGGAGCAAATTTTATGGAATGAGATCAAATATATCTCCCTCCCAAAGCCACAGATCTGAAATAGGGTTTGTGGCTTTTTTATTTGGCTCATGCTATAATGCGTCCAAGGACCTGAAATCCTTAACCTCACCCCCTAACCTCGTTCCCAACCACCCGGTTGGGAATGCCGGACAGGACCTCCCGGTCCAACTGAAGAAAAATTACAAATGTATATCGTTACCGTTAGCACGTAGAATTTTTAAAAACAGGAGTTGCTAATTTTATAATTATACCCGTTCATTAACTCAAAATCCTTTAACCTATTGGTCTTAATCTAGGCTTCACTCAAACCAAAACATCGAAATGAAATACACTACTATTCATTTAGGTACTAATAAAATTGAGCTCTATAACTCACTGCTTGGAAAGGAAACGGTAAAAGTTAACGGGGAAACCGTTTCCTCAAAATACTCCATGCTGGGAGCCGAACATGTGTTTACCATTAATGAGGAAGGGCAGGAAGTGAACTGCACCGTTCAATTTGGCTTTGGAATGAATGGTATTGTATTTGATCTGCATAAAGCCGGTCAGCCGGTTATTGGATCCGAAAAAAGCGGATGTCTGGGATTGGTTCTCATGATGGTCATTATTTTTACAATTACTGTTGCATTCGCTCTTCTCAGTTAATTCAATCCCTAACCTTATCCACTTCTTCCAAATTGGAAATTGCGCCCGGTTGTTTCTGGTACATTAGGGGAAACAGACACCATATCTGCCCCAAAAGGCACTCAAGCTAATATTAATACCCGGAAATTATTGAGGTTCAAAAAAATTTTGTAGTATAAGTCGGACTACTCATCAATCCGAGGTTTTTCGTTCTTACCCATAATTAAAACTGACTATTATGAAATTGAAACATTTTCCACTCGTCTTACTTTTCTTTGTGCTTTGTATGCCGGTTGCTGTTTTCGGGCAGACATCCGTTTCAGAAGTCAACTACAACGCCCTGGAACTGCGTAATATCGGTCCTGCATTTAATGGCGGCCGAATAGCCGATATTGATATTCATCCCGATAATGAAAATATCTGGTATGTGGCCGTTGGATCCGGAAATGTCTGGAAAACAACCAATGCCGGAACAACCTGGGAGCCGATCTTTGACAACGAAGGTTCCTATTCCATCGGATCGGTTACCATAGACCCCAATAACCCTAATATCATTTGGGTTGGTACCGGTGAAGATGTAGGTGGACGTCACGTAGGTTTTGGGGACGGAATCTATAAAAGTACAGATGCCGGTAATAGCTGGACCAATATGGGACTCGAAAACTCTGAACACCTTTCCAATGTCATAGTTCACCCTGAAAACTCAGACATTGTTTGGGTTGCTGCCGAAGGCCCGCTATGGAGTAGCGGAGGCGAGCGTGGTTTATATAAAACCACAGATGGCGGTGAAAACTGGACAAATGTTCTCAGCGGAAATGAATGGACCGGCGTAACAGATATTCTTATAGACCCAAGAGACCCTGACGTGCTTTACGCTGCAACCTGGCAACGGCATCGTACTGTAGCGGCTTATATGGGTGGCGGACCCGGTTCCGGTATTCATAAAAGTACGGATGGCGGTGAAAACTGGGAAGAACTTACGAGGGGATTACCAAGTTCCAATATGGGAAAGATCGGTTTAGCTATCTCTCCTCAGAACCCTGATATCGTTTATGCTGCCATTGAACTAGACCGAAGAACCGGCGGTTTGTATATGTCAGATGATCGCGGTGAATCCTGGAAGAAAATGTCAGATGCCGTTTCAGGTGGTACCGGACCACATTATTATCAGGAACTTTATGCTTCACCTCATAATTTCGGGCAGATCATTTTGGTAAGCAACTATACGCTCATCTCTGATGATCACGGGGCTAACTTCAGAACCATCAACAATAACAATAAGCATGTAGATGACCATGCTATAGCCTTTAAAGAAAGTGATCCCGATTATATTATGATCGGTACCGATGGGGGATTGTATGAGAGTTTTGACTTTATGGATTCATGGCGCTTTTTCGGAAACATGCCCATCATGCAGTACTACAAAGTTTCCGTAGATAACGCCAAACCGTTTTACTACGTTTACGGAGGAACTCAGGACAATGGTTCTAACGGTGGCCCTTCAAGAACAACCGATGATGAAGGAATCAGAAACCGTGACTTCTTCAAAACCCTTGGTGCTGACGGACATGACTCTGCAACGGAACCCGGAAACCCTAATATCGTTTATGGAGAATTCCAACAGGGTGCCTTACACCGCGTTGATCGAATAACCGGAGAATCTGTATTCATTCAACCCCAGGCCGGTGAAGGTGAAGAGCACGAAAGGTTTAATTGGGACGCCCCTATTGAAGTAAGTCCACATAACCCGACCCGTATATATTTTGCCTCTTATCGAGTTTGGAGAACCGATGACAGGGGCGACAGCTGGACTCCGATCTCCGGTGATCTGACCCGGGATCAGGAGCGCATCACTTTGCCTATCATGGGTAAGCAGAAAAGCTGGGATAATCCCTGGGATATCAGCGCAATGTCGAATTACAATACCATAACATCCCTGGCAGAATCTCCCCTTCAAGAAGGTCTGATCTATGCAGGAACAGATGATGGATTGTTACAAGTAACAGAAGACGGTGGAGATAACTGGCGCAGGATCGAATTAGGTGACATCAGAGGTATCCCTGAAACGGCCTTCGTAAATGATATCAAAGCAGACTTATTTGATGCCAATACGGTTTATGTTGTTATGGATAATCACAAGTATGGCGATTTCACACCGTACATTATAAAAAGTACGAATCGCGGACAAAGCTGGACCAATATATCCAGTAGCCTACCCGAACGCCATGTAGTATGGAGGATCGTTCAGGATCATGTTGATGAAGACCTGCTATTTGCAGCCACGGAATTCGGCATATTCTTTACCGTTGACGGTGGAAACAAATGGGTACAACTAAAAGGCGGAGCGCCTACAATTTCATTCCGTGATATCACCATACAGCGGGAACAGGAAGACTTGGTGGGAGCATCTTTCGGAAGAGGTTTTTTCATACTCGACGATTATACTCCACTCCGGGAAATAAATAGCGAAACCCTGGCAAAAGACGGTGTACTCTTCCCAACACGGGATGCCTTATGGTATATGCCTACGGGCAAAGTTGATTCGCAGGGTGATACCGATTACGTAGCGGATAACCCACCTTTTGGTGCCGTATTCACCTATTACCTGAAGGAAGATCATCTTTCTAAAGAGGCGCAGCGACAACAGCGGGAGCGTCAGTTAGATGATAATGAAGATGTACCTTTTCCAGGTTGGGATGCACTCGATGAGGAGATCGCAGCCGAAGATCCTTTTGTACAAATAACCATTAAAGATGAAAACGGTACGGTCATCAACAGAGTGAAAGGGCCTGCCAAGAAAGGAATTCATCGTGTGAATTGGGAATTACGTCATGCTTCAAAAAATATGATCACTCTTGAGTCTGCCGGTAGCGGTGGATGGTTCAGTGACGCCTTCCCTGTAATACCCGGAACATACACTGCCAGTATGGCGATCGTTGATAACGGTGAGACCCGCGAGCTTTCAGAACCTATCAGTTTCGATGTAGTACCATTATTTGATGGCGCTCTTGAGAGAAAACCAAATGAACTCCGGCAGGAATTCATGCACAACCTGATCGCTTTTCAACAGGATCTTACTGCTACATCCAATGAATTAGCCGAGCAAATGGATCGTATCGAGGCCATGAGAACTGCTTTATCTCGGGCCGAAAGTGAAGATCCGGCATTAAGGGAACGTCTGCACAATGCCCGCATGAAGTTGCTGGAGTTTGATAAAGCCATGAGCGGAAGTGAGGCTAAAGGACAAGTTGGGGAGAAAAATCCTCCTACTCCTTCACAGCGAATGTATGTTGGTTTCCGTACTTTAAGTACAACCTATGGCCCAACTCAAACCCACATAGAAACCGTTGAGGCAGGTAAAAATGAACTTGAAGCCATCAAGCAGAATATCGATGCGTTCATTGGCTCCGAAATGCCACAACTGCAACGTGCCCTGGAAGCCATCGGAGCTCCTCCTATTGAAAATTAAAAATGCTATAATTAGCATAGGTTTTAAAGGAGAAGTGCTTTTGTACTTCTCCTTTTTTATTTCCCAATCTTTCTTCTCTTCGTAACAAAGTTTTCGAGTAAGCGTAATAGCGATCGTTGGACATATAATCAAAACGGTCAATAATTACATGAAAAATCTACGCTACTTTATCCCCACTATGCTGTTAGCCGTACTGTTAATCGGAACTACTGCATGCAACAACGGCGACGAACAAGAAAATAATAACGAAGATGAGAATCTGGTAATACCCGTTGAAGTCAGCAACGTTAGCCGTGGTGATATCTCAGCTTATTATGCCAATACTGCCACACTCGATGCCGAACAAGAGGCAACAGTGGTTTCAAAAGTCCGGGGTATTGTTAATGAAATTTATGTAGAAGAAGGTGATGAGGTGAAAGCCGGGCAGGTGATCGCCAAGATCGAGGATGAACAATATGAAATTGAAGCAGCCCGTGCCAAAGCTACCCTCGACCGTCTCAAAAATGAATTTCAGCGAAACAAGGAGCTTTTCGATAAAAATCTGATCGCAGCTGAGACTTTCCAGAATTCCCAATACGAATATGAATCCCAAAAAGCCGCGTATGATCTGGCGATGCTCAACCTGGAATACACTTCCATAAAGTCTCCAATCAGTGGTGTAGTATCTGAACGATTTGTCAAGCGCGGAAATATGATCGGAACAGATGAGCAGGTTTTCAGAGTTACAGATTTCAGTCCGCTCCAGGCTATCCTATATGTACCCGAGCACGAAATGGCTAAGATCAGAAAAGATCAGCGAACTGAGCTTCGTGTGGATGCCCTTCCGAATCAAACGTTTATGGGGCATGTAGAGCGCATAAGTCCGGTAGTGGATTCAGAGACAGGGACTTTCAAAGTCACTGTATTTGTAGATGAAACTAAAGACATGCTCCGACCCGGAATGTTCGGTCGTGTCAAGATCGTATATGATACGCGGAAGAATACCCGCATGATCCCAAAATCTGCAGTTATGTCTGAAGATTTGGCACAAAGCGTTTATGTGATCCGGGATTCACTCGCATTCAGAAAGCAGATCCAGACTGGCTATACCAATGGACTGAATGTGGAAGTGATCAACGGACTTGAAGACGGCGAGATCGTTGTCACGATTGGTCAGGGTAGCCTGCAAGACAGTTCAAAAGTAAACATCATAAATCTGTAAGCAGGATTTTCCATGAAAATTATTGATCTTTCTATACGCAGAAAAGTAACCATCGCCATGTTTACGGTGGGGATTTTACTATTCGGTATCGTTTCTCTCTCTCGCCTGAATGTAAACCTGCTTCCGGAACTGAGCTATCCAACACTCACTATACGGACTGAATTTCAAGGCGCAGCTCCTATTGAAGTGGAGAACCTGATCACCAAGCCGGTTGAGGAAGCTGTGGGGGTGGTCAAAGGAGTACAGCAGGTTCGATCCATCTCCCGTGCCGGACAATCAGATGTAGTGCTCGAATTTGAATGGGGCACTGATATGAATATCGCCAACCTTGATGTGATGTCCAAGCTGGATGCCGTTCAACTTCCTCTTGAGGCTGAAAAGCCCGTCACTTTACGCTTCGACCCCACTCTCGACCCTATTATGCGCTACGCGTTATTCTATGATGATCAGGCTACTGAGAACACGAATGATGATGCTTCCGTCAATTACGCCTCTTACGATAATCTCTCCAGTCCTGATGCTATTTCTCGCCTTAAAGGGCTTCGGGTATTAGCCGATGAGCAACTCAAAAAGAATTTGGAATCTTCACTTGGGGTGGCCTCGGTCAAGATCAGTGGGGGACTCGAAGAAGAGATCCAGGTGAATATCGATCAGCGCCGACTTTCCTACCTGAATATCCCTATCGAAAATGTGACACAAATTTTAAGTGCTGAAAACGTCAATCTCTCCGGTGGGCGACTGGAAGAAGGGTCTCAGCAATACCTTGTCCGAACACTGAATGAATTTAAGACCGTAGACCAGATAAGGAATGTGGTGATCGGCAGAAATGGTAATAATACGATTTATTTGAAGGATGTAGCTGAAGTAGAACAAGCCTACAAAGAGCGAGAAGCTATCACTCGATTAAACGGTTCCGAAGCCGTTGAGATCGCTATTTACAAAGAAGGCGATGCCAATACTGTGGCCACCGCCGAAGCTGTTGAAGCCCGGATGAGTGAGATCAGAGATATTCTTCCCGAGGAAATGAGCATGGTCAAAGTCTATGATCAATCTGTGTTTATTGCGTCTGCTGTAAATGAAGTGAAAAATGCGGGAATCATCGGAGGTATCTTAGCGGTGCTCGTTCTGTACCTGTTCCTAAGAAACTTCTGGACTACCGTAATTATCTCGGTTTCTATCCCTGTTTCTATTATCGCTACCTTTAATTTGATGTATGGAAATGACATCTCGCTGAACATCATGTCGTTGGGTGGAATAGCCCTTGGAATCGGGATGTTGGTGGATAATTCCATCGTAGTACTTGAAAATATTGCGCGCCATAAAGAGATGGGTAAAGGGATCATTGAATCTGCACGTGAAGGGGCCAGAGAAGTAGGGATGGCCGTTGTAGCTTCCACCCTTACCACCATTGCCGTTTTCTTTCCATTGGTATTTGTACAAGGAATAGCCGGTCAGCTTTTCCGTGATCAGGCATTGACGGTGACTTTCTCTTTACTTGCATCACTTGTAGTTGCTATTACACTGATTCCCATGATGTCATCCATTGGCGGCTCAAAAATTAAAGCTGAACCGTTACAGCTGAAAGAGCCTAAAACAAAATTCGGACGAGGATTACGAGCCATTCGAATGTTCCTTTTCTATACCATCCCAACCGCTATTACAAAAGCAGTAAAATTTCTCTTGAAATGGATATCCAGAGGAACAAAAGCATTATTCTCCCCCCTGGTGTATGTTTTTGACAGATCTTATCGTGTGATCGAAGACGTATATACAAATATGCTGCGGTGGGCGCTTGATCATAGATTCATCGTATTGGCTTCCGCTGTTCTGATCTTTTCAGGTTCTGTTGCTTTGGTCCCGCGTATCGGTGTTGAGTTGATCCCACAACTTTCTCAGGGTGAATTTTCAGTTGAATTCAAACTCCCTCCAGGTACACCTATTGAGAAAACCGATGCAGCTCTGAGGGCTGTTCAAACTTCAGCACGAGATCATGATCATATTCAGACTACTTTTGCCGTGGCAGGGACAGGAAACCGAATGGACGCCAACCCTGATGAAGGCGGTGAGAACTGGGGAGAGATGAATGTAACATTATCCTCCGGTTCTTCAGCAAATGAAGAAGAAATTGCAATGGACAAACTCCGGTCTTCTCTCAGCCAAGTTCCGGGATTACAGTATAAATTCGAAAGACCGTCCCTTTTCTCCTTTACTACTCCTATTGAAATTGAGATCAGTGGTTTCGATCTGGACAAACTTAAACAAGCCGGAGATGCTGTTGCCAGAACACTGTCTTCAAACAATCGCTTTGCTGATGTAAAAAGCACCATGGAAACCGGAAGCCCTGAAATTCAGATCATCTTTGATCGTGACAAAGCCGCTTCTCTTGGGCTACAGGTTCATGAAGTAGCTGACCGAATTGTAAGCAATGTTCGAGGTGATATTGCTACCCGGTATTCCTGGAGAGACCGCAAGATCGACGTATTGGTAAGAGCACGCCAGGCCGACCGGACTTCCATTGATGAAATCCAGCGACTGATAGTTAATCCAAACAGTGAGCGGCCGATTCCCTTAAGTGCTATTGCCGAAGTACAAATAGCCAACGGGCCCGGAGAAATCCGGCGTGTCGCTCAGCAGCGTGTAGCTCTGGTTTCTGCTAACCTGAATTATGGTGACCTTGGTGAAGCTGCCGAGGAAGTTGAACAAGCCCTGGCGGGGATCACCTTGCCATCAGGAATATTTGCAGAGATCGCAGGTCAGAATGAAGAGATGTCGGAGTCGTTCCGCTCCCTGATGTTTGCTCTTGGGTTAGCCATATTCCTGGTTTACCTGGTAATGGCTTCACAGTTTGAATCCCTGCTCCACCCCTTTATTATCTTATTCACTATTCCGCTGGCCCTTGTTGGAGCAATATTGGCATTGTTTCTCACAGGAACCACCATTAGCGTGGTTGTATTTATCGGATTGATATTACTGATAGGTATCGTAGTTAATAATGCCATCATCCTTATTGATATCATTAATCAAATGCGTATGAAAGGCATGGAAAAGCTGGAAGCTATCAGAGAAGGCGGAAAATCACGTCTGCGTCCGATCCTTATGACCACTCTGACGACCACGCTGGGACTGCTTCCTTTAGCCATTGGCTTTGGAGATGGTGCTGAACTTCGTGCTCCCATGGGAATCACCGTTATTGGCGGATTGCTGGTTTCAACCTTGCTTACCCTCCTTGTAATTCCCGTCATGTACGCTATCCTCGACCGTAAGAATTACTCGGTTCAACCCGAAACTGAATTAGCTTAACTCATCACCATGAATATTACCGAATTTTCCCTGCGCCGACCGGTAACCACACTCATGGTTTTTGTGAGTATGCTGGTTGTCGGATTGATCGCCACCCGAATGGTACCTATGGAATTCATGCCAAATATCACCTTTCCGGGTGCATTTGTGCAGATCCCTTATCCTAATTCTACCCCTGCTGAGGTAAATGAGAACATCGCCCGGCCAATAGAAGAAGTATTTGCGACCATTAGCGGAGTGGAACAGATCAACTCCAATTCCGGAGAGAATAACGCCGGGGTGATGATCACTTTTAAACAAGGTAATGACATTGACCTTAAGGCCATCGAGATCAAAGAAAAGATCGAGAGTATCCGGCATCAGCTTCCCGATGATTTTGAGTATTACCAGATATTTAAGTTTCGGGATGGCGCCAATGCCACCCTTCAGCTTCGGATCTCAAGTAACCGTGATCTTTCTGATGCTTATGAATTGCTTAACCGTAATATCCAGCAGCGTATCGAACGAATTCCCGGAGTTGGACAGGTAGAACTTTACGGAGTTGAGAAAAAGGAGATCAGAATTGAACTGGATCCGGATCGGCTCACACAATACAATATTGACCTGAACCAATTAAGCAACAGACTCAGACAATCAAATTTTTCTATTTCAGCAGGTAAGATCACTGATTCAGGTATGCGGTATATGGTTCGCCCGATCGGTGACCTGAGTACCACTGAGGAGATCGAAGAACTCATAATAGCTGAAAACAACATCCGTGTTAAAGACATCGCTCAGGTTAAATATACAACACCTAAACGCGACTATGCCCGCCATTTGGACATGAAATACGCCATCGGGCTCGATATCACTAAAGAATCAACCGCCAACTCGGTGGAAGTTGTGAATGAGGTATTGGCTGAAATTGAGGAGATCAATGAACTTCCGGAGATGCAGGGGATTGAGATCTATGAAATGTTCAATGAAGCGGACGGGATCTTAAGTTCACTCCGGGAGCTATTCAATGCGGGTATGATCGGGGCGTTGCTGTCTATCATCGTGCTTTACATATTCTTGCGTCAGATCAGCACCACTTTGATCGTTGCTACAGCGGTTCCCTTTTCCCTTATCGTAACGCTCGGCTTCTTCTTCTTCCTCGATATTTCCCTGAATATTTTATCTATGATGGGTTTAATGCTTGCTATAGGTATGCTTGTGGATAATGCCGTTGTAGTAACAGAAAACATTCATCGTTATCAGCGAATGGGATACAGTGCGTGGAAATCTGCTGTTTTTGGAGCTAAGGAAGTTTCTATTGCCGTTACTGCCGGTACCTTGACATCTATCATTGTATTCCTTCCAAACGTAGTCAATGAAAGCTTCATCTCACAACATATGTTCTACATTGGAATGGCGATCATTATTGCGTTGCTGGCCTCACTGGTGATCTCACTTACAGTGATCCCGCTGCTGGCGTCCAAGATCAAACCGCCTGAAGAAACCGATAAAAAAACCATCATTGACAAATTCTCTGTTAAATATGCCAATTTACTGGAATGGTTTCTGGAGCGACGAAAAACCTCTGTAGTTTTCATAACCTTACTCTTTCTCAGTGGCATCATCCCCGCTTCGTTCATGTCCATTGATATGTTTCCCAGAGTGGAAGAACGTCAGCTGCGACTACAATACAATCTTAACGCTTCCTACACCCTTGAAACAGTCAAAGAGTCCGTAGACAGGATCGAGCAATACCTTTATGAGAATCAGGAGAACTTCGAGATCGAATCTGTTTATACCTTTTATACTCCTGATTATGCTGAATCGACACTGAACTTAGTACCCGATGAGAATGCCAAAAAGTCTGTTACACAGATCAAGGAAGAGGTTCAAGAATTTTTACCCCAAATTGCCATTGGCCGGCCGGCCTTTGAGTATATCAGTCGTAACAGTGCTGAGCAGGTTCGGGTCTTTGTGCAGGGTGAATCCATGGAAACACTTGAGGAGCTTGCCGAGCAGGTTGAATGGCGGTTAGGTCAGCTCGAAGGGTTCGCTGATGTCCGCTCTGAGGCTGAAACCGGCAGTGATGAAATTCAGCTTACCGTCGATCATGACCGTGCCCGAAATTTTGGGCTTACCTCTTCTGCTGTAGCGCAGATGGTATCTCGTTCACTGCGCGGACAAACCGTACAGCGTATTCGTGGCACTGATGGCGAGGTGGATGTGGTCCTTGCTTTTCAGGATGTGAATCGCCAAACACTTGATGACCTCAAAAACCTTCCAATCTCCATAGGAGAACAAACTGTGAAGTTGGCATCTCTGGCTGAATTTGAACAAAGCCAGGGTGCGGGACGCATCTTCCGTGAAAACCGCAGAACTTCACTGGGCATCGCCATTAATCTGGAAGATCTTACCCCTGATGAGGCACGTGATGAGATCTCAAAGGTTATGGATCAGATCGCCTACCCCACCGGATATTCCTGGAGCTATGGACGCAGTTTTGGCATGGGAGATGATGTTGCCACTACCATGTTATTCAATATCTTCATCGCTTTTTTTCTGATCTATCTGATCATGGCATCACTGTTTGAATCACTTTTATACCCTACCAGTGTGCTCTCATGTATTTTCTTTGGAGTGGTTGGAATCTTCTGGTTTTTCTTTCTTACCAATACCACTTTTGACTTGATGGCTTTCATTGGAATTCTCATCCTGATGGGAATCGTGGTAAACAATGGGATCGTATTGATAGACCATATCAATCATTTGAGGGGAGAAGGCCTGTCGCGAAGAGATGCTGTAATACAAGGTGGTCGCGACCGTATACGCCCTATCCTTATGACGGCAGCCACCACAGTTTTAGGATTGATCCCGCTTTGTATCGGAACTACTCAGATTGGCGGAAGCGGTCCTCCCTACTTTCCTATGGCTCGAGCTATTGTTGGTGGGCTCACGTTCTCAACCATTGTAACATTACTGGTTCTTCCATCCATTTATGTGATACTGGATGATATTAGAATATGGGGAACGAGGATATTACATAATGCCCGGTAGTTCACACTTTTCCCTAAGTGTCATAAAGGCCGGTTTTAACTTGAAGTCGTTACACAGCAAGTCCCCGGCCTTTAACAAAGATCTTTACAAAGGTTATTGACTATCCAATGCGTTTTGCATTTGTTCCCATTCTGATACTATTTCTTTAAGACTATCCGATAGTTCATCAAACCGAATATAAGCATCATCTCCGGGTCGTTGATCAGCAGAAGTAGTCATGTAGTACAGATACTCCATCTGATCTATAAGAACCGGCTTCTGGTAACTCCCTACTTCGGAAGTGACAAGGCGAGCGAATAACTCATTCACCTTTTCAAGTGACGCTGTACGACCTGCACCCTCTTGCGTAAGGAGTTTATTTCGGAGAGTGTCTATTTGAGCAGCCACTTTTTCTGCCTTCCCAATGGCATCACGGATCTTAAGATTCAATTCCTGTTGTGCCTCCAGGTCTTCTTTAGTTATACCAACGTATGAGAGACGGGTATCCATTATGAGTTTGAATTCTTTTGTCTCACTCCAATCACCGGCCGACACACGAACCTGGTAATCTCCAGGCGGAACCATTGGGCCTCTGTAGGGTCCAAAATAATTACTTCCATCAGCGGAAACAGTGGTGCTACCGGGGTGTCGCATATTCCAGATGTACCTATTATGTCCCTCCTGAACATCAATAGAATCAGGCTCTCCAATGTTAGCTAAACTTTCAAAAGAGGAAGTATTACTGGACGGCTGTTTCCGTTCTATATTGGCTAAACTTCCTATAAAACGACGGATAACTGTTCCATCTTCTTTCAAGATATCAATTGTGATGTCTTCATTGGAGGAATCTGAAAGATAGAAATCGATCATAACACCGGCCTCCAAATATTGAGGCACAGAAGATCCCCCGCCTCCTCGATAACGCATACGGTACGTATCACGAGGCTCATAAAGATAATGTTCATTGAGAGCCATTTCAGCATCATATTGATACAGTGGAGTTAGATTATCGAGAATCCAAAAACTGCGGCCCATTGTGGATACTACCAGATCTTCATCCTTTATTTTAATATCTGTTATGGTTGTCTGTGGAAGACCTTGTTTCAATTGCTGCCATTGCTTGCCATCATCAATTGAAAAATATAGACCCCAGTCAGTCCCGGCATATAACATTCCTTTACGATTGGGATCTTCTCGAACTACTCGAACCGGTTTGTCAGCAGGGATGCCGTTACCATCTGTTATTAAAGTCCAGCTTTTTCCGAAATCAGTTGTACGGTAGATATAAGGTTTAAAATCATCAAGAAGCCTGCGCTGTACAGCAACATATGCAGTTCCCGGAGTATGAGGAGATGGATCAATTCCATCTACACGTCCATTGGGTGGCAATCCTTCAGGAGTTACGTCGGTCCAACTTTCACCGCCATTAGTTGTTACATGTACCGGACCATCATTGGCACCGGTCCAAATTAAATCCTTATTGTGGGGAGATACCTGAACTACATATAACGTACTATAGTGCTCTTCCCCTGTAATATCTCTATTTATGGGAGTACCGGATGTTACCTGAAACTCATCCTTGAATGCCGTCAGGTCCGGGCTGATCTGCTCCCAACTTTGCCCGCCGTTTGTAGTACGGTGAACATACTGTGATGCATTATAGACAACACTTGAGTCATGTGGAGAAATCTCAATAGGAACTACCCGCTGGAATCTATACTTCAGGTATTTAGGGTTCTGTCCATACATATTTTGCGCTCCAACATAGTAATTTCTTTCCTGACCTGTAATAGTACTGTACTGGCCGAACCGACCTTTACAATTAGAGAAAACAGTTGAGGGATTATTTGGTTGAGGGACTGCAGGACCTGTTTCACAGCCGCCGGCTGTATTCCAAAGTCCTTGTGCGTTTTCAGCACTTTCTGCCGGAGGCAAGCTGGGCAATGATATAGTTGTGTTATCTTGCTGCCCTGCATACAGCCAGTATGGTACCTGATTATCTACATAGATCTGATAAAGTTCTGCAGTGGGTTGGTTAAGCTGGGTAGACCATGTTTTTCCTCCATCAAGGGTTACAGTAGCGCCTCCATCATTCCCTTGTACCTGTATTCTGGGATTATCGGGATTGATCCACAGATCGTGAACATCTGCATGAGTTACAGGGCGTCTTTCAAATGTTTTCCCTCCATCAGTTGATACCCAGTACCGCACATTGCCTACATAAACCACATCGGGATTTTTAGGATGAGCAGTAACATTAGTAAAATAAAATGGACGACTCATAATATCCTCCTTACTGGAAGTTTGTTCCCAGCTTTCCCCACGGTCATTTGAGCGATATAATCCTTGCTGCTCACCGGGAGCTTCTACCAAAAGATATATCCTGTCCGGATCAGCAGGGGTAACAGCCAGATCCATTTTACCGGTAAGCCCATCAGGAAGACCATTTTCAAGCTTAGTCCAGTTATCACCTCCATCGGTGGATTTATAGAGTCCATTCTCTTTATCTGCGCCGCTTATTATTGTCCACGGTTTTCGTTCACCGCGCCACATTGCAGCATAAATTTCATCCGGATTTTCGGTATTTAGCTCAAGATCAATGGCACCTGTCGAGTCGGAAGTAAACAATACATTTTCCCATGTTTCACCCCCGTTCTTAGAACGAAAGACGCCTCGTTGCTCATTTTTACCGAAGGGGTGCCCTAATGCTGCAACATATACCAAATCTGGATTTTCAGGATGTGCTTTGACGGCCCCAATCTGTCCACTTTCTTCCAGACCCAGGTTTTTCCATGTATCCCCTGCATCGGTAGACTTATATATTCCACGTCCAATAGTCACATTGGCACGAATACCATCACTTCCTGTACCTACATAAATAATGCTTGTATCCGATTCTGTTACTTCAATAGATCCGATTGATGTACTCTTGAAGTCTGCTCCATCAGTTATATTTGTCCAGTCCGCCCCGTAGTTTGTAGTTCTCCAAACTCCACCAGCGCCAGCAGCTCCCATATAAAACGTATAGGGATGAGCTTGGTGCCCTTCCACTGCAGTTACTCTTCCACCTCTTGTGGGTCCCACCGATCTGAATTCCATATTGCTATAAAAAGCTGTATCAATTTCAGATGAAGAGGAGATGTCTTGGGCATACAGTTGCTGAGGCAGCATACACAATGTTAACAGAACAACTGCAATTAAGGCAAAAAAGGTTTTAACGAGTTTCATAAGCATTTACTAAAATTATTTTTCAAGTCCCACTATTCCTGTGACTAATAAAGTGTTCACTGAATCCATCATTTTTATAGTGACCCTATAACTAATTGGTATTCAACAAATAATCCAAATATGATTTAGCACCCTATTAATCTGAACTTAATTTTGATCACAAAAAACAATTTTTTTCAACTATGCTACTTTATATCAATTTTTTAATCACTTTTACATTAAGATGGAATTCGTTAAGGAACCCAAAGAAATGAATAATGAAGGACTCAGTCGTTCACCATTATTGAATCTCAAAATACATTGAGTGAAAGTTATGGGACTTATATTTGGCCTTTTGTCAACAAGCATGTATCCTGTCATGAAACTAAAGTTCACATGAACAAAGAAACCACCAAATATTCAGAGTCCTTTAAGATCCGAGCCAGCGAGGTAGATCAAAACGGAAGAGCAACCTTGCCTGCAATTTGTTCACTTTTCCAGGAAGTAGCTGGAAATCATGCTTTAAAACTAAGCTTTGACATCACCCAGCTTCACGAACAAAACCTGACCTGGGTATTACACCGTATGGATATCAAGATCAACCGATTTCCTGAGTGGCGGGAAACGGTTACCATTGAAACATGGCCGGCAGCAGGAGACGCTTTACGAGCGTACAGGGATTACAGAATTTTAGATAGGGATGGAAATGAAATTGGCTGTTGCCTGAGCTATTGGATGATGATCAATATTAAGACGCGCCGGCCTAACAGAATGCCCAAAGAAGTTCTTGAGCTCCGACTTTCAGAAATTGACCATGTATTGCCGGTCAAAACATCCCGAATGAAGCCCTTCGATGATGAAGGTAATGCTATCAAAAGTTATATTAAGGTCAGGAGATCAGACCTTGATATGAATGATCACGTAAACAATGCCCGTTATGTTGAATGGATGCTGGAAACTTTTGATAATGAAAAAGTGAATATCAACCAAATTGATATAATGTTCCTGCAGGAAAGCAGAGCAGGAGACAGTATTACCTCCGAACGAAGAGATCTATCCGATTCATATCAACATCAACTTAAAGACCAGGATGGTAAAATCCTGGCTTTAGCTGAATGCCGATAACATTTGTATTTATCTTTTAATCATTTATCCCATTCCGGGGCAAAATCGGGGTCTATTATCCTTGTCGATTTATCAAGGTCATCGATGGCATAAAAATCATCATCCTCCAGGGCAAAGTCATATACATCTATATTTTCCTTTAGGTGTTCTTCAGATGAAGCTTTAGGAATAGCCACCACTTGCTCTTGCTCTATCAGCCAACGCAATGCGATCTGAGCTGGAGATTTCCCATACTTTTCTCCCAATTCTTTCAGTAAGGGCTCCTCCATCACTTTAGCCTGAGCCAGTGGAGAATAAGCTGTAAAAAGCAGGTCATGCTCAGCGGTATAATCAAGCAGATCAAATTGACTTAGAAAAGGATGGTATTCAACCTGATTACAAAAGATCGGTGCCGCAAGCTCCTCATTGAGTTCTTTCAGCATTTTTAACGGGAAGTTGGCAACGCCAATATTAAGCGCCTTCCCCTGATCACGTAAGGAAAGGAAAGCTTCCAGTGTCTTTTCAACATCAACATCAGGGTTTGGCCAATGTATAAGAAGCAGATCAACATAAGGTGTATCAAGCTCCCTGAGGGAATTTTCGGCAACTTTTAAAACATCTTCTTTCTCAAGATGGGTATGCCAGATCTTGGTAGTAAGGAAGATCTCTTCCCGATCAATATGTGATCTTTTTATTGCCTCCCCTACTTCTCTTTCATTTTTATAGCTTTGTGCAGTATCAATATGACGATAGCCGAGATTGAGCGCTAACTTAATGGTATTTTCGCCTTCTCTGCCAATTAACCGGTTTGTTCCTAATCCGATTTCGGGCACTTCCACCCCTTGAATTGTTTTAAATTGCATGATAGGTATTGAGTAGTATCCTTTATTTGATTTATAGGTTTCTATTTGAAATAACTGATATCACACGAAATGTGTTCATTATTTTACTAATGTCATTTTTCGGGTCATAACATTATTTCCTACTTCCAACTGGTAAATATACATTCCGCTGGGTTTGTCAGTAGCATCCCACTCAAATTGTTGCTGTCCTGCCGAAAGTGTACCGTCTACTATAACAGCCACCGGCTGGCCTACAATGTTAAAAACCGACAATCGTACTTCTTGTGACTGTGGTAAATAAAATGAGATCGTTGTAACCGGGTTGAAAGGATTGGGATAATTTTGGTGAAGTTCAACCTGTCGAGGCTTATCATTTAATTCTTCTACATTCTGATTTGAAATTTGTGAGGGAGCAATCTTCAATACGAATCGTTCATCTGCTCTGTGTTGAGTTTTTGAGAATCTATTTATCTCTTCTCCTGAACTTATCGTTTTCGTGAACTCATGTTCTATTGTCACTGAAAAATTTCGCCTTAGATCATATTCCTTATCTGTTTTTTGGTCTACAAGTATAATACTCCACTCAGAAGGAATTTGCTCCCATTTAGTTACAGAAAATGTAAAGTTTCCGGCTTCATAACTGCTAAAATGAATTGGAAGTTCTATTTGCCGGCCTATCCCTGAGAAAAGAGTGAGCTGATTATAAAAGTCTGCTCCTTCCCTAAAAGAAAAATTTAAGTATGGTTGATCAGGCAAATACAACTCGGGATAGGAATTAAGATCTTTGCTCCGCTCAGAGTTTACCCCATCAGTAAGGTGGATCTGTATCTCTTCCTCTTCAGACTGGGTCTTCAGTGTGAGCTCAAATCCTCCTCCATATGTTTCATCACGCACGTCCTGAGCTGATGATAAACTCTCCTCAAATTCATCTTTATTAAAAGTGAGATAGGTAACCGGAGTTTCAGACTCGAGCATTAGTATGAAAGGTGATTTAGATGGTATGCTTTCCTGCACTTCCAGTTTTTCGAACTCTATTGCTCCTGAAGTGTTTTGCCTGACGGAATAAATATGATCACTGACCGGTAATTCGGGATATTCTTTTTTTATCAAATCAACTAAACCAGAAACCGATATTGATCTATCAAGATCATTATAGGCTAAGTTCAACCCTTCAATTCCATCTACTGTTTCATTCCTATCTGTATCTGTCGCTGAAACCGTAAAATTAAGTACTTCAGCAGGTGCTGACTTATTCTTTAAAGATATATGATTACTCAGTGATTGCATTTCATCTGTATCAAAAAAACCTAATACCACCTGTTCTTTAGCAGGTGCATCACTAATGGCCTGAAATCCTTGCATTTCTTCATTCCAGCTGTAAAATGCCTTTCCGGAAAACTCTGTATTAAATTCATTACCACCTGTTAAAAACTTCCAGCCTGAATTCTGAATTCTAAGGGTAGTAACATTTTGACTCGTCCTGTTTGAAAGGGTACCAGACTGCATATTTTGACCGGACTCACGTAGAACAAGATCATTTCTCGTCGATTCTCTGCCTTCATTATTTCGGAGTTGCAAATAATTTACCTGATGAACAACTCTGCCCGTAGAGTTCTGAAGCGTTAATACGCCTCCATCACTATTCAGCATTTTTCTCCTTGATTCAGAACTAAATACTTTAGCTACTTCATCAGTTAGTTCTAATTCGGAAGCGTCAACCCATTTCAACGTTTCTTTTGGTAATAAAACAGCATTTTCGGGAAATTCAAATGTGAGATTATTACCGGAGAGCATCCAGCCTTCCATCGATACTATGCCATCTTGCCGGTTTTGAATCTCTATGTATCCGGATCTATCGATACTGTTAGCAACTCTTGAAATGATTACCTCAGGTTGCTCATTGTCTTCTATCAGCAGATTATGGGTCAAAAAATCTCCATAATTACCGGCTGAAAGATTATTCAGTGTAAAAATACCGGTTTCAAGTCCTTCATATATTTCATCGTCTGAAATTGGTACTTCCACCGCATAGGTAAAATCCCCAACCAATCCCGTAAAATTTATCCTCTTAGAACTAAACTCGTTGAGATCAGTCTTGTTCACAATACTGCGCAGTGAATCAAATTCTACATCCACAGAAATACGTGAACCATCATGTTCATAGACAGCTATATGTAAAACAGCTATTGAATCTCCTTCATTGATCTCCGAAATACTTTTATCAAACTGAATGACAGGAGGAGACATCAAATTGAATGATGTGCCGAAGTCTGGAAATGAATTTTGATTGTTTCCTCTCCAATTCTGAGGGTTACCAACCATCGATAATAACATATTCTTGGTACCGCTTGCCCCATTCCTTAAATAATATTGCTGATTCCGTTCTTCACCCAGACTAAGTAAAGCATGAGAGTTCTCACTTAAGCTTAATGGAATATCAGAACCCTCATCGGATTGAGCTTCCCTATTCCAAACTTGACCTTTACCCCATCCCATCCCAAATATAAACCGATGAACCGTTTCCTCCTTCTGATATACCAAAACACTATGCGAGTCTCCTCTAAAATTCAGTGCGCCAATTTTCGAAAAGCGGGGATCATCTTCACTATTAACATGAATATTTGTTCCTGCTGAAATTGACTCATTGAATGTCAGCCTAAGTTCATTTCCATCTAACAAACCTTCGGACCGGTCCCATCTTGCGTCTGAAAAATAAACAGATGTACCTCTTTCAATATCGATAAGTGGAATAAAATCGAAAGACTGTGTATCAACGTTAGCAGATACAACGACTACATCTCCCGGAAGTAATACAGATTGAGCTTCAACCTGCATTCCAAAAAAGGAGCACAAAACAATAAGGGCGATATGTAGTTTTTGCTGAAGTTTGTTAGACAGTAACTTTTGAGCCATAGGCACCTATGTTACACTGATAGTGTTCACCTCAATTAACATATTTTCGGGCATAAAGGCATATAAAATTTCCTGATTCTCCAAATTCTAATCATCAAGATGAGCATCACCCAGCATACCCTCTGATGATGCAACAGCAACTGAAACTGCTGCGTCACCGGTGACATTTACCATGGTCCGGAACATATCCAGTATTCTGTCGACCCCAAGTATCAATGCTATACCGGCCGTTGGTACCTGCACCGATTCCAGAACGATCACAAGCATAATAATACCTGCACCCGGTACTCCCGCTGCTCCTATTGAGGCTGCTGTGGCTGTAATAACAATAGTAAGCTGCTGCAGCAGCGTAAGATCCATCCCCAAAGCCTGAGCAATAAATACTGCTGCCACTGCCTGATAAAGACTGGTTCCATCCATATTGACAGTAGCTCCTATGGGGAGTACAAAGCTGGCAACTTCTTCTTTTACGCCCAGATTTTTCTCAACCCGCTCCATGGTAACCGGTAAGGTTGCTGCACTAGAGCTGGTACTGAAACCAAGCAACATGGCCGGCTGAATGGCTCTGAAAAACGTGGTTAGCTTCATATTGCTCGTAGCTTTAAACAAAGTAGCATAGACCACAAATACGTGTATGGTCAGGCCGATCAAAACCGCGAGGCAATACCACCCTAATGCATACAGTAATTCAAGTGCTTTCCCAAGATCATCCCCCGCAAGGTCAATAAGCAAAGAGGCCATCAAGGCAAATACACCATATGGAGCTGTTAGCATGATAAGCTCAACAATGCGTATGATCACATCATTAAATGCATCGAAGAAATTGGTTAGGGTTTCCGCTTTTTTACCTCCTATCTGAATGATGCCTATACCAAGCAAAATGGCAACAAATACCACTTGAAGCATATTGGAATTATCCGAGGCTGCATCAAAAAAGTTTTCGGGCACAATATTCACAAAGAAATCGAGCGGGCCGCGTTCCATGACTTCCTTGGCTGTCTCACTACGGTCATCCAGGTTCTCACTGTATGTGGCCTGAAGTTGTTCACGGGTTTCGACCGGCAGTGATTTCCCCGGTTTCATAATATTTACAGTCGCTAAACCTATACTAATAGCGAATACAGTGGTTATGGCATAAATTATTACGGTCTTTCCTCCCATTCTCGAGAGCTGTGTTGTATCGTTGAGACTTGTAACACCTGTAACTAAAGAGACCAACACAAGTGGAACGGCAATTAAAACCAATAACTTAATAAAAATAGTACCGATCGGTTTTATATAATCGATAGTAAATTCATTGAGCCCTACAAAGTTTGCTACCAAGCCCCAGATAAGCCCAAGTACCAATCCGATTATAATTTGCCAGTGTAACTTTTTATACCATTTCATACGCCAATAATTAAGGTTAAAATCAAACTTATTAATGAGGCCGTTCCGGCGGAGGCCCAGTTTACAAAATTGTTACTCACATGTGCATTCACATTTCCATTTGAAGAACCGAAAGAAAATGAATAATCCTGATTTTGAAACAGGGCGCCAAGGTAAGAATCCAAAATACAACCTAAAAATCCTATTGAAGAGATCAACCCTATAGCGGCTAAACTGCTTGATGGAGAGAAAAACCCGTACAATAAAGCAATAAAGAAAGCCCCAAATATTGCTGCTAATGTTCCCCAAAAGCTAATTCCACCTTCAGTTCCGGGCGTTACTTTTTTCCAGGTGGTGATGAGACGGGTTTTACCTTTAATACGTTTATCCCCGATCTCTGTGGCCCATGTATCTGATGTTGAGACTGAAATAGCTGTAATTGCTGCGATCATAAAAGCATGAGTACCTGAAAGGAACCAGATGATGATCCATAATGCGAACCAAAACCCATTTGACCAAACCTGCTTTCCATCCCTTCTAAAACTTTTCTCCAAAAAACCCTCTTTCGAAATGTAGCGGTCTGAAACAACCGAACCTGAAATGAAAAAACCTAAAACTACCGCAGCGCCGGTAAATCCTCCAAGTCCATAAGCTATGCTCCCAAAAATACCGGCAGATACAGCACCATCAATGGTAAGCCAATTTATTATGAAAGCAAGAGTACAGACAATAGCAGCAAGACCGATACCGATCAGAATTCGTTGGTGGTCTTGCGCATCTCCAGACAATATGAAAATGAATACAAGGGCTAAAGTAAAAAAGATATTTACCCAGCGGTCTAGCACAATATCAGCTTGAAGCTACTTCTTTTTCATCGTCCCGGTCATGTTTCATGATGGCAAATACCACTAATACATATCCGGCCATGATCAATATTGGAGAGATGAACAGGGAGATAAAGCCACTTACTTCGTTTTCAAGGTACATGGCAGTAAATCCGGCAAAGATCAAAAATATAGCAAGCCCGATCATTTTATAATTGTAGGCTGAAAAAAACATAGGTTGTTTATCTGCCATATTACCCTTTCGTTTTGCCATGTTCTTTTAGTTAACTTTACTAATATTTGGATTGAAACGCTTTGCAAAGTTATTTAATTATCTGCTAAACCCAAAAGTACAAAAATATAGAATGAACCGAGTTGTATTGGCTTCTAAAAGTCCAAGAAGAAAGAAATTATTAGAACAAATTGGCCTTTCTTTTAAGGTTTCTCCAAGCAATGCAGAAGAGCTCAGTTCGCAATCTGACCCTGCTCTTTTGGTTGAAGAATTAGCCTTGCTGAAAGCTGAGGATGTAAGTGCCGGACATCCCGAATGTTTTATCATAGGCGCTGATACTGTTGTGGTTCATCAGAATGAGATCATTGGCAAGCCTAAGGATAAAGAGGATGCTTTTGAGATCCTATCCTCTTTAAGTAACTCTACCCATTCTGTTTTTACAGGAGTAGCTTTTGTTAAAAGTGATAAAAACGGACATATTGTGAGCAAAAATACTTTTCATGAACAAACAAAAGTAACTTTCAGCACGTTAGGGGAAGTGGATATTAAAAACTACATAGAAACCGGAAATCCAATGGACAAAGCAGGCGCATATGGCATTCAGGATGATCTTGGAGCTTTGTTTGTAGAAAAAATAGAAGGTGGCTACTATAACGTCGTCGGCTTCCCTCTGAACCGATTTTACCGGGAACTGAAATTATTTGTCCCCGAATTGACTTTAATACCTCATAATTTATGAAATTCAGGAAATTACTTATTGGGGCTTTTGCCGTTCTGATCTTCACTACCGCGGCATTTGCACAAAACAGTCGTCAGTTCCAGCTGGCAGTGCAATTGATGCAACAGCAAGAGTATGCTGAAGCCCTTCCCATACTTCTGAAATTGAATGAGGATAACCCTGAGATCTATCCCATAGCTGACCGCCTTATCGATTGCTACATTCAACTCAAGCAATATGATGAAGCGCTTGAAATCACTCACCAATATGCTGAAAACAACGAACTCGCAAGACAGGTAACCGTCAGAACGGGGGAACTATATCATTATAAAGGAGAAGAAGAACGGGCGTTGGAGATCTGGGAAACTAATCTCGAGGAGAACCCAAACGACCTTCAATTATATATGAATACTGCTCGAGTTATGACCACCCGAAGAGAATATTTATCTGCTGTGGATATTTATAAACAGGCTCGAGTTCAGTTCCAGAATAATAGAATTTTCTTTGGAGATATTGCCAATGCATATATGCAAGCCGGTGAATATGAACTCGCTATTGAGGAATGGCTTGCTTTACTGGAAGATTCCCCCGGCCAGATCTCTTTTATTCAAAGAAGTTTACTCAGATATAATGACCCGATTCTCTATGACATCACTATTGTTGAGTTAAATGACAGGCTGGCTGATATGTCTGTTTCAGCCCCCCTATTTCAAACCTTTTATCAACTTCAGGTTTGGTTACTGCAGGAGAATAAACTTTACAGAAGAGCTCTTGCTACTGCCAAAGAATATGAGGATCGTACAAATTCATTTAATTACTCCTTATTCAATTTAGGCCGACAACTCATCCGAAATAACGAATTTGAATTAGCTCAACAAGCATTCACCTATTACACCGATAATGCATATGGGGAAGTAAAATGGCGCGGACTTGAAGAGTTATCCAACACCTATTCAAGCTGGGCTAAATTCATTGATGACTACAACCTTGATTTCAGCAATCAAAAAGACAGCTTATATCAGCTTGCCACTGTTATGCTCGATTCCATTGAACAAGAAACCAATATTTACAGCGGTATGGAAAGGGTACAACTGAAACGAGCTGAATTAGCACTCGACCATGTTTTCGATCTTGATAAAGCCGAGGCTGCTTTAAGAAAGCTAAAATCCATTCCGGGTTCCGCAGAGACCCCGGAGGCCTCCTACATTGAGGGCCGAATCTATCTATCTAAGAAAGAATATGCACAGGCTCGTATCAATTTAACCAGGGCCAACAAAAAAGCTGATATAGGTGAAATAGCAGAACGATCCAGATACTTCCTTGCCCTTACCGACTTCTACTCAGGTGATTATGAGTTCGCCAACATTCAGCTAAAGTCACTCGGCCGAAATAATACCTCTTATTATGCCAATGACGCCATTGAACTGAGGCTTTGGTTGCAGGAGGGGCAGTCAGCGGATACGACGGGTGAAAATTTAGAGCGGTTTGCAGATGCCGTTTTTAAATTTAATAACGGAGCTTCCAAAGAAAGTACTCAATTATTTCTGTCGTTGATAAACGACCCGGCCGTCTATACCATGAAAGACGATGCTATTTTATTTTATGTCCGCTCCACACACATTCCAGATACTCAAAAACTAATTCAGCTTAGCAATTTTCTGGCGATAAACACTAATACCCCCATCATGGAAAAACTGATGTGGGAACAAGCCAAATTAGCGGAACAAGTTAACATCAATATTGCTATTCAGGAATGTGAAAATTCAGAAGATTGCTTTTTTGACAATAGTTCAGGTGGATCAGGTTCAAAAACATATGTGTCAGCAAGAGAAATTTATGAAGAACTGATCCTGAAATATCCGCAGGGTTTTTATGCTCCTTATGCAAGAGAACGGTTAACTAAATTAGCAAACCAAAATTCCTGATATGTCCAAGAGAGTTTACATCGTATTCCTTTTTCTCATCGCACCTTTTGCAGCTCTGCAGGCTCAACAGCATGTGCTTATTTCTATGGATGGTTCACAGACGAACCATCTAAAAGCTTATGGAGTTGTATTCAATCATATAACGGATGGATACAACGCACAGTGGTTATTGAACTATCGTGGAGGCAGCTTTTTAGCACAAGTTGAAAATGACATCATTCGCAAAAGCAGGCTCCGAAACGTAAGTATGGAAACCATGAGCGCCTCAGAAGCCCAGCGCCTTATAGCAGAAGTGGAAAGTAACAGCAGCAACACCTCTGTAGTAAATTTAGAAAAAGCTCCTAAGATCGCAGTTTATACTCCAGATCAGGCTCTCCCCTGGGATGATGCCGTAACCCTGGCACTGACCTATGCTGAAGTTGAGTATGATAAAATATGGGATATTGAAGTACTTGAAGGAAAGCTGGATGAATACGACTGGCTCCACCTTCATCACGAAGATTTTACCGGACAGTATGGAAAGTTCTGGGCCGGTTACCGGAACATGCCCTGGTACATTGCACAGGTAAAACAAATGGAGGCCATGGCAGAAAAACTTGGCTATTCTTCTGTTTCGGAACAGAAAAAAGCGGTAGCCCGAACCATCAAGGAATATGTGGGAAGAGGCGGCTTCTTGTTTGCCATGTGCTCCGGTACCGACACCTTTGACATTGCCCTAGCTGCTGAAGGTGTTGATATTGCTCCCGAACAATTTGACGGAGACCCGGCTGATCCCAATGCCCAGAAAAAATTGGACTATGATAAAACTTTTGCATTCGAGGATTTCTCAATAAAATTAAATCCTGCAGAATATGAACATGCAGATATTGATGTACCTGAAAGCCTTAACGAGGTAGATCAATCGCTTGATTTCTTCACCCTTTTTGAATTTTCTGCAAAATGGGATCCGGTTCCCACCATGCTTACCCAAAATCATGTTAGCAGTGTCCGCGGTTTTTATGGACAAACAACAGCTTTTCAAAAAGAGAAGGTAAAATCGTCGGTGGTTATCTTAGGGGAATCTCCAGGGCGGGAACAGGTAAAATACCTGCACGGTAATTACGGAAACGGCACTTTCACTTTTTATGCCGGCCATGATCCGGAGGATTATACCCATCGCGTGAATGACCCCCCCACGGATCTTGAGTTACACCCCAGCAGTCCCGGTTACCGGTTGATTTTAAATAACATCCTTTTCCCCGCTGCCAAAAAAGAGAAGAAAAAAACGTAATTAATGTTAAATGCTCAATGTTAAGTGTTAAATTTTGAACGCATTTAACATTCATAATTTAACACTTAACATTTCTATGAAGCCAAGCCGAAAGTTTGAAGATCTTGTTGAACTTGTAGCTATTCTAAGAAAAGAGTGTCCGTGGGATCGTAAGCAAACGCACGAATCCATTAAGGATAACCTCATAGAAGAAGCTTACGAGGCTATTGAAGCACTGGATGATAAAGACTTTGATGAGTTCAAAAAGGAGATCGGAGACTTATTGCTACACGTTCTTTTCCATTCTGAGATGGCGAGTGAAACGGAGACTTTTGATATCGGGGATGTCATCTACACCCTAATGGAAAAGCTGATTCGCCGTCACCCACATGTGTTTGGAGATACCGTGGTTGATGGTGAAGAGCAAGTATCCGAGAATTGGGAAAATATAAAGCTGAAGGAAGGAAAGAAATCTACCTTGGACGGACTCCCCTCCCAGCTTCCTTCATTGATACGTGCGCAACGTATGCAAGAGAAAGCCGCCAACGTTGGTTTTGACTGGCCGGAATGGAAGCTTGCATTGGAGAAGCTGGATGAGGAATTACAGGAGTTCAGGCAAGCTTTAGAGAACGGCAATAAAAATGAACTTGCTGATGAATTTGGGGACGTATTGTTCTCAATGGTAAACGTAAGCCGTTACTTTGAACTGAATGCTGAAGACAGCCTGCGAAAAACCAATGCTAAATTCGAGCACCGCTTTCGGTATATAGAGAAGAAGCTGAATGAACAAGGCAAAGCACTTAAAGATTCTACCTTAGAGGAAATGGACGCTTACTGGAATGAAGCTAAGCAACACCATAAAGATGAATAACTGTTAAATAATCCAGACTTCATATTTTCTTCAAATCAATTCGTTTTGTTAGAATAGTTTTAAACAATTTCACTTAAAATTGTGCTACCGTTTTAGTATATTCGGTGCCCTTCTCAAAAAGAGAACCGGAAAACTTACACTGACTTTAAACGCTCTGGAAGTGAAATTCGTTAACAGCGTTAAGTTGGCTCTTATCGAGTAATTTATATTTAACACAAAATTTGGAGAAACAATGTCAGAAGGCATTCACACAGGCTTTGACGAGCAACAATATCCTCACATTAACAGAGGCCTTGACGGTATCGTAGCTTTTTCAACTACCAAGAGTTTTATAGATGGTCAAAAAGGTGAACTCATCTATTCCGGCTACCTGATCGATACCCTGGCTGATAATGCCACATTCGAAGAAGTTTGCTTCTTGTTATGGAATGATCGCCTCCCAAATGCTGAAGAACTCGAGAGCCTTAAAAAATTATTGATCGAAAATCGTGAGCTTCCACAGCCGATCCTGGATTATATCAAGGCTACTGATAAAGATGCCGAGCCTATGGCTGTTCTAAGAACTGCTGTTTCCATGCTGGCTGATTTTGACGATACCAAAGGAAAGTATGATGAAACACTTTTTGAAGGGCAGGCCATTGCCATTACAGCAAAGATACCGGGTATCATTGCCGCTTTTGATCGTGTTCGTCATGATAAAGATATTGTAGCTCCTCTTAAGGAAGAAAGCACGGCTTTTAACTTTTTATATATGCTGAATGGCGAAAAGCCGGGTGAGCAGGCTGAAAAAACGATGGATCTATGTCTGATCCTTCACGCAGAACACGGAATGAATGCTTCCACATTCACCTGCAGAACTATTTGTGCCACACAATCTGATATGTACTCTGCTGTAACTGGAGCGATCGGTGCACTGAAGGGCCCACTTCACGGCGGAGCCAATACAGCTGTTATGAATATGCTGCTTGAACTTAGCAAGCAAGGCGAAGATGCCGATGCGGTAGCTTTCACCAAAGAAAAGCTTGATAAGAAAGAAAAAATATCCGGATTCGGTCACCGTGTTTACAAGACCTTCGATCCACGAGCCCGCCTCCTTCAGCATATGTCAGAAGATCTTTCTGAAGAGACCGGACATCAGGAATTATACAAATGGTCGATGGATATGTTGAACACCATGAAGAGTGAGAAAGATATTGATCCAAACGTGGATTTTTTCTCAGCTACCGTGTATTACTCTATTGGAATTCAGCCTGATCTTTACACCTGCATCTTCACAATGAGCCGTGTATCCGGATGGACCGGCCACTTCATGGAGCAGGCAGCCAACAACCGCCTGATCCGCCCACGTGCACTTTATGTTGGTGAAAAACATCTTGATTGGGTGCCTGTTGAAAAGCGGTAATTAACCATTATATTTTTTTAGCTTACCAAGCCTGTTCGGTTTTCCGGACAGGCTTTTTTTATGTGAGCTACTACGATATAATTGATCTAAGGCTTTGAATTTGAATACAGTTTATTCATTTTAGAAAAAAGTCCTCAAAGAATGGAATATATCATACCAGTTATAAGTAAGGAAACTGAGTTTTAAAATGCTCATTAGATCAGCCTGCTATAAAACCCTGCTGCTGTTTTTTCTCCTAATTGATTCAGGTATTCAACTTTACGCATTTCAAAACAACGTAAAAGCATCGCCTCCTGATTATTTAGTTACGGTTGAACCTAACTTATACATTGGGAGAATATATAATATTGATCTGGTTGATGAGAGCTACCAAATTGATGGTTCTTTAAGTTATACCTGGTTCGATGAACGACTAATTTATGATCCCAAATCATCATCAACATTTTTGACTTATAAAGATGGAGAGGCAGAGAATTTCATGCGGTCAGAAATATGGGTTCCCGCTTTAGAATTCATAAATATTCAGAGTAGTAGAGAAACAAATGGTCTAGAAATAACCGTCAAACCTGATGGAAAAGTAATATACACGGAACACTTTAGTGGGACTTTTCATACTCAAATGCAATCCGAAAAATATCCTTTTGATTCAAAAACTTTTTAAATCGTGATCGAGCCTTTTCTCTATAATAAAGAAACACTGAAGTTTGGAAGTTCCTTACTATTACCTGAAAAAGATTCTTTAATGAATTTAAATCTTGGGGATAGTTGGATGTTGACAAATACTAGCTCAAGAATTGACAGTACTATTTATGATCAATACTCAGATCTTAGATCCGGTGTAGAAAGCAGTACTTTTTCAAAAATAATTTTTGAAGTACAAGCGAAGCGAAACCATAGATACTACATTTTGCACTTGCTAATACCAACCTTATTGATCGCTCTAATTTCGTTTATGATCTTTTGGATACAGCACTTTAGAGCACAGATCTTTATTGGCATTACATCGTTATCAGCTATGATATTTTTAATCGTATATTCAGCACCTGATGTTCCAAAATTACCATATAATACTTTTATCGAATACATATTTATTATTGGCAATCTATTTATTCTTTTTGGAATAATTGCAGCTGTAGCTAATCATAGATTCTTAAAAAATAGTCAAAGAAAATTTGATCTACTCAAAATTTGCAGAAGAGTAATTCCTTTAACTTTTCTTCTGGTTTTAGTAGCTGTAACCAGCTTTATCTTTTGACTAAAATTGATCACTCATAATTTGGCACTTTATTTTACCACCAAATTCACAATCCGGCCCGGTACAAAGATCTCCTTCACCAAATTCCCCTCTTCAAGGTACTTGGCAACATTCTCTTCTTCCTTGGCTAGCCCTAATACATACTCTTTGTCTTTGGCCTTATCGGCATCCACGTAAAGCTCTCCGCGAACTTTACCATTCACCTGTATCGGATACATGATCTCATCCGCTTTCAGGTACTCTTCGTTAAATTCCGGCCACTCTTCGTAAGCAAGCGTGTTTTCATGTCCAAGCATGCTCCATAACTCTTCCGTGATGTGTGGTGCGAATGGATTCAGGATCTGAACAAACTCTTTTGCTACCGATAGCGGGATCTCCTTCCAGTTATTGGCATCATTCACGAAGATCATCAGAGCAGAGATCGCCGTATTGAATCGCAGGCTCTCTATGTCTTCCGTTACTTTTTTGATGGCTTCATGTAGCGGCTTCAGATGCTCTTTAGTCGCTTCCATCTCTTTCACTTTGTCAGAGATCTCCCCGGAATCGTCATCTACCAGCAATCTCCAGACCCGGTTCAGGAACCGGTTCACCCCTTCCACTCCTTTAGTACTCCATGGCTTCACCTGCTCAAGCGGACCCATGAACATTTCATACAACCGAAGCGAATCAGCCCCATATTGAGCGATCACATTATCAGGGTTGATGACATTACCGCGGCTTTTGGACATTTTATGGGCCCGGGCTTCAACTTTGATGTTTGTGCCTTTGACTACAAAATCATTGCCCTTTTTTTCAACTTGATCGTCTCTGAGTTTCTCTTTTGTAGTGAAAACTCCTGGACCACCAATTTCTTTATCAGAAAGGTTCTCCACTGACTTATAATCAATCCATTCATCACCTTTCTTATATCCTGTGAATTCCATTTCCCCCAGGATCATCCCCTGATTCACCAATTTTTGAAACGGCTCTTTGGTGGAAACCACGCCAATATCATACAGCACTTTATGCCAGAAACGCGCATAGAGCAAGTGAAGAACGGCATGTTCAGCCCCACCCACATACAGATCCACGGGCATCCAATATTTTTCATAGTCGGGGTCAACGGGACCACCATCAAACTCAGGACTGATGTAGCGCAAATAGTACCAGCAGGAACCCGCCCATTGCGGCATGGTGTTGGTTTCGCGTTTGGCCGGTTTTCCGGTTTCAGGGTCAGTGGTATGTACCCAGTCCGTGGCATTTGCCAGTGGCGGCTCGCCATCTCCGGTAGGCTGATATTTGTCAACTTCCGGAAGTGTTACAGGTAATTCAGATTCAGGCAGCGCTTTGTGCTCGCCATCCACATGGATGATCGGAAATGGCTCCCCCCAATAACGCTGACGTGAAAACAGCCAGTCACGCAGTTTATAATTTACTGATTTCTTACCGGCTGCTTTACCTTCCAGCCAAAGAATGATCTTTTTCTTGGCGTCCTTGATCTTCAATCCATTCAAAAACTCGCTGTTGATTGCCGGACCTTCTCCGGTATAGGCTTTGCCATCAAAATCCTCCGGCGGTTCAACCGTGCGGATGATCTCCAGATCAAATTTCTCGGCAAACTCCCAGTCGCGTTCATCTTGTCCGGGTACCGCCATGATGGCACCGGTTCCATAACTTGCCAGCACATAATCCGCGATCCAGATCGGGATCTCTTTCCCGTTCGCAGGATTGACGGCATAAGCCCCGGTAAATGCGCCGGTCTTATCTTTATTTAATTCCTGTCGCTCCAGATCAGATTTCTTAGCCGCTTCTTCCTTATAGTTCTCAATAGCTTCCTTCTGTTCATCTGTGGTGATCTTATCCACCAAATGATGCTCCGGAGCCAATACCATGTAGGTAGCTCCAAAAATGGTATCCGGGCGTGTAGTAAATACTCTCAGCTTTTCATCATAGCCTGAGATCTCAAAATCGACCTCAGCCCCGATGGACTTTCCGATCCAGTTGCGCTGCATTTCCTTTAGTGATTCCGGCCAGTCCAGATCTTCCAGATCCTGCAACAGTTCCTCAGCATATTCAGTGATCTTCAGTACCCATTGTCGCATAGGCTTACGGACTACCGGGTATCCTCCAACCTCACTCTTTCCGTCCACCACTTCTTCATTGGCCAGCACTGTTCCCAGCTCCGGACACCAGTTCACGGCAACTTCATCCTCATAGGCCAGTCCTTTTTTGTATAACTGAAGGAAGATCCACTGCGTCCATTTATAATAATCCGGATCCGTGGTATTCACCTCGCGATCCCAGTCGTAACTGAAGCCGATGGCCTGTAGCTGCTCGCGAAATTTATTCACATTCTTTTCGGTGGTGATACGCGGATGAGTTCCGGTCTTTACGGCATACTGTTCTGCAGGAAGTCCAAAGGCATCCCAGCCGATCGGGTGCAGTACATTAAAACCATTCATGCGTTTGTATCGCGATATGATATCCGTAGCGGTATAGCCCTCCGGGTGCCCCACATGTAAGCCTGCTCCACTTGGATAAGGAAACATATCCAGTACGTAATATTTAGGTTTGGAGGTATCAGTGGGGGTTTTAAAGGTCTTATTCTCGAGCCAGTAGTCTTGCCACTTTTTCTCGATGTTTTCCGGTTTGTAGGAATGCATTGATGAATGGTTGGATTTGTCTTCTTTTGCGAACCTTAAAGATAAGCCATTATTGAAACCATTGAAATGGTTTTTCAGGATCATTTCTCAGCTGGTCATCCACGGTTAGATCAATCAGAAAAATCAGAAACCGTTACTATAACATCTACCCCATCCGGTTTCCAGTAAAGTGGCGGGCGCTGAGCTTGAGCCAGGGGTTCAGTATTCAAACCATGAATGTCTATTCCGGTGTTATACACTGATTGTAACAGGTCACCGGATCTTGCTCTAAGCTCTTTTACTTTTTCCTGTCCCCCTTTTACCCAGTTCACCTTGAAATCGGTTTCCGGTTGTTCTTCGGTCTCCTGTATCAAAAAATCCTCCGTCCAAAGCTGATTGCGCTGAATTCCTTCGTTATACGCAAACTGATATCTTAATTCAGGCGCCGGTTTTTGATGTTGAGGGTTCGCTTGCCAGAAGTTCTTAATGGATATTTGAAGTTCTTCTTTTACTTCATCCAGCCCGAATTTTGCTACTACCATAGCCACTGAGCGACAGCCTTTTCCTCCATATCGAAGCATGGCCTCTACCAGATCTTCTTTCACCTCCTCATTCCATTCATCCAGAAAAGCAATGGAAAATTTGGCGGTACGGATGATGTAGTTCACATCCTTCTTTGCTGAATTCAGCCTCTGAATTTCTTCTTTAACAGCAGGAACGGAATTCTCCGATCCGGCAAATACTACAGTATCTGCTTCCAGGTTTTTGAACGAATCTAGATCAGTAGAGAAATGAATTTCCTGTTCAGTATTCGCTTGCTGTATTTCTTTCAGGAAGGAAGCGAGTAAATAAGGGTCTTTACGTGAGAGTTTGCCATAGTAATTCGCCCCGGAAAGAATCACACCCAATGCAGTTTGAAAACCTACCAATGGCAAATTCCCGGCATGGAGGCAGAGTACATTTTTATCTCTGGCATTCTTCTTTTCAGTCAATCCTGATATCAGTACCCATTCCTTGACCTCCCCATTTTCTACATTCCTTCGCAGAACTGTAAGCTGATGCTGAATGTCTTCTGTACTGAATAATCCTTCTGAAACAGTTTTTTCAACTGCTTTTTGAAGATCCGGGTTTTGAGGATCTAGCCAGTCTTTAACAGTTTGGGTTATTGTGGTCACTGATCTCACGGATGCCGCTGATTGGGTTGGAATTACAAACAGTAAAAAGGTATGTGTATTCTTATAACTTTACTGTAAACAATATACCTTGTTTGAAAAATTTTAGCAGAGTAACATAGAAGTATACATTTTGTTTTTGACTTCAGCTTTCATGATGGTGATTATTCATCTAATGAACTCAAATTCATTTATTGTAGGGGTCGTAGAATCGTTCTCTGTTATGGTATATACGTATCCGTTTTTGGCCGCCATAATTTTATTATTAGTTTGAAGGTCATAATCTAATATGTACTCTCCGTCCGTAGTAAGGATTTGATGGCCATAGTTTTCACCCATATTTACATACTGTATCAAAATTAATTCTTCGTCTAAATGATGTAATGAATAATTAGCGGTGTATTTCCTCGCAAAATCAAATATATTTTGAGAAAGAATCCGTTGGCCGGATTGCTCTAAAGAGCTGATATCTTGTTCGGGTTCTTTGTAATAGCCCGGTTTTTCTGAAAAAGTATTTAGTAATTTACCGGATAAATTATATTCATAAAGGTTGGGTTTCGATAAGTTCTTGAAAAATAAATTTCCATCCGCAACTAAAATGTTATTACCTATAATTGCCCGCCTCATGATGTTTCTATTTGTAGAGTCCAATTCTGAAATTTTATGTACAAAACTGCCAGAAGAATCATACTTTTCGATAAAAAGTCCACGTTGATTCTTATTCATAGAATAGATGTGGTCTTGTTTATCAAATGCTAAATCAGGTGTACCCCAATATTCTTTAGGCATCATTTTCTTAAAAGAACCATCTCTATTGAACCAAATACCCCAGGGTGCACCATTTGCTACAAAAATTTCATCATTTGCTGTAAAATATGCCTGATAAGGCTTCCAATTTGCTCCGGGAAATTCTTTACTTAATTCTTCTGAAAGTCGAGTTTTGACCTTTCCCAAACTATCAAATAGAAAAACCTCTGTTCTTCTACGGTTTGTAATAAGCAGATCATTGTTTGAATTTATATCCAAATACCGTATTTCATATACAGAAAAAGGTTCGAGGTCGATCTCTTTATTTTTTTTGAATGTATCAGTAAATTCTGTTTGAACAGGTTTCTTTTTACCCTCGCAACCAATTAAGGCTACGAGAGTAAGTATTGCTATCAACCTAAGCATTTTATTTTCTCCATCGCTAATTAACTTCTCCACATGGCTTGTAGTATTCATAACCAGTCCCTGTTCCAGTCCAATCTTCGCATCCCCATCCAGGCCCATAACAGAGAACAACACAACCTGCATCCCATGTTTCAGGCCACTCTACAGCATATTCAAAATCATCACCATAAGTTTGAGCTGATATGGTTGCCTGTTCAATATTAATTGAAGTAAAACTATCAAAATTAAAAGTAGGATTGTATCCTACAATTATTGCTAAAATCATTATTGTGAATATTATTTTCCTCATAATCGTTTTGATTAATTAAGATTGAACAGGACTATAATAATTTAAAAAAAAACAAGTTATTACCCTCAAAGCGATATTTAACTGTTAATTTGAATCAAGATATTTAGAGCATTTTTTATTTAATCTCGATCGATGAGGAAATTACAGCCTCGGAGGTTTTTGGGGTTCCATCGACCAAGTACCTGGAATTTCCCATCTTCTCGCTGTACACCTTTATCGCCGGTAAGGATGAAGGAACAGGAATACAGGTTTGCCAGGTCCATAACACCAATGAGCCCCTCTTCCCCATGATCCACTTCCTGCATGGGGGCTTTTGGATCTCGGATACTAACCTTCATCCATGGCACACCTTCAAACCATAAACTGCCCTGTGCATAGGCTTGGGACAGTAATTCGGTCATGCCGTATTCTGAATGAATTTGGGATTGAGAAAGACCAAATCCTTCTGCCAGTTGTAGATGTAATTCTTCTTTTGTGATCTCCCTCCGGTGTGTTTTCATCCCTCCGGTTTCGAGGATCACAGCATCTTCCGGAAGTTGAACCCGATAACTCTCCAATAGATCCATTAGACCAAAAGCAGCACCGAATAGAATTAATCTTTTTCCTGAGTTCTGAACTTTTTCCAGCTCTGATTCCGCCAGCCCCTTCCCCAATTCCAGGAATTTGCTAAGCCCTGACTTTTCCCTTTCTATCAGCGTATTCAGCATCCAGATCAATGAAGAATTAGGGTTTTGATTATAACCCGGAGTGTACGCCCATATCACATAATCATCCAGATCATAGAAATGCTGCATTCCTTGAACGATGGATTTTTGATAGATCTCAGGATTCGAAATAATGTGCTTGCTTCGTTCCATCCCTGAAGTTCCACTGCTGCGAAATTCTAAATGTTGAATGTTGAATGTTGAATGTTCCGCAGTGGTAAGAACTTTGGTTTCCTTAAAAGCCTGAATGGGGAGCAGCGGAATTTCATTTCCTGAAAGTGGTTCTAAAATTCCAAGGGCATTACAAAAACGATGATAGACGGGATTATTATTTCTTTGCAGTTCAAAAACACGCAGGGCTTTTTCGTCAAAACTCAGGCTGTTATCAAAAATAAAATCTGAAGTGCTCATCTTTCCGGGACTGCCATTTTCAGCAATGCATCGCTTGTTAAAATAAACAGGGAGTTATTTTGATAATGCATGTCCAATGATTGAACCTCAGCTCCAAATTCTAACGTGAACGGCTCTCCTGCCTCAGGCTCAAAAACGGCTTTTTTTGCATAGGCTTTCCATATCCCGTTTTCATTGGTAGACATAGCGAGTACACCCTCAGCCGGATAAAATCCGCGGTAACTGCCATTTAATGCCAACCGGTGAATGGTTTGGGATGCCCGATCAAGTATTAAAATCTCCGTAGAATTAATTGCTATCTCATCAACAGATTCAATTTCAACCGGAATCCGGAACTCATCCAAGAGGTTGTAATCCAGGTCAAAGTGATAAATATGCCCTTCATTCTCATCCACAAAGTAAACCTCTCCCACACTACTTACGGCTATTTGTGTAGGATTATATCTTTGATTCACCCCAAAATAATTACGACCGGAAATGCTGCTTAAGTACTGTCCACGCCGGTCAAATACCTGTACTCTTCGATTATTAAAATCGGTAATGAAGATCTTGAGTCCGTTGGTGGCGTCCACATCAACGGGTTTGCTGAATTGATAATCCCCGGAACCTTTACCTCCAATAGCTTCTATCTGCTTACCGGTGTGATCTAATTTGAGTAGTTTGTTTTCACCTTGCTCAACCACATAGATAAAATTCTGTGTAACAGATATGGATGTTGCATGATCGAGATCGGAGTGTATTTTCTGGAGAGGCTGAGCTGTTAGATTATTGAATGGAATTATGCTAAGAATAATTGATAGAGCGAGTAAAATATGGAATGCTATACCACCCTTTACCCACTCCTTAATCCCCTCCCGAGAGGAGAAATGGGATAATGAATATCGAAGTGATCGAAACCAACAAATACTCTTAAGAAAGCATCTAAGTTCAATGTTCGATATTCTGTATTGAATATTCAATATTCACTTTTGTCTAATGTTTTAAGCCTTTGGCTCCAATGTCGGAGCGGTAATAGGCTCTGTCAAAGTTTACTTTTTTGACTTCCCTGTATGTTCTATCCATGGCATCTTTCAACTCTTTTCCAGACCCTACTATGTTGAGTACGCGTCCGCCATTTGTAAAGATCTTCCCATCCTCTTTCTTAGTTCCTGCATGAAAGACGATGGCATCTTTTATGTTATCCAATCCGGTGATCTCTTTACCTTTTTCATAAGACTCGGGATATCCACCTGAAGCCAATACCACACAACATCGAACTTCGTCATCAAACAGAATGTCCACATCATCCAGTTTCACCTGTGTTGCTGCAACCATGATCTCCAGCAAGTCTGATTGTAATCTTGGTAAGATCACCTGGCATTCAGGATCTCCAAAACGACAATTGTATTCAACTACTTTGGGTCCATATTCCGTGATCATCAAACCACAATATAAAAATCCCACATAGGGATTACCTTCTTCCTTCATCCCTGAAATGGTAGGTTCTATGATCTCCTTTTCAACTCTTTCCAATATTTCATCGGTAACTACCGGAGCCGGTGAGTATGCACCCATTCCTCCTGTATTTAGCCCGGTATCACCATCTCCAATTCGTTTATGGTCTTGTGCATTGCCGATCACTTTATATGATGTACCATCTGAAATAGCAAAAACAGAGGCTTCCTCCCCCGTCATAAATTCTTCTATCACCAATCGGCTGGCAGCTTCTTTGAGAGGCGAATTAGTCTTCAGATCCTTTAAAATTTTTATGGCTTCGGCTTCCGTCTCGGGGATAAACACGCCTTTACCGCCGGCAAGCCCGTCTGCTTTCAATACAACGGGGTATTTGCCCTGTTCCTTTATATACGCCACAGCTTCATCAAAATCTTCCTGGTCAAAGACTTTATATGAAGCCGTTGGAATTTGATGTCTTTGCATAAATTCCTTGGCAAATTCCTTACTGCCCTCAAGCATGGCAGCCTGTAATTTTGGCCCAAAAACCGGATGGAGCTTAGCTTCCAAGAAGTTTGCTATACCATCTACCAAAGGCTGTTCTGGCCCCACAACAGTAATATCTATCTCATGTTCCTGAATGAAACTCCAGATCTGATCAAAGTCTGAAATGGAGAGGTTTACATTTTCTCCAACTTCGGATGTACCCGGGTTTCCCGGAGCGATATACAATTTCTTCAGCTGAGGTGATTTATTTAAACTCCATGCTAAAGCGTGTTCACGACCGCCACTTCCCAATAAAAGTACGTTGTAAGCCATAATTTAAGCCAGATCTTCTGCAATGGTTATGATCTCAGAAAAGCTATCAGCATCCAGACTTGCACCGCCAATGAGTCCGCCATCCACATCCGGCTGACTTAGTAGCTCTTGTGCATTGGCCGGCTTCATACTTCCGCCATATAAGATATTTATTGAATCAGCAGCTTCCTGATTATATAGGTCGGCAAGGATCTTACGAATGTGTTCATGCATTTCCTGCGCTTGTTCAGGGGAAGCCGTTTCTCCGGTTCCGATCGCCCAAATAGGTTCATAGGCAATTACAACATCCAAAACCTGCTCCTCACTGATCCCTTCAAGGGCAGCGCTGACCTGATCTTTAACCAGATCATAGTGATCGCCGGCTTTGCGCTGTTTCAGACTTTCACCTACACATATGATAGGAGCCAATTTATGTTCAAGTGCTTTCTGAGTTCTCTTGTTTACACTATCATCTGTTTCACCAAAATATTGGCGACGCTCCGAATGCCCAATGATCACATAGTTACATCCACTTTCGGCAAGCATACTGCCACTGATCTCTCCGGTATAGGCACCATTCTCTTCGAAATGAAGATTCTGCGCCCCAACCTGGATATCGGTGTCATACAAATACTTAACTGCCATTCCGATAGAAACAAAGGGAGGGCAAACCAATACATCCACCTGCTCATCAACTTCTGCTTTCCTGGCTTTAAGGCCTTCCAGCAATTCAGCGGCATCATAGGGCCCGCAATTCATTTTCCAGTTTCCTGCTATCAATAATCTTCTCATGGTGGTAGCCGTGTGAGTTAATAGAAATTAACTTGGTGAATTTACTTCTCTGAATGCACTGTTTAATCCCTGGATCACATCATTGAATTCAGCACGTTCGTATTTTCGAATTACAACGCCTTCTTTGTCAATAAGTATGCGGGTTGGAACTTGAACAACATTAAATTTTTGTATGATCTGCTGAACATCAAAAGTTCCAAGTTTTGCGATCGGCCATGCCTTGCGTCGCTCTTCGAAAAAGGCATTGATCGTTATTTCACTTTGGTCGAGAGGCAACGTGAATATCTTTAATCCATAATTCTTGTATATCTCATTAATGATCAATGTGCGATCATAGTCGTTTTGATATTCAAAATTTGCAAGCGGTGAGATCTCTAAAATATACGTACTGCCCTTTAAGGCTTCATTATTTATGGTATCTCCATCCATTGTCACAAAAGAAAACTCCGGTGCTGTTACTCCCGGCGCAAGATAATTCAGATCATATCTAATACGACGTGCCCATTTTTTTGAAGATGATTTCTCTGAATAATTTTCTTCATAGGTATCTAAAAGTGCCTTTGCCTCTCTAACCCTCGAACTATCATAATATAATTGAATCTTATCTCTATGAATAAATTCACGTATCTCATCATTTGTTGAAATCTGTGAAAGAGAATCCAGATAGTTGGAAGCCGCACCAAAACCTTTAGACTCAGCAATGTATGGTTTCCCATAATTGATGGCTACAGAGAACATATAATCTTCCGGAAGAACTTCATCTATACGATCCAGCATCTCTTCCTGATCCCAACTATCCAACAATTCTGCACTTTTTTCGGCAGCTACAAGGGATGCAAGCGTATTTTCGTGGGCTTCATAAACTTGCCAATACAGATCGGTCCATTTTATGAGTTCATCAAGAAGCAAAGAATCGGGTATTGCACCACCTCTCACAAAAGCTCCCACTCTTTGGAAGTTGCGATCAACTCTAAGCAAAGTTTCCATAGCTTTATGCTCCCGTGATTCCAGAGTCAGTGTTTCCCCCACATCCGGAAGTTGGGCATTCACTGATAGAGTATCATTGTCTGCCAGGATCACCCGGATCACACCAAGATCATTATTATTCCGATTCAGGATGATGTCGTAGTATCCTTTCTTTGGAAATAATACCTCTCCTTTAAAAGATCCGTTTACATCGGTTTTCATGTGCAATAAAGTATCAACAGGGGCGCTTACTGAATCCTGATCAATAATAGTTATTCCTATGCCTGCATAGTCATTACTGCTATCGATAGAATCAGCAACTGTTATGGTTCCTTGCACCACTGTTTGAAGTGAACGAGGTTCATTTGAACATGCAGTTGCCAACATCAATACTGCTAATACTACTAAAAGTGTAGAGTTTTTCATTTTACCCAAAGACTGTTTTCAGTCGTTTAATTTTTCTGTAATTAGATCTTTTACCAACTTAGGGTTAGCCTTGCCTTTAGAGGCTTTCATGGCTTGTCCTACAAAAAACCCGATCAACTGTTTTTTCCCTTCCTTATAACGTTTAACCTCGTCAGGATTGTTGCTAATTATTTCTTCAACAATAGGCTCTAAGAAACCGGAATCTGAAACTTGTATCAAGTTCATTTCTTTTGCCAAAGTTTCCGGATCTTTTTCATCCCCGAGCATTGCATTAAAAATCTGTTGCATTGCTGAAGAGTTGATCTTGTCCTCATCTTTCAATTTAACCAATTCTGAAATTCTTTCTGCTGAAATTGAAAATGCTCTGATGTCAATACTTTGCTCATTTAAAACACGTAAAACCTCACTCAGCACAATGTTGGATGCCGCTTTGGGATCTCCAAGGTGTTCCACCACTTCTTCATAATAATCGGCCAGATACCTACTGTCTGTGATTGTAACAGCATCGTCTGCGCTCATTCCATAATCATTAATGAATCGGGTTCGTCGTACATCAGCAAGTTCAGGAAGATCTTCACGAATTTCATCAAGCATGGCTTCCGTCACCTTGATAGGTGGCAGGTCAGGTTCAGGAAAATAGCGATAATCATGAGCTTCTTCTTTTGAACGCATTGCCCGACTTTGCATTTTGGAAGTATCCCAAAGTCGTGTTTGCTGAACTACTTCTCCACCATCTTCGATCAGATCGATCTGACGATAAATTTCATAGTGAATGGCACGTTCAACATTTCGAAACGAGTTCATGTTCTTTAACTCGGTTCGGGTCCCAAATTTTTCTTGTCCGCGAGGACGCACCGAGACATTTGCATCACACCGCAAACTACCTTCCTCCATATTTCCGTCACAGATCTCAAGGTACTGCACGATCTGCTTGATCTTCGAAAGATAAGCGTAAGCTTCTTCCGGTGTTCTTAGATCCGGCTCTGACACAATTTCTATAAGGGGAGTTCCTGCACGATTCAGATCCACTAACGTATTATATGGGTCCTGGTCGTGAATAGACTTCCCTGCATCCTCTTCCATATGGATACGAGTGATACCGATCCGCTTGTCATAATCTTCAAGTGAGATATCAACAAAGCCATCAAAACAGATGGGAGTGTCAAATTGTGATATCTGATACCCCTTGGGAAGATCCGGGTAAAAGTAATTTTTACGAGCAAATATGGATTTTTCTGCCACGCTGCATTGCGTAGCCAAACCCATTTTAATGATATATCGCACCAGGTTTTCATTTACAACGGGAAGGGTCCCGGGATGCCCCAGACAAAGAGGAGTAACCTGAGAATTCGGGGCTCCGCCATATTCGGGTTTAACTGCGGCAAATGCTTTACTTTCTGTAAGTAACTGGGCATGAACTTCGAGGCCAATTACCGCCTCGTATTTCTCGTGGGCAATAGTGCTCATTAAGATAATTTTCTATCAGGATTTTTCAGAGCCTGAAAGATATTAAAGTTGGGCGACAGTTTGGAATCTTTCTTTGACTAAGGTAGAAGGTTTTAGAAAAAAGGTTCAAGTGCTATAGAAATCCCTATACCCTAATAATAGGATGGGCAAATACCCATTTGTTGATGGCAATGAAATGATTTAATGTTCAGGTAGGTTTTACAATAACCAATTAAATCTTATACCGTCATGAAAATATCACTAATTACAGCCCTCATTGCATTTTTAATGCTTCCTGTTTTGGCTCAGGATTATGCCATTGAGCAGCTGGAGAATTCACCGCGCCATCACGAATGGATTACTATTGATTCGAATGACCGCACGCTGCATAATTTTGTGGTATATCCGGAAACTTCCGAACCTGCGCCGGTAGTCATAGTTATCCATGAAAACCGGGGATTGAATGACTGGGCTCGAAGCTTTGCTGACCAGCTGGCTGCAAAAGGTTTTATTGCTGTGGCGCCTGACCTTATCTCAAATACTGTAGATGGAATTGAAAAAACAAGCGATTTTGAGTCTTCAGATGCCGCCCGACAAGCACTTTATGATCTTGAGCCTTCACATGTTACTACGGATTTGATGAATGTTCTGGAATATGCCCAAACCATCAAAGCCGGAGACGGGACTTTTGCTGTAGCTGGATTCTGCTGGGGTGGTTCTCAGTCTTTCCGGTTTGCCACTAATGCCGGAGATGCTATTGATGCAGCTTTTGTGTTCTATGGAACAGGTCCCGGAGAAGCTGATGTATATGCTGATATTCAGGTTCCTGTATATGGATTTTATGGAGGAAATGACCAGCGCGTAAATTCTACCATTGAAGATTCGGAAGAGGCCATGAATGAATTTGGAAAAACCTACGAATACGAGATCTACGAAGGTGCAGGTCATGCATATATGCGCAGCGGAGATGACCCAACCAAACCACAGGATGATGCAAATGTACAGGCCAGAAATAAATCGTGGGAGCGGTTGGTTACTTTGCTGAAAAGCTTATAAATAATTCCGCTTTTGATAATGAAATAAGGTTAAAATCTTCCTACCTTTGAAATCCCGAGCTGGAGATAGTTTGGGATTTTTTATGCCCGAGTGGCGGAATTGGTAGACGCGTGCGCTTCAGGTGCGTATGTCTTCGGACGTGGAGGTTCAAGTCCTCTCTCGGGTACTCAGCCCTATAAGAATTCTCTTGTAGGGCTCTTTTTTGCTTTTCCTTCAGCAATTCTTCCCTTTCTCCATACTCCCAAACGTTGTCATTGCGAAGCAGTGCTTCGCGGTTCAAGTCCTCTCTCGGGTACTCAGCCCTATAAGAATTCTCTTGTAGGGCTCTTTTTTTCTATGAATTTTCCTCTACTTTTAACATCCACCACCACTTCATGTCGACCATCAAAGCATTTATTTAGCTAATACCAATTTTCCTATTTCAGAAGTTCCATTAACTATAATTCTATAAATATAGATGCCACTGGATAATTCGTTGGCATTAATTTTCTCTAAATATCTCCCGCTTTGCTGATTACCGTCTACTACTGTTTGCACCTTTTTGCCTAACATATCAAATATTTCAAGCCGGACATACGAATCCTGTGGAATGGAATACGGTATATTTGTTGTGGCGTTGAAAGGATTTGGATAGTTTTGTTCCAGCTTCACTACTTTGTTCTCCTCCAACGCGTCACCTTTTAGCTTGATCAAAATAGGATTTTCTCTAATGGAGCCGTTGTGACTAATACGGATATTTGCTGTATCATTTCGAGCAGAGCGAGGTCGATATCTCACCACAATTTCCTCACTTTGACCCGGATCAATATTCAGTAATATAGAGCTGCTGACCAATGAAAAGGCACTGTTGCCTGAAGACAACTCAACCCGACCCACAAGGGGATTTTCTGCATTGATATCATTGCTGATCACGATAGTTGTATCAAGACGGTCATTGACGTTTGTAACTCCAAAATCGATCTCTGAATCGTCTACTTGAACAATGGATTCACCCAGCATACCAAAGCAGCCACCCCCAAGCGGCCAACCGGTGTCTGCAAAAATTCCACACATAACCGGCCCCGGTGAATGAATGGCAAATGCATTGTCGATCTGAGGGCGCATCAGAGCATTTTCTGTATTTGTAAACGTAGTCTGATCCAAATGAGAAAAACTGGAACCACCCTCCCAGACCGGAGGTGTGTAGATAGGAACAGGAGAATCATCATATACTTCATTAGCCTGATTCCCGATAAAGAACAAACCGCCGCTATTTCCTGTTACAGCTTCATAAAGCGCATTTGAAGGATTAGGATAAACATTTTCATCAAGCACTGACCGGCTAAATCCATCTTCAATAAAAGTGTCGTAAATAAGAGGCTGAGCCGGTTCATCAACCGCTCCCCATTCCGCTATTTCGATATCCGGATCACCGCTCATAGATCCTGTAAACCCAAGACCGTGCCCTATCTCGTGGATTACCACAGTAACAAAATCAATGAATCCACCCGGAGGATTGGCATCCGTTTCGAAGTACCAGAAACTGAAGGAGGAGTTCATATTCAAAAGAATATCATAGCGTTCATCAGATGGTTGACCTAAAATCAAATCTACTCCTAACATTGCATTTGCTTGTGCAATGGGATACCAAACATTGTTTATTGGATAAATATATAATGGACCAGCACTTCCTAATGTGTTGCCCTCTAAGGCTGCCCAATTTGCTTGTATCCTGATAGGAATATTTGAGCTAATGTGATTTTCCCAGATATTTATTGCATACTCAAATGCATTTCGTGCTTCCTGTGGCCAGTTTCCAACATATTCAACCTGAAACGTGGCGGTCTTAGCGCGAAAATCTCCTTTTCTCCGAAATTCCTCGGCCCCTTTGTAATAGAATGCATCACGATAGGTTGGTTCAAAGGTACAGATCTGATCTGGTTCGGGGGCGAGCCTCAAAAGGGTTTCGGAATTAGTGGAAGGAGTTAGGTTTTGAGCATGAACTGAAATAGCTGCCACCAACATCATAATTGAAAAACATAAAATCGTAGCAAAAGGTCTTTTCATGATCTAATAGATAAAATCATAAGCAATCTACAAGCAGATGATGTGTGATGAATAGGTTGAATAGAATTATGTTAAGAGTGATTCCCTCAATGATCTGTAATAATCAAATAATTCAAGGGCCTCTCTTCTGTCAATTAAACTAAAGCTTATTTCGGTTCCACGCCATACCTGTCCTAACCTCCATAGATCCGCATCAATTACCTTGGCAGTGCGCGGATATCCGCCTACCGATTGAGCATCTTTCATCAGGATGATTGGCAAACCGCTTGATGGAAGCTGAATGATTCCCGGAATCACCGGTGAAGACACCATTTCTTGATCGTTTATACATCTCATCAATCTACCCTCTAACCGAATGCCCATTCTATTACTTTGGCTGGATATTCTGAAATCAGTTTCCAAGAAGAACACTTTCTGTTTCTCATTCAAAAGATCCCACTCAACCCCTTCAATAATTCGAATGGTTTGCCGGGTTGAAAAATGGGGAAGTAATTTTTTAGGAACCATTCGTTCCACTTTCTTTTCCATATCACACTGCCATGTAATGCGGTCTCCTTTTTTCATAGGCCGGCCCTTGAATCCCCCAAAATTAGCTGCCAAACAGGTCGAATAACTTCCCATCACCTGCTCAATATCCCAGTCTCCTGCAATGGCCAAATACACTCGACAGCCGGCTGTTACCCGAGCTATCTTTAAGGTCTCCCCCTTAGTTATCCTGATCGTTTTATTTGAGACAATTGGTTTCTCATCCACCGCTAGTTCAGCCTCTCCCCCCGAAATGCCCACTATGGCATCGGAATGAAATTTAAACACCCCTCCCGTCAATGTTAGTTCTAGAACAGGCGTGTTTGGAGTATTTCCTACCAACCAATTGGCTAATCTATAGCTGTGTTCATCCATCACCCCCGAAACCGGAACGCCGTATTTGCGATATCCATACCTGCCGTGATCCTGCACCGTTGTCATAAATCCTGCATCAAGTACTTCAAGTTCTCCTTTCATTGGTGATCCTCTTGTGTTTTCAATCTCTTGAATTCAGTTTCGGAGATACTATAAAATTCGACCTTATCACCGGGTCTTACTTCACTTGGCGGATCCATCTTTGGATCAAAAAAAGAGATAGGAGTTCTCCCAATGATCTGCCATCCGCCGGGGCTTTCCAGCGAATAGACCCCGGTTTGATTTCCTGCGATCCCTACTGAACCGGCCGGAATTTTTGTTCGGGGTTCGGCTTTTCTGGGACAGGAGATCTTTTCGTCAAGACCTGACAGGTATAGGAAACCCGGAATAAAGCCCAGCATTGCTACGGTGTAGATCGAAGCCGTATGCTTTTCAATGATCAAGTCTCTCTTCAATCCTGTATGCTTTTCAACGTCTTTCCAATCCAGTTCCAACTCATAACAAACTGGTACTTTATGCATTTGGGGGGAAATTTCGGAGACTGAGAACTCTTTGAGTTTTGCTTGAATTCTCCCTATTTCCTTGATCGGATCTTCAACCAACCGCTCATAGATAAGCGCGATCGAGTTGTATGCGGGAATGATATCTGTTACCTGATTAAGCCCTGCTCTTTCTAAAATTTCCGTACTCAGATGGATAAGTGAAAGTCTGACGTCATTTTCTTTCGGTTTTATGAGCAGGGCCCTTTCCCCTAACACTGAAACCGTCCATGCTACCCCATTAATCTGAAGTGATCCTGACATCATGTTTGGTTAAAAATTCATTGATTTCTTTGGCAAGTTCAGCAGCGCCCTCGGTATCACTGTGAAGGCATATTGTTTCAGCTTCAATAGGCAATTCTAATCCATCATGTGTGTGAACAACTCCATCCAAAAAACCGGCAAGCTGTTTTAAAACATGTTCCTTTTGCTCCAGAACAGCTCCCTTCAGCTTTCTTGAGCGTAAACTCAGATCGTCTTCATATCTCCTGTCAGCAAACACCTCACTCCTAACTCTGAGTCCGGCATCCTCCGCTACACTGCTTAATACAGACTTTGCAGGGGCGTAGATCAGCATATCTTTTTGTACCTGTACAAGTGCTTTAACGATACCGATCGCAGTTTCTTTATCTTTTGCAGCATGATTGTATAAAGCACCATGTGGCTTTACATGATGTAGATTTCCACCCAATGACTCCGTAATTCCTTTCAATGCTGATACCTGATATAACACGCAGGCTTCAAGTTCTTCGCTGCTCAAATTCATGATCCGCCTGCCAAAACCCTGAAGATCGGGGTATGAGGGGTGAGCTCCTATAGCTACTTCATTCCTCAACGCCAGTTTTACCGTTTTCATTATTGCTACAGGATCTCCGGAATGAAAACCACATGCGATATTACAACTGCTTATAAAAGGCATGATCCTGGAATCACGTACTTCATCATACATGCCGTAAAATTCACCCAGATCACAATTAAGGTCTATTTTCGAAAGCATAATTAAAGAAAGTTAAAAACTGAATTCAGACTTCTGAAACCGACTAAAAGTGTGACTATGATCACAACAATACCTAAGACATTTTGCCTCGTTGTATTTCTATTAGTTCCCATTAACATGGGCTTATTCATAATGTACAGTAAGAAAACAGCGATCACCGGCAATGTAATTCCATTGGCTACTTGAGCAAATTCTATGAGCTGCACCGGATCAAAACTTGTGGCAGAAAAGAACACACCTGCCAACAGAACTAACATCCAGACAACTCTGAACTTGGTGTCTTTAAGTGAATCATTCCACCCCAACAAACCTTTAGCGGCGTAAGCTGCTGCCAATGGAGCAGTTACAGCTGATGTTATGCCCGCAGCAAACAACCCTACCCCCATGAATGTCTTTGCCCAGCTTCCCAGCAATGGCTCAAGCTGCCTTGCCATATCTGCTGCACTTTGAACTTCTGCAAGGCTCCCATCCGCTGCCGCTGCACTTGTGATAACCACACACATTGAAATAATACCTCCCAAAATGATCCCAACTGCATTCTCAACTCTCATATCCGACAATTGTGAAAAATGGGAATATCGTTCCTGAACTGTTGAGGCATGCAAAAACAGGTTATATGGTACTACGGTAGTCCCTATCAAAGCTATGACCGTAAGGAATTCATCCGGTGAAGCCTGTGGTATGAAAAGTCCTTTTAAAATAGCAACAATATCAGGCTGAATAACCACCGCTGTTGTCACAAAGACGATACTCATCAGCCCGACCAATACCGTCATAACATTCACGATCCGCTTGAAATTACCGGAAAAAAGTAGCCAAAAGGCTATAATTCCAATCACAAGGGATGTCAGCCGAACAGTAAGTCCGTTTATCGTTACATCCAGCCCTACAAAAAATTCTTCCCAGCCCAATACAGCACCTGAGATATTTCCTCCCTCATAAGCGATGTTTCCGATCACTATGGCACTAAAAACCAATATAATCCCGGTCAGTTTTATTATTGGGTTCGTCAGTTGTTCACGGATGGCCTCCCCAAAACCTTTACGGGTTATAATGCCTAAACGTCCGGTCATCTCCTGTAAAATAACGGTTGCTGCTATTGAAAAAAGTAAGGCCCATAACAACATATACCCTGATCTTACGCCTGCAAGTGTACAAACCGTGACCGTGCCCGGCCCTATGAAGGCTGCAGCTACCAGCGTACTTGGGCCAAAGTATTTTTTAAGTGGATTATTCATGTTTGAGTATATAGTATGTAACAGCTAAAATCCCAAACACAAAAGGTTCATTAAATATTAAAGGTTGTTATGGCAGAGCTAAAGACGAAAGAAAATGATACGAGTGTTAAAGATTACCTGAATGCCATTGACGATCCTCAGCGCAAGGAAGACTGCCTCAGTATTCATGAAATAATGCAAAGAATTACCGGTCATGAAGGCAGTATGTGGGGAGACAGTATGGTAGGATATGGCAGTTATCACTATAAATATGAAAGTGGCCGTGAAGGAGATTGGTTTTTGGCAGGCTTTGCGAATCGCAAAAAAAGTATCAGTATTTACATCATGTCGGGATTTTCGGAATATGATGATTTATTGGATAATTTAGGTAAACATAAAACCGGGAAATCTTGTTTATACATCAACAAACTTGATGATATTGACAAAGAAATCTTAGAAAAAATGATTGAGACATCCGTAGAATATATTCAACATAAATACAGAGAGGAATAATGCAGGGTACAGTCAGGTCAGATATTAAACCCGGAATGGAAGTGGGAATTGTGTTAAAGAAAGACCAACGCAGTGGAAGAATTACCTATGGCGTAGTACAGGATATTCTAACGAACAGTGCTACCCATCCGCATGGGATAAAAGTCAGACTCAAAGACGGGCAAATTGGCAGGGTAAAAGAACTTAAATGATTGCCATGACACTGGACGATTTTTCAGAACAAACACTGGAATTCGAAGATGATTATGAAGGCAGAGTTATCGCCACACTCATCTCTTCTAAGTTGAATAAAGTCGATCGGCAACCTGTTTTATATCTTCATGGGTTCAATGATTACTTTTTTCAGTCTCACATTGCTGAGGCTTTTCATGAACAAGGATATAACTTTTATGCCCTGGACCTGAGAAAGTATGGCCGTTCACTTCTTCCCCATCAAACCCCGAATTATTGCAGATCTGTAACTGAATATTTTGAAGAGATAGATCGCAGCCTGGAGATCATTGGACGTAATAACACTATTTTAATGGGACACTCCACCGGTGGATTGATAGCAGGGGTATATATGAATACCGGGACATATAAAGACCATATCGAAAGACTGATCCTTAACTCCCCCTTTTTAGAATTTAACATCACTTTTTTACAGCGTATGTTATTACTGCCTTTGGCAGGTATTGTCTCCTTTTTCTTCCCTTATTCGGCTCGGAAAAAGCCTTTTTCACATTTGTACGGAGCCAGCCTTTCTGCAGAATAACATGGGGAATGGACCTATAATACCGACTTGAAACCCATCCATGGATTCCCTGCATATTTTAAATGGATCTATGCCATCAACCGTGCTCAAAAAAAACTCCATTTGGTATCTGACATCGATATCCCCATCCTGATCTTGCACTCCGATGCATCAAGTCAACCCTCAGATTGGGATGATATCCTGCTTAAAACCGATATGGTGCTCAACGTGGATCACATTAAAAAATTTGGGGAAAAACTAGGGCCTGATGTGACTTTTACTGAGATCCCGGAAGCCGTTCATGATGTGTTCCTTTCTCCCAAGAAGACCCGGGAATATGCTTTCGATGTTACTTTTAGTTGGCTGAAATAGGATAATTCTTTCGCCTTCTTCGTTTAAAGCTTGCAAATTACCTAAAAATGCTTTTATTACATAGTAACAAACACAAGTATCAGAGGGAGGTACAGTTATGCAGGTAAAAGAAATCTTAAATCAAAAAGGAAGAGATATTTTTTCCGTTAAACCGGAAGACACTGTTTATAATGCCATCGCTAAAATGGCCGAATTTAATATAGGAGCGCTTCTGGTTGTTGAAGCAGGAAAACTTGCTGGGATCATTTCTGAGCGCGATTATCGAAATAAAGTGATCCTTGAAGGAAGAACTTCGAAAACTACGGCCGTTGAAGAGATCATGACGGACAAAGTGATCCGTGTTACTTCAACAGACAGCGTTAACTTATGTATGCAGCTGATGACCGATAAAAAGATCCGGCATTTGCCTGTAGTTGATGGTGAGAAAGTAGTTGGAGTGATCTCGATCGGTGATGTGGTCAAAACGGTGATCGCTAACCAAAAAGTGGAAATTGATTCACTCAGGAATTACATCGGGGGCGGTTATCCCGGTTAGTTCAGGGAATGCTATTCCGCTAATTGAAGTTGATTCATTCAAATCACAAATAAACTATGATTATGCGCTATTTTCTGATCACTCTCATTGTTTCCTTTTTCTCAATTTCAGCCTTTGCACAGCTTAATAACGATCCCGATCGTATTGAAACTGAGAACGGTGATCTGACTGTCCATCCGATCCTTCATGGTTCAGTGATCTTTGAATGGAATGGGTTGAATATATATGTAGATCCCTGGGGAGATGCCGGCTTATACGAGGGTAAAGAAGCTCCTGACCTTATCCTTATTTCACACCCACATGGCGACCATTTAAGTCCCGAAACACTTGGAAGTCTTGAAACTGATAACACAACTTTTATCGTCCCCCAGGCTGTTGCCGATGCAATGCCTGAGGAATATGCTGATAAAACCATCATTCTTGGAAATGGCGAAAATATAGAACAGCAGGGAATCACCATTCAAGCTGTGGCTATGTATAATCTCCCTAATGAAGGAGCCCGGCATACCAAGGGCTGGGGGAACGGATATGTACTTACTATGGGCGGTAAGAACATCTATGTTTCAGGGGATACAGAAGATATTCCCGAAATGAGAAACCTTGAAGGCATTGACATCGCTTTTGTTTGCATGAACCTTCCTTACACCATGGATATTTATCAGGCAGCAAGTGCGGTTCTCGATTTTGAGCCTGGTATAATGTATCCATATCACCACCGTGGACAGGATATCGAGCGGTTCAAAGAGATCGTGGATTGGGAAGGAAAAGATATTGATGTACGCCTCAAAGACTGGTATCCAGGTCAGTGATAACGCCTTACATCTTGATGCTTTAACTGCTACCTTTCCCCGAAAAGGAAATGAATTGTACGCTTTGTAACTCCGAGACAGAATCATTCTACTACTACGAAAAGGAAGACCGGAGCTATAACCGTTGTCCGAATTGTAAAGCTGTGTTGATGGATATTGATGATTATCCCACTCCGGAAGAAGAGATCAACCGCTATGAAAGCCACAATAATGATGTGGAGGATCCAAGATATCAAGACTTTGTATCTCCTCTGGTTGAGAAGATCACGGCAGCATACGATACCGATTCTTTGGGGCTCGACTTTGGGGCAGGTACAGGACCGGTTATTACAAAAATGCTAAACGACCAGGGATATGAAGTGAATGTCTTCGATCCGTTTTTTGATAATCATCCCGAGCTGCTGCAGTTAAAGTATGATTACATCGTAAGCTGTGAGGTCATCGAGCATTTTCATGAACCGTATAAGGAATTCAATCAGCTAAAAGATATGTTGAAAGAAAACGGCTCCCTTTTCCTGAAAACGGATATTTATACCGACGACCGGGACTTCCACGCATGGTATTACAAAAGTGATGAAACACATGTTTTCTTTTACCATCCCGAAACTTTTGAGTGGTTAAAAGCCGAATTCGGATTCACTAAGCTTGAAATTGACGACAGGCACATCACCCTTTCAAAGTAATATTTTATTATCTAAACCATTGCTTTGTAGATAATTACAAATTATTTATGCACATTTAGCCTCGAAACAATCGGGGCTTTTGATTAAATATTATCGGGTTACAAAAGCTTCTCTAACTAAAATTATTAGACCTATGAAGAAACTGTTTATAGTTTTGGGAGTAGTGTTGTTGATCCTATTTTCGTTGGTATCAGCTTCCTTGGTATATATATCTGCGGCATTGCCTGATGTTGGAACTGCACCTGATATTGAAGTTGAAGTTACTCAGGAAAGGATTGACCGCGGCAAGCATCTTGCAAATCATGTAATGGTATGTATGCACTGCCACACACCCAAGGAAAAAACCAGATTTGCTCATCCAATTAAACCTACAATGCTTGGCGCCGGCGGGAATTTATACGGCGTTGAGAAAGAAGGATTGCCGGGCAATTACTATTCGACTAATCTAACCCCTGCTAACTTGGGTGACTGGACCGATGGAGAGATCTACCGGGCCATTACAGCCGGAGTTAATAAAGAGAAAAAGGCGTTATTCCCTATCATGCCCTGGCCCAATTATGCAAAGATGGATCAGGAAGATATTTATTCTGTGATCGCCTATTTAAGGACACTGGATCCAATTGAACATGAAGTTCCGGAATCGGAATCCTTCTTTCCAATGAATTTCATCATCAATACCATGCCCACTAAGGCTGAACCCAGCGTCAGACCGGATAAAAGCGATCCTGTTACATGGGGTAAATATTTGGTAACCGCTGCAAGCTGCATGGATTGTCATACTCCAAAGGAAAAAGGAGCTAATATTCCCGGAATGGAATTGGCCGGCGGATTTGAGTTTGGTTTAGAAGATGGCAGTGTTGTACGGACAGCCAATATTACTCCCGATCTGAATACGGGTATAGGAAGCTGGACGGAAGCTATGTTTGTTGATCGTTTTAAAGCCTATGCAGATTCCTCCTTTGAATTCAGAGAAGTACCGGCCGGTCAATTCAATACCGTAATGCCTTGGAAAAATTACGCTCAAATGAGCTAAGAAGAGCTGAGGGCAATTTATGCTTATATAAGGGAAGTCAATCCCGTTGAAAATTTAGTCACTCATTTCACCCCTGCAAAAAAATAATATTACCCTTAAATCCCGGTTCATTTTCTTTTTTGAGCCGGGGTTTTAATTTCACAGCAAATTAAAGCTTCCCACATAGTAATTCGGGTCAAGTGCCAGTGTGTACTTTTCAGACTCTTCCATATTCGTGCTGTTCATGGTTGTTGTTGGCTCAATGCGCCGATCAACCCCATTTATCGTTACATCGACAGGCATATTAAAACCTTCCACCGCATTGGCCCATCGGTAAAAAAGCCGGCCTTCCCGAAAAGCATACTCAAGTGTTGGAATTCGTGTATCACGCAGATATTGATCGAAAAAGGAAGTCAGATCTCTTCCTGATTTCTCACTGATGTATTCTTCAACCTCACGAGAAGTAACCGTCTGATGATAGAATTCCCGGTTCAACCCTCGTAGTATTTCCCGCCACAGTTCATCATCGGCCACAACCTGGCGAAGGGTGTGCAACAAGTTCCCTCCTTTATTATACATATCATTTGAGCCACGCTGATTGACTCCATAAGTGCCGATCAAAGGGCGATCATTTTGAATGCCCAACCGCAACCCCTGCACATATTCATTTGCAGCTGTTTCCCCATTATGGTAATCCAGATACAAGCTTTCAGAATAATTAGTAAACCCTTCATGCACCCACATATCGGCCACATCAGCGTAGGTGATATTGTTGGCAAACCACTCATGTCCCGTTTCATGGATGATGATAAAATCGAAAGTCAATCCCCAGCCAGAACCACTCAGGTCACGCCCCAAATATCCATTTTGATACCCATTGCCATAGGTAACCGAACTTTGATGTTCCATACCCAGATAAGGAGCTTCCACCAGCTTATATCCATCTTCATAAAAAGGATAAGGGCCGAACCAATATTCAAAGGCATCCATCATCGGCTTTACCTGTTTGAATTGCTCTCTGGCCTTTTCTTCATTTTCGCGTAACACATAATAGTCCAAGTCGAGTGTGCCTTTTTCGCCATCATATGTATCCCCGAAATGCACATAATCTCCAATGTTAATATTCACTCCATAATTATTGATCGGATTGGAGACAAACCAATGCCAGGTTTTAGTCCCGTCGCCCGGCTCATTTACTTCTCTTAACCGCCCGTTGGAAACATCCATGAGTGTATCCGGTGTAGTGATACTGATGAGCATGCTGTCCGGTTCATCGTATGGGTGGTCTTTATTCGGCCACCAAATACTAGCCCCGATTCCCTGATTTGAAGTGGCAACAAATGGTTTTCCATTGCTATCCTGAGTCCAGGTAAAACCTCCATCCCATGGCGGACGTGCAGCAACCACTGGTTTACCTGAATAATGAACCGTTATCTCATTTATATCTCCGCGTTTCTGCACTTCTTCAATCTCTATGAAAAAGGCACTCCCTTCTCTCGTAAAATTTAAAGCTTTGCCATTTTGGGTGATCCGGGAAATATTCAATGGCTCCTGCAGGTCTATCTGCATGGTTTGGTGAGAATTGAGGACTTTGTATTGAATGAGATTACTTCCTGAGATTCTCCTTTCTGAAATTTCAACTGCAACCGAAAGGTGATAGTACGTCAGATCCCACCAGGCACGCTCAGCAGTTATGCTTCCACGGAGAGTATCCTGCTTTGAGAATTGTTGCTGCGCATATATAGAGGTTATTCCTCCAAAAGCTACCGTTAATAAAGTAATTAGGGTTATTCTGAACGTTTTTAATATCATATGCTTTGGTGTGGAGGAATATGGAGTACATTTAATTCTTATCTCATTTTTTGAGAAAAGCTTTGTTACACTGTTAAGTATCTGTTTTTAATAATTTAGGCTATCATTCAATTTCAAAAAGTCTTTTAATCTATTATATTGATATATCGAATTTTAAAGTTAAGACTATAAAATAAAACACCTACTGCATGTGAAATAATTATGCTTCAGTTTTTTGTGGTGTTCTGCTCCCTGGCTGATTGGGAGAGTTTCTTAAAAAAGAATCATAGTAATTAATTTAACTTTTCGGATCTAATAATGAAAAACCTACTATTTTTTGTTGCTTCATTTTTAATGCTCCTGTCAACTTACACCTTTGAGGCTATTGCGCAGGATGATGAGTCCTCACTTTCGGTTGGTGGTGCAGTACGCTATAACGTAATCCTGACTGACTATGAAGACGGTTCAATAGATAACAATGATGCCCAGTTTACCTGGGATACCTGGAGAATAAACGTCAACGCTGAAAATAATGGCGTAAAGTTAAACTTTGAATATCGTTTCTATCCGACTTTTAATACTCATTTTGTAAAACAAGGTTGGATAGGTTATTACTTTAATGAAAAGGATAACATTCAAATTGGTGTTACTCAGGTGCCGTTCGGTAATCTGCAATATAATTCTCACAATTGGTGGTTTCAGGGGCCATATTATGTAGGGCTTGAGGACGATCACGACATGGGAATCAAATACACTCATACAGCTGATAACTGGGATGTAATGGCAGCATACTTCTTCCAACCTGAACCTGCAGGACCGGCAGCAGGATCAGCATCATTTGGTTTTGGGGGATCGGGAAGATATTCATATGACATCGTGCCTGACGGAAATCAAACAAACTACGAACGTAACCAACTGAATCTGCGGGGAACCCGAACATTTGAAATTGATAACGGAAATGTAAATGTAGGAGCCAGCGGTCAGGTTGGGCAGATATGGAATCAAGTTTTGGATGAAACCACTTCCAGATATGCTTTAGCGATCCATACTGATATCAATTATGGTAACTGGAACTTCAAAGGTCAATTCACCAACTATGGTATGGATGCGCAGGATGATAATGGACAAAGCGTCGATTTTGTGAATATGGGTGCCTACGCATCTCCCTATCCGGTTGCAACGGAAATGAACATGTATTCGGCAGGACTCAGCTATAGCTACGATGTGGAATGGGGACCTATCACAAACCTGAATTTCTACAACGACTATACCTATTTCCAAAAAAACATCGATGGCTTTAATGATGCCCACCAGCATGTGCTTGGGTTTTTACTTTCAGCAGGAGACGTTTACACTTACTTTGACATAGCTCGCGGGAATAACCATCCCTGGTTAACTGAAAACTTTGGACAGGGACTTGGGCAAGGCCTGAACGATGCTCGCTGGAATACCCGCTTTAACATTAATATTGGGTATTATTTCTAGCGAATAGCATAGATAACTAAAGGTTTTATAGGGAAGTGCGTTAACTCGTGCTTTCCTCTTTTTTAAGATACTTATCAAAACTGAAATCGTACTTGTAATCCAAAAGAACTCCTCTTGTTACCCTGTACTTCTCCAAGTCCGCTTCCAAGTGATTGGGTATCTTCAAAAATGGTAATGCCGTACTTGAACCAAATATCTGCAAATTTTGTGGCATCGTATTTTAAAGCTATATAGGCACGCTGGCCTTGGTCATATAGTACAGTATTGGAAAGCACATAAAGCAAGTCACTTTCAAATTGATAAACCCTTGTGGTAAAGCTGTCGGTATCAAACAAGCTGATTCGTCCGTCTATACGCAACTTTGGGGTTGGTTGTACCCTAAGATCCTGGTAGATCAAAAACCCATCTTCTCTCTCACCCCCTGCCTCTTGATTTTGCACAAATTCTACCCTTGATCTTAACCGTACTGTCGGGCTAACATAATATTCAAAGTTAGCACGGATACTTGACCTTTTTTCCTGTCCGACTCTTAACTCTTCTTTTCCAATTTCGTTCACTACCACATACTCTTCATCCTGAATCTCATTGCGAAGTAACAAATAAACATTTAACCGTGAATTGAAAAACACTTCCGCCATACCAAGCATATCAAAACCACCGGTAGCTTGTGTAGTGCCGAAGGTTGGGGAGGCAAACCGGTATTGATCGAAATAGCCACTGAGTGTTATTTTTTGATTAAGATCATGTCGAAGGCCAATATAAAATCCTTCCTCATTTTGAGGTGCTGAAGAACGCTCACCGAATCCGCTGGCAAAAAAGGACTGAAAATCCCGCTGGTAATTACGATATGAAAGTGCCAGCTCCGTATCCTCACCAACAGGTGCTTCCAATCCGGCTATTGCTCCTAATCCTCCATTCTCACTTCTGGCAACTTCGCCAAATACAAAAGCATTCCTGATCAAACCCCGATAGTCAATTCCTAAAACGGAATGGTCAGACCCTTCAAAATCAAACCTATTACTGATCGAAGTTCCCTGGGCAATGTAACTGCTGAATGAATTATAATATCCGGTGGCACCTATCAGGCCAAAACGGGTATCAACTCGTACACGCCCCCCATAGGTTTTTTGGTTAATATTATCTTTCCGTTCAAGTTCATTCTCTGTACGATGAAACCCTGCGGAACTTGGGAACCTTGTAGTATCTCCTTCAATGATAGAAGCCGTTCTGGCACGATCAGAATAAAACGCCGTTAGCTCTATTTTCTCTCCGTATGAAGCTGCTACTCCTTGAAAGTAATCTGTTTCCTGGGCGGATGAATACGGCTTTATACCACGCTCATTCTTGCTGATAGTACCGGTAACTTCACGCCCTTTCCCAAACGCTCCACCCGACCACAACACTAATCCCTGACCGAAGCTAACGCTATAGTCCCCGATCACTAAGTCATTCAATTTTCCATTATCGATCAAAGCAATGTGGCCGGAATTGTAATCAAAATCATTTATCCCGTTCAGGGTTTCACCGGGATCTTTTTCCTGAGTTAGGTTTACAGAAAGATGGTTTGTGGTCATCCTTAACCGCTGATAGTATTTTACCGGGCTACCAAGGTACCCTCCCAATGAATCCGGACGCCTGTATCCTTCTCTCTGCTCAATATCCTGCTGATACCGGGAAAAGATGTCAAATTTACGCCCGGAAAGCCAATATTCGGGGCGCGTGAACATATCCCTGAATTGAGCTCCGGTTCCTCCTACAGTTACGTATGGCTGCATTCGACGATACGTTGCCGGACCAATACCACTAACTTCCAGCAACTCCTCCCGGGTCTCAAATGGTTTTCCACCTCGATAATCTATAATAGCACGGGCTATTTTTAGGTTTATGCCCGGTACCTGAAGAAGATCATCAAGTCCAGCTCGGTTAATGTTGATGGGATTTGAGGAAAGGTCTTCCAAGAATTGCGTGAGCTGCTCACCGGTCAATCCTGATTCTTCCGGATCTAATTCCTCAAAAGCACGTTCAAGCTGTTCTTCAACCGTAGTAGTATCCTGCTGCTGTGCCCAACTTGTGATCGGCATCAAAGCCATCAATAGGAACGCCAAAAAAAATGATATGCGGACAAATCGTTGAACCATTAAAAGTAGATCATGAAATCAAAACCCGGACTAAATCCAAGAAGTTCATGTTTTTGAACTGCAAAATTGATATCCCACCTATCAATGCCATAGCCAAACCCCATTGAATAACTCAGAGGTTCGGTAGTGACCCCCACTCTACCTTTTAAGTTTTCGATCACGCTTATTTCAAGCCCTCCCCGATATGAAACCGGGAACCGTACGTCTTTCACCATGTCGAAAGCAAATACGGCAAGTTCGTTCAGGGCATAGGAGAGACCAATTGAAATATCACGTGATAAATATTCATTCATGCTTTGGTATTTATACTCAGGGCGATTAACATTCGTTGATCGGGCACCGACCCAAAGATCTTCCGTAATTTCAGCTGCTATACCCACATCCAATCCTAAAGCACCGCCTGAACCGTAACCACCCCCAAAAGATATGTGATTATAGTTTGCAGCCAAGCCAAAGTGAAGCATTCGCCATTCGTTTTTATATCCAAGCCGGATTCGGGTTTCACTGAAAAGATCATATCCATACCGATGAAATCCCAAAGCAGCAATCCCAAATTTTGTGGGCAAACTTCCTATTGCAGACATGTCTGTGATCTCAGAAAAACCGTAGTTCCGCAGCCCATAAAATCCTACAGCTATATCATTACTGTTTAGTAAAGCCGGGTTTGAAAAAAGTGACCAGTCGTAACCCGGAAGCGCAGTAGTAGCCTGCCCCATACCTAATCCCTTTGCTCCCATTATCTGCTGTGCATGAGAAGGCAAACTCATCACCCCAAAAATAAGTATCAAAGAAATTTTAAAAAGAAGCCGTTGTATTCGTATCATTGTTAGTCACTATAATCATCGATATGGAAAATCCCAGAACTTCGGTTAAAGTACTAAAGCCCTTTATTTTTTGCGGGATATTTTTTGTCCTTTTTATATCCGCTGCAAATGCTCAGGAATTTAATTGTACCGTAAACCTAAATACTGAGCAACTTGAAGGTTCTTCTTTTAACTACATTGAAAACCTGAAGCCTGCACTCGAAAGCTATATAAATGAATATAACTGGACTGAAGAAGTTTTTGATGAGGAAGAACGAATAAACTGTCAGATTGAGATCGGATTTACCAGTGGAAGCTCTGATTTCACTTTCTCAGCTGAAGTGGTTTTTCAGGTTCAGCGCCCAGTCTATAACACAACAGCAAAAACAACGACTGTTTTATTGAGTGACAACGCCTGGCAATTCAATTACCCGGAAGGCAAGTCCCTGATTCATGATGAATTGCAATTTGATGCCTTGACGGGGTTCATTGATTTCTACAGTTATGTTATGCTGGGATACGATTTTGACACTTTCGCTGAATTCGGAGGTTCCGATTATTTTGGAAGGGCTCAGAATATTCTGAATCTGGCACAAACAACTTCTGCCGTTGGTTGGTCTCGGAATACAAATAATAGAAGAAACCGGAATATGCTTATCAGCGATATGGTGTCTTCGGGATACCGCCCTTTGAGGCTTGCCTATTATCAATATCACCGGCTTGGGCTCGACCGGTTTGTAGATGACCCAACCGAGGCGCGACGGGAGATCCTTAATGCACTGAAAGAAATACAAACAGCCAAACGCCGCTCAACCAGCAACTACTTGTTCGATATTTTCTTTGATGCCAAGTCCCGTGAAATCGCCGCTGTTTTTGATAACGCTGAGACCGGTATTCGGCTTGAAGCTTATGAGGTACTGAGACAAACCGATCAGGGACATTTATCCGATTACGAAAATCTACAAAATTGAAAGGCCATGAAAACTAAAACTCAAAAGATCCTCATCTCTCTATTGTTGGCAATGGTTGTCATCGATTTGGTGTATATTTATGTTAATACAAGTTCTTTCAATGCCCTTTATGCCGGCTCAACCCTAATTTTATTTGGTATAGCCTGGGACGCCCTAAGCAAATTGCAGTCCCGTAATTCTGACAATTCATAAAATATTCAAATAGATATGATATGATGCATAGATAATGGGCATTATTTAAATCAACCAAACATCTTTAGAACTAAAATATTTATCTGCTGGTTTTGTATATTAGGCGCCCTAAAAAGCGGTTCCATAATTGAAATTTTGAAGTCGAAAAATCTTAGCGAATGAAATTCTACGTATGTATAAAAATGGTGCCTGATGTGAACGCACCTCTTCAGATCAAAGACGGTAAATTAATTCAAGATGCCGATCGCCAGATCCTCAACGCCTATGATGCTTCTGCTGTTGAAGAAGCCCTCGTTTTAAAAGAGAAACATGGCGGTGAAGTGGAAGTAGTCAGTATTGGGACATCAAAAGCATCTGAGACCATCCGAAAAGCGTTGGCCATGGGAGCTGATAAAGCTACACACATTGTAACTGAAGGAAGTGCAAATTTTGATTCCGGCTCCTATGCCCGAATCCTTGCCAAGTTTTTTGAGGATAAAGAATACGATGTGCTTTCACTTGGGAAGCAATCTCAGGATACTGATGCAGGATTGACCGGAAGTATGGTCGCTGAAATGCTGAACCTTCCTTATGCAACTAACGCAGTTGGACTTGAAGCCGAGGCAGGCAAACTCATCGTAAAACGTCAGGGTGATACCGGGCAGGAGATGATCGAACTTCCTACGCCTTGTGCCGTTACCTGTTCCAATGATATGAACGAGCCACGTATTCCAAATTTAAAAGGAATTATGGCTTCCAAGCGTAAACCAATGGAGCAAATTGAGCTTTCATCTCTAGGTTTAAGTGAAGATGAACTGACTGCCAGCACTACCGTTCTCGGCTATGAAGAAAAACCCGAACGTGAAGCCGGTAAGAAATTTGAAGGCGAAGCTGATGAGATCGCCCGTGAAGTAGCACAACTGCTGGATACGGAAGCAAACGTAATATAGAAATGTTAAATGCTTGAATTTTAAATGTTAAATGGCCAAATCCCATTTAACATTTAGCAGTTAACATTTAAAATTATTTTCAGGAAAAATTTTTAAATAAGACGAATAAACGAATGAGCACAATTTTAACACATATCGCCATTGCAGACGGCAAAATAAAACGATCATCCTTAGAAGTGCTTTCTCATTGCAAGCAACTGGCAGACCAAGGCGGGCATTCCGTTGAAGCTGTTGTTGTGGATGCCAATGCTTCTTCATTTGTGGAAGGCATTCAGAAATATGGTGCCTCCAAAGTGTATGTGGTGGAAGATCCTATTTTCAAAAATCACATGAATACTCCTTTGTTAAAGGCTTTGGCAAAAGTGATGGAAGCCTCAAATCCTTCTGTTTTTGCATTCGCTTCTACGGAAGGAACAAAAGATATTTTGGGTGCGCTTGCAGCCAACCAACATGCTGCCGTACTTCCGGATGTCTCTTCTTTTGAATTAATGGACGGTGGCGTTAAAGCCAAGCGTCCGGTTATGGCAGCCAAGATCATTTCCAATACTGAAGCCAAAGGCGACACCGTGCTTGTTTCTGTTCGCTCCGGTTCTTACGATCTGGCTGAAAATGAAACTTCAGCTGAAGTGGTAAATATCGATTTCAGTTTGGATGACGGTGAGCTGAAGGCAACCCTTAAAGAAATTATCTCCGCATCAGGTGACACCATTGACCTGAACGAAGCGGAATCTATTATAGCAGCAGGTCGTGGTGTAAAAGACGAAGAAGGCCAAAAGCTGATCTCTGAACTGGCTGAAGTTTTAAGCGCCGGAATCGGAGCTTCCCGTGCATTGACAGAAGCCGGTGTTTACGATCCAAGTTTACAGATCGGTCAGACAGGGAAAGTGGTTTCTCCGCAACTTTATATTGCAGTCGGAATTTCAGGTGCTATTCAACACGTAGCCGGAATGGCAAATTCCAAAGTGATTGTAGCCATCAACAAAGACCCCGATGCCCCAATCTTCGAAATTGCTGACTACGGAATTGTTGGAGACTTGTATAAAGTGCTCCCCCCATTCATTGAAGAATTGAAAAAAATCAAGAATTAGTATTGAGCTATGAGTTTTGAGTGGTGAGTTTAAGTGTACCACTCAAAACTCACGACTCATAACTCAAAATTATCCCTATGGACGAAAAGTTTGATTGTATAGTAATTGGTGGCGGAGTTGCAGGTTTGGCTGCAGCTATGACTCTGGCACGGAACAACATGAAATTTCTTCTCATCGAGAGAGGCGAATTTGCCGGTTCCAAGAATGTTTCCGGTGGTGTTTTATGGGGAAGTGATCTTGCCAAACTCGTCCCAAATTATTGGGAAGAAGAAGACGGTGGCTGGGAGCGGTTCATCAATCATCGCCGGCTTACCCTTATGGATGAGCAATCTGCTTTTACCCTCGACTTTAAATCTTCGCATTTCAATGAAACTCCATATAACGGAGTTGTTGTTTTGCGATCGAAATTTGACAACTGGCTTTCCGGGAAAGTGCAGGAAGCTATTGATGCTTCTGATTATGCCATGGATTCCTTCATCGCTACGAATATCAAGGTAGATGAAGTACTGATGGAAAACGATAAAGCCGTTGGGATCAAAACCGGTGAAGACGAATTCCATGCCGATTCAGTGATCATAGCAGAGGGTGTCAATAATCTGCTTACCCGTCAGGTTGGGCTTCAGGATAAATACGTACCTGCCGACCACATGCTTACGGGTATCAAAGAAATTATCCGGTTTGATCAGGAAGTGCTGGAGCAGAAATTTCAGCTCAACGGACTCAGCGGAATGAGTAACGAATTTGTTGGATGGGCAACAGATGGCATAGAAGGCGGTGGGTTCCTATATACCAACCGTGATACTATTTCTCTTGGATTAGTGCTTGGGATCAAAGATATGCGCGAGAAGAAAAAAAGTCCGCATGATGTTTTGAACCACTTTAAAACCCATCCTGCCATTGCCGATATCATTAAAGATGGTGAAGTAGTGGAGTATTCTGCCCACGTGGTTTCCTCTGGTGATAAGCGAGCTATGCCTAAAGAATTATACAAAGATGGGATTCTGCTGGCCGGAGAATCTGCCAACTTATTGATGAACGCCGGGAAAGCTATTCAGGGAATGGATTACGCCATGCGCTCCGGAATTCTGGCTGCTGAAACCATCGTAAAAGCCAAAGAAAAAGGCGACTTCAGCTCGGCTACCTTGAAAGAGTATCGCAAGGTGATGGATGAAAGTTATGTAATGAAGGACATCAACGGATTTCAGGACGCAGTACATCTCCTTCACACCGAAACCATGCAGCAAAAAGTACCGAATTTGATCTGCGATTTCGGCCGACAGTTCTTCTCCATCAAGAATGAACCAACACCGAAGTCTAAAGACATGCTGAAAGGAGCCGTTAAGCGACATGCCTCTTTCTGGGAATTGGCTAAACTTGGCTTTAAGGCTGGGAAGTCACTATAAGTGAAAAGGAAAAAGTGAAAAGTTTTAAATCATATTTGATAGCATGGCGAATACTTCGTTTGCCAGACTCTCAACCTTCTTTGTTTTATTGTTATTTAGATAATTTAGATTAATTGAAATTTCGAGTTGAGTATCGAGTTCTACCAGTGAAGATCTGGAAATTCGATAAAATCGTTTTCGATCTTTATCAGATTTCCTTGATGCACCTTCTGAAAGATTCGAAGGAATTGAAACAGCGGCTCGTCTCATTTGACTTGATAAGCCAAAAGTTTCAGTTTTTGGGAAGCTTTCAGTTAACCGATAGATCTCGCTAACTAACTCAATACTTTTTTTATAAACGTTTAAATCTTTGTGATTAAGCTTAATCATGGTACCCCCTTGTTTTATTAATCACATTAAATACCAAAAATTTTGTAACCTGAAAAGTGAAAGGGCAAAAATCTTTTCACCTTTGCCCTTTCACTTTTCACAATTAGAACCGTCATGAAAAACCTCAAATTAACCGAACGCCTCGGACTTGTAAGCTACCGGAACCAATCAAAATCAGAGATCAAGCCACATATTGTGGTGGATACGGATATTTGCAATTCAACTTGTCCTCATAAGTGTACTACCTGGGTATGTCCTGCTAATTGCTATACCATGGATGAGAACGATCAAGTGCATTTTCAGGTAGAAGACTGCATTGAGTGTGGAACGTGCATGTATGCCTGTGATCAGGGGGCCGTGGACTGGAATTTCCCCGATCCTGAGATCGGCCGGGGCGTAACCTGGAATTTTGGCTAGAAAATTCTTCTCTTCAAAAATATCATAGACATAAAAAAGCCAGCAGAGTTTATTTCTACTGGCTTTGATGTTTTATAATTAATCAATAGAGATTAATGAAATAATGATGCCATTACTGATCATAACTACTTAGATCAACTGTTTCCACATCGTACTTAATGCCTTCTCCTTCTTTAGGAATTGCATTGAGTATAAACTCACGTACGTCATCATTAGAGTCAATTAGCATATCTTTTCTTATATAGATCATGTGTCCACTCTGGTATTCTTTGTAATCTATACGATCTTGTAATTGACCGGATGGATCCATTTGCCATAATGAGTACTTCGCGCCGAAAGGATCGCAAGCACCATCATAATAACCCTGTTGATTTAGTACTCTTAGTGAAGGATTCTGTTGCATCGCCCTTCTAAGCATAATTGCAGTATTTCCGTTCTCATCATTCCAGGGACGTACATTACCTGAAATATTATATTCAAGATCTGTAGCAAAACCCAGGTCCTCACGCAAATATTCATTAATTGCAGGAGTAAAGGAATGCTTCCATGAATCATATTCAGGGCTATATCCTGGACGTGTTCCTGAGTTATCAGTATCCATGCCAATGTAGCGGGAATCTAGCCGACCAGTAGTATAGCCTTCATCTCTTAATAGCTCTTTCCAAAATGCAGAAGCTGGGATACTTAGATTATGCTCTAAAACAAACTCTTCTGAGACACCCGCATAACGAGCTATTTGCTTAGCAATTTGTTGCCTCTTTTGATCAGTAAGTGTACCACCTATTGCAATTGCTGGTAAATAGGTTTCCATCATAAATTTTTCAACTTCAGGCAATATATCTTCCAGTCTTCTATTTTGAAGATCTGGAGCTAACTGTTTGAAATACCAAGCTGTAGCAGTGTAATGTGTAAGTTTATTAATATTGGTAATAGGAGTTTGAACACCTGTAACTGTCCCTGGTTGACCAAAACCGCACTGAGAGTGCATGATAACTCCATTCACAAAAATATTATGTCCTCCTTGTAATCTTCCGGCTAAACCAGCAACGCGGGTAGTTCCATAGCTCTCACCAATCAAGAACTTTGGAGACTTCCAACGGTCATGTCGGGAAATAAAATTTCCAATCCAATCAGACAGGTAAGTCAGATCTTCTTGAACTCCAAAAAATTGCTCTCGTTCACCGTCATTCAATATTCTTGAAAACCCGGTATTAACAGGGTTCACATATACAATGTCAGTGGCATCAATAACAGAATAATTGTTGTCTTCAACACCATAAGGTTGTACAGGAAAGCCTTCATCAGTAAGTTTCAGACGTTTTGGGCTGGTAAAACCTAAATGCATCCAAACAGAAGCAGCTCCGGGGCCGCCATTAAAAGAAATCAAGAGAGGACGATCTTCAGTGTCTTCAACATCTGTCCTGCGGTAATAGGTATAAAACAATGCGGCATCCGGTTTGCCGTCTTCCCCGTAAACAGGTTGTGTACCAACGGTTACCTCGTAAGGAATGTCTTTACCTTTTATATTTACACTACGAGTTTTTGAGATAGATGTATCTGCGGGTAGTTCCCGATTTAATCCGATAGCTAATTCCTGGCCAGATCTATTTTGTGCAAAAGTGTTTGTGGCCAAACTAAAAAACAAACCAAAGCATAGCGCCATGGATAGTTTAAAAGTGTATTTATTGATAGTTAATTTGCGAATCATAATTGAAGTGATAAGTTATTTGATTGATACAGAGAAAGGTACATTTTGTAACTGATGAACAAAATAATGCTAACTTAGAACCAGTATTTCAAAGCTGAGTAAACTTATTTAAAACAATTTACAACCAGTATTAAGATACACCCTATACCAATTTGTATATACTGGCTATCTAATTGAATTTATAACAATACTATACAGTTACTTACAAGTAGAGTTTCCAGTAAAAAACACTTTTATCAAAACTTTGATAAGATTTACCTCTTTACTCAAATAGTAACCAAATGCATAGTTAAGTACTTTTTATTCGATAACTGAAAAAGACTCAATAATTGGATTATTGCCGCAGGAAATACGGGTGCTGAAACTCATCGTGGAGTAACCTGAAATTTAGAAAATTATGCACTCCAAAGTTGAAATGTAAATCTGGTAAGGGTTGTATGATCAGCAAACCGTAACAGCATCGTACTTAAAATCCTAATTCTTGCAGTACCCCATCTTTTGTTGCAAGTGGATATTCTTTCATCAAAGCAGTAGCTACGATCAGTCGGTCAGCCGGATCATCAGGAAAATCCTGGGGTAACTTTTCCTGAGCAAGTATTACTTCTTTATCTATCGAAATCACCGTGCATACTCCATTTTGAGTTGCCAGCGAGATCCAGGTATTGAAACTTGGTTCCAGCTGAATCAATCCTTTTCTCTGCAACATCTCAGCCTCCCAAATAGAAGCAGCCGAAATAGCAATCTCTTTTCTGGAAGCATGCTCATCAAGTGTTTTACGCTCCTCTTCAGAAAGAGGTCCTTCCCCTAGTAACCACCAAAGCCAAACATGAGTATCAAGTAAGATCATAACAGTCCTTAATATTTTGAACCTTCAAAACCAGAATCACCGGGGTTAAGCCCGGAAGCTGAGCCTCTCCCCTTTAAATCTTTCCAGGGTGTTTCGTTCTTCTCCTCAAGATCACCAAGTCATTTTTGAGTCCACGTATGATCAGCTCTTTAAGACTGATCTCCTCTTCCACAGCTTTGATCTTTGCCTTCTTCATTAAATCGTCGGGGATATCTACTGATGTTCTCATAAGCTAAAACTATACATATTCATGCTTATATGTAAACGTATAACATTGTCTTTTTTTTTGAGTAAAAAATATGATTCCGTATCCTTTAAAAAAACCTGTCTACTGACCATGAAACTTTCGAAATTCTTCATTCTATCACTTATAATTTCCATGCTGAGCAATTTCAGTACTACTGTTCATGCTAAGGAATATGCTATACCAGAATTGCAGATCGAAATACAGATTTATGATGATGGATCCATTCGTATAACCGAACATCGTACATATTTTTTTGACGGAAGTTATTCCTGGGCCAATTATAGAATCCCAAAGTCAGGTATTTCAGCCATAGAAAATATTCAAGTTTCTGAAGCGGATGAGAATTTTACGAATCTCAACAGTGAAGAGCCTCAAACATTTTTAGTTGAAGAATCATCAGGAGCCTTTAATGTACAATGGTTCTTTGACGCAAATGATGAAGAGCGAACATTCTCAATTTCTTATACCATCCGGGGAGCATTGACGGTAGGCACGGAATGGAGTCAGTTTTTCTGGAACTACGTCGCTGCCGGCAGAGAAAAATCGACCGAAGAGGTTACCATTCTTCTTCAGCTTCCTGACACAACCGACCGATCTAACCTTTATGCCTGGGTAAGAGAGCCTGACTGGGATCTCGACATTGCAAAACTCGACAATGGATTTCAGTTTACAGGAACTGATATAGATAGAAACGAAGCAGTGATCATTCGAACTGTATTTCCCACTTCAGTTCTTGAAGATCAGATCCAGGTAAATGAGCCTGGTTTTTCAGTAGATTTTGCTGAGAATGAAGAGAGTGAGTACCGGGAAAGTCAAAGACAACTGGCGGCAGAACAAGCACGTAATTATGATCTTGCGGTAAATGCGGTGATAGTATTGGCCGGACTCAGTATAGTATGCTTTGTATTTTTCTATCGGAAATATGGTGCGAGACATAAGATGAATTACAGCCAGAACAAGAGCATCATGATCCCGGGGCGTCAAAAACCTGCTGCAATAGGTTGGTTGTTAATGAATCAAACTGTCATTGGGGCGCATGTTACCGCAACCTTACTCGACCTTTCAAGGCGTGGGTATTTTAGGATTGAAGAAAATGAGCCTGACAAAGAATCATCTTCCTGGCTCTCCACGGAAGAAAAAGGAACTTACAGTGTTGAAACTGTTGACAAGGACATTCAATCCGATTCAACCATCTCTGAATGGGAGGAAGACCTTTATAGCTTTATAACCAAAAGAATAAAGGAAGAAGGAAACAAGATGGAGGATATCTTCAAATTTTCTGAAACTGAAGTTTCTAAATGGTTCTACGCATGGAAGAAAAAGCTATCCACTTACTGCAAAGATCAGGAATGGATTGATAAGAAAAGCTATACCGGAGTCTTCTGGAATTTAGGAATACAATCGGCTCTTTTGTTGACCGGGATCGCCCTGATATTTTTACTGCATCCCATCATGGCCGTGGCAATGGGAATAGCTTTTATCGGTGCCGTGCTTTCTTTGGCGATCATCCGGCGTACACCCAAAGGAGAAGAAATATATATAACCTGGAAAGGTTATCGGAAGGCCCTTAAGAATGCAAAAGATTATTCAATCCCTGACGACAAACTGGGACTTCATTTCATCTATGGGATCGCACTTGGACTAAATAAACAAGAATTTGAACAGATGTTCGAACAAAATCCGGATGCAGTACTTTTGATCACATGGATCACCATTCTTCCGGGCAGCACAAACTCTCCTGCTTCAATGGCATCCTCTTTTAGTAACCTTGCCGCAACAGGGACTATTTCCGCCGGCGGAGGAGGTGTAGCAGGTGGAGGTGCATCAGTAAGTTCTCCCGGTGGCGGAGCATCCGGTGGTGCCGGATAATGAATTTGAAACTATATATGGTATTTAACAAAGATTAAAAAATAATCCCATATGGAACATTCAACTATTTCACTTGTTTGAGATCATGAATATGAATCAATCCAAAACAATGAAATTGAATGTCATGAAGCGACTTATCTTTGCTCTTTCAACACTAATTATAACCGCAATAACATTTTCAGCATGCAGTACGGACAGTAGTCCAGGGACCGGAACTCTAAAAGTATCATTAACCGATGCACCTGCTAACTACGAAGAGGTGAATATCGAAATTACGCAGGTTTTGGTGAATCAGGATGAAGATGCTGAGGAACCTGAAAATGATGGTGAAGAAGATATTGATGAGGAAGAAAACGGTTGGTACTCCATTATGGATGATTCCATCACCGTTAACCTTCTGGATTATCAGAACGGAGCCGTTCTTGATCTCGGAGAAACCCAACTTGAAGCCGGAATGTATAATCAGATCAGGCTGATATTAGGTGATAATAACACAGTGGTGATTGACGGGGAAACATTTGCCCTTACCACTCCAAGTGCGCAACAATCAGGCTATAAGCTAAATGTGAATGCCGATGTTGAAGAAGGTCAGGTTTATGATCTGGTTATCGACTTCGACGCTTCTCAATCCATAGTTGCTACAGGAAATGGGATGTATATTCTTAACCCTGTGCTTAGAACTGTAGATCTTGAGGAACAAGCCAGTATTTCCGGAACGGTACTTCCCCCTGGAAGCTGAACCTTTTGTGTACGCCATTGCCGGAGAAGACACTACCGGAACCCAACCCGATGATAATGGTAATTTCCAACTCATTGGGCTGGAAGAAGGAACCTATAATGTATGGTTCAATCCAACCAACAATGCATTCGCTGATTCACTGGTCGAAGGCATTGAGCTGGAAGAAGGAGAACAATTCCAGTTTGAGGAAGATGTTCAACTTGAAGAAGCTTCCACTCAAAACTAAGTAAAGCTCTTATTTACCTTACCAAAAGCCTGTTCTTTAATAGAGAACGGGCTTTTTTATTTCTAAACCTATCTGTCATGCTTCTACAATTTTTTCTCTATTTTGATAAGGTTCAATATCAGCTCATTTAACCCCAATATGAATACAGAGAAGTTTTATCAAAGCCTCAATATCCTTTCCTCCTTCCGGGATGTCTCAAATTATGAGCTATACACTCCCCTCCCTGATGACTGGTTCATAGCCTTAGCCGATGTTCGTGGCTCAACGGATGCCATCAGGCTTGGTAAATATAAAGAAGTGAATATGGCCGGTGCTTCCATTATTGCCGCGCTGAATAACCTGTTCGAAGAGGAAGACCTCCTACCCTATCTCTTTGGCGGTGACGGGTCAATGCTGGCTTTGCCAAACCAAAACATTGAAAAGGTAAAAGGTATCATGGCCTTCAGTAAAAAGGCAGTTAAGGAAGCATATGGACTGGAAATGGCGGTCGGCGTTGTTTCCATGAAAGAACTCAGAGACCTTGGCCATGATATTAAAATTGCAAGACTGCGATTATCGGAGTTTATTGATTAGGCCATCTTTTGGGGAAGTGGGGTTACTTTTGCTGAAGATCTTATAAAAAATAAAGATAGGCTCAAAGGGGTGAAGCCTATTGAAGCAGATTTTTCCGGGTTGGAATGCAGATGGAGTCAGGTTCCAAGCGACAAAGATGAAGTTGCTGCTTATATCATACAGGCATTTGGTGAAAATGATGATGAAAGTGTAGAGATCTATGAAAAATGTTTCCGGGAGATCGAAGCGATTTACGGAAGCGAAGATAAGTATCATCCCATCAGAGAAAATGATCTTCAAATGACAGCCAATCCTCTTCTTCTTGGTGTTGAATGGAGACTTAAAACACAGCCTCCGACTTTTATCAAAAAGCTGAAACATGCATTCGCAATGATATTTCAACTTATCACCGGATTATATCTCATGAAGTTCAAAAAGAAAACCTCAGCTACAAACTGGGGTGATTATAAGCCGGATCTTGTTCGCCATGCCGACTACAAGAAATTTGGGGACGGACTCCGCTTTGTAGCCTCAGGAACTATTGAACAACGCATGGCTCTTACTCAATTTCTGGATGATCAATTTTCGCAAAAGAAATTAGCTTATGGAGTTCACACATCATTCGCTGCTATGGTTACCTGCTTTGTACGCAGTTACCAAAGTAACCACATTCACTTTGTGGATGGTACCGAAGGTGGATATGCCAAAGCCTCTCAGGAACTCAAGAACCGAAAGAAACAACTCGGTCTTTGAATTCGATGTACTGATCTCTGAGACCTATTCCGGTTCAAGAATCCTGTCTAACTTAATCCTTTCCTAACTTTTTCCTGATCGCCGGAGCCACTTCTTTCGCAAACAATTCTATAGATCTAAGCAATTTATCATGTGGAACACTGCCCACGCTCATCTGCAGTAAAAACCGATCGTGACCAAAGATCTCATGCTGATACATTATCTTGTCAATAATATCCTGTGGATTTCCTACTGCATTTGCTCCTTTTAAAGTGATGGATCCATCAAACTGTTGCCGACTCATTGGAGACCATCCCCTCTCTTTTCCGATCTTGTCCATCGTTGTTTTAAAAGCCGGGAAAGCAATTTCTGCAGCTTCCTCGGTTGTATCAGCTATGAATCCATGGGAGTTAATACTCACTCTTTGTTCAGGCTGATCGTAGTCTGACGCTCCTTGTTTGTGAATATCCACCATTTGTTTAAACTGTGCAGGCTGGCCTCCAATAATGGCGATGGCCATCGGCATTCCCATAGCCCCTGCCTCATAAGCTGATTTTGGGGTTCCTCCCACTGCGCGCCAAACCGGTAATTTTTCCTGATACGGATGGGGATAAACTCCTCTGTTATTTATTGAAGGTCGATATTTTCCTTCCCAGCTTACCACTTCATCTTCCCGCAATTTCATAAGCAGCTGAAGCTTCTCAAGGAATAATTCTTCGTAATCCTTAAGATCGTACCCAAACAATGGAAACGACTCCACAAACGAACCTCGTCCAACCATAATTTCAGCCCTGCCCCCGGAAAGAAGGTCGATCGTAGAAAATTGCTGATACACTCGGACAGGATCTTCTGATCCCAGCACCGTTACAGCTGAACTCAACTTGATATTCCGGGTTCGTGCTGCCGCCGCAGCCAATAAAGTAGAAGGTGAAGATGAAACGTACTCTTCCCTATGATGCTCTCCGATCGCAAATACATCCAGCCCTAATTCATCGGCCAACTCAATTTCCTCCATCAACTGTTCAAGGCGTTTGGATGGATGCTGAAGCTCACTCTCTCCTTCAATGGGTGTGTTCTCTACAAAGGTATAAATGCCTAATTCCATGAATCTCTGTTTTCTGAATAACCTTTTTATTTAATATTAAACTAATCATTTTTAGTTAGAGAAACCTTTTCTCAGTGATAGATTCACTTTATCGTTAAGATCAAAATTTATCGATTCACTTTTTAATGTACGTATCATTTAATATTTTATACGTGTTATTTAACGGATCAAATTATTATGAAATCAAAATTAACGCTATCCATAGAAGGCAATGTCATTCAGGAAGCCAAAGAATTGGCTAAGGAAAATGACACGACGGTTTCGCAAATGTTCACTGATTTTGTGCAATCCCAAAAAAAGATGCAGAAAAAGTTAACGGCTCTAAATAAAATTAGCGGGTTAATTACAACAAATCTTGCTGCAGAAGACGGGGAAGATTATGGAGATCACCTTCACAAAAAACACGGCTGGGAATGACCTTCATAGACACTAATGCTTGTTTAGACCTTTTGGTGAAACGAAGTCCCTGGAATGGTGTGGTTGAGCAGATCATTCAATTCCATATTCAGAATAATATTGAAATGGGAGTGAGCGTGATATCAATTCCTACCTTGGCCTACTTGATTGACCGCCATCACAAGCAGTATGATTCCAAAGAAGTATTAAGGGAATTTTCAGAATTTGTCGATTTCCTTAAAGTAGATTCAGATCAATCCATGAGTTCAATTTTAAGCAACTGGAATGACCTTGAAGATGCTATGCAGTTTTATTGTGCTTCTTCTCATAACGCACAAATGATCATCACACGAAACACCAAGGATTTCAAATTATCAACCATTCCCGTTTTTCACCCTAAAGAGTGGGCCAAAACTTTTATCGAAAATGCTTAAAACAAAGCGGGTATACGAAGAAGTCACTGAAGAGGACGGCTACCGCATTCTCACTGAACGACTCTGGCCCCGGGGTGTTTCCAAAGAGCGGGCCGCTTTGGATCAGTGGATGAAATCTATAGCACCAAGTAACGATCTGAGGAAATGGTTTGACCACGATCCGGACAAATGGGAAGAGTTCAAGGAGCGTTATAGGAAAGAATTATTTGGCTCGGAAGCAGTAAATGAGATGCTGGAGATCATCGAGAAAAATGATACGGTTACGATGGTTTATGCTTCTAAAGATGAGGAGTATAATAGCACGGTTTTGTTGAAGGAGTTTCTGGGAGATTTACTGGAAGGGTGATACTGAACTGGGTCAATCATCTCGACTGAATCTGATGTGCATTATTGCCCAATTTTTGGAAAACTAACTATTCCTATAGATCAAACGGGCAAAAATTGTTCTATTGTTTACTTAATTTTTTTATCAACATGCTGCTCCTAGGGAGCATTTTCATCTCAACAATAATTAGAATCAGCGACTATCCTCAACATCATTCTAATCCGTGTTCCTTTAGCCTGTTAAACATTCCGAATGAGTTTCGTAACTACGGAAATACCTTCTCCGTTTCATGTTTTAGCATTTCTATGATGGAACCGGGTATTCTGCCAGCAGGGTAATTTGGGATCTCGTTCACCTCACCCACTAAAATCCGGCCGGCATGTCCCATCCTTTCGTGTGGCAGACAGAAATAATCATACACTCCTTTCTCTTCTAATTTTAAATACCATGTTTGTCCGGCAGTAAGCATTCCGGAATCAAAGGATGTTGCTTTATCAGGAATTCGTTGTGGACGGCGATTATTTGGGTGATAAGCTGTCACTGTGTGCAGTCCCTCAATCACTTTGAAACGGATCACGTCACCCGGTTCAACCTGCAAGACGACAGGCTCGAATCTTGCATCTTCAGCCGTTCCCAAGACTTTCACGGTGAGGGTGTCTGATGGTGTGGCTGTGGCAAGCATTGAAATTCCCATCAGAACGGCCAACGATATGTAGAATCGAATATTCATTTCTTCAATTACCCCAAATCAGCGATGATTCGCAACATCTGTGTCATCCGAGTTCTATTCCGTTGTTAACCAGGGCGAATGCGATTCGCCCCTACAGCAATTACAAATTCTTTAACATGGCTTCGATCACTGCTGCGGCTTCATCCATTGGTTGATTCAGGCCCTCCACGCGTTTGGCTATATTGCCTTCGGTATCCAGGACGGTAACCAGATTGGAGTGTGCAAAATGTCCGTCGCCGGTTTTTTGATATTTTACTCCAAGCATGGTAGCCAGCATTTTAATATCTGTATGTTTTCCGGTGATAAAATGCCATTCGGGAAGATCCAGTTGCTCGTATTTCGCATATTCTTTGAGTACTTCAGGAGTATCATTTTCCGTATCGAAAGAAACCGCGAGCACTTTTGTTTTTGCTTTGGTTGTCTCATCCAACAACTTGAACAATCGCCATGTATCCTGAATCAGGATCGGACAAACTTGTGTACAGTTCCCATAGAAAAGGACTACGATCACCGGCTGACCTTTAAAGTCACTGAGTTGCACCTCTTCATTTCGGTGATCGAGAAACTTAGAATCCAAATGATACAATGAATGATCGGCATGAACTTCACCGGCTTTCAATGCTTCTTTAGCATTTCCATGATGGTTGTGTTGTGCCATAGCTTCAAATGACACCATCGCTGTAAAAGCCACTAAAAATGTGATCAACGTTTTCATAATGTTTCTCCATTACTATTAGTTTGGTTTGATGGCGCCGGCGTGTCATATGCACAACGAAAACCTACCATCCCGGTCGTTATTTTTGGATTAAAACTCATCCTTGTGATGTAACGGATGGAAGCCGCATAGCTATAAATACTTCCAAGCGTATTCATACGTCCAACAGTCCCGCAATCCAATGAAAGTTCATCGGCAATGATAGGCTTAAAATCTTCTACCCACTCCATCACCAATCCGAATTGGTCTTTAATTCCTTCCGTATTTTCGATGCCGCTTGAACCTACCTCAGACAGATTTTTTACATCGATTCCCGAGTACCAGTTTATTAATTCGCTGCTGAACCTATTCATCTCCTCTTCGGAATTGAATTCCATTAATTGAGCCGAATATTCCCATTCATTAAGTGTTGGCAGGCGCCCATCCTTAGCTGCACAATAGGCGTTAGCTGCATACCAGGAAACCCGGGTTACCGGTCTGTTCATACCAAGACTTTCATAGCCCGGATCAAGGTCTGATCTCCACTCTCTTAAGTAACCGTCATTGGTAAAAACAGGTGGGATCTCTGAACGTTTCCATTCAGGGTTGTTCTTCAAAAATTCAACAAATTCCTCATTCGTTACGGCCGTGTTGTCCATATAAAAGGAATCAACGGGAACCGGTTCACCCGGAATCTCCGGCAGAACAGAATGAAAAGATCCCGCCGGAACAAGTACTCTTGCCGTTTGTGAAGACGCAATCTCAGGCATGAAGGCTGCTATCACAACCATCATGGTAATGGCAAAAGTTGATATGTTCGTTTGGGATCTCATCGTTTCTTTATTGTTTCTTAAAACCTTCAGGGCGAATACGATTCGCCCCTACGGTATTTTTTCTATTCAGATTTTCAAATCAATGGATATCTGCAATATTTGCGGCATCCGTGTTCTATTCATTAGTTTTTACGAGGGCCTGCTTTCAGTGTACCTGTAGCACCTTTCTCTGCATCCACAAACTCGTGGTCGATAAGGATGTACTTGCCTTCTTCAGGAACGATCATATCCAGAGTAGCTGAACCTGATGCCCCAACAAGTACGGTCTGCATTCCTCGCATTTCGTTGAATGGGTGTCCTTCTAACCACACTCTGTCAAAGATCCCGCCAATTACGTGGAAACTGGAAGTTCCGCTTGGTCCGTTGTTGCTAAAGTGAAAACGAACTCTCTCACCGGCATTTGCTTTCAGCGGTTGGTCATGCAGGATTGTTTGGTGTCCATTAAATACTACGTGTGAAGGATTATTATTCGAAGCAGCTTCAAAGTCGTAGGTATAAAGATCTCCGGCTCCTTTGGTAAGGTAGTACTCACTCTGTGCGATCACGTACTCACGATCTACTTCATAGTCAGTAGGGTATCCGTCTTTTGGAGACACCACTACCACTCCATGCTGACCCATTGCTGTGTGCATCAATACACTTGGGGTTCCGCAGTGATAGATATAAGTACCGGCATAGTTTGCTATCCAGTCAAATTTGATGGTTTCGCCCGGACCAATAGTTCGCCATTTGTCATCTTTGGCTACCGTTCCGGCATGGAAGTCCATAGAGTGAGGCATCGGCATGATGGCTGAGGAGTTCTTCTGATATGGATTTTCAGCCACCTGATTCATGAATGGAGATCCGCCTTTGGCAGGATCGGTGATGGTTACCTCTTCGTCCGAACGGTTCTTCATAACAAAGGTAATTCTATCACCTTCTCTTACGTGAAGCACCGGACCCGGAACAGTTCCGCCGAAAGTCCATGCCTGGTAGCGAACACCTTCAGCAACTTCTATTTCCTGTACGATGATATCGATGCGTACTTAGTGATGTTTGTTACCTTCGTAGTCTAACTTAGCCAAATTTGGAAGTTGGGTGATATATTCACCTACTACAGGGGAACCGTTGTAATCTTCGGTGTAAACCTGAGCTTCAGGCATGCCGAAAGTCATACCGTCCAATTTGTATTCTTTTGTTTGAGCCGTCAATATCGAACTCATGCCAAAGAAAATCATTCCAACTAGTAAAGTGATTTTTGAGATTGCGCGTTTCATGTTATTGTGATTTAGTTAGTTATTAGTTTTAAGACTATTTTATCTTAAATAAGATTAAAGCGTTTGATTTGCTTTCTATTCTATGATATGCCCATAATGTGAATTTAAGATGAAGATGTCTTAAATGATCTCAAAAGAAAAAGCCACCATTCGGCAGCCTTTTATAAATCAAGCAGAAGTGCTCCCTGAAATTAGGATTCAGTCAGTGAGAATGAATTATACAGTACATACTCAAACTACAACCACAGAAAACATGCGCTCTAATCGGGCTTTTTGTTCTGTAACGGCAGCCTTTATAGATTCCAGATTCTCGCCTTCGAATCCATCGGATGCTGCGATATCCCGACAGTAATCCATTCCCTCTTCCAGGTTATTTCGAAACCTGTTGAGCTTCCGATCTTCGCCCGGATCCAGATCAGATCCATCGATCAGGTCTTGCAGATAATCAACATACATGTTCATTTCTTTGGCGAACATATGCGGGCGATCGCTATCCACCAGCGGTTCACCCCTTCCGTAGATATGATCCAACATTTCTTCCAGTGAATACTCACCATTGAAATACGCGATATTCGGGCCCGGACAAATTGCCTGTGGCGACCGGCTTTCCTTCTGGATACCCAACTGAATGAGTGCACCGTTTCCGAGGTGATCGCACAAGCAAGCCTTATCCAATACCTTGGTTTTCAATCGTTCTTTTTTGTCATCTGTATATTCACTGTGATTGATCTGATCGATCTTCAACAGCTGATACTGGGTTGAAGCCGTACATATAGGGTTCTCAGTGAACTCTGTGTTTGATTCCAGGAATCCCTTCGGACATTGAGAACCGGGCTTCCCTTTCTCGATCCGCCCCTCATGCCAAAGCCGGGAGCCGGTCTGCCGGACGTTGTTAAATGGGACACCCAGCGGTGAAACCCCACTTAAATACAGATCCTCTTCTCCCGCATTTTCCAATAAAGTTCTTGTGGTTTGATCTACAGTAGTTGCTTCGGGAACCAACAAAAAGGGACTGCCCCAGCCGGTTGAATCCATATCATATTCTTTTAGCAAACGCTGCATTTCTCCATGAGTTCCTATTCCACCTTGTACAGTAATTCGAGGCTCCACTGCCTGCCACTCCGGTGAAAAACCATCGCGTTCATCCTCATAAAACTTCTCTATAAGCGGACGTATGGCAGAGCTCAACATCTCCCTCTTCTCTTTGAATTCTTTCAACAGTACAGGGAGTAACAAACCATCCGTGGCAAATGCATGTCCACCACAATTCAATCCGGATTCAATTCTATACTCAAATACCTCCAATCCTTTTTTTGCAAGATATTTACCTTGTATCAATGCTGAACGGAAATCACTCACTTTAAGAATGATCTTCTTTTTGATATTGCCGGATGCATCCCGGTAAAAGTCCTTGAATTCAGACAGGTAATTATATAATCTGGGATTGAAGCCTGCAGATAAGATCAGGCTGGAGGAAAGTTTACTATTTGCATATCCACGAAGAGCGGCACTCCCGTCACTGAATTCTGCGCTCATGGGCTTGCCGGATTTAGTTAAATTGAGCTTATCCACTTTCGCCATGATGTTTACGTCAATGGAGCCCGGCTGCATCAGATCATTCAATTTTATTGCCAGTGATCTTTTCTCATTCTCAGCAGCAGCCAACATTTTTTGATAAGTGTTTTTAAGCGGGCTTTGATCCGGAAGCATTCGAAAATATTTGGCCTTTTCGTTATCCTCAAAAAATGATTGTGACCTCACTTCCTTAAACTTCCTTTGGACAATATCATTCACCAGATCAAGATAGGCAGTAATGCGTTTTGCGCGACCATCTTCAGCAGAACGGGGAATATTATTATAAGGAAGACCGAACTGCTGGCAGTAATATTTACGGATCTTCTCCACCAGGAGATCATCCACAACGGAGATCACAGAATTAATACCAAAAGGAGCAACACGGATCGGGGAATCGATAGAATGCCCGGTTCCCATTACCGGAATAGAAAAGGTGTGTAGAGTTGGATTCATAAGAGTTGGATGCTTAAGCAGATTATTCCTATTTAAGATAAAATTGTCTTTATTTATGAATACTATGTGAAGTTTTAAATTTGATCGGACCGAATGAAACTATTCTTTGGATTGAGTACTGATTATTATACTATCAAAACAACGTGTGGACTAAAGATGGTGATTATGGACGATAAAGAACTTGCCGAACACATCAGAAAAGCCTGTATCAAAGCGGCACGTGAAGGGTTTTTGGACGCATCTATGAGTGGACTTTGTACAGAAGGTGCAATGGAGGCCGCCATCAGTGCGATGCAATCCCTGGATATTGAACAGCTTATAGAAATAATGGAATAGAACGCGGATGACACGGATTAGGCAGGTCATCACGGATTTAAATTTATTTCTGCGACTATCCGCTCAATCAGCTTCATCCGTGTTCCATGATACATTCACTAAAGAAAAATGAAGCAGCCGATTATTGGATTTCATAAAGATGAAGTTGGCTACTGGGTGGCTGACCTTGAATGTGGACACACACAGCATGTCCGGCACGATCCACCCTGGAAATTACGCCCCTGGGTAATCACTGAAGAGGGCCGTAAATCTAAGTTGGGCATGGAGTTGAACTGCAAGAAATGTGACGAAAATTGAGTAAATTACTACACAAACACTAATCAAAACGATAGTATTATGAGCTCTTCTGTTTTCTTACGAACCGTTATCTGTGGGTTCATCGCTACATTTGTAATGGCAATGACCGCCTTTTTACAAGGAGCTTTTGGACTGCCAGTTATTGATGTCGGCCACATCCTCACCGAAAGTTTTAATCACGCCTATGATTCTGAGCCCTATCATATCATTTTTGGGAATCTGGCGTTCAATATCATTGGCATTGGGTTAGCAATGATCTGGGTAGTTTATCTCCAAAAGCGAATTCCCGGTAATTGGCTGGTTCAGGGTCTTCTTTACGGGGTGATCATTTCATTGATCGCGGGTTTGGTGGTTTCTCCCGTAGTTTCAATAGCGGCAGGCGAATCGTTTGGAATTTTTTATTCGGATACCTGGGTTCCCGGTAAACTGATCTTTGCCGGATTGCTCATGCATGTCGTTTATGGCCTTGCGCTGACCCAGTCTTTGAAGGTTGCCGGCGTTGACGGGGTGAATGGTTGATTTTTGTTTTCTGTTCTTTTCTGTGCCCCATAAGTAGGGACACAAAATCTTGTGTCCCTACATTACATGGCAAGATGTTTCTCCTAATCCATAATTTATATTCATCATGATCTTTATCGACAACGAAGGAATCACAAAACCACAGATCAACCTGGCGCTGGAGGAATATGCACTTCGTAATTTTGGGGAATCAGAGGATTACCTGCTCTTCTACATCAATGAGCCATCTATCATCATCGGGCGAAATCAAAATACGCTGGAAGAGATCAATGATGAATATGTAAGGGAGAACGGCATTCATATTGTACGACGAATGTCGGGAGGCGGGGCCGTCTATCATGACCATGGGAATCTGAATTTCAGCTTCATCACCAAATACAAACAAGAAAACCTTAACAACTTCCTTAAGTTCAACGAGCCGGTTATTCGGATCCTGAAAGAAATGGGCGTTCCGGCTGAGATGAGCGGACGAAATGACATCCTCGCTAATGAAAAGAAGATTTCCGGGAATGCACAATTTTCCACCGGCAAACGGATGTTCTCTCACGGCACCCTCCTTTTCAACAGTGATCTGGGGGAAGTAGCCAATGCCCTGAATGTGAAAATGAGTAAGATACAGTCCAAGGGGCACAAATCAGTGCGCAGCAGGGTCTCCAATATCATTGAGTTCGTTGATGAAAAGGACATGAAAATGGCTGATTTCAAACAACGCATTCTGGATGGTCTATATCAGGATCGTGAAAATTTTGAAACCTATAAGCTTACTGAAGACGAGTGGAGATCAGTTCACGAACTAAAGGAAGAAAAATACGGTAACTGGGACTGGAACTTCGGGAAATCCCCTAAATTCAATATCCAGCGGACCAAGCGATTCCCTGTTGGAGAGATCGACCTGCGGCTGGATGTTCAAAAAGGCCATATTAAAAGCCTAAAGATCTACGGTGATTTCTTTGGCAAGGAATCGGTTCAGGAAGTGGAAGAGCTGCTGAAGGGTATTCGATATGAGCCGGAAGACATTGCGGCGTCCATGGAAAAAGTGGATGTAACGGATTATTTCGGGAATATTGAAAGGGAAGAGTTTCTGAATTTGGTGTATGGGGAGGATGAGTAATGGCTCACTTACCGGAGCTGAATTTGTTCCCATCGTTTTTGGGATTGTGTTATACTCCAAAAACCTATATAAGCCTTGGCTACTTTGGACCCACCCCTCAATCCCCGCCCAAGCGGGGAAGCTCTTAGAGGTGGTTGTTGTGTCGAATAGGGATTGCAGCTACTGGTAATTTCTTTAAAACTATCTCCCAAATCACCAAAGCGTCTTGTTCTCGTTACGCCGCTCTGCTGTGTAATGACAATCGGAGGCTCTGCCTCCTATTCAGGGCTTGGCAGCTTTCGCATTCTTTTTCCTTCTGAACCTTGGCCTATGGGATTGAGGGATGCTCTTGATTTTCCTTTTCTATCTTGAACTCGTTCCTAAGTTCCTGCTTATAGGACCCAATCCCCCCGCCCTTGCCCTCCGGCATGCTTCCCTTACTTCCGGGGCCTTGGTGGCAACGCAGGGTAAGGGAGCTTTCTTATTCCCAATACCGCTACATCGTCTTCCTCTCCCTGGAGAGGAAACAAAGGTGAGGGTGGGTGCAAATGGTTGCGGGGTTGGGATCAAACTCTATAGCCCCTGGTGACCACACCCCTCGCAATACAAGCAGGAACAGCTGCTTGTATTGATCTCCCCTCAAGGGGAGACTGCAGAATATCGAAGTGGGTTGATCACTTCTGTATTCGGTATTGAATATTCCTCTGTTCAATATTCAGGGAGGACTCCCTTGAGGGAGGTGCCGACCGTATGGGATGCGGAGGGTGTCCAAGGACAGTGAAATTGTAATCAAACTTCGTTGCCACAAAAGGTCCTCTCCCTCGTCCCGAACACGTTCGGAACATTCCCTCTCCAAAGAGGGACAGGTTCTTGCTTGATTAATAAACATAAACCTTGGCTGTTTAATAGCTAACGCCAAGTACCTGTGTCCCTTTGGAGGGACAGCAAAAACGAACTTGTTCGTTGCTTGCGGGGAAGATAGTCAGTAAAAAGCCAATAGAATCATTTCCTTACTTTGCCAGACATCCACCATCTATGGCATAGTAGTTACCTTCATTTGTTATCGAATTTCTTTTTAAATAATAAAATAGCATGAAATTCCAGTGAAGTGACGCATTAATTGTTGTAAAAAAAACTAATAACTCAAAACAAATTGATTAATTTAGTTTTCAAGAATTCTTCATAAAAATGAAGTAATTTTAAAAAAGTAATGAGTCTGAATAGTACATATCACAGAATTACCGGCTTTGCCACCTTAATGGTATTGCTATGGAATATTGTGGGTTGGTTAGGATTTGGTTTTGTACTGAATCATGCACACACACATCATGATGGGAATTATTGTGAGATTACTTTTTGCACCTGTGAAGTTGAAGAAGCCGGTGATGTTTGCACCTGCCATCATCAAGAAATGCAAACTCAAGACAAACACTCTGATACTCATGATCAACACGAAGAGTGTTATTTTAGTCTTCCTCACGATTCAAATACCAGCTCAACTCAAGCACTGATTGTAGTTTCTAAATTCAATGCACTCCATTTGAATTCCGAGAACCTTAGCATTCCTTTAGATAACCACGAATTTCAAGCAGAACAACAAGCACATCTTTTATCGGGAACAATTCCCGATCTCCTACGCCCTCCCCGCGTTTAGTTTTGTTTCCCCGCCGGAAGTCTGCTGTGCAGACTTCAATTGCTAACTAATAAACAAAACTAAATTAAGTATTATCATGAATATACTAAAACCATTTGGCCGTATTACGGCCATGGTAGCTTTGGTATTTGCTGCCATTTCTTGTAACACCACCGATAACTCTGAACCTGAATTAGAACTCATTCCTGTTAACTCTGTAACAGTGGATGGCTACACCGTATCGCTTGAAGTAGAAAAAGAGATCGAGACCGGAGCTAACTACTTGTACTGGAAAGTTGAACAAGATGGGAAGATCATCACCCCACAATCTATCACTGTCAACCCAATGATGGATATGGGCGATATGATGCATTCCACTCCATACACTCAACCCGAAACTGCAGAAGAAGACGACCGCTATTTCAAGAACATGGCGGTATTCATTATGCCCGGCGGGATGATGGGAAGCTGGACCATCAACTTCGAGATCATGACTCAAACCGATGAAGTGATCTCAGGAGAAATGCCGATCGATGTAGCCTCTTCCTGGAAACTGACCAGCGTTCAGGATGATAATGATAACGTCTATTTTATCACCTGGTATGCTCCTCAAAAGCCGGTGGTTGGAAATAACGATCTCACTTTTTTGGTTCATACCCGAGAGTCGATGATGAATTTCCCGGTTGTTGAAAACCTCGAAATGGAAGTATATCCGTACATGGATATGGGAGGTGGAAGCGGCCATTCAACGAATTTCACCAATCCTGTGACGGCCGGAGATGGTTTTTATAACGGTGATATCAATTACAGCATGAGCGGTACATGGACCACCTCAGTGGAACTGATCGTAGAAAATGACACACTCCCTGAAGTAGTGTTTGAATACAGCGTTCAAGCTGAGTAATAATATCAATCACAAGAACCTGCAAGCGTCTCAAAAGACCTCCCAGCGTTCGTTGTTTAATTACTGATATAAAATTTCGCAACGCTCGCAGGTCTAAAGACGCTGCGAGGTTGCTACTTTAAGAAATTGAGACTATGAAGAAATTAATCTATTTCATTTTTCTTTTTATTTGGGCTAAACCGATCCTGGCACAGGAAGTTTCTATTCAGGTTTTGGATCGATCTTCACTGCAACCCGTGGTTCAGGCACATGTCAAAACTCATTCTGATAAAGTGATCACTGTCACTGATCCGGAAGGCTATTTTACCATCAACCCGAAAATGCACCCACATATAACCATTTCTGCTGTGGGATTTTCATCAAAAGAAGTACACCTGGATCTGAAAACAGAGATCATTTATTTAAACCCACGGGTTTTCCATGATAAGACTGAGTTGATGATAGTTGCCAATCAGGAAGGTGAGCAAAATGTACATTCGTATCAGCAAGCAGCCTCAACTCAGAGTATGGATCAATTCCTGGATAACATCGACGGACTTTCTACCAATAAACGCGGTGCTTTTGCATGGGAACCGGTTATACGCGGACAAAGTGATCAAAGGATGAACCTGACCATTGACGGAATGGAGGTCTTCAAAGCTTGTGTAGATAAAATGGATCCCATTACATCTTATGTAGAAACCAATAACCTTTCCAAATTACACCTTGATAAAAGCGGTACCGGAGTAGCCGAAAGTGGGTCGGGTAGCAGCTCGGTTAACTTGATCACTCAGCGGGCCGAATCTTCTCCTCTTTCAATGGAAGTTAATTCATCCTATCGTTATCCCGATAATTACCGAACACTCAGCCTGACCGGAAATACTTCTGACCGTTCTCAACGTAATGCAGTTCGGTTTTCAGGTAGCTATAAAAAAGCCGATGATTTTACTGCCGGTGATGATCAGCTTATCAATAACACACAGTATGAAAAGCTAAATTTGAACCTGAGCTACAAGCACATATTTGAATCTGAGCACTCAATTGAAGCAAATTATATAACCGATAAAGCATATGATATCGGCTATCCTGCCCTGCTTATGGATGCTACTAAAGCCCTTGCCGATATTGGCCAGGTGCAATTCAATTTTGCGCCCCCTGATCAGGATTTCCAGTTACAAAAAATTCAACTTTATGCCAATACCGTACGTCACTGGATGGACGATGACGACCGGGATGTGGCAAACCGGCCGGTAATGCGAGGGATGCATATGCCGATGTATGGAACTACAACTACCTTTGGAATACGTATCAACGGTAAGGCAGAACTCCTGACTCATTCTTTTGACTGGTTCCTACACAGCTTTAGCTCTGAAGCCTATGGAGACATGCTCATGCAAAGCCTCGATCCTACCATCGAAGATATGTTTATCTACAATCTGGATGATGTGAATACCCGAAATGTATATATTGGGCTGAAACATCAGTTTAGATTATCAGAAGATGTCCTCTTTAAAGCAGAAGAAAGTATCAGCTTTAAAACTCTGGGAACGGGCAGCGAGCAATATGCTTCCTTTTTTGAAGGTACTTACGGACGTGAAGTTGAGACTCAGCAAAAACTACTTCTTTCCGGCTCATTAAGTACGTTATGGATGCTAAATGAGAAGCTAAGCCTGACCGGGAACCTGGTATATTCCGAACGGATGGGCAATCACATGGAGCTTTTCGGGCATTACATTTACAACTATACGGATGGTTATTTCTACGACGGGAATCCCTGGCTGGAGACCGAGCGCTCTTTGAATGCTGATATCAACTCCACGTGGGAAACAGGTGATCATTCATTCACACTGTCTTTGTTTCACAAGCAGTACTTTAACTACATCGATGGTGTACTTGTTGAGGATGTTAGTGATATAGACTTTCAGTTCAAACGCTATGCCAATGTGGGTGATGCTACCATCACCGGCGGGGAATTTCGTATGTTGAATTCTTTCTCACATATGGTCAGTCTGGAGAATCGCATTTCATATCTTTATGCGCAAAACCGGACTTTAAACGAACCATTACCGCTTATCCCTCCATTGAAGGGAAACAGTATGTTGCATATCCATCACCGGGATAACAAGTGGATGGCTGAAGTTGAATGGGCTGCATCTCAAAACAGGATCGCAGAACGTACTTCCAATGAAGACAAAACCGACCCGTATGCCATCTTAAATGCTACATGGGAACGGAATTGGATGGATGGTACACTCTCATCCATTCTCAGTGCCAACAACATCCTCGATGACTATTATCATACCCATAACAGCATCGGCAACATTCCCGAAGCCGGACGAAACGTCATGCTATCACTGAGTTATAATTTTTGATGACGTTTTGGGTGCCCCCATTTGAACTCGTTCCTCAGTTCCTGCTTATAAGACCCAATCCCCCCGCCCTTGCCCTCCGGCATGCTTCCCTTACTTCCCAGGCTTTGGTTGCGCCGCAGGGTAAGGGAGCTTTCTTATTCCCAATACCGCTACATCGTCTTCCTCTCCCTGGAGAGGACTTCTCGTTAGTCAATACAAGATAGTTGCTGATCAAGTATCAATACTTTAATGCAACCCCGGAGAGTCCTCCCTTGAGGGAGGTGCCGACCGAATGGGAGGCGGAGGGTGTGGTCACCAAGGGCAATGAAATTGTAATTAACCCCGGTATCCCCTGGTGACCACACCCCACGAAAAAAATTCGGGAACAGCCGAATTTTTTGATCTCCCCTCCCCGATGGTCGGGACGCCAGCGCAAGGGGAGACTTTTTCTAATACAAGCAGTCTTGCTTTTTCGTAGTCGGTTGCCCCATACTCTCCTCTCCCTCGTCCCGAATAAATTCGGGACATTCCCTCTCCAAAGAGGGACACGTTCTTGCTTGATTAATAAACTTAAACCTTGGCTGTTTAATAGCTAACGCCAAGTACCTGTGTCCCTTTGGAGGGACAGCAAAAACGAACTTGTTCGTTGCTTGCGGGGAGGACCGTGGCTACTTCTGCTTCGTTGATTCCAAAAGAATAATTTCTTCATCAATCTTCCTGCAAACTGACTCCATATTTTTTAACACATCCTCATTCGTAAAACGAAGTATTTTGAATCCTGCTTTTTCCAAATTAAGTTGGCGGCCTTCATCCTTCTTCTTCGCTTTGGGATGATCATGACTACCTCCATCTAATTCTATAATCAATCCAAGTTCTTTACACATAAAGTCGGCCACATAATTAAGAACCGGACGTTGACGATTAAAAGTATAACCTCGGCGTTCTTTCTTTCTTAACCCATATTTCCAAAGAGCAGCCTCGGCTTTTGTCATATTTTTTCTCAGCTCTCTAGCTACCGGCTTTAACTGCTTATTGTAATGTTTGTTTGAAATGTTTTTTTTCATGTTTGCCCCCTTTTTTGATAGTAGAAAAAATGAAGGTGTATTTCCAATTCAAACATTTTGTGTATTAGTAAGCCACGGCCCTATCTCTCTTGACTTGAGATGACGACGGGATGGATTAATACAAGCAGTCGAGGTAATACTGATCCGGTTGCCCCAAACGGTCCTCTCCCTCGCTGTATGAGCAAGCTCATTTCGCTTTCCCTCTCCAAAGAGGGACACGTTCCTTGCTTGATTAATAAACTTAAACCTTGGCTGTTTAATAGCTAACGCCAAGTACCTGTGTCCCTTTGGAGGGACAGGAAGAACAGCTTGCATGTTGCTTGCGGGGAGGACCGTGGCTGACCATGCTGTAATAACCTGTTATAACAACTAATACGAATCGTGTAAATACTGTTAACATAGTCTTCACAATAAAAGAGTATATAATAGTTATGAATTCATCCATTAAAGCAAAACTGTTTACAAACTGGCACACCATGCGCCGGGTGGCATTATCCATTGGGATATTCCTTGCGGTAATGGCTGTGTGGTATCAGGATATTTTGACGGGTTTACTGAGTGCGTTTTTCGTATTTCAGGCCGTAACCAATACCGGATGTATGGTGGCTCAGTCATGTGGAATACCTGAGCGAAATGAGATACAACCCGACACTGATCCTGAAATAAATTACACTGAGGTTAAATAGAAGATCATGGAAAGTACAGAAATCAAAAAAAGATCATTCAACGAACTAATTAACGATGAAACACCGGTTTTGGTAGATTTCTATGCCGACTGGTGCGCCCCCTGTAAAATGATGACCCCCATCCTGCAACAATTGAAAAGTGAGATGGGTGATAAACTCAACATCATTAAAATTGATACCGAGCGGAACCCGGATGTAGCTATCAAATACCAGGTTCGGGGTATTCCAAATCTGATCCTTTTCCATAAGGGAAATTTGATCTGGCAACAGGCCGGTGTGGTACAAATGCCACAGCTCAAGCAGATGATCGAACAAAAACTGGAGCAGTCATGGGAGAATTAGTCAAACATACCTACGATGTTGACCTGAACTGGAATGAAGGCCGTCAGGGAACACTGAGCTCAGATACACTTGATGAAACCATTGAAGTGGCAACACCCCCTGAATTTCCGGGAGGAGTGGAAGGGGTATGGAGCCCCGAGCATTTGTTTGTGGCTTCGGTGAGCAGTTGTTTTATGACCACCTTCACAGCCATTGCAGAATATTCGAAGCTGAATTATGAAGAACTTAGCGTTCCTGCGACCGGAACTATGAGCAACGAATCCGGAAAGTTTGTGATAACTGAAATTATCTTACGACCGGAATTGGTTATTATGGATGAGGGTCAAAAAGACAAGGCGCTACGGATCTTACAGAAAGCTGAAGAAGCCTGTCTCATTACGCGGTCTATCAAAACAGAAGTAAAACTGGAACCTATCGTTGCCATAGCAGCAATAAAATAGCGGAGAGAAAATTATGAGTAACTTGAACAATATTGGTCTTGATAAAGAAAAATCAGAAAAACTATCAAAAAAGCTTGGAGAACTATTGGCCAGCTACACTGTTTTTTATCAAAATACAAGAGGATATCACTGGAACATTAAGGGAAAAAGCTTTTTTGAGCTCCACATTAAATTTGAAGAGTTATATAACGACCTCTTCGTTAAAATTGATGACGTAGCTGAACGCATACTCACCCTTGGGTTTACACCTGAACATCGGTACTCAGAATACGTTTCAAAATCGTTGATTGAAGAAAGCGTAAAAGTTACGGATGGAGAAAAAGCCGTTGATGAAATTCTGAATGCCTTCAAAGCACTGATCTCACTACAACGTGAAATTCTTGATCTGTCTGACGATGCCGGAGACGAAGGTACAAACGCTATGATGAGTGACTATATCAGCGAGCAAGAAAAACTAGTCTGGATGTATTCATCCTATGCTCACAAGCAGTAAAATTGGTCTTGAGTAAATCAAAATATCATCCATTTTAAATCAATAATCCTATGTCTTACCATTTTAGTAAAACCGTAGATCTTAGTTTTGATGAAGCTATTCAACAAACAACTGACATCCTGAAGGAAGAAGGTTTTGGTGTTCTCACCGAAATTGATATCAAAGAAACGCTGAAGAAAAAGCTGGATGTTAATTTTAGAAATTATCGAATTTTGGGAGCTTGTAACCCGCCTAATGCATATAAAGCTTTACAAGCTGAGGGACATATTGGGTTGATGCTTCCATGCAATGTGATCGTTCAGGAACATGAAGGCGGCACAGTGGAAGTCTCTGCTGTTGATCCCGTTGCTTCCATGCAAGCTATCGACAATGAAGGACTCGGACAGGTGGCAAAAGATGTTCGAAATATGCTTAAGAAGGTGATCGACCGGTTGTAAGGGGTTATTTTTTAGGTGTAAGGTGTTAGTCGGCAGGTTTTGGGGCTTTAGCTTTTTTAGTGTTGATTCGGCTTGGTTGCCCCAAAGGGCCCTCTCCCTCGCTTTATGAGCAAGCTCATTTCGCTTTCCCTCTCCAAAGAGGGATACGTTCTTGCTTGATCAATAAACATAAATCTTGGCTGCTTAATAGCTAATGCCAAGTACCTGTGTCCCTTTGGAGGGACAGCAAGAGCAGCTTCAGCTGTTGCTTGCGGGGAGGACCGGAGGTCAGCCGTCGGGTGGGGTTGTGGATTCGGGCTATGCAAGATCCTTCAAGTGTTCAGGATGACGACCTAAGGTGGGGTGTTCAATATTCAATATCCAACACGGAATAATGAATATCCAAGGAGGGTATCTATCCGCGGA
>NZ_JBHULI010000025.1:44600-45662 GCF_042684365.1 Gracilimonas halophila | reverse complement strand
GATCCTTCGCAGTAAACTTCCCAAGCTTACATTAAACCCCTCTTCGCTCAGGATGACGACTGAGATGGATGATTCAATTTACATACTAACCAAGGAGTTCCCTTACCCTGCGGCGGCGCCATAACAACTCCATTTGTATCGACGAGCAGGAGGGCAAGGGACAGGGATTGGGTTTTGTTGATACGGGCAACCACGCCTGCCTCGCCCATCCATCAGACGGCTCTTGGTAAGGTTAAATTACCCGGCCTTTAGTTCAGCCGTCGGGTGGGGGCTCATAATCGAACAAGTTTACTTTTGATGCCTTGGCACCTTTGACCCACCCCTTAATCCCCGCCCGAGCGGGGAATCTCTTTGGGGAGTTTTGGATTCGGAATTTGCAAGATCCTTCAGGTTTACAGGATGACGACCTAAGGTGGGGTGTTCAATATTCAATATTCAACACGGAATAATGAATATCCATGGGGGTTATCTATCCGTGTGATCCATTCATCCGTTCAATCCGCGATTCTCAAATGAGGAAGCCACCACTACCATCTAGGTCTTAATTATCTCCCAAACTCAATATCGTCGTCATCCCGAGTGCGTACCGGTTTGCTAAGGACCGGAGTATTGAACACGAGGGATCTCAAAGTGTAAGCTTGCAGCCAGTTCCAGCATTGAGATCCTTCGCAGTAAACTTCCCAAGCTTACATTAAACCCCTCTTCGCTCAGGATGACGACTGAGATGGATGATTCAATTTACATACTAACCAAGGAGTTCCCTTACCCTGCGGCGGCGCCATAACATCTCCATTTGTATCGACGAGCCGGAGGGCAAGGGACAGGGATTGGGATTGGGTTTTGTTGATACGGGCAACCAAGCCTGCCTCGCCTATCCATCAGACGGCTCTTGGTAAGATTCAACTGCCCGGTCTTTAGGTCAGCCGTCAGATGGGGTTGTGGATTCGGGCTATGCAAGATCCTTCAAGTGTTCAGGATGACGACCTAAGGTGGGGTGTTCAATATTCAATATCCAACACGGAATAATGAATATCCATGGGGGTTATCTATCCGCGTGATCCA
>NZ_JBHULI010000025.1:43788-44590 GCF_042684365.1 Gracilimonas halophila | reverse complement strand
CTCAGGATGACGACTGAGATGGATGATTCAATTTACATACTAACCAAGGAGTTCCCTTACCCTGCGGCGGCGCCATAACATCTCCATTTGTATCGACGAGCCGGAGGGCAAGGGACAGGGATTGGGTTTTGTTGATACGGGCAACCACGCCTGCCTCGCCCATCCATCAGACGGCTCTTGGTAAGGTTAAATTACCCGGCCTTTAGGTCAGCCGTCGGGTGGGGTTGTGGATTCGGGCTATGCAAGATCCTTCAAGTGTTCAGGATGACGACTTAAGGTGGGGTGTTCAATATTCAATATCCAACACGGAATGATGAATATCCAAGGGGGAGAAAACAAAGGTGAGGGTGGGTGGCAAAAGCAACATAACCAAGCCATGGCAACCTCTCACACCCTCCGCCCGACTTCGCATTCGCTCAGTCCGGCACCTCCCTCAAGGGAGGACTTTGCGGGTGATTTTTAGTACCGAGTCCTTATAAACTACCTGTTGAATGGAGCCTCAATAAAATTCTCCCCTTGCGCTGGTGTCCCGACCATCGGGGAGGGGAGTTCAATCCAAAAAGCTGTTCCTTTTTGGATTTCGTGGGGTGTGCGGATACGGGCAACCAAGCCTTATTCCATCCATCAGACGGCTCTGAGCAAGATTGGATTGCCCGGCCTTTAGGTCAGCCGTGGATGGGGTTGTGGATTCAGGCTATGCAAGATCCTTCAAGTGTTCAGGATGACGACCTAAGGTGGGGTGTTCAATATTCAATATCCAACACGGAATAATGAATATCCATGGGGGTTATCTATCCGTGTG
>NZ_JBHULI010000025.1:28832-43564 GCF_042684365.1 Gracilimonas halophila | reverse complement strand
CAAGCTTACATTAAACCCCTCTTCGCTCAGGATGACGACTGAGATGGATGATTCAATTTACATACTAACCAAGGAGTTCCCTTACCCTGCGGCGGCGCCATAACATCTCCATTTGTATCGACGAGCAGGAGGGCAAGGGACAGGGATTGGGTTTTGTTGATACGGGCAACCACGCCTGCCTCGCCCATCCATCAGACGGCTCTTGGCAAGATTAAATTACCCGGCCTTTAGGTCAGCCGTGGATGGGGGGCATGATCGAACAAGTTTACTTTTGATGCCTTGGTACCTTTGACCCACCCCTTAATCCCCGCCCGAGCGGGGAAGCTCTTTGGGGAGTTTTGGATTCGGAATTTGCAAGATCCTTCAGGTTTTCAGGATGACGACTGAGGTGGATGATTCAATTTACAAACTCACCACAGCGTCTTCCTCTCCCGGGAGAGGAAACAAAGGTGAGGGTGGGATTCGCCAGAGGCAGCCAGGCCTACCTCATATCGTGGTTTTAGGCGAAAGGACTCCTCGCTGTTTCATTCCTTATTGAGGCAAAAGGCAACCTTGGAGCGTGCGGAAGCTCCTCCAAGCGTTGTCAGTGCCTGAAATGACCCCTAAGCTTAATTAAACAACGAACGCTTCCGCGTCCGCAGGACGCTTGAAGGTTCTCTCAGCCTATCCGGGATTATAGGTTACCACCCTTTTCCAGTGCAGTGAAATAAAGAGAACCACGGCCAGGGTTTCGAATATTCTGCCTGTGAGTGCGAATGAACTGCCAAGCCCATATCCGGAGAAAGCGACCAATAGAATGCCGGCGTTAAGGAAGAAAACCATCATCCGGGCCATTTTTTCGTTGCCTCTGCCCTTTGATTTCAGGAAGCGGGGTAAGATCCAGTAAGCCACTCCAAGGGTGAATTGGATGATCCACCCAAAGATCAAAAATTCGATGTGAATGGGCAGTACAAACCAAAGCAAAGGTGAAATAAGCCAGGCTTTATTAATGAGCATCAAGGCTCCCAGAGTTACTCCACACAGTAAATAGAGTAGTGATAGTTTTATCATCAGGCGGGAAATGAGCGGCATCTCAAGCTCCTTCTTTTCGCTTTTTCCTGCGCTGATCTTTCGACATCACCCTCGGCCAGATCTCCCTCACATAAAACAACACTGCCATTAATTGAAATAAAGCAGAGATCACAAGTAATACCTTCCAGATATCGGCATTGGAGGTATTCACAAACGGCTCCGAGATGAACCGAAGCCCCAATCCCAGGTTGAGAAATCCAAAGGTGAGCCAGCCCCATTTCTGGTTCTTAAAACTTTCTTCTTTAATACGCCCCGGAAACATCCACATTGAAACTCCCATGATGATCTGTGTGATCCATCCTACCATCAGGGAATGCCAGAATAGCGGAGTGATTCCGTCAAAGTTCAGGATCTCCGCTTGTGAACTCACACCTGTCAACAGTGCGATCAGAAAAAAGATCAGGCCTGATCTAATAAAAAGACGGGTAATTAATGGCATAACAGGATCATGGTTTCATTGTGCTCTTATTCATCTTCCACCAAAATATACCCATTACACACACCGGAAATATAGCTGCGACCGCCAGTGCAGTATATATCCAAATTCCACTTAATGCCGATGGCCAGAAAGTCGTCATTAATATCAGGCTCAGGATCACTAAACTTACAGAACCGAGTATCCCATAAAAATATCCTTTCCCTACCTTGAGTCCTTCCATTAAATACACTGTGACGCCCGTCGTAAAGGCACCCAATAGCAAAACGTGTAAATAGAGGATCCGTATGCCATACTCAGAAAGCCACAGTCCTGCCGGGGAAACGGCAGCGATCAACTGCATGATGCTTTTCAACCCTAAAAACAATAGCGGCCATATCCAGATGCCGAGTTTTCCTTTTCGGGACATGATGACGGAATAAACAAAAAGCAGGACTCCCTCCGCCACTAACACCCCTCCCATACGTGCAGCCACCGATAAGTTCAGGCTCATCATAGATTCAGATATTCCATATGGAAAAGTGAGAGGGGAACCAATAGCGATCAATCCTACCAAAACAACCGGTGAAAGCATCAGGTCTTCTTCAGTAATATTCAGTGCATTTACGATCAGTCCTAATAGAACCAAAACCACCCAGCCCTCCACGAAGGTAGCCAGAAAGAAATGAGTAAGCGCTTTGCCTAAAAGCGGGCCACCAAAATGAAGCATTTGAACCAAACCCACCCCCCATGCACCCAGGGAACTGACAAAAAGCATTACCAGGGCACCTTCAAACCAAACATTGGCAATGAAACCATGCTTGCGGTATCGGGTGATCAGGTATCCCGTCATGAAGATATACCATCCTATCATCACCAGTCCTGAGAAGATCACCGAGAATGGCAGGGTTGCCTCACCTATGGCAACTGAACCATAGCCCCATATCATGAAGAAAGGAAAGGACAATAGTCCGAACATTAATACCGACCAAAGACCGAACCTCATGAGTCGCACACCTATGGCTGCATGATAACCGGGGACGGCATCCAGCTTAATGAAATAGAGAGGAAGCAGGGAGGCCCATCCGAAAAACATCAGGTGTGAGTGGGCGTGACGTATATTTTCCAGGTTCAGCTCAAAAGGAAGTGGGATCAGGAATCCCACGCGATATAGAAATCCCGTGAGTCCTGCCACAACAAAACTGAACATGGCCCACTGCCATATCTTTGAATCTTTGATCAATGATCTCATTTAACGGTCATACTAAAAATTGATGCACTGACTCAAAGTATTCTTTGTTCATAAAGTTTAAATGAAGAAAGTGAGGGTATTGAATATCGAATATTGAATATTGAACATTGAATGTTGAAGTGGGGCTTAGGCTTTTTCGTTGTGGATTCATTTTGCCTGCCCCAAAGGGTCCTCTCCCTCGTCCCGAACACGTTCGGAACATTCCCTCTCCAAAGAGGGACAGGTTTCGAGGTATTACTTACCCCATATTCTCATTTCGACCGGAGTGAATGAGTAACAAAGTTGCGTAACCACCTCCCAAACTCAATATCGTCGTCATCCCGAGTGCGTACCGGCCTGTACAAGACTGAAATATTGAACACGAGGGATCTCAAAGTTTGCACTATTTGCCAGAGCTACCTTTGAGATCCTTCGCGTAATATATCACAAACCTACAGTATACCTCACTTCGCTCAGGATGACGACTGAGGTGGATGATTCAATTTACAAACTCACCACAGCGTCTTCCTCTCCCGGGAGAGGAAACATAGGTGGGGGTGGAGTTCGCCAAAGACAACCAAGTCTTCTTCACCGATCCATCAGACGGCTCTGGGCAAGATTGAATTGTCCGGCCTTAGGCCAGCCGTCAGATGGGGGCATGATCGAACAAATCTAATTCCGATGCTTTGGCACCTTTGACCCACCCCTTAATCCCCGCCCGAGCGGGGAAGTTCTTAGAGCTCGTTCCCAAGCTCCAGCTTGGGAATGCAGTCCCGGAAGCTCCGGCTTCCAGTTTAATAGTTGGTTATATTATCCTGACTGCTTCATGTGGTGTTTATTACCCCTGCTTACAGAACCCAATCCCCCCGCCCTTGCCCTCCGGCATGCTTCCCTTACTTCCGGGGCCTTGGTTGCGCCGCAGGGTAAGGGAGCTTTCTTATTCCCAATATCACTACAGCGTCTTCCTCTCCCGGGAGAGGAAACATAGGTGGGGATTGGTGATTACAGGCAGTGGAATTATTTCAGGCTTACCAAACCTGATCTCCGACCTCACCTAAATCCTCTCCTTCGCAAGGAGGGGACTTTTCGTTAGTCAATACAAGATAGTTGCTGATTAAGTATCGATACTTTAATACAACTCCGGAGAGTCCTCCTTTTAGGGAGGTGCCGACCGAATGGGAGGCGGAGGGTGTGGTCACCAGGGGCAATGATACTGTAATTAACCACGGTACCCCTTGGTGACCACACCCCACGAAACCCAAGCAGGAACAGCTGCTTGGATTGATCTCCCCTCAAGGGGAGACTTTTTCTAATACAAGCAGTCTTGCTTTTTCGTAATCGGTTGCCCCAAACGGTCCTCTCCCTCGTCCCGAATGAATTCGGGACATTCCCTCTCCAAAGAGGGACAGGTTCTTGCTTGATCAATAAATATAAACCTTGGCTGTTTAATAGCTAACGCCAAGTACCTGTGTCCCTTTGGAGGGACAGCAAGAGCAGCTCGCCTGTTGCTTGCGGGGAGGACGGGAGGTCAGCCGTGGGCTACCTAACCTAGTCGTGGCACCTTTGACCCACCCCTTGATCCCCGCCCGAGCGGGGAAGCTCTTTAGTTGTTATTTGTATTGAATTATAGATTTTAGCCAATGGTGACACAGCTTATACTCTATATCTAAACTCACCAAAGCGTCTTCCTCTCCCGGGAGAGGAAACATAGGTGAGGGTGGGATTCACCAGGGGCGACCAAGCCTACTCCACCCATCCATCAGACGGCTCTTGGTAAGATTCTACTGCCCGGTCTTTAGGTCAGCCGTCAGATGGAGTTTAGATCAGGCTATGCGAGATCCTTCAAGTGTTCAGGATGACTTAGGTTTATCTTGATGCAGTCCTCCACATTCACCGATGCGTAACCACCTCCTAAACTCAATATCGTCGTCATCCCGAGTGCGTATCGGTTTGCTAAGGACTGAAGTATTAAACACGAGGGATCTCAAATCGCAAAATACTTGCCAAGGCTGAATTTGTCCCGAACGCTTTCGGGATCGCGTTTTACTACAAAACCTACAGTATACCTCACTTCGCTCAGGATGACGACTGAGGTGGATGATTCAAATTTTTAACTCACCAAAGCGTCTTCCTCTCCCGGGAGAGGAAACAAAGGTGAGGGTGGAGTTCGCCAAAGGCTACCAAGCCTACTCCATCCATCAGACGGCTCTGGGCAAGATTGGATTGCCCGGTCTTTAGGTCAGCCGTCAGATGGAGTTGCCTTAGATTATTAATTCAGCGAAGCCTCAAGCTTCAGCGCTTTGGGAAAGAGGATGTTGTTTTCCAGGTGAACATGTTTGTGCAGGTCTTGCTGGAAGCCTTCCAGGTTCTGGAAGAGTACGCGATAAGAGGCACAGGCATTCTGCGGAGGATTGAAGCCGTTGGTCAGCTCCTCGATGTTGGCCATCAGATCACCGGCTTTGTCATGTTCTTCTTCCAGGGCTTCTAAGATAGCAGATTTTACGGAACCGGTTTTCTTTTGGCTCACCAATTCTTTGATCTGCGGGAACAGATCCTGCTCTTCTTTCTGAAGATGTCCCAGCATCTCACTTCTAAGCAACTGCACATTTTGGAGGATATCATATAATTCGGGATTCCGTTCTCCATGTACGCGAGCTACTTTCTCAGCATAGAAGCTGATCTCCGGGAGCATCTTCCGTACATAACTGTGGTGATTGTTCACAATGTAATCGGTCAGGAAGTCCAGTGACCACTCATTGTAGTTGTCTTCGGTATTATCTGCCATGTTGAGGGCTTCTATTTCAGCCACGACCTGCTCCAGTTCTATTTTCTTCGAAGTGCAGGCTTTTTCTAAAGTTCGCCCTCCTCCACAGCAGAAATCGAGTCCGTAGGAACGGAGCACTTGTGCGGTTCTGTAATCTTCAGCTACAATTTCTCCAACCGGTTTTTCGGATAGTGTTTGAGTATTCATGATGTTTATTAGTTTTAAGAGTTTTTTGTCTTTTTTATATTCAAATTTTTTTATTCAGCTCACTGCCATGAAAATTGCCCTTCAGCTGTCAGGCGGAAGTGCTTCTCCTTTCCTTCTTTGGCTATGCCGATCAGGCTGGTGCGCTTGAGCATGTTTTCGATGGAACCTCGGGTTTCTACCCAGCTTTCGTGCAAGGGACAGGGTTCCTGGGAACCGCAACCCGGCAGACCAAGGGCGCATTGGGTGATCAGTCCAGGTCCGTCTATAGCAACTACCAGATCAAACAGGGTGGCGTCTTTGCCCTTTTGTGAGAGGCGGACTCCCCCATTGGGTCCTTTGTAGGACTCCATCAATCCGTCGGCGGTAAGCTGTTGCAGGATCTTGGTTAAAAAGTGGAAGGAGATCTCCAGCTCTTCGCTGATATCCTTCAGGGAATAGAACTCACCGTCTTTCTTCGAGGCCAGATATAAGGACGCCCGCAAGCCATACACACATGATTTTGATAACAGCATAACCGATGGATCTATTTAAGAGTTATTTGTCTTAATTTACGGATAATTTTGGTAAGTAGGTAGTGGTTTTTAGGTTTTAGTTGCGAGGTGCAAGTGGGTTGGGTGACGAACGACAGAGGACGGAGGACCGACGAAAAGAATCATTACAACTCACCATCACCTCGTCATTGCGAAGGCTTCAGCGAAAAACAGTTTCAGACATCAAGGCCTTGATCTATCCATCAGACGGCTCTTTGCAGGAATGGAGTCCCTGACCCTCATGCAGCCGTCAGATGGAGATATTGCTTTGAGTTATTTTTAGCTCGTTCCCAAGCTCCCGCTTGGGGATGCAGTCCCGGAAGTTCCGGCTTCCACTCTGTTGGCATTATTACTATTATTGAAAACGTGAAACGCAAGTCCATATAAAGTCCTCCCTTGAGGGAGGCGGAGGGTGTCCAAAGGCAAAGGAATCGTGATCAACCTTGACTGCCCCATACTTTCCTCTCCAAAGAGGGACAGATTTCGAGATGTTGTTGAGTATCCCAAGTCGATTTCTAGAGATCCCGGAACGGCAACTCTGCTTCGATTATAATTTCTTATGAACAAACTCCATAAACCAATTGGGCATAGTTTCGACCTGTGGATATCCCAAACCATCATATTTTTTCTCAAGTATCACAAAGTTACTCTTTTTTGAGTTATCAATAAGGAAAGCCCGGTCGGATGTTTTTAAAGCATCGAAGAGTAATTCCAAACTTTTATAATAACGACTTCTTATTTTTTCTTTTTGAACATCATGACCGCCTTTTGCAACCCTGTTCTCCACTCTGGCAATATTGATCTCAGGAGATTCAGTAGCGATGTAATATAAATAGGTCGTGTATTCATTGTCTTTTACAAAGCTCAAAAATGTGATCTTAGCTTCATGGGACATGACGGTTTCAAAACTAAAGCTGATGTTCTGCTCAACCATCATATATCGTAAAAAATCCGCTAATAATGCACTTACATAACTTTCAAAATGCTTAGTCTTATAAACTAAGGTGTTTTCTTTGATTAAGACCTCGGGAATACGTCCAATTCTTTTGATCCGTGAGATAAGTTCAGGTATGGATTTTATAGCTTCATCCCAATTGGCTTGCGTGATATTTTTGAGTTTATAATCACTCAGATCAATAAAACCGGATTCTTTAAGTTTTTTGGCGATATTATCTGCATTTACCAGCGGGCCAAGCGGAATCTCTCTTTCTTCAAGCTCTTTTATTAACTCACTTTTACCTGATCCATTTGGACCTGCGAACATCCGAAGACGTTTTTTGCCCATATCACCCGATTTTCAGTGGTCCTTTGATGGTACGTGACTTTAATGAAGATCCGTTCAATTTTTGAATAGTTGATTTTCCGCCATCTGCATGTTCCCGGATAATTGATTTCCCCTTAACGTACACTGTATCTAATCCAAGGGCTTTGTTGGTGCGGATAGCTCGCTGATTGGAACTTTTCATTGCCCTGTTTAAGGATTTGGCAGATATGGTCTTTTTCTTGCTCATAACTGAAAGGATAATGTTTGAATGTAATAATAGTAACTAATTTAGCTAACAATTTCATTCATTGTTTGTTTAAGGGAGGAGATCCTTCCTCGGCATACCCGCGAATTCTCGGGGCTCCATGTAGTCGTTAGGATTGAAGCCGTTGGTGAATATGGACATTCGTGCATTATTCAACCCGATAGCCCCATACTCTCCTCTCCCTCGTCCCGAACAAGTTCGGGACATTCCCTCTCCAAAGAGGGACAGGTTCTTGCTTGCTTAATAGGCCTAAACCTTGGCTGCTTTATAACCATTGGCAAGAACCTGTGTCCCTTTGGAGGGACAGCAAGAACAGCTTCAGCTGTTACTTGCGGGGAGGAGCGTTAGGGCTTTGTTCTCGTTACGCCGCTCTGCTGTGTAACCCCTTCCCGGAAGCTCCGGCTTCCTGTTTATGACTCGTTATCGCAACAGGGCTGAACCGCATGCTTGTGGAAAGTTGGTCGCCATTAAGGCAGGCCTGAAGGCCTTTGCTTGTTGATATCCGAGACATTCCCTCGCAGGTCGGTACATCGTCCATCGCATTTCAACCGTACCGCAGTATTAACTATCTCCTATCTCACTAAAGCGTCTTCCTCTCCCGGGAGAGGAAACAAAGGTGAGGGTGGGTGGTATGGGTGATGGGTCGAAATCAACCTCGGTTGCCCCTGGTGACCACACCCCACGAAAAAAATTCAGGAACAGCTGAATTTTTTGATCTCCCCTCAAGGGGAGAATTTTCGTTAGTCAATACAAGATAGTTGCTGATTAAGTATCAATACTTTGAAACAACCCCGGAGAGTCCTCCCTTGAGGGAGGTGCCGACCGAATGGGAGGCGGAGGGTGTCCAAAGGCAAAGGAATCGTGATCAACCTTGACTACCCCAAAGGGTCCTCGTCCCGAACAAGTTCGGGGGCGGGGAGGAGCGTGGAGTTTACGGTGCTTTAGTTACTTCCTTACTTCTGAACCATGATTTGTAGGATTAAGGGATGTTCTTGATTATTCTCGTTACGTAGCTCCGCTGCGTAATGCCTGCCGGAGGCTCTGCCTCCAGTTTAAGACTCGTTGTCTCTCCAGGACTGAACCCGGTGTTTGTGTACAGGAGGATTTTGGGCTATAGATAATTTGTCATGGATTCTACCTTACTTGCCCCACACTCTCCTCTCCCTCGCTGTATGAGCAAGCTCATTTCGCATTCCCTCTCCAAAGAGGGACAGGATCTAGGCGCAAAGAGTTTTACACAATTGTATCTGTCCACAGATCGGAGGTGTTGGGTTTCTCTAACTTCAATAGCTTGTTTCCGAAGTTAAAATCTCAAAAACTTCAATGTTGAATATTCAATATTCCGTGTTCGATATTCACCTTTGTCCCTTTGGAGGGACAGCCCCGAAAGCGTTCGGGGGCGGGGAGGAGCGTGGAGTTTACGGTGCTTTAGTTACTTCCTTACTTCTGAACCATGATTTGTAGGATTAAGGGATGTTCTTGATTATTCCTCTTCCATCCTGCTAATCCTTTCATCAAGAAAATCATGCCTGTCCCGTACTGCTGTCGAGAGTTCAAACTGATGTATCTACCATAAACACTAAACTATTAACTATCTCCTATCTCACTAAAGCGTCTTCCTCTCCCGGGAGAGGAAACAAAGGTGAGGGTGGGTGGTATGGGTGATGGGTCGAAATCAACCTCGGTTGCCCCTGGTGAACACACCCCACGAATCCCAAGCAGGAACAACTGCTTGGATTGATCTCCCCTCAAGGGGAGAATTTTCGTTAGTCAATACAAGATAGTTGCTGATTAAGTATCAATACTTTGAAACAACCCCGGAGAGTCCTCCCTTGAGGGAGGTGCCGACCGAATGGGAGGCGGAGGGTGTCCAAAGGCAAAGGAATCGTGATCAACCTTGACTACCCCAAAGGGTCCTCGTCCCGAACAAGTTCGGGGGCGGGGAGGAGCGTGGAGTTTACGGTGCTTTAGTTACTTCCTTACTTCTGAACCATGATTTGTAGGATTAAGGGATGTTCTTGATTACCCATCCATCCTGCTAATCCTTTCATCAAGAAAATCATGCCTGTCCCGTACTGCTGTCGAGAGTTCAAACTGATGTATCTACCATAAACACTAAACTATTAACTATCTCCCAAACTCACTAAAGCGTCTTCCTCTCCCGGGAGAGGAAACAAAGGTGAGGGTGGGTGGTATGGGTGATGGGTCGAAATCAACCTCGGTTGCCCTTGGTGACCACACCCCACGAAAAAAATTCAGGAACAGCTGAATTTTTTGATCTCCCCTCAAGGGGAGACTTCCACTTTTTTTCTTGAATAGGATGAACGTAGGCCCAGGAACGGATCTTAAATTTTTAATAATTCAGGAATGATTTTAATCAGTTCCGACAGGGTTACCACATCTATATTTTCTTTGTAGGGATATCCTTTTTCAGCAGGAATCACTACGAGTGTTTTAACCGGATCTATATCCTCAATAGCTGTGTAGTTTCCGCGGCTTAAATTTGGGGATAGTGTTGATTTACATTCTATGGCTATCATTGAGGTCCCGTCACTGATCACAAGATCAATTTCATTTCCGTGATTGGTTCTGTAAAACGACAACTCCAGCTTGGGATAATGGCCGGCTATGTTTTCTATCACCATGCTCTCCCACAACGATCCAAATGCGGGATGCCCTGCCGCTTCCTCAAATGACCTCAACTTAAGCAGTGCTGTTGTCAGCCCGCTATCCGTGATATACACCTTCGGCGATTTCACAAGCCTCTTTTTGGTATTCCCTTTGTATGGTCTTAATTGGCGCACCATAAAAGTGCCTTCAAGCAGATCAATGTATTTCTTTACAGAAGTATGACTGATCCCCAGTGAACTTCCCAATGCACTGTAATTTGCTGTTTGGCCATTTGAGTGAGCCAGCATCTGCCATAATCGGCGCATGGAGACCGGACTGAATCCCGCAAACTGCAACAGGTCCCGCTCCAGGAAAGTGGTAATAAAACTCTCCCGCCATTCCATGCTTACCTTTTCACCAACCATAACACTTCGGGGAAACCCTCCCTTCACCATATATTCTTCCAGGGTTGTTTCGGTATGGATCTCATCCCATAAAAAAGGAGTTAGTTTTTTGTAGATGATACGTCCGGCCAGAGATTCAGAACTTTGCTTGATCAGATCCCTTGATGCTGAACCAAGAATCAAGAACTGTCCATTATGCTCATGCGCATCCACGATACTTCGCAGTACGGGAAAAAGCTCCGGCTCACGCTGTATTTCATCAATACATACCAGTTTTCCTTTTTGGCGAGACAAAAACCACTCCGCATCTTCCAGCTTTTGCAGATCGGATGGACGTTCCAGATCCAGATAAACGGCCTCCCTATCAAGCTCAGAGATCATATGCTTTGCCAGGGTTGATTTACCGCATTGCCTCGGACCCAATATAGCCGTGACCGGAAAATGATCCAGCGAATGCCTTAGATCTTTGGTAAGTATTCTGGGTATCATATGTGTATTTTAAAATCTTTAGTTTCAATTTACACGTTTTAGGTTCAAGGTTCAAGGTTTTAGGTGCAAGGCTCAAGAGGGACAGAAAGCACAGCTTCAGCTTTGGCTTGTTTATATCCGAGACATTCATTCGATGAATTTTAAATGCCATAGTTTTAAATGTTAAATGTCGGACTCATTTAACATTTAAACATTCAAAATTTAAAACTAACTAAGTCCATCGTATTTCAACCGCAGCCCAGTATTACCTATCTCCCAAACTCACTAAAGCGTCTTCCTCTCCCGGGAGAGGAAACAAAGGTGAGGGTGGGTGGTATGGGTGATGCGTCAAGATCAACCTCGGTTGCCCCTGGTGATCACACCCCACGAAAAAAATTCGGGAACAGCCGAATTTTTTGATCTCCCGCTCAAGGGGAGAATTTCCTTTGTGGAATTCCATATAGTTGCTGACCAAGGTCCGACGAAAAGGATCATTACAATATCACCACTACCTCGACTTTGCGAAGGCTTCACTGACCGAACGGGAACAAAGCCTGTGGCAATCTCCTCAATCGTAGCAACGTACTTGCCAACGAGGCGTTGTTTAACAGCAAGCCCGCATCAGGGAGATCCCGGTTCGGCGATTCCACTCCGCTGCATCTTGACCGGGATGACGGCCTTCTTGGATTTGGGCATAGCGATCCCGCATACGCTACAGTTTGCTCGGGATGAAAGGTTATTATTAGTTTGGGATCTGGTTCTAAAAAACTACTTATTCTTGTAGTACTTCTTTCTTTTTGATTCAGATAATAAGCTATTGATTGCGTCCGGTTTTTGTTCAATTTTATGGATAAAGAAATTCACTTTCTTTGCTAAAAAGGGATTCTTTCTTAACTCAAGAGTATCATTAATGTCCCTGATTACTTCCGCTTTCTTGACTAAAAATGGATCGTCAATTTTTTCCTTTTTTAAAAGCCAATTTGATACTTCTGCCCAACTCCATACGGATGTTTTGCCTGTCACCCCGGCTACCGGAATGGGAAAACCACCTTTTCCTCTTTTACCCTTAATAATTTGTGCTACAGACTGTCGGCTTCGTTGTGCGCGTCGTGATATTTCGGCACTTGTAACAAGGTCACTGGGTTCAACACGTGCTACCTGGAAACCTGCTGATTCTACATCATTAATAGCACTAATTACGGCTTCTTCAAGGCTTTCTGCTTCCCTGTCAAATTCAATATACACCACCTGATTTTTGCTATACAGTATCCCATCATCACATCCTGCCTGAAACAATGCATCTTCCAGTTCATTTGTTAATTCATTTTCATTATCTAATAACAGTGTAAATGTGTGTATTTCTTTTTTCATAGCTACCTCAGTTAAAAAATTCTGTCTTATGAATGATGGGGACATCTATCAACACGTCTAATTATTTGCTTTGCATGATTGCCTTCATTTCTTGGGGTACTCCAAACAGAGAGCTGACACCCTTCTCTGCTTTGTTCCGGACAGTATAACCGACAAAATGCATGTCCTGACTTTCCGGTTTCAATAACCCGCCACCCTTTATCTACGGCATATTCAATGGCTGATTGTATTTCTTTGGATGGATGTTTGCTTACCGTCATATTTAATATACCCCATTTTGTTTACAAATGTCAACAGTTTGTTTAGTATCAAACCTTTCCTTTCCGATTTGATGTCATATATACATAATACGTTTTCATACTATGTAAGAGCGTTTAGAAACCGATTCCTTACAGTTTTTTTATTGAATTATGACGGTTGATTGCGCCCCTGTCATCCCGAGGAGGAAGCAAAGCGAACGACGAGGGATCTCCCGACTGCATGCAACGTATTTGCTAACGGCTCGTTGTTTAACATCAAGCCCGCGTCCGGGAGATCCCGGTTCGGCGATTCCGCTCCGCTGCATCTTGACCGGGATGACGGTCTTTTTTGGAGTTGGGGTGAGCCTAAAAAATAACTACCCAAGGGCTGTCATCCCGCACGTAATGAATATGAAGATGCGGGATCTCCTTGATATGGGGAATAACTTACCAAAGTTTCGTTGTTCAGCACCCCAAATCGATTCAGGGAGATCCTTCACTACGCATTCGCTTCGTTCAGGATGATGGGGGCCTTTTCTACCCACCCTAGCCTCCCGTTGGTCGGGCATCTGCCACGACAGTGGCGCATGGAGGTTGATTGTGCCCCTGTCATCCCGATGAGGAAGCGAACGTCGAGGGATCTCCCGACTGCAAGCAACGCAATTATTCAAGACCCCGTAAACAGTCTTTTAACTTATTCCGAAACCCAATTTTCAGTCGATAAGCCAGGTACCCGATTAAATTCTTTCATGTTATTGGTTACGAGTATCGCACCGACACTTTTCGCGTGTGCGGCAATTAAGGTGTCTAAAGACCCAATGGGTGTTCCTTTTTTCTCTAAAGCAGATCGTATTTTTCCGTATTCAATAGCTGCTTTAGTATCAAAATCCAGTATTTCTAATGGCAGCAAGAATTGATTTAAAGCTTCCTGATTCTGATCAGGTTTTGAGCTTTTGCCAATACCATATTGCATTTCTGCTAAGGTAATGGAAGATATACCAACTTTCCCCGGGGTTAGTTCTTTAAATCGATTAAATACTGCCTCAGGCTTTCGCTTAATGATATAGATACAAATATTGGTATCCAGCATATATTCTATCATTCAAAAAGCTCTCTTTCTTGCACTTTCGGCTGCTCCCTTTCAGCTAAATAATCTTCTGTAAACATCTCCGTACCATGAATCAGTGAATCCCAGGGTTTATGGAATGGTATCACATAGATGGAATTGCCCACCTTCTTTAGATATACCTTATCATCCTCAATTTTCAGTCCTTCCGGTATCTGAATAATTTGGGATCCTGATTTATTTTTAAGCTTGGCTGTTTCGAAGGGCATTATCTTTTATTTTTTGTAGGTGTGTTGTAAATAACGAAAAATAACATAGAAAAGTTATTTCTTTTTTTATTGGTTTTAGGGTTTGGGGGCAAGGCTCAAGGTTTTAGGTTTTAGATTTGTTTCTTGAACTCGTTCCCAAGCTCCGGCTTGGGAATGCAGTCCCGGAAGCTCCAGCTTCCAGTTTGGGGCTTTAGGGTATTTCGTTATGGATTTAATTTGCTTGCCCCATACTCTCCTCTCCCTCGCTGTATGAGCAGGCTCATTTCGCATTCCCTCTCCGGAGAGGGACACGTTCCTTGCTTGTGGCAAGGTGGTAGCCATGTAGGCAAGCCTGAAGGCTTTCGCTTGTTTATGTCCGAGGCATTCATTCGATGAATTTTAAATGCCATAGTTTTAAATGTTAAATGTCGGACTCATTTAACATTTAAACATTCAAAATTTAAAAATAACTAAGTCCATCGTATTTCAACCGCACTAAGTATTACCTATCTCCCATCTCACTAATGCGTCTTCCTCTCCCGGGAGAGGAAACAAAGGTGAGGGTGGGTGCCAAGGGCT
>NZ_JBHULI010000025.1:0-28822 GCF_042684365.1 Gracilimonas halophila | reverse complement strand
TCGTTCAATACAAGATAGTTGGTGATTTAGTATCAATAACTAAAATAATCCAGGAGAGTCCTCCCTTGAGGGAGGTGCCGGACTGAGCGAATGCGAAGTCGGGCGGAGGGTGTGGGTGCCAAGGGCGATGGGGTCGGAATCATCCTCGGTTGCCCTTGGTGACCACACCCCACGAAAAAAATTCGGGAACAGCCGAATTTTTTGATCTCCCGCTCAAGGGGAGAATTTTCGTCGTTCAATACAAGATAGTTGGTGATTTAGTATCAATAACTAAAATAATCCAGGAGAGTCCTCCCTTGAGGGAGGTGCCGGACTGAGCGAATGCGAAGTCGGGCGGAGGGTGTGGGTGCCAAGGGCTGTGGGGTTGTAATTAACCTCGGTTACCCTTGGTGACCACACCCCACGAAACCCAAGCAGGAACAGCTGCTTGGATTGATCTCCCCTCAAGGGGAGAATTTCTGTGAAACGGAGGTGTAAATATGGGTAACAAAAATCATTTCCTGCTTACAAAGCCTGATCCCCGACCTCACCTGAATCCTCTCCTTCGCAAGGAGAGGACTTTTCGTTGTTCAATACATGATAATTACTGATTAAGTATCAATACATTAATACAACCCCGGAGAGTCCTCCCTTGAGGGAGGTGCCGGACTGAGCGAATGCGAAGTCGGGCGGAGGGTGTGGGTGCAAAGGGCGATGGGGTCGGAATCATCCTCGGTTGCCCTTGGGGACCACACCCCACGAAAAAAATTCAGGAACAGCCGAATTATTTGATCTCCCACTCAAGGGGAGAATTTCTGTGAACCTGAGAGGTGAATACAGGCTGCATAATCATTTCCGGCTTACCAAGCCTAATCCCCGGCGTGATCTCAAAGAGTGGATTATTTAATCTTTCGGGAATGTTTGATTTTGGTGATACTGGAATGACCATGAAGAATTCTCAAAACCAAAATACGTTCTTTTTTTACTCTGTAAATGATCAGATAACTGCCTAAAATAATATTACGGTATCGCTGGTCTTTTGTTGGAAGGTGCCGACATTCCGGATGGTGACCTCAAGTTTGATCCAGACTCCAAATTTTGCTGTATAATTCCGAAACAAAGCTTTTTGCAGCTGCTGCTCCGAAAACATCTTCCCCATACTCATACACCGATTTTAAATCTTCCGTAAACTGTTCTGATACAGCTACTTCTCTTTTTCAGCCACGATTCGAATTGTGTCATTGATTCCTGAACCGTATTGAACGGGCCTTTCTCTGCTTTTTTAATCCCTTTACTGAACTCACTCTCCGAAAGGACATTCACAGACGTGAAACGATTTGCCGGCAGCTTGTCTTTTAATCCTTTTTCTTCCATGATCAGTTTGGTTCTTTTATTGTTCAATACCTGTATAGTAAAGTATCTAATTGGTATATGTTGTTCAAGTATTGATTGGGTTTTAGGTGTTAGGTGCCAAAGGTTATGGGGTTGTAATTAACCTCGGTTGCCCTTGGTGACCACACCCCACGAAAAAAATTCAGGAACAGCTGAATTTTTTGATCTCCCGCTCAAGGGGAGACTTTCTGTGAACTGAATCGGTGGTACAGGCAACCGAATCATTTCCAGCTCATCAAGCCTGATCCCCGACCTCACCTGAATCCTCTCCTTCGCAAGGAGAGGACTTTTCGTTGCTCAATACAAGATAGTTGGTGACTAGGTACAATAAACTAAAACAACCCCGGAGAGTCCTCCCTTGAGGGAGGTGCCGGACTGAGCGGATGCGAAGTCGGGCGGAGGGTGTGGGCGCCAAGGGCTGTGGGGTTGGAATCATCCCCGGTTGCTCCTGGTGACCACACCCCACGAAACCCAAGCAGGAACAGCTGCTTGGATTGATCTCCCCTCCCCGAAGGTCGGGACGCAAGCGCAAGGGGAGACTTCCACTTTTTAAACTCATTCCCAAGCTCCGGCTTGGGGATGCAGTCCCGGAAGCTCCGGCTTCCACTTTGCCCTGGTTCTGAGAAGCCCTGAACGGCTTCGCTGTGGTACCGGAAGGGTTTTGTGGCTGTAGATGTTTTTTGTTATTGATCCTGCTTTCCAAACCTGATCCCCGACCTCACCTGCATCCTCTCCTGGCATACGCGGCGATCTCCATGACATGGTTGGGAATTCGGATTAACGAGATTGTTTCGTCGTTTTGGTGACGGGAGACCGTAGACGGAGGACCGCCAGGTTGGATTGTTAAGCATACCAAGCCGGCATTTGGCTTTGGAAATTCCTCGCAAAAAATTGGTTTCTAAACCGCTTGTTCGGACTTGGCTTTTTGACGGGTGGAAGAGCTGCCGTTGGATTCGAATGCTCTTTCTTCGGTTTGAAGATTTTGCATGTCTTTTCCGTAGAGAGTATTGCGTTCTAATTCAATGCCCATCTTCTTGAGAATATTTCTTTTGAATCCATTGGTTGGAAGAAGCATAAACATACTCAGGATAGCCATAGCAAGTCCAACATGAATGTCAAGCGAGCGAACGCTTAGGGTGAGCATGATGATGAACAAATTGCAGAAATAGAGTATGGCCGTTGTTCCCTTATGACCAAATCCGGCTCTTAATACGGAGTGGTGAATGTGATCCTGACCCGGACTGAATGGGGAACGCCCGTTGCGAATTCTTTTATAGAACACCGTGATCGTATCAAATAAAGGAAGGGCTAAAATAGCTATCGGAAGGATCGGGGAAGTGTATCCAAGAGCGGCAGTATAGGCCGGGTTCTCATTCAGTCCTACAAAATTGATAGCCAATACAGACAATAAAAATCCAACTACCAAAGAACCTGTATCACCCATAAAAATGGATGCGGGGTTATAGTTATATAGTAAAAAAGCAGTAAGGGTGGAAAATAATACCAATGATAGTGTTGCGAGAGCAAACTCACCGGCGATCAAGAATCCAATCCCAAATGCAATGGAAGCAATGATTCCCACTCCTCCAGCCAGGCCATCAATTCCGTCGATCAGGTTAAAGGAATTAACCACTACGATCATGGTAAAACCGGTAACAAGAGCTCCGGCCCAAAAAGGAATCTCATAGATACCAAACACTCCATAGAAATTGGAAATATACATATTACAACCAAAAATAAGTAACGCAGCTACCGTGAGCTCCACACCTAATTTAATCTTGGCGGAAAGATCTACAATATCATCTTTTAACCCTGTAAAGAATAACATTAACAAACCTGCTGCCAGGTAGGGATAACCTATTATTTGTTCTGCCATTCCACTAAGTGAAAAACCCACAAAAAAAGCAATGAATATAGCTATGCCTCCTAATGTCGGTACGTATCGGTCATGCACCTTCCTTTCATTATCCGGTTTATCATAAAGATCTGTTAAGTACGCGACCTTTTTGAGAATCGGAATCGTAAAGTAAGTGATAATGAAAGCGATGATTGTACCCGCTAAAACCTGTATCAATACTGCATCCATAATATTTTGAAAAAATTCTGCTCTTTCACCTGTATTTTAGGGAAAGCTAATATAGGATTTTTTATTTAATAAAAGTAATAAGAGTATTTTTATATAAGAACATGTTATTTGCTTACCCTTAATAAAGCTCTTGCAATTGTTTTTGGAAAGATTAGAAGTTCTTATTGTAAATTAAATTTACCCTCATTAACCTACCTTATCTAAAACCTCTGTCATTTATCCAAACATTTCTACCGACCCTCTATAAGCTATTCCGGAATTATCCTGATCTTTTTTTTGGAAATGCTTTGGAATGTATCAAATCAAGCATTTCTTTTGCCAAGACCTTTCGGTCGTAGGCTTGAGCTAATTTGAGAGCGTTCTTAGATAGGGTATTGTAAAGTACCCTATCATCTTTGAGTTTGTTTACCGCTTGTATGAATTCTTCGGTATTCTCAGGCTCAAAATGAACGCCGGCACCGAATTCATCAATTATTTTTTTGGCTTGACCTTCTACCCCAAGAATGATCGGTTTACCCATCGCACACGCTTCGAATATCTTGGATGGAATAACGGTTTTAAAAGTATCTGATCTTTTAAGCGGAACCAGGGAAGCATCGGTAAGTGAAAGGTAATTTGGTATCTGTTCTTTAGGAATAGGATCCAGGAAGGTGACATTCTTTAAATCGTTTTTGGAGGCAATAGCTTTTACCTTTTCTTTCTCAGCACCATCACCAATAAAAAGAAAGTGAATATTCTTAAAATCCGCCTTTGCAATAGATTCAACAACAAAATCCAATGAATGCGCCAATCCATGGGTTCCAATGTAACCAACTACAAAATCTTCTTTTATCCCTAATTCTTCTTTTAGATTGGCATTCTTTCGTTCGGCATCAAACAGCTTTAGGTTAGCCCCGTTTGGTATCACATGTATCTTTTCTTCCGGAATATTCCTTGAAATAAGATTCGCTTTAAAAGCCGGAGTATTTGGTATTACAAAATCCGCAGACATATAGAGAGCTAGTTCAATCTTTTCTAATAATCTATATCTTTTGCTGTTTTTTTTCATTGCTCCAACTGAAGCAATTGATTCAGGCCATAGATCTCTTAACTCAAATACCCATGCCTTCCGTTTTATTAAAGATAAAAACCAACCAGACCAAGTAGTAAAAAACTGCGGGGAAGTTGCGATAATCACGTCTGCTTTTTCAAAAATCCCGAATATAGATGCCATCACTGCAAAACTTACATAATCAAGTGTACGCTTTAAAAAGCCTTGATTAGCCGACATATATGACCACACCCTGATTACTCTCATCCCATCCACCTCTTCAACTTCTCTGAGCTTATTTTTATAGCCATCATATACTTTTCCTTGAGGAAAATTTGGAAAGCAGGTAATGATTGTAACCTCAGCACCAGCCTCTACCCATTCCTTTGCATGTTCATAAGTACGGGTTGCAGGAGCGTTGACTTCAGGAGGGAAATTGTCGGTCAGGAATAAGATTCTCATTAGATTTAGAGCTTTTTAACTACGGAAGTTAGGTAGAGAGTAAAGAAAATAGATTCATAGCTTAATTAATTTGAAATTATGTGAGTTTTAAACTCTTTATCAAATGTAAGTTTCAAACAGCTTGCATCTTTCTTTTTATTGAACCCCGTACAATAAGAATATTTCTCTATTGCTGAAGATGTAAGATTTTCGTGTGTCAAGATAAGGCTTTTTAGCTTGAAAACCCCTTCTTCAATTTTTACAGGTTTGATATCAGGATGTAGATGAATATATGCCACTGACTCTTTATTACCTCCATTAATCTCATCTCTAATCACAATCTCATGATCATTTATTTTCCATTCACGGATATGATTAATACCCAAATAATCATATCCGGTGTGTGTGGCTTTTAAGTGATCTTCCCCATCTGTTATAATCACCGGTTTCGCCCTCCTTCCCACTCTAAATCCTCCCCATACATCGGTCTGTTCTTTTCCATTAACCACTATGGTATTGTGTGAAGCAGTACTTCTTTCCTCCTCTCGGGTTTGATTTTTTTCATAAGTTGAAATTCCGCGATCTACAATGATGGGTTTTCCTTGATGATAAAGAACAAATGAAAGTGCATCCGAATGGGCATGCCCGGGTTGATAGTTTGGACCAACTTCCCCAACATCAGCCACTATTTCAAAATCCCCTGCTTCAAACTTTCGATAACCGGATTCTTTGAGCTCAATGTTCTTGGGTGTAAATCCAAACTGCTGTGCATAACTTAAGATTATTTTGGGCTCAAGAGCCTGACCGTCGGCACTATCATTGAACATAGGAATGTCTCCATTAGAGAACATAATAGTATATAACCAATTTACCATTTTTTGGATAACTTCCTTCAGTTGTTGCTCTACATCCTGTAGCTCATTGTTGTTATGTATGAGAAGATTGTACCCATCCAGTGCCCGTTGTAATAATATCACATGATACATGGGAGAAAGTTCAAAATGAGCTCCATCTTCAAGTATTTGTTCCTTCAATTCTGCTTTCAGAATTTTTCGAGCTAGACGAATCAGTTTTTCATCCTGAAAAAATACTACCCCAAATAGCAATGAAAACCCATTTTCCAGCAGGTGATTTCCCAATAAATGATATTCCAGCTTTTTGGTTAGAACCTGATACTGCCCATATAAAGAATCCACTATTTCTTGAGGATACCGGTCATGTTTGGAAAAAAATTTGATCCAGTTAATGGTTCTCAGTGAGATAGGATAAGGATCCATTCCTTCCGGGCGATTTTGCGGATCTTGGAGAAAGGATTCAATCAGCGCTTTACCTGTTTCCCATTCCATTTCGGGTTGATGGAGATAGTCAAAATAGTTGAGGTGGTAGGCCCAGAGTTTGCCGTGGCCTAAATAATTCCAGTTGATCTCTTCTTTAAAATTTTGCTTGAGATTCAGGAATTGGAAATGGTTCTCGCCGAGGTAGTGGGTGTATTGATCTGGGAAGGGAACAAGTTTTAGTTTTTGAAAATTGGGAGCTTTTATTCCCTCGGGATATTGAACAGGCAAGAACTTATTCCGCAGTCTGTACCACAGCTGATAACGAATTTGTATCGGCTTAAGGAGTTTGAGGGTGTGATAATATCTTGAGAGCTTTTTGAGCATTTTATTGAACCGCAAGGAACGCAAAGGCCACTAAGTTAGTTAAATTTTTCTTGGTGTTCGTTGTGTTCTCCGTGGTTAATTTATTGTTAGTTTGTTTTGGCTGATATTCTACAGTTTTTTGAACCGCAAAGGACACTAAGAACGCAAAGTTTTAGGTTTATTTCTTAAGTATTAATCACTCGTTTGATGCCGTCTTTCATTAGGAGTACGTTAAAATTGAGTAGCAATCCTAACCTACATTTTGATAGCTTTAGATAAGTCAATGTTTGAGCTAAGTGAATTTTACTCAACTTATCAACGGTTTTTAGTTCAACTACCACTTTTTCATTGACGAGTAGATCAATTCTGTATCCAACATCCAGTTTGACCTCTTCAAATTGTACAGGCTGATCTTTCTCTTTTTCAACTTTGTATCCCTTTTTGATGAGCAAATATGCCAATGCAGCCTGATATGCAGATTCTAACAGCCCGGGTCCTAACTTTCTGTGCACCCTGATTGCAGATTCTACAATATCCTTAGCTATTCTGTTTTCCTCTTCCATACATTTTTTTATTGAACCGCAAAGTGCGCAAAGGACACTAAGTTATTTACTTTTTCTTTGTGTTCTTTGTGTTCCCCGTGGTTAGCTCAATAGTTGTATTAAATGCTTCACAATCCTACCCGAAGTACTCCCATCCCAGAGTTCAGGTATCTCTCCTTTTTTCCACTCGCCGGCGAAGAGTTTTTCGAGGGCGGGTTGGATGGCTTTGGGATTTACGCCAAGCAGTTCATTGGTTCCTATATCTACCGTTTCAGGGCGTTCGGTGCTGTTGCGAAGTGTCATACAGGGAATACCCATTACCGTAGTTTCTTCTGTGATGCCGCCGGAGTCCGTGATAACCGCTTTGGAGCGTTCTACCAGGTAATTGAATTCGAGGTAACCCAACGGTTCGATCATATGGAGGCGTTCATGACTAATCCCCAGGTTCTTTAAGATCTTGGCTGTTCTTGGATGGACTGGAAACACTAAGGGCAATTCTTGTGTATTTACAATGATCTCATCCATCAGGGATTTCAGGGTTTCTTCTTCATCTACGTTCGAAGGACGGTGAAGCGTCATTACGATGTAATTACCTTCTTCCAGCCTAACCTTATCCCAAACCGTAGGCTTTTGAAATCTTGGGCGATGCTTTAGCAGTGTATCGATCATCACATTCCCAACAAAGAAAATGCGCTCATCCTCTACCCCGCTTTTTTTGAGATTGGCATTGGCTACATCCGACGTGGTAAAAAAATAGTTGGTTACAGCGTCAGTCGCCAAGCGATTGATCTCTTCCGGCATTTTCCAGTCCCCGGAGCGGATTCCTGCTTCCACATGAGCTACCGGGATGTGCATTTTTTGAGCGGTGATGGCACAGGCCATCGTAGAGGTTACATCTCCTACCACTAGGCACAAATTGGAAGGTTTTTCCATAAGTAATTTTTCATAGCCGGTCATAATAGCAGCCGTTTGTTCGGCCTGGGTTCCGCCTCCTGCTCCAAGGTTTTCATCGGGGGCAGGTATTCCAAGCTGTTCGAAGAAAGAACCGCTCATATTTTTGTCATAATGCTGACCAGTGTGTACCAGCCTGAAATCGATATCTGTACCCTGCTCTTTTTCTTTCTTGATGGCGTCAATGATGGGAGCAATTTTCATGAAATTTGGTCTTGCTCCGGCTATTAGATCAATAAACATATACCCTTTGTTTAGTCTTTTTAATTTTGATGAAAATAGTGATTTGTTGGTAATGTTTTTAGATGATTTCCATCCTATCCAACCTGTTTGTCATTTCGACCGGAGTGAATGAGTCCCGACAGGGCGAAAGAACGAAGTGGAGAAATCTTCGGGGTTGATTTCGACAACACAGGCCTTGGCTAGCTCCGTAGATTTCTCGGCTGCGTTTGCTTATCCGTTCCGGATTCGCAAAGCTTCGCTCGAAATGACAAAAACAGAGGGGGAGGTAATACAAACTACACCCTCACCGGCTTGCCCTGCTTCAGGCTCTCAATAGCCGCAAAAGTTGCCTTCGTTGTATTTACAATTTCATCGAAGGGAATGAGTGGCTCTCCACCTTCTTGCCAACGGTTGGTTAGGAGTTCGAATTGTTTGTGGTGGCCTTTGTCTTGTTTAGTTTTGAGGATCTTACTGGTAAAGCCGCCACCGAAGCCGTAGCCATCCAGACGGCGGAAGTTATCGAGGATGAGGTTGTTGCCTTGGTAGTATACTTCCACCCTTTCTTTGGAGTAAGATTTGTTGCCGTTGGCAAAATAGTTGATCACGCCCAGTGAGCCATTCGCATATTTCAAGTGAATGGAGGCGTTGTCGGTGTTTTCTTTGGGATCGGTGCCCATGGCCTGCATACTCACTTCAACTACTTTGGAGCCGGTCAGGTAGGTGATCAGATCTACATAGTGACAGGCTTCGCCGACAATACGTCCGCCACCTGATTCCAGATCGTGAACCCACACTTCCGGGGGAATATGACCGGCATTCATGGTTGCAATGACGTTCATGGGGCCTGGTTGTTCACCCAAAAAGGATTTCATCTTCTCGGCATGGGGCGAAAACCGGCGGTTGAATCCTACAGTTACTGTATTCCCCGTTTCTTCTACCGCAGATATGATCTCCTCCAGCTCTTCCGGTTTCAAAGCCAACGGTTTTTCCACAAACACCTGCTTTCCTGCCTTCAATGATTGAATCGTCATTCTAGCATGAAGATTATGCTGCGTAGTTATAACTACCCCATCCACTTCCTTATCACTTAACACCACATCCAGATCCGTAGTACTGTTGGGAACTTTGTACTTTTTGGCTAGCGTTGTCGAAGACAACCCGCCCGAGCTCACAATATATTTCATAGAAGCCCCGGCCTTATCCAGTGCCGGAAGTATCATCGCTTGGGTAAAGTTGCCTGCGCCGATGATGGCCATCGTGCCATTGGAGGGTTTGATTTCTGTATTAGGCAATGATACGGTCCGGCTGTCAGCTGATAGCTGATAGCTGTCAGCTTCCGGGTATTCAAGAATAGAGGCTATAGATTTACCGGCACTCATATCCCCATAAATCTCCAAATAATCTTCCAACTTCACCCTTTCGGTGATAAGGGATTGTACATCCACGCTACCGCTTCGGATGGCCTCCAATACGGCTTCAAAATTTCGCTTTTCGGTCCAACGTACATAAGGCAGCGGATAGTCCTTTCCGCGCTGTTCATATTCTTCATCATAGCGGCCGGGACCGTAGGAACAACTTACCTGGAAACTCAGCTCTTTTTCGTAAAAATCGGCACGGTCGATGTCCAGTCCAATAACGCCCACCAACACAATGCGCCCGCGCTTGCGACTCATATTTGCGGCCTGCTTGATCACATCATTAGATTTAGTACTGGCGGTGATAATCACCGCATCGGCACCTACCTCACCGGTAAATTCTTCCATGAACCGAACCGGGTCTTGCTTGCCAGAGTTGACGCCTGTAATGCCATAACTTTCTGCCTGCTTCAGCTTATCTTCATCCAAGTCAAATCCTACGACCTTGCAGCCGTTGGATTTGAGTAGTTGGGCTGTAATAAGCCCGATGAGCCCCAAGCCGATTACAGCTACCGTTTCCCCCAGAGTAGGCTGTACCAACCGAATACCTTGCAAACCAATAGCTCCCACTACGGTAAAAGAGGCTTCCTCATACGAAACGCCTTCCGGGATCTTGGCAACCAGGTTTTTGGGAACGGCTACATACTCGGCGTGATTGCCATTGGAAACCACCCGATCTCCTGGACTGAATTCCGTTACGCCTTTTCCCACTTCCACCACTTCACCGGCCTGACTGTAGCCCAGAGGTAAGGGCGTACCCAGCTTTCGGAATACGGCCTCCAGCGTAGGCTGTATGCCGTCGGTTTTCATTTTGTTGATGACTTCCTTCACCCGCTCGGGCTGCTGACGGGCTTTGTCCAACAGGTTGGCCTGACCAAAACTGACCAGCATTTTTTCCGTGCCTAAAGAAACGAGGGTGCGATGAGTTTTGATGAGCACTTTACCGGAACCGACTCGAGGAGTGGGGACTTCTTCTAAAATAGTGTCACCGGATTTGAGGTCTTGGATGATTTGTTTCATTCTATAAAAATAACTTTAATTTTTTTCTACTATGGAGCCGAAAGCATTTTTAATCAACTCAAGTTTTTGCTCCGGATTGGGATAATTAATCAGTACTGCTTTATATACTCCCTTAAACACAAACAAGCTACCTGCAGCGGCACCAATTACCCCAAACTTACGGATTAGTTCTTCAATATCGTCAAGTGAGCTAGCCCCGCCAAGAGCAGTTACAGGGATGTTAACCTGAGATTTAATTTTTTCAATAAGAGTGTAATCGTACCCTTCCATAACTCCATCCTGATCTACGGAATTGATTACAATTTCACCCACGCCTTTGTTGGCTAATTCAACTGCAAAATCAACCGGGTTTAAACCTGTAGATTTGGTGGCATTGTGAATATGAACTTCCTGTTTCTTAAAAAGACCTTTTTTCTTTATATCAATTACAGCTACAACGCTTTGATTACCTATCACACGGCCTATTTTAGTGACCAACTCAATATCATCAACCAAGGAAGAACTCAATGCTACTTTTTCGGCTCCCAAATTAATGATCTTTTGAGCCTGCTCAACGTTTTTTACACCACCTCCATAACATAGAGGCATTCTGCATTCAGCAGCAATATTCTTAATGAGCTGATAATCCGGTTCATTCCCTTCCACCGAAGCATCGATATCAATCACCATTAATTCATCGGCTTCTTTCTCATTGAATATTTTGACCGCATTAAGAGGATCACCTACATATTTGGGATTCTCAAACTGTACTGTTTTTACCAACCCCTTATTGTGTACTAATAGACAAGGAATGATTCTTGGTCGAAGCATTATAGTTCTGAAAAGTTTCTAAATATTTGAATACCGTTAATATGGCTTTTCTCGGGATGAAATTGGGTGCCAAATATATTGTCTTTTGAAAGCGCTGAGGTAACAATATTACCATAATTCGTTTTTGCCAGTACATCATCCTCGTTATTACATACAAAATGATAGGAATGCAAAAAGTAAAACCCTCTTTCAGGATCGATGCCTTTAAAAAGCAAATTATCCTTCATTTGTTGAACAGAATTCCACCCCATATGCGGCAATAAAACCGATTCACCATCCTTATTCTTAGGGTTCAATTTTTTCACCTCGGCATCAAACCATCCCAAGCCTTCACGTTCACCCTCATCACTTTTTTTGGCCATTACCTGCATTCCAACACATATTCCAAGAACCGGGATTTTCTTTTCGAGTACCTGTTCATTTAAAGATTCAATTAAACCTGAAGAAACTAGCTTCTCCATGGTTTCATCAAAGGCACCAACGCCGGGTAAGATTAATTTTTCTGCTTTGGAAATGTCCTCTGATGTATTGGCAACAAAAGCGTGAATGTTCAGCCTTTTATAAATATTTAGAATAGCCTGAATGTTTCCCGAACCGTAATTAATAATACCAATCAACGCTTTCCTCCTCTTTCAAGCCCCATCATTCTCATCACGCTGGCCCCGATATTATAAATGGTCTCCATTGATTTATAATCCTCATACGTTCTCTTGGGCATCTCAAAATATTCTTCGAGTTCAGTAACCGGTATTCTTAATTTGTTGGCCACATACTCTTTATCGTGTTCAACCTGTTCCGGATCGTATGCCGGGTTTTTAAGTTCTTCCAATGCTTCGTCACGAGTCATTTGATTGGTAAGGATAAGACTTGAAAACTGCACCTTTCTTGTATCATATCCGAATCGTTCAGGCAGCCAATAACTTTCATAAAACTTGGTGAAACGGGACTCAAAATGTTTTTGAGGATATTTCTGATAGCCATATTTCTCCACCAATAAATTCATGGCTTCTTCTTTATTATATACCATATAATCTAACGGACGGTACAATTTGATGCCTCTTAAATAGGGTAAATAAGCCTTATGCCACAATATGTTAGTGACCGGATAATCTTTTAGCTTTCCACTACCGTGTTTTTTATGAATATCCTTTAGCTGAATGGAATCAGATTGGTAATACATCCACTCCAGAGGATTTCTGACACATTCTGTTGAGTAATTTCCCCCGGTTAATATGTATTTGATCTTATGCTTAGATGCGAACTTATACATGGTCGCAAAAAAAGCATGATCCTGGGGTACGTCAATATGAGGAACACCGGATTTAAAGAATGCTAACTGCAGATCGCGCATTTCTTCCCAGTTGATAACTTCGGTAAAAAGATCAAGACCTAACCCATCAATCAGTTTTTCAATGTTGTTTACCGCTATTTGAGAATTCCATCCGGCATCCACATGAAAAACCAATGGCCTTAATCCATAATCGTGAGTCATCTTATATAACAGATAGGAACTGTCAATTCCACCGCTCATACCCATCAAGCAGTCAAAATCTTTTCCCTTGCCCTCTTTTTTAATGGCCTCTACTAATTGCTCTAACTCTTTTTCTCTTCCTTTACCATAATTCCAAACCGGTTCAATATCTTTGTAATAGGTATTGCAATGATCACAAACTCCATTTTCATCAAAAGTGATTTTGGAGTCTGTGGTGTCCATTACGCAGTTTGTACAAACTTGTATATTCATTTTAAATCAGAAATAAATCGGTCAATAATTTTACTGTATTCGTAAACTGTATCATTCCAAGTGGGTAATTTCTTTATTTTTTTATTTCCATTTGAAACTAATTTTTTCTTTAGATTTTTATCATTAAATACCTTTTCAATTGAATCAAATATTGACTTACTATTAGTAGGTATAAAATACTCAGCTGCATTTCCACAAACATCCCTGGCAAAATCTAGATCACTAGTTAGTATAGCAACATCATTATACATTGCCTCAACATATGGTAGACCATACGTCTCTAATAGTGTCGGCATTAATAAACCATCGCATTGTTTATAAAGTGAAGAAACGTGTTTCATTTCAACAGAACCGATGTTAATAATTACATCTTCAAGTCTCTTTTTCGAAATCTCATCCAAAAAATATTTGGCACCTTTACCCTGAGTTGAATCAATTGTTGTTATAATTTTATACGGCAAATTATGTTTTTTAATTCTAACCGCAAGAGGTAATAAAACCTCTAAATTTTTATGTGGATAATAATATGTTAAATACAATAATTTATCACCCATCGGTAAATTAAAATCGTTGTATACCCCTCCATCTATATTATCCTCTGATACACCATTAGGAATTATAGTTATATTGTCAAACCCATATATGTTAGATAACCGTTCTTTAATAGTTCTGGTTTGGGAAATAAATATATCCACATAACCTGAATAAGCTTTAAATAGAAATAACTTAGATCTTCTAATAATCTTACTTTTAATATTCATAAGATCCCATACTTGACTATCAGGATAAACAGCATAAGGCCAATCAAACAAAAATATTTGTTTTACTGTTGTCTTTATTGGAATATCTGCAAGATTTAATACAACATCTATGTTTTGGTGCCTAAGTAAGCGTGGTAATACCCATGTATAAACAATTGGATAAATAACAAGATTACTGTAAAGTTTATTTAGCTGAATAATTTCAATAAAATGATTTTCAAATTGCGAATAATCAACATTAGATGGTGTTAATACAAAATATTTATCTGTTTTATTTTTTTTTGAAAGAATGGACAAGTAGTTAACTAATATACTTTTTCCACCACCAGATTTTGCATTTAATCCATTAATTAAGATGTTTGCCATGATTTAATTTTCTATAGCGTTTATAAAACCAGATACCATATTATTCATATTAAGTTTTTCTGAGTATAACTTGAAAGCATTTGCACCTAATCTTTGGCTTAGTTCTGGTTCACAAATTAATCGTAAGAGTACATTTTCAAGTTCATCTTGACTTTGAAATAATATTGAGTTCTTATTGTTTTCTAACTTATCAAACTCAGCTCCCTTAAAACCATTTTTAGCAGTAACGACAGGAATACCATATGCAAAACTATGCTGCGCCCCCAAACCTATTGCATCCGGGGAAACATAAGCGTAAGCCCAAGAAAATATTTTTTTTAAATATTCATCATCCGTAATCTTTCCATAAAATATAACACGATCACTAATACCAATTTCTAAAGCTAGATTTTTTAAATTTAAGTTTTCTTCTCCTTCCCCAACTATACCTATATTTACATTTTTTGGAATTTCATCTTTTATGCTTGCAAAGGCTTTCAACAGTAAGTCAACTCTCTTTCTTTTTTGTGCCCGGCCAACATATAAAAATAAACTCTTATCTTTCATGCTTAAATTCTCAGAGTTAGACACATCAATCGTATTTTCTGCAATAAATATTTTTCCATCATTAATTCCAGCTTTTTTGATTTTTGGAACTTCGGAATCATTATAAAGAATAACCCCATCAGACTTTTTTATTAAGAAATTTCGAATACTATTTATAAAAATCCTTTTACTGTATCTGTGTCCCCAATAAATAAATTTTGGCCCATTAATAATAAGACCTAAAACAACATTATTAATCCATCTTATATCAAACATAGCAATAACAACATCATAATCTTCACTTTTGATTTCATTCCTTATTCCTCTTTGAAAAAAAAAAGGTCCAATATTAATACTTGGTTTAATAATTTCCCTGTATTTATCATTTTGTGAAATTGAAGGCTTACCAGAGTGCAGAACCGATATTTGATAAGATTCGGACAATTTATTGTATAGTGCTTTTCTATAGTGAAGTATTTTACTTTGAATTATTAATATTTTTTTCATCTAAAAAAGAAGATTTATAAGTGAAATTGATAAGGACAGCACATGTTTGAACTACCATAAATGGCCGCTAACAAAATTAAGAAATATAGAAAAATAATAAATGGTCCAATTATTCGGTCTTTCTTGAAAACCCAATAAAAATAAATAATATAAGCTAAAACTAATGGTCTAAAAATCAGAAAATAGTTAGTCAACCTTCCAATTAATTGAAACTCATAAAAAATATTAAACAGTATTGCCCCAATAAAGAAAAGTACCAAATAAGGTTTTAATTCGGGTCGTCGCTTTATCCAACTTTTACTCAACATAATTATCAGGAAGTTCACCAATAACTTAAAAGTAAATCCTAAACCTAAACTTGTTTCTTCTGCTGCTAATCTACCTGACTCAGCATATCTTGCATATCTTTCAACGGTCCCAATGTCATCACTTAAAGCTAATACCAATAAATCTAAGTTTTGATAAATAGTTGAAAGATCTAAAAAGAAAACGGCTATCAGTGAAACTCCATAAATAATCATCCAATAAATCTGATTATAAAGTTTTTCATAGGGAATGAAATAAAATGGTATAAGTAATAATGAACTTGAATGGAACAAACTTGCTCCTATAATAGAAAGCAAAAATAATTTCAGATTACGATCAATTATGAATTTGACACTAAATACCCATAATGCCATTGCTGTAAATTGACGTACAAGATTCATTCCTGAAAAGAAAAACTCATCTGTAAAAATGAAAAAAATGAATAGCGGTATTATATATCTTGGGACTGACTTAAAATAAAAATACCAAGCTATAATTGCGGAAGAAAAAAACACCCATTGATATCCTAAATTAAGTACGCCAACAAGCCAATTTAGTGTATAATAACCTAATTCATAGTATTGATCGAAATAGGAAAAGCTTGAATTTGATGTCAAGCTTAAGAAATCAGTAACATATCCATCCCAATCATTTCCGACTTCGAATCTAATACCAACAAAAAATGATATAACTATAACTATTAATACATATAATATGTTTAGATCATTTGGATCATAATATTTCTTTCCTTTTAATTTTTTGTCTTTTAAATAATAGGTTGAAATAACTAAGAAGAACAACAGTGATAAATAAAAAATGTATGTGAAAATATCTGTCATTCCTTTGTTGTTCCACCATATAGTTTATTATACTCTTCACCCAAATTTTCCCAGTTCAGCTCCCTTACTTTATCCTTGGAACTTTCTATCAATTGGTGGTATTTTAGGTTTCCAAATATATCAAAAACACTTCCTAGCTTTGTTTTAATATTCGATTTATTAACGAAAATTGCAGACTGATCATGCTCAAATATCCCGTCCACTCCTGTATTTTCATGACCAATAATTAAACACCCTGCAGCAGCAGCTTCAAGAAAAGCTCGACCAAGTGTTTCAGGATAGCTTGGCTGTATATATATATTTGCCTCCTTCATATAATTTGGAACTTTATCATAATCGACAAATCCTTCAAATGATATTTCCCTAGAAAGACCATACTTTTTTACCATACTCTGAAGTTTATCAAGCTCCGGCCCATCTCCTAATATTTTATAGTGAAAACGATATCCCTGATCACGTAATGATGCCAATGCTTCTATAACTCTATCCAAGTTTTTCCAATCTAAAAGCCTACAAACACTGACTAGTTTAGGTATTGGAAAATCTTTGTTGTCTTTCATAAAAAACCTTTCTTCAACAGGATGTGGAATTAGTTTTACCTGAAAGGTATTACCAAAACTCTTGTAAATTGAAGGACTGGGAGTGATTAAGTGTTCAGCCTCATTAATTATCTTTTTCAATAGAGGTAGCTTAAACCACATTGATTTCAACTCACCACGCAAATTTAATATAAAAGATTTATCTAATTCCTTTGCTAACCAATAAGTTACAATAGCATCCGGAATTAGATTCTGAGCAAGTAATAGGTCTGATTCTTTAGCATCACTATATATCTTGTCCTTGATAAAGAATTTATATACTAAAAAATTAAACGGAACTAACAGATAATTAATACAAAAATTACTACTGGGTGGCATTATCCATGGATAAATTACAGTTTTATATCCTTGAACATCAACATTTTTTGATTCTTGATATTCCCTGTAATTTTTCCATTTTTTGTTAATTTTAGCTAAAATCGATGGTGTGTAAGGCAATGATTTTGCAACGGTAAATTCATATCCATATTTTTTTACCAAGTAATCCTGAATTCTTATCAAAATATCGTTTTCTCTTTTGAGACCAGGTAATGGAATGATTGAAGAAATGTTTAGGATTTTCATTAATTAATGATCCCATAATTTTCTAATTCCTGAATGACTTTTTTAACCGACTTTCCATCATACTCAGTACCTACTGTATCAACATAATAGTTTGCTTTGTTTCTTATATATGGTCTATCATTACTCAATTCATGAATCTTGTCAGTTAGTTTAGTCACTTCTTCAAAAACATCAACAATCATACCCTTATTGATGAAACCATAGTGATCTGCTATTTCATCTTTTAATTTGAGATAAATTGGATATACATTGAGCAAAACAGCCTCCAAATGAATATTTGATTCTGCTGCTATATTAACCTCAACTTTTTTTAAAAATTCAAAAGAGTTTTCAGATTTAGAATTTGAAAGTTCTATTCCTAATTCTTCTTTTAAACGATTGTATAATTCATGCCTCTCATCTCTAGGATGAGGCCGCAAAATTAAACTTTTGTTACCAAGTTTATTGTGCAACTCTGTTACAAACTCATAAATCTTTTCCTCTTGATCTAATAGGTTTGTACAAAAACCTATTGTATTAACTGAAGTAGTTTTATTAATGGATTTATGATATTGATCGAACTTCATCATTCCTACCAGCTCGACCTTTCCACTTATTCCCCTTTTCATGTACTTACTTAAAGCATCCCTACCTTCTAAAAGACTGAGATCAAATTCCAACTTTGGAAATTTTTCTGTTACAGAAGCATGCTGTATATATACAACCGGTATAGAATTTTTTTGGGCTGCCATTTTTAGTACTCGATGCCAAACCAAATGGTCATTTGACATGATAATAGCCTTTGGTGTTTGAAGTTTAAGGTATACCACCCACCATAGATACATACCCCGGATAAAAAAATATGACTCAAAAAAGTAAAGTATTTTTTCTCGTTTATTTTTGAATTTAACAAAGTCATACAGAAAAACAGGGGAAAGAATAATACTTATTATGCAACCAATACCCATTGGTATTCTATTCACAGATTCTTTAGGTAACCCAGCAAAAATAAGATTATTAATTCTATCCTTTAATGATGCTAAAGCATTTTTTTGATTTACTGAATTCGCAAAGCAAATCACTTTATTTTTAAAACTATTGTTCTTTGTAAAAAAAATAAGATCCTTAACTAACTGCCTGAAAGTATAATTAATAGATTGAACTATTTTCTTTAAGACAAAGAATATAGTAATCTTGGTTTCTACTTTTTTAAAATAAGTAATGCTGTAATTTGCTTCTAATATATTCATAAGCTTTAACCCTTAATTCTATTAATTAAAAAATAAGCAGGGATAATCAGACAAACTATTCTTATCAAAAGACCAACGTTGTATTCAGTATTACTAATAAACAACAAGTGTTGAATGCCCCAAGCGAAAAGGATCATAATTATTGGTAAAACAAATACTTTTAATGAAGTTATCTCTTTAATATCAAGAACCCATTTTACATTTATGTAGTGTAGTATAAAGAGTATGCCATAAGATGCTAAGGTAGTCCATGCAGCAGCTATATACCCATACTCTGGAATAAGTAAGTAGTTTAATCCGATATTTAAACCACCGGCAATTATGGTAAATAGTGCAATTTTTTTAGTCTTTTTTTGGTAAAAAGCATAATTAACATACATGGTATACACGAAGAAAAAGAAATAGGACACTACAATAATAGGAATTATTATAAGAGCTTCATGGTACTCCTTATCTACAAGAATTGTTATTACTTCCTTTGAAAAAAAGATTAAGACTACCGCTACAAATGAAACTATTAAAGCATATTTTTTTGCTAAGTCATTTATATCAGATATTTTATTCTCATTTAGTTTTTCGTAAAAAATTGGTGTCCAGGACTTTAGTATTCCCATTGAAATAATGTTCTGTATCATTCCAATTTTATATGCAACTGAATAAAGTCCCGTTTCTCTACTTCCTACTAATTGGTTGATAATAATCTGATCAAATGTATTTAAAATATTCTGAGAAAGTAGATGAACAACAATGGGCAACCCAAATACCAAAGAATATTTTAAATGCTTCTTTTCAACATTAAATTTAATGTGGTCATTAAGGTACCAGAGCGTAATACCAAACATCAAAATGACACCAATGGCTTGTCCTATAGCTTTTGCATAGTAGCGTTCATCTGACATTTGGTACATAATTATGATGGCTAAAACCGTACTTACAAAAGCGTAAGTCACGTTTAATGTAGCCACCTTTTTACTGCTCTTCGCTGCAGTTAAATATGCCTGATATAGCTGATATATAACTTGTGGAATTGTGATTCCTAAGGCTATATATATCATCCCGTATGGGATGTTTAGAAATTTATATATTTCATCCCTAAATATGATTACTAATACTGTAAGCCCTATGCTTGCTGATAGTACAAACCAGAAATTACTGCTGAAATATTCAAAAAAATCATCGGTATCCTCATAATAGTATCTACCTATAGCCCCTCTAATTCCAAAACCAAAAATTATTGCTAAAATCCCGGTAAAAGAAACAAAGACTGAAAGCACGCCATATTCATCTGGCGACATTAATCGAGTGAAAATAGGGAGTGTTATAAATGCGAGTCCCTTTGTTAGTACCTCTGCAGAAATGTAGTTTTTCGAATGCTTAAGTAATTCGGTTAAATCTTTTCCAAGATTAAACTTTTTTAAAATTTTATATATCATTAAGTAATTACTTCAAGAATAGGATTGATTTACCAATTTTTCCTTCTCAACAACCTTTATGATGTCCAATAGCCCTACGGTATCAAACCGATTATCAGGAAAGTTGTAGGTATTGACTGAGTGGTACCCTATTGCAGCTTGTGGATCTTTGATGTTCTGCTTTTGAACTTTGAGTTCTTTCCCCCACTGCTCTGGGTCTCGTTCATCCCCTCTGGAGGTTATTTCTTCTCCAAGTATAACTACATGCGTTTGTATATTATATTCATATATTAGCCTATGCAAGGTTGCCCCAAGGCCAAGCAACTCATCATCCTGATGAGCTACTACTACAATAATTTTTTTATTTTTCAGATATTCTAACACCAGCTTTAATATTTCTGTCTGCTTTTAGTGAAGCTCTAGTAAATCCAAACTCTATTCGATTATATCAACATTTTGAAAAATAATCTTTTTCCCATCTGAGGTGCGAATAAAAGCTCTCGGATAAGGCCCTGTGAGCATCCTGACTTTATTATAAATATATCTTCCTGGTTTAGAACTAAGCTCCACTAATGTGATCTCTGATTCTGAAGGGGTTCTTCTTTCGTAATATGTAGCATTCTCTTCTTTTTGGGGCGTTAAAATATATTCTCCATCAAACACTTTGCAAGTAGTTTCATAACCAACTTTAATTATTCTCTCAAATATATCTTCAATATAGCCATTAAGGCTTATTTCTTGCTGTATATATATGTCCCCTTTATCTAACTCTTTTGTCATTCTAAATAGAGTAACAGCTGATTTAGTTTCTCCATTAATTATCTGGTTTTGAATTGGAGAGCCACCTCGGTATTTGGGGAGTGGGCTTGGATGAAGCATTATTGATTCATAATTATCAACAAACTCATTACTTATCATCCAACTCCAACCATACCACAAGATTATATCTGGTTTAAAGCTTTTCACTCCCTCCTCAGAAAAATTCTCTTTAGAGTGAATCAAAAGAAACTCGTGCTCATCATAAGTTTTTGCCAACTTATTATAGATTTCAGATGCCCAACTTCTATATGTAATACAAGCTATTTTCATATTCTTATATGTCTAATTAATCTATAAGCTTCTGCAAACTCACAACCACTTTGCATGCCTCTGTACTTAGCCAATGAAACTATCCCTTCATATGATCTTGGAAATGGGAACTTTTTTACTTCCGTTTCATATTCGGCTAGTGCATCCCACTTAAGCTTAATTTGATCACCGGTAAGTGCCTCAAAGTAATTGGGTAAAAAAGCTTCAGTAAATTTCCATTCACTAGAAGATAGTATTTCATACTGAAAAACCTTTTCCACAAAATTATTGGCATTAGGGCGTGTTGCCATTATTGAAGCTTTAGAAACAATTTTATGGTCATTATTTGCATCGTTCTCAGAATGAGTAAATAGAGTATCAGGTTCAAATTGAATAATCTCTTGTTCAATTATCTTGTTTATATTAATTATAGGAATCTGATCCAATCGACCACACGGTAAATTATAAAACTCTACATTTTTAACTCCTAAAATATCCAAAGCTTTAATCCCTGATGTGTTTCTTCTATTAATAGCATCACTTACTTCTTTTTTTCCAAGTTCAGCTTCCGAAAATCGGCAAGAGGAGCCCTCAGCTATAAAAATCACTTTGAACTTAACTGAAGAAGAATATTTTGCCATGAATCCACCACAACCTAATATATCGTCATCAGGATGAGCTGAAACAATTAATACCCGTTTCATATCTATAACTCTAATTTGTAAGGGTGAAATTTATTAGTTTTGTATTCTCTATTGTATGTGTTTTTCATTAAGCTTTTACCGTATGAAACTATTCTTTTCTTTTTTTTCTCTGATAAATTCAGCGAGTGTCTTCTGTAATAAAAAAGGTGATCTTCATTTAGAGCACCTTTATTTGATTCATCAATTATTTTCAGAATCAATTCGTAATTTTCTAAACCACAATTTTTTACGCTTTCTGAATAGAATTCAACATTTTTCAAGGTCTTCTTTCTATATAAAGTACCTGTAGCTAAAAAATCTCCCCTATTGAAAATTTCCTCTTTATTAAACGGCGGTAACTCTGATTTATCAATTACTTCACTATTCGCATTAAATATATAATAGTTTGAATACACGAAGGCATATCCGGAGTTTTCTATTAGTGGAACTATTTCGCCCAAGTAGTCTGGAGAAAGCTTGTCATCTGCATCTACTCTCACTACATAATCTGCATTAGATACTTTAATTCCATAATTAGAAGAGAATTCTATGCCACGATTCTGGTTTTGATATACTTTTAACCTTGAATCTGAAATTCCTTTTAGGAGACTAATTGTTGCATCTGAACTTCCATCATCAACTACAATCACATCAAAATCATTAAAGCCTTTTTGATTCAGACATGATTCAACACATTCAATGATGTAATCTTCATAATTATATGAAGTAATTATTATCGAGACCTTAGGGCTAATCTTCTTTACCATTTAATATGCTCCAGTCTGATATAATCACCTGACTCAATATCTTTGATTAACTTTTTACCTATAACTTTGTCTACTTCATTAGGATGAATCGCATCTTTAGGACAAGGTCTCTGATATTGGATGTGAGTTTTTTTCAAATTATCCCCTTCCTTTAAATTAGTAGTTACCCGTATAGCTCTTCTCTGAAGTACTACTGTTTTCTTTTCATTCTCTTCAACTTTCTTAACCGTGCTTCCCATAGCTGACTCTAACAACCTTGTTGAATCAACCATAGCTTTCCAGGCTTCAGGGTCCATTGAAAACGGGTGATCTGGTCCTTCTCTACTGCAATCATCAGTGAAATGCTTTTCAACAGCCACCGCGCCTAATGCAACCGCACCAAGTACCGTCTCATGACCTGGAGTATGATCGCTTAAACCTAGAAGAACATCAGGAAACAAAGTTTCATAAGTTTTTAATACGTTCAGATTGATGTACTTAAAATTTTCGTCTGATCCAGTATAGTTAGTATTACACTGCATCAAAAGAAGATCTTCTGTATGACTACTGATAATATCTACAGCATCTACAACTTCCTGCATGGTTGCTGCACCAGAAGCAAATAAAACTGGTTTACCAGATTTTGCTACTTTTTCTAACATTTTATTCCATGCAACATCACCTGAACCAATTTTAAAAGCCGGCACATAATCATTCAAATGGTCTACCATATCTAAGTCATAAGGAGTTGAAAAAAACTCAATCCCAATATCATCACAATGCTTCTTAAGTTCATCAGTCCAGTTTACCGGCACCTCAGCATCTTTATAAACTTCAAAAATCGACTTTTTCCACTTTGCCTGATGACTATACTTTCCACCTAAATTTTTAAAGCCATAATCACTTACATATTTAGAAACATCATGATGCTGAAACTTTACTGCATTTGAGCCACTCTCTTTCGCCAAATCAATAAGTTTTTTTGCTCGATTTATATCACCATCGTGGTTAGCAGCAATATCTGCAATAAAATATACTGGATGGCCTTTTCCAATTAAATCATTTCCAATTTTTATATCTTTCATTGTATTTAATTTTAATATCATTAACGGTTTCTATAAGGGCAGGGAGTTTTACACTTCTTTCAATTTCATACTTTTTGCAAGATAAAGTTTGATCAGTTGATCTTTTTGCTCTACCACTAAATTCCCGAATACTTCCTTTAGTTAATAAATCAAAATTACCATTTAGGCTTTTGACCAACTCATAACCAAAATCATATTTTGTAACAACTTCAGATCCTGATATATGACAAATTTTTCTATTCATTGGATTTTGGATAAGTGAAATAATTTCTTTTCCAAGTCTCCAAATTGAGATCGGAGTAAATAAAACATCTTCAAATAAATTTATCTTTTCTTCTTTCTGTTGACTCCGAATAATCCACTCAGCAAAACCACTTTTTTTCGAATTCAAGTTCAGTCCCACAATTGTGGTTCTTATAATTGAAATTTTTTTATGTGAACTCTGTAGTAAAAATTCACCGAGTTCTTTAGACTTCCCATATATATTTTCAGGATTTGGAATATCACTTTCTTTAGCAAGATGGATATCTGGTGAAAAAACAGCGTCTGTCGAAATATAAATTATATGACACTCTTTATTTGAAAAACTTGCCAACTTTTCACAAGAAAAAGAATTTGTAAGAAATGCCTCATATGGATTATTCTGGCAGAAATTACCGTTGGTTATTGCAGCGCAGTGAATGATTACATCCGGATCAACCCATGAGAATAGTGGAGAATAATCTTCTTTATTTAGATCGAAAACTTTGAATTTATCAAACTTCCTTTCTTTAAAATCAGATGAAGAAGTAGAGTAAACATCAAAGTGGACTTCTAATTGGCTAACTAAATTCGCACCAAGCATTCCTGATGCACCTGTAACTAAGACTTTCTTCCTTGTCATAATTGTTTAAAATTAGTCATTTATCATCTGATATTTAAGCTCTGCCAACTTCCAATCATCTATGTTATCTATATCCTGAGCCTCTAAAGGATTAATTACAATACCCCCAGTATTATCTGTCCAAAGTTTTTTTTGGGGAATTAATTTATCGGGAACAAACCAATAAAACTGCCCTGCATCATGATACCTCTTTTCTAGATCTTGTGATCTAGTAATTAAATTTTCTGGATTAACCATTTCTATACGATTCCCTTCAACTAATTTAAGACACCTTTGTATAGGATGTGAATACTCTAAAATTGGAAATATACAATCGTAGTTTTTTTCTTTTAGTTTTCTAAAAAAAAACTTCAACCTTTTGGGGTTTGTAAATGGTGCTGTAGGATAAAGGCAACATGCATAATTAAAGTTTTTGCCAACCTCTTTATATCTATTAATTACTTCTTCCAAGACCTCAATAGTGGTAGCATAATCATCTGAATTTTTTTTACTCCTAAGAAAAGGAACTTCTGCTCCATAGCTTATAGCAATTTTCTTAATTTCGTTTGAGTCAGTTGATACCATCACAGTTTCAAATAAATTACTCTTTAGAGCTGCATTAATTACATAACTGATAATAGGTTCACCTAAAAAGTTTCTAATATTTTTTTGGGGAATTCTTTTACTACCTCCCCTTGCAGGAATAATTGCGATTGCTTTACTCATAGATTAAAATCCGGATCTACGTGTTCTTTGATAAGATTTCTAAGGCTTTCAACTGTTTCCCATTCTTCATTTTCGCCGGAATTATAGCGAAACCCTTGCTCAACACGTTTAGCATTATTCTGCTCAATAAAATCTTCAAGCTTAAATCGAGGAACCTGCGGAAGAATTGCGTAGTATTTACCTAAATCATAGGTGTTAAAGGAATCCGAAGCAGTGATCATTTCCTCATGAACTTTTTCCCCGGGACGAATCCCAATAATTGGCTTTTCACATTCAGGCCCGATAGCCTCCGCGACATCCATAATACGATAAGAAGGGATCTTTGGGACAAACAGCTCTCCTCCCCATGCATATTCAAGTGCATGCATGACCATATTCACTCCCCCTTGTAGGGAAATATTAAATCGTGTCATATTCGGGTCTGTTATAGGTAATACTCCTTCCTTTCTTTTATTCAAGAAAAAAGGAATTACAGACCCATTTGATCCCATTACATTTCCATAACGTACTACAGAAAACTTAATGGGATTCCATCCTCTTATATTATTAGCTGCTATAAAAAGTTTATCCGAAGTTAGTTTCGTCGCTCCGTAAAGGTTAATTGGAGCCGCTGCTTTATCCGTAGAGAGTGCAACTACTCTTTCAACTTCTGTTTCAAGGCATGCGTTGATCAAGTTTTCAGCTCCTAACACATTCGTTTTGATACATTCCATTGGGTTGTATTCAGCAATGGGTACATGCTTCATCGCCGCCGCGTGTATCACATAATCAATTCCTTTCAGAGCCCGTTTTATACGCTGTTCATCCCTGATATCTCCAATAAAAAACCTTATTTGAGGAAATTGATCATGTGGATGTTCTTGCCCCATTTGGAATTGTTTTTGTTCATCCCTAGAAAAAATTACTAATCTATTGATGTCAGGATAATTTTCAAAAATATGTTTGGTGAGGGCTTTTCCTAATGAGCCAGTACCACCTGTAATAAGTATTGATTTTCCGTTTAGCATTGATTCTTTTTGTTCTAAATTAATTCTTAAGCTTTAATAATATGGTTTTCACTTCTCGGTTTAACCCCACTCATCGAATTTCTCGTATCAATGATACAATCACTCCACTCAGCCAGCTCTGCATAATCAATGGTCGAATGGTTCGTGGAGATCAATACAGCATCAAAACCTGAAACCGTTTCTTTGTTCCACTCCACGGTTTGCATTCCGGTGTACTCCCCATGTTCACGGGTCGGCAGAACTTCCGGGATGAACGGATCGTAATAAGCGATCTCGGCTCCCATTTTCTTCAGCAGGTCAAAGATCTTAAAAGTCGGAGATTCACGCATATCATCCACATCCGGTTTGTAGGCGAGTCCGATCACCAGCACCTTGCTGCCGTTCATGGCTTTTTTGTGAGTATTGAGGGCGTGCATGGTTCGGTCCACCACGTAGGTGGGCATATTCGTGTTTACCTCTCCGGCCAGCTCAATGAAGCGGGTGTGTTTCTCAAACTCGCGTGCCTTCCATGTGAGGTAGAACGGATCAATGGGAATACAGTGCCCGCCCAATCCGGGGCCGGGCGTAAATTTCATAAAACCAAAGGGTTTGGTCCCCGCGGCATCCAGCACCTCATGTACGTCAATACCCATGGCTTCATACACCACCTTCAGCTCATTTACCAGGGCAATATTCACCGAACGGAAGATATTCTCAGTCAGCTTCACAGCCTCGGCAGACTTGCAGTCGGAGACCGGCACGGTTTCCACAATGGCCGTATCGTACATGGCTGTTGCCAGCTTCAATGCCTCGTCTCCATGTCCGCCCACCACTTTGGGGATCTTGGCGGTATTGAAATTCGGGTTGCCCGGGTCTTCGCGCTCGGGGCTGTAGGCCACATAAAAATCGGTTCCGGCTTTCAGTCCGGAGTTCTTCTCCAGGATGGGGATCATCAGCTCCTCGGTGGTCCCCGGCCAGGTGGTGGATTCCAGGATCACCAGCTGTCCCTTGCGCAGGTATTGGGAGACGGTGTCGGTGGTCTGCTCCACATAACTCATATCCGGCTCGCGGTGGTGGTCGAGGGGTGTGGGCACGCATAACAAAATAGCATCGGCTTCATCGAGGCGGGAGAAATCGGTGGTGGCATCGGCTTTATCGGAGTTGGCGAGGGTTTCCATCATCTCGGTTCCGAGGTGTTTTATATAAGGAATTCCTTTTTTTAGGTTCTCAATCTTTTTTTCATCTATATCATAACCAACTACCGGCATTCCAACCTGGTGGAAGGTCCACATCAGTGGTAAACCTACGTACCCTAAACCTACAATACCTATGGTGTAGGTTTTGTCTTCTATTTTTTTAAGTAAATTTTCGTGTTGGGACATTTATGTGCTTTATGCTTTTATAATTTCTTGCCTGTATCGACTTTCCCTTACTTTTGTCTTGATACAAAAGTAACAAAAGATCAAGGCTGTAGAAAAAAGCCCTAAAAATGATTCCAATCCGCTAAAAGAAATCAATGCTCCATTACTGGGCTTGCAAGGAATTCGAGTACCATGCGGTTTGATTTCTTTCTTAACGCTGCATTTCATCATTTTCTTAACGGTCTTTTTTCTAAGGCCGGATATGTAATTCATTTTAATCCTGGTAATTCTAATAATCCTTAAAATCCTGGTTCAACTTCTTCGCATCGATATCAAAACCGAGTACGGGCATGTTGTTTTGGTGGAAGGTCCACATGAGGGGGAGACCGACGTAGCCGAGGCCTACAATACCTATGGTATAGGTTTTGTCTTCTATTTTTTTAAGTAAATTTTCGTGTTGGGACATTTATGTACTTTATGCTTTTATAATTTCTTGCCTGTATCGACTTTCCCTTACTTTTGTCTTGATACAAAAGTAACAAAAGATCAAGGCTGTAGAAAAAAGCCCTAAAAATGATTTCATTCTGCTAAAAGAAATCAATGCTCCATTACTGGGCTTGCAGGTAATTCGAGTACCATGCGGTTTGATTTCTTTTTTAACGCTACACTTCATCATTTTCTTAACGGTCTTTTTTCTAAGGCCGATTGTTATCAATTTCATTTACTTCCCCAGGTGCTTGATGTACGGGATGCCGTTTTTGAGGTTTTCGACTTTTTTCTCGTCTATATCATAGCCAATTACCGGCATTCCAACCTGGTGGAAGGTCCACATCAGTGGTAAACCTACGTACCCTAAGCCTACGATTCCTATGGTGTAAGTTTTGTCGGTTATTTTATTGAGTAATTTTTCTAATTGAGTCATTTA